>CALVBB010000014.1 GCA_944325705.1 Candidatus Gastranaerophilales bacterium
CTTTGTCATTAGCGCCCGCAATGGAAAAAGATTTAAAAAAATCTCCGCGCTTTAATTTAAATAAAATAGTTTGCCATAAATCCTTTGTCGGAGTGGCATTAAAGTTAGTCTTGCCCCCCCTGTGTGTAATTCAGTCATAGCAAGTATTTTCATGGTTTTTCTCCTTTCTCTTTTAATCTAATACTCCGGAATCCAGCAGTTTCTGTACTTCGTCATTCATAATTTTGTGAATGTCATTAATAGATTTTGTGCCGTCTATGCTTATAAAATTGTATTCGGATTTCATTCGGTTGTATTCGTCCAGACATTTATTCTGGTAAATTTCAAAGCTTCTATAAAAGTCTGTGGAAAACCCTACATCCCGTCCGCTTTCGTAAAAATTCAGGCCGGTTGTTCCGATAATCCTTTTCAGAAGCACATCAACAGGCATATCCAGATAAAATACAAGATCAGGCTCGGGTGCGTATTCGTAGAGATTTTTAACCCATTCAATGTACTGGCCTCTGACAACATCCCGCGCAAGTGCGGTGTAGAAATATCTGTCCAGAAGAACAATAAATCCTGATTTTAATGCCGGTATAATCTGGTTTTCCAGACGGTCTGCAAAGTCTGCAGCATACAACAGGCTGAATGTAGTTGCGTTTAAAAGGTTGCGTTCTTTTGCATCGTCAATAACATTTGCAATCAGTCGGGAGGTTTTCCACTCTGAAACCATTACTCCGTATGATTTGTCCTGCAAAGAGCGTTTGAGAAGTTCAAGCTGTGTAGATTTTCCGGAACCGTCTGTTCCTTCTATTACTATTAAAAGTCCGTCGTATCCGTTTTTTGTCTTTGCAGTCATTAGTTTACCTCTATGCCTTTTTCTCTTAAAACTTCTTTTAGCATCTGTCTTATTTTGACCTGTTTTGAATGTATTGAGTCGGTTGCATTGAGTTTAACAAGCCCGAACTCATCGACCATTTTTTGATATTCTTTGATAACACGCCCCTGAAAAATCAGATAGCTTTCGTAAGGGTCATTGCTTAATTTTAAATCCATACCGGCTTCATAGAATTTTGGCGCGCGGTTTGAACAGATTCTATCCATTGCGGTTTTCGGGTCTATATCAAAATATATTGCAAGATCCGGTCTGTATGCAAAATCATAGACTTTTCTAACCCAGTTTGCATCAACCCCTCTTGCAACATCTCTTGCAAAAGCTGTATAGGCATATCTGTCAGCGAGTACAATAAATCCTGCCTTTAGCGCCGGTGCAATAACCTGTTTTGCCCTGTCTGCAAAGTCAACTGCGTGAAGAAGCGAAAAGGTTCTCGGCGAGAGCATATTTTTCTTTTTAGCAAGTTTTGTTGTCTGTGAGATAAGTTCCGAGGAATTCCATTCCGTAAATATTACGTCCTGCCCTATGGATTTAAGCCAGTCGCGCAGAAGGGTAATTTGTGTAGATTTGCCGGAGCCGTCAATCCCTTCTACACAGACAAGAGTTCCTTTTAAGTTGTGTTTTTCTGTCAGTCTGCCCAATTTGTTCTCCTTAGTTTTCCTCAAGCATTGCAACGTTTATTTTGCCAAACTTTGCAGATAAATTATCTACAAGGTGTATAAAATACAATTCCGGTTCCAGTTCTCTTTCGCCTAAGTCAATGATTGCGCCCCAGTCGCTTCTGCCATGGTGCGCCGCAATCATTCGGGCTATTTCTTTAAATCCTTCTGTCATACACATTGAAAATCCATACTGAGAGTGGGAAATCCATTCTTTGCGGAAGTTTTCGTCATAATCAATTATGCCGGATTCAGTGTCTATTGTGTATTCAAAGATTTTTCCGATGTCGTGGAGTATGCAGGCGGCAAGTATATTGTCGCGGTTGAATTTGTAGTCGGATATATCCATATTCATTTCTGCATATTTAAGGCACTCGAGTGTATGCACCATAAGCCCGCCTATATAGTTGTGGTGCATTACTTTTGCTGCCGGCATAATTTTTATTTTCTCTTTGTTTTCCATAAAAAACATATTCAAAAACGAGTTAAGTTTTTCGTTTTTAATTTTGTCAAAATATGAAATGAGTTCCGCGTAAACTTTCTCGCGTTCCTCTTCAGATAGTCCTGTTTTTGCTTCTTTGATTAGTTCAACAGAAGTTACAAGACAGTTGTTAAACTTTTCATTAAACGATGCTGTTACAAGCCTGAGCTGGTTTCCACTGCGGAAAACTCTGTGGTCGATACGGTTCAGGGTCTCTTCCCAGAGAATGCAGTTGAGGATTGATCCGTCATCCAGATTTTTAAGCTGGAGTTTCCCCATTTTGGTACCGGCTTTTGTGTCGCCGATTGAAAATACTACTACTTCATATATAGAATCTGTATTGAACATTGATTATTCCTTTTTTCGTTAAATGTATTGAACTATAAAGGGTTGTTAATTTCTGTTTTTATCAATAATTTTGTCTTTATTACCCCATACAAAAGATGAGCGGATTTTTTCGCCGACTTTTTCTATCAAATGATCTGCGTTTTCCTTCCTGAGCCGGTTGAAATTTTCGCAGCCAGTATCCATTTCTTGTAAGAATTCGTCTGCAAAGGCGCCGCTTTGAATATCTTTGAGTAAATCTTTCATAGCCTGCTTTGATTGTTCTCCGATAACCTTAGGCCCGCGTGTCATATCACCGTATTCTGCGGTGTTTGAGATTGAGTATCTCATATCTGCAAGCCCGCCCTGATTGATTAAATCCACAAGAAGCTTCATTTCATGAAGAACTTCAAAGTATGCCATATAAGGTGAATATCCCGCCTCTACCAGAGTGTCAAACCCTGCTTTTATAAGTGCGGAAACTCCTCCGCAGATGACAGCCTGTTCGCCGAAAAGGTCTGTTTCTGTTTCTTCTCTGAATGTTGTTTCTATAATTCCGGCACGTCCGGCTCCGATTGCCGAGGCGTATGAGAGTGCAACCTCTTTAGCATCGCCTGACGGATTCTGATAAACTGCAATCAAAGAAGGAACCCCTCTGCCTTCCAAATATTCACTTCTTACAGTGTGCCCCGGGCCTTTTGGAGCAACCATAATTACATTGACATCTTCAGGTGCAACGATTTTTTTATAGTGAATATTAAATCCATGAGAGAACATAAGATACTGACCTTTTCTCAAATAAGGCTTAATTTGTTTTTCGTAAACTTTTGCCTGAATTTCGTCAGGAATTAAAATCTGAATAATGTCTGCCTGTTTCACAGCATCTTCTATCGACATTGTTTTGAAGCCGTAGTCTTTTGCTTTTGCATCTGATTTCCCGCCTAATCTTAAGCCGAGAATAACATCGCATCCGCTGTCTTTAAGATTTGTTGACTGACCGTAGCCCTGTGACCCGAAGCCGATTATGGCAATTCTTTTTGTTTTGATTAAATCCCTGTCAATATCTCTGTCGAGATAGATTTCCAATTCATCCATAGTAACCTTCTTTTGTATTTTTATACTCCGTCATCTAATATTAACACAAAGAAAAAAGTTTGTGACAAGCGGATTTGTGAATATCCGAAATTCCGGCAGCCTGAACCATGGCTGACCTGTTGATAAAATGCAGGGAATTAGTTTACGGTTTCGCCGAGAAAAAATATCTGAAGCGCATTTTCCTGAACTTTAACCGGCCTGTAAAAATCTTTTATTAACACACATTTTGTCTGGATGCAGTTTAAGTTTCTTTCGTGGAGATATTTTTCAAAGTTATCGGCAGTTTTTGTGTATTGCCTGTGTTTTACAAAAGCATTAAAGTTAGTCTTTCTGCGGGAGATTTCTCCCAGTGCAAAGTTAATAACCTCATCATACGAAATCTGGTATCCGTCATTTGTTGATATATCAATCGTAAAATTTTTATGGTCGCTTGTTGTGATTGAAAGATATGCAATAAGCCTGTGCGTCATTGCATCTTCAAGAACGTATCTGTTTTTATAGAAATTAACAAGGCCTGCAAAAAACGGCTCTCTGTATTCCTGCTTAATTCTCTCCATTGATGGCTTGTAAAGCGAATTTAACTCGGCATTATAAAGTTTGGCTATATCTGAGGCATCGGAATTCTGGCAGTAGCGGAAATGAGCTTTCTGTGTCTGTACAGGTTTGAAGTTTGAAAGATCCCAGGTGTTTTCGTAGGAGCACTGGCGGAAGCCGCATCCGCTTAAGAATAAATTAAGGAGTTCTTTATGCGCCTGATCAACATTCGCGCAGAAAGAAACTGCCCCTTTTGCTCCGTACCTTGCTATTACAAATTCAACCAGTTGTTTCCCTGCATCGTAAAAATTCTGACGGAAAATTAGTTTTGTAATATTAATTTTATACGGATTTCCGCGGGTAGGCACAACGGTTATAAGCCCTAGTATTTCATCTTGCTCAAGAAGAATATAAGATTCCGGCAGAAATTTGTATTTGAGAGGAACAAGAAAATTCAGTGCAATCAAAGCTTCGTTGTTAAGTTCATGCTGAAATCTTGCGGTATCTTTGATGCCGTCAAGTTCTATATTCTTATTTATTTTAGGAATATCAAAGCAGGTTAATCTTTTTATCCTCATAAAATGTCCTCTATACACGAACAGCTATATATATTATATAATTTTTTTTGCCGGTTCGCAAGGTTTGTGTTAAAATTTTTGGCGAAGAGGAAGTTATGAAAATTGCTGTTATTGATGATGATAAAATAGTTACTAAAAGTACGGAAGATATAAAACTTGACGGACGCTGCGGTGCAATCGTTAAAGTTCTCGGCTGCGGGCTGTGCGGTTCGGATATTGTAAAATTCAGAGAAAAAATTTCAGGAAACGGTACCGTTCTCGGGCACGAGATTGTTGCACAGATTGTTGACATTGCTTCTGATACAGATTTCAAATCTGGTGACAAAATAGTCACTTCCCACCATATTCCATGCGGAACATGTAACTACTGCAGGCATGGAAATGTTTCGATGTGTGAACATTTTAAAAGCACCAATATAAAGCCGGGCGGGTTTAGTGAACGGGTTTACCTTTCAGAGGAGCATCTTAAAAATGTTGCATATAAAATTCCGGCAAATCTTACAGAGGTGGAGGCTTCTTTTTATGAACCTCTCGGCTGCTGTGTCAGAGCGGTAAAACGTGCAAATCTTATGCAGGCTTCCAAAGTTCTGGTTGTGGGGCTCGGCTCTATCGGAATTCTCATGTCACAGGCATTGAAGGCTTACGGGATGAGGGTTACAGGGTGCGACCTTCTGTCTGAGAGAATAAATTTCCTTAAAAATCTTGAAATTGAGGCGATTGATTCACGTGATATGCCGGAAGGGGCAAAATTTGATGCCATATTTATGACATCGGGAGCGGATAAGGCGTTGGATGTTGCGCTAAAAGCTGTAAGAAACGGAGGAACTATTCTTGTATTTTCAAGCACTCCGAAAAACACAGGCTATCCGAATAACGAAATTTACTACAGAGAATTAACTGTTCTCGGAAGTTATTCTCCGTCGCCAGCGGATTTGAAGGATTCCTTGAAATTTCTTGCAGACGGCAAAGTTATTGTAAAAAATATTTCAACAGAATACTCTCTTGATGATATTCAGAAGGCTTTTGATGATACAATAAGCAATAAGATTATGAAAGCTTACATAAAAATTAATGATTAAGAAAGGCGGTGCGGTGAAACCCGTGCCGGATAAGTTATGCGCGCAATTCAATACTACGGGCCACACAATATAAAACTTGAAAATGTTATGGTGAAACCTCCTGAAGACGGCGAGGTTGTTGTAAAGGTTATGTCTGCACTAACCTGCGGAACCGATGTAAAAACATTCCGGCGCGGTCATCCAGTTTTGATTAAAAATATCCCCTCCGGCTTCGGGCATGAGTTTGCTGGTATTGTAGATAAAGTCGGAAAGGGTGTTGATAATGTAAAAGTTGGCGACAGGGTCGTTGCCGCGAATTCTGCACCGTGCGGCAAGTGCTTTTACTGCAGGCGCGGAGAGTATAACCTTTGTGAAAATCTTAACCTTTTAAACGGGGCTTACGCAGAATATATTACAGTACCAGCAAGAATTGTGAAAAAAAATATGCTGCATCTTCCGGAAGGTTTGAGTTTTGATAAGGCTGCATTTTGCGAACCTCTTGCAAATGTGGTGCACGGTGTTGAAAGAACAGGAATAAAATCCGGACAGACTGTAGGCATCATAGGTATCGGGCCTATCGGGTTGATGTTTGCACGGCTTGCAAAGCTCAAGGGCGCACGAGTTATAGTAGCAGGCCGGAATCCTTTAAAATTAAAAATGGCTGAAGAATTTGCGCATGCTGATGAAATCGTTGATTTGATAAAATATCCGAATCCGGAAAAAATATTTATGGATTTTACAGAAGAACATAAAGGTCTGGATGTTGCGGTAGAATGTGTGGGGCTCCCTGAAATCTGGGAGAGAATTTTCTCTTTTGTTCGTCCGGGCGGCACGGTACACTTTTTTGGCGGTTGCAAATCAGGTTCAACTGTTACTTTTGATACTACCAAAATGCACTACGGCGACATAAGGCTTATGAGTGTATTTCATCATACTCCGAAATATTTCCGGATGGCGCTTGATTATATTGCTTCAGGCGATGTAGAAGTTGAAAAGCTTATCACCGGAACTATCGGACTTGATAAGATTGAATGGGCTATGCAGCAGCATATTGACGGTAAAGCCATAAAATTTCTTGTAAAACCGTGGCTGCAGCAATAAACGCGGCTTAAAAATCCTTTTCAGCTGGATTTGTGTTGCATGCGACGAAGCTGGAGACTTTAACAATGGGACTTTCTTCCCTTTGATGTTACTTTTCATATTCAGTTGTTTTGAATATGCCGTAAGTCTTGTTCATATCTTTGTATAGCTCAAAGACAATTCTGCGGCGGTTGTCCTCCAATATAAATCCTTCCAGAGGTGTTTCATCCGTAATTTTCAAAACAGAATAGTTTGTTTTGTCTTTTGAAAGACTTCGTTCAATCCACGCCGGAACATAGTATTTTGGACCCTTAGGCGAACATAAGACTGCATCATGGAGGGCTGAATTGTATGTAGCTTTTTGTCCCTGACAGTAAAACCAAACATCTACTTTATCTTTTCTTAAATAAGGTAACACTCTTTTATCCAGCGGGTAGTATAAGATGATGCGTCCGTTTTTCAGATTGTTGTCCTTTAGTATGTAATCTGCAAAATATTTTGAACCGGAGTGGATGTAAACATAGGCAGTATCAGGAAATGTGAAAATATGACTAAGAAATACCAGTGTCACTGCAATTTCCGCTGCCCGTTTCAAAAGGGTATTCTGCGGGTTTTCGTCTGCATAAATCCAGTAGCTAATTAAAGCATATACAAAGAAAAATACAAAGTGGTGTGTGAAGCCTGAATATATCTGTGTAAATATAAAAAGCATTACTCCTATTGTATATAGAAAGAAAAATAACGCCTTTTTATTCTTAAATAAGCATACCGGAAGTAATATTGCACTGAGAATGCTGCCAGTTATTGCTAGTATATTTGATAAAACATTTGTACCTATATAATATTCTGAAAGATTTTTTATAAAATCGGTGCCGTTGCCTTGGATTTCAGCGTTTGAACCGCCGAGCTGCCATAATATTAAACAGGCTCCGAGTGCCATAACTGAAAATGAAACAATAAAATCTCTTTTTGAAACGTTATCTTTTAAGGCTTCTTTAATCATATCAAGGGCAAAGAGAAAGCCGAATGCGCTTGCGCCAATTACTGACATGACGCTTGTGTTTGCGCATAAACTTATAAGAACAGAATATGTAATCGGGTGTTTCAATTTATCTCTGTATAATCCTGCAAGGAAAAATAACAGCAATACTCCTATTGCATAGCATCTTGCGACAAGCGGGAAAAGTATAAAAAACGGAAATGAAAAGGTTACAACTATTTTGGTGAAATTATTAAACGGTGCCTTTTTCCACATATAAATTACACTGGCAAGTGCAAAAATGTAGTTTATAATCAGCATCGGCCAGGGATACCACAGATCAGCTTTTGCAAAAGGCATAAGCAAAAGATACCAGATAAATGTATGCCCTTCCACCCGCATTAAATGGATTATTTCCAGCAAATTTAGCTGCTGTGCAATGTTCCATGCTAAAGCTTCATCATACCATGGCTGGTGATATATAAGACGTAATGCCGTAACAATTATATAAATTGTTATTACCGAAATAAACAGCATATTATTTTTTAACTTCATGGTATTCTTTTTCCGTATTAACTTTCCAGAGCACTTCTTTATCAAGATTTCCTTTGATAACGTTTACGGCCTCAATTCCGCTGAGCATAGAGTGATCCATATTATTATACTTATGCTGGCCGTTTCTTCCTATGCAGTATAAGTTTTCAATTGTATTCAGATAAGTCTTTACTTTATCAAAGTCTTTGTAGGTGCCAAAGTATGCCGGATAAGCTTTTTTAACCCTAACCCTTACTCTGTCCAGAATATCTTCCCTGCGGGCAATTTGAAGTTTTTCAAGTTCTGATACTGCAAAATCAAGCATTTCGTTTTCAGGCTTTTCCCAGAGTTCATCACCTTCGTTGCAGAAGTATTCAAGGCTTATGAAAACTTTATGTTCAAAGTCTTTCACTAGATAAGGCGACCAGTTGTTCATAATCTGCAGCCTGCCTGCGGTTATATCATCCTCCTGAATATAAATCCAGCAGTCAGGACAGATGTTATTAATAGTCGGAATTTTTGTGTTGTTCTTTAAATTGATTTTATCGCAGTAAAAACCTGCAAGTATGTAATCCCTGTACGGCAAATCTTTTGCAATCGAGCAAACCTCCTCCGGAACTGCAGCGCCAAATCCTGCTATCAAATCCTTAACAGGCATGGAAGAAATGTAGTAATCCCCTGAAAATTCCGCATAATCACTGTGATTATGCGGTTGCGGAGATTGTCCGCAACCGGTAACAGCCTTAACCGATTTTATCCGGCTGCCGTCGAGTTCAATCCCGCAGACTTTAGTGTTATAGTGAATTTCCCCGCCCATCTTAACAATTTCATTTGCCATAAATTCCCAGACCTGTCCGCATCCGAATTTCGGGTAGAAAAATTCTTCAATCAAGGAAGTTTCTTTTTCTTTGTTTGAAATTAGTTTAAGCGGGGATAGCACGGCATTTAGCAGTGCTTTTGAAAGCGATAGCCCTTTAATCCTCTGTTCGCCCCATTCTTTAGAAATTTCTGACGGGTGGAGCCCCCAGACTTTCTGTGTATATTTTTCAAAAAACATTTTATAAAGCACTTTGCCGAAGCGGTTAATCATAAAGTCCTCAAGCGTTGTTTCCGGCACTTTATGAACGCATGAGTTCAGATAACTCATACCGGCGCGGAAGGTTCTGCCGAGTCCCATATTCAAAATAGTAGATGCCTTCAGACTAATCGGATAATCAAAGAACTTTCTTAAGTAAAATATTCTTGAAACCCTGCGGCGTTTTAGCATAACTCTGTCTGTTTCATCAGGATCCGGGCCTGTTGGCGATACGGTAATCTCCCTATGAAGAATTTTGTCGTCTATAGGAGGTTTTCCCTGCAGCGGTAAAATTTCTTCCCAGAAATCAAGAATCTCCTGATTTTTGGAAAAAAGTCTGTGTCCGCCAAGGTCAATTCCGTTTCCGTTATAATGAACAGTTCTTGAAATCCCGCCAACACAGTCTAATTCCTCCAGTATAACCGGTTTTATGTCATCAGTGTTTTTTAACAAATAATAAGCTGCACTCAAACCTGCCGGTCCTGCACCTATAATAATTGCAGTTTTCTCTCTATTCTTATTCCCCATAAAATTCTCCATCTGTATTAATTATAGCAGGAAAAGACATACTGGCAACAGTTGTCATGAAAAAATCTGCGCGGAAGAAAGCAAGGTTGAGCCCTTGAACTGGCATTAAAAAAGACCGGTTTTTTAACCGGCCTCTGTACATAAAGCTCCTCTTAGTTCTCTTGCAGTAAAACACTTACTTAACGGCTGCAAGTCCTGTTTTAATACCAGCATCAGCATTAATACTTTTAGCAGATGCTATCGCCATACTGCGGCGTTTTCTCGCTCCTCTTAATATAAATTCCACACTGTCGCATACATTACACGAAGGTGTTACAATCTTTTTCAACATATATAAAATACTCCTTAGATTTCTGATTACATGTTAAATATCGGCGAATTCTGCAAAAATCTTTAATAAAAATGCCGGCTTGTAACAAATTGTAAATATGAATTTAAAATCGGCTGAAATTCAGTTATACTCTGAGATAGGATAGGATAGGATAGGATGGGGTGGGCAAATAGCAATCTTTTCGGGCAAAATATTTTTATAAAAATATGAATATTAGCTTGAAAGGAGTTAAGTATGGCAATTACAGTCGGGGACATTTACGGGCAGTTTCCAAATTTCAGGCCCGAAGATATGATTAAGCTGTGCAACGGAAATGAAAATTTAAACGGCAGAACCGTTGTTCCGCTTGCAAATATTGCAGCATTCAATGATAATAATTTGTCGATATTTGCGGCAGAAAGAGAAGGAAAAAACTACACAAATTTGCTGCCTAAAAATGCACGTACACAAATTAATCAGGAAGCAGGAATAGTTGATAACACTCCGGATAAGAAGCCTGGGGTAAATCTGCAGCATCAACAGGCAATCCCTATGGATACAAGTATTTTTGCAATAAAATCAGAAAACATATCTGACAAAAAAGCTCCCGTTTAATACGGGAGCTTTTTATTTATTACTTTTCAGTTTGGTTACACAGCGTAAACGCTAACCTGTTTTCTGTCGCGTCTGTGTGCTTCAAACTTCACTTCGCCGTCAATAAGGGCGAATAAAGTGTCATCTGAGCCGATGCCTACATTGTTGCCCGGATGGATTTTGGTTCCTCTCTGGCGAACAAGAATGTTGCCGGCTTTAACGGTTTCGCCGCCGAATTTTTTAACGCCTAAACGCTTCGCTTCGGAGTCGCGGCCGTTGCGGGTGGATCCCATACCTTTCTTATGTGCCATTTCTTTATCTCCTTTGTTTAATTTAGCTTACAGTTTTTAAATTTTGCCTTCCGGCGGGTGCGGCTTTGCCTTTCTCATCTGAAAATGCAAGCGGGTTGTTTTTAGCAATTTTCCCGCGCCGCGTATCTGTTTTAGATAATTACGCTTCTGCGTTCTCTGTTGTTTCAGCCTTTTTCTGGGCAGAAGTTCTGATTTTATTAATCATTACTCTTGTGAAGCCCTGTCTGTGTCCCTGTTTTTTTCTGTAACCTTTTTTAGGTCTTTGTTTGTAAACAATAACTTTTTTTGATTTGTCATTAGCAAGAACTGTGCCTTCTACAGAAGCGCCTGTAACATAAGGCTGTCCTACTTTTGATTTTTTACCGTTTACAAGCATAACGATTTTGTCAAAAACTACTTTGCTGTCTTTTTCAGCATCCAGCAATTCTACTTCAACGTAACGTCCTTCTTCAACGGGGTATTGTTTTCCGCCTGTTTCTACAATTGCGTACATGTTTTTATCCTTTCATTTGCGGGTTTCGTAATCCTTCCGGATATTTATTAAACGATTTACCCATAGTAATACGTAAATATATTATCTTTTGCTGAAACCCGCATGTCAAGTAGTATTAATATTTATTAACTTTTTACTCTTATATTATTTTTGAAGTATCATAATAATATGATGTTTAAACTGGATGAGATTATTGAGGCTTCTGGAGCTGAATTAGTTAAAAATACTTCTGAAAGTGATGATTTTAAGATTTCTACAGATACCCGCAAAATAAATAAGGGTGAATTGTATCTGCCGTTGAAGGGTGCAAGCTTTGACGGCGAAAATTTTCTTGCTCAGGCGGTTGAAAAGGGTGCGGAAGGCTGTTTTATTACAAAGGATGACTATCCTGAAGATGCAAAAATCGTTCTGAAGGTTAAGGATACTCTTGCGGCCTATCTTTCTCTTGCAAGATTTCTGAGGAGAAAATATAACCCTGAAACAATTGCAATTACTGGAAGTTCCGGCAAGACTACCACGAAAGAAATCGTTTACTCTGTTTTGAGTAAAAAATTTAAAACTCATAAAACTTTTTCCAATCATAACAATGAAATAGGTTTTTGCGAAACTTTAATGAATATGCCTGAGGATTGCGAGGTTTTGATTGTGGAAATGGGGATGAGGGGTCCGGGCGAAATTGAACTTCTGTCAAAGTTTGCGGAGCCTGATTTTGCGGTGATTACAAATGTTGGAACTGCTCATCTTGGACGCCTCGGGAGCCTTGATAATATTGCAAAAGCCAAATGTGAAATTGTTAAATATTTGAAAAAAGACGGAACCTTTATTGCGCAGAATAATGAGAGAATTAGAAAATTTGTGCAATTTGACGGCGAAAAGATATATTATTCTCTGAATGATGTTGAAATTCATGAGCGAAAACCTTCCTATTCCAAATTTTTATATAATGCTCTGAAATATGAACTTAATGTTGAAGGTGATTATAATGTAGAAAACTCGCTTGCAGCTATAAATTTAGGGCTTAAATTAGGGATGTCGTATGATGAAATCCGCAGCGGGCTTGCTTCCTACAGACCGATTGAAAAAAGGTGGGAGATGCAGAATGTCAGGGGCTATAAAATTATTAATGACAGCTACAATGCGAATCCGGATTCTATGAAGGCTGCTGTTTCTACGTTTTTGAGGCATTATGAAAATCCTGTTGTTGTGCTCGGCGATATGGGAGAACTCGGCGGGATGGAAGATGAGCTTCACAAAAGTGTCGGGGATTATCTTGCTGGTCTTGATTACGGCAAAGGTGCAAAATACCTTACTGTCGGAAAACTTGCAGGTGAAATCGGTGAAGAACTTGAGAATAAAGGACTTTTTGTAAAGAATTTTGAAAATAATGAACAGGTTTCAAATTACATTATTGATAGTATAGATGCTGGTGCTACAATATTTTTGAAGGCTTCGCGGAATATGAAGTTTGAAGAAATTATTGATCAGTTAAAGGGAGAGATTAAAGTATGATAATGATTGCGGTGGCATTTCTGTTGGCAATGATTTTATGTCTGCTTTCCGGTGTGCCGTATATAGATTTTTTGAAGAAAAAAATGATAGGGCAGTATGTAAAGGATTGTGCGCCTGAAAATCATGCCAAAAAACAGGGTACGCCTACTACAGGCGGGGTATTTATTATTATTGCAATCATTGCGGCTTCTATTATTACCCTTATGCTTGCACAGCGTTTTGATACGGAAGCAATTATTATTTTGATAACTCTTTTATTTTATACATTTGCCGGATTTCAGGACGATTACATAAAGCTTAAAGGGCATGCAAACGACGGTTTGAGTGCGAAAGGCAAACTCTTAAGACAGATTGCGATAGCTCTTTTGCCGGCTATTTATGTCGTAATCCGTTCTAAGGGCGGCTGCGAATTTTCAATACTCTCTTATACAATTGATTTAAAGTGGCTGTATCCGTTTCTGGCGGTGTTTATAATCACAGGAGCGTCAAATGCTTACAATCTAACAGACGGACTTGACGGGCTTGCTGCCTCAACAGGGGTGTTTGCATTCGGCGCTTGTTCCATTGTTGCGCTTTTCAGCGGCTACCCTCAGGCAGCTATTGTTGCTGCAGCTACCGCCGGTGCCCTGTTCGGTTTTTTAAGATACAACAAACCTAAAGCGCAGGTATTTATGGGTGACACCGGTTCTCTTGCAATCGGCGGGCTTTTGGGTACGCTTGCAGTGATGGGCAAGTTTGAATTTCTTTTGATATTTATCGGCGGTATTTTTGTTATGGAAACACTTTCCGTTATTATTCAGGTGTTCAGTTTTAAAACTACCGGCAAAAGAGTTTTTAAAATGGCGCCGGTTCATCACCATTTCGAACTTTGCGGATGGAGTGAAAAGAAAGTAGTTGCTGTATTTGCACTTGTGTCAGCTTTACTTTCCGCGTTTGCGCTCATTTTATTTTATTTAACAAATAGGGGTGTTTTATAATGTCAAACTGGTTTGATAAAAAAGTTCTTGTGTTAGGCTTATCAAAAAGCGGAATTGCTGCGGCAAAATATCTTAACCGTCACGGAGCCGATGTTTTTATAACCGAAAGCAGGGAGGAAAAGCCGGAGGATAAAGAAAAACTCGAGGAACTCAGTGCTCTTGATATTAAAATTGAAATGGGTGGACACAGTGATGAATTTATAAAGGATTCATATATTGCGGTTACAAGTCCGGGAATTCCTCCTCATTGTGATTTAATGAAAAGGCTTAAAGAGGCAAATGTTCATGTGATTTCCGAGGTTGAACTTGCTTTTTCTCAGACCGGTAAGCCTTTTATTGCAATTACCGGAACAAACGGAAAAACAACAACAACAGCCCTGACCGCACATATTCTTAGCAGTGAATACAATGCGGTTCCGTGCGGAAATTACGGAAAACCTCCGTGCGATTTGATTGATGATGATAAAATAGATTATTTTGTTTGTGAGTGCAGTTCTTTCCAGCTTGAATATTCACCTGCTTTTCAGCCGCAGATTTCTGTCTGGACAAATTTTACACCCGACCATATTGACTGGCATCATGGGCTGGAGAACTACTTTAATGCCAAGGCAAGAATTTTTAAATCCCCGCAGACTCCGGCGTTTTCAGTTTTGAATGCAAAAGATGAGAAGCTTAAAGAGTTTTCAAAAGTAGCAGGCGGAACCGTTTTTATGTTCGGGGAAGAGTGCGGCGCAAATTGTTGTTACGTGAAAGACGGTGCAGTCTATTATAAGCGTAATGGCGAGGCTGAACATATTATTGATTTAGCGGATTGTCCGTTAATCGGGGAACACAATTACCAGAATGTCGAATGTTCCGTAATCTGCGCAAAGCTTGAAGGTATTTCAAATGAAAATATTAAAAAATCAATAATGTCATTTGTTGTGCCGGAACACAGGCTTGAAAAATGCGGTGAAAAAGACGGAATAACCTTCTATAATGATTCAAAAGCCACCAATCCGGAGGCTTCTATTGTTGCAATAAATTCTTTTAATAACTGTGATGTTGCACTAATTGCAGGCGGCCGCGACAAAAACACTGATTTAAAAGAGTTTTGCGATTCTGTTAATAAGCATATTAAGACTGTTATTCTTATTGGTGAAGCTGCAGACAGGTTTGAGGAAAACTTAAGGAATAACGAGTTTGACAATATTATAAGAGAAGGTTCAATGCAGGCTGCTATAGACAAGGCCATAGAGATAAAGCCTGATGTCGTGCTTCTCTCACCGGCATGCGCAAGTTTTGATATGTTCAGCGGATATGAGGAAAGAGGAAAGGTTTTCAAGGATTATGTCGCATCAAAGATCGGATAGATATAACGAAGCATATAACCGGCGTCCGGCGCACAGTATAATTATTTCTGCTCCGGACAGAACTCTGCTTATAACAGTGGCTTTTCTTGTTATAATCGGCTTTCTTGCGATATTTTCAGCTTCGGCTCCGAAATGTATTGAGGAAGGCGGAAACCCTGCACAGTTTTTGATAAAACAGTTTTTATGCTTTATTGTCGGGTTTATAGGGTTGAAGTTTTTTTCAAACTTTGATTATAAAAAACTTGCGGACTGGAATTTAATTTTTGCGGGAGTGGTATTACTTCTTCTTTTGCTGGTTGATTTTACGCCGCTCGGGGTTACCGTAAACGGAGCCAAAAGATGGATTAATATCATAGGGTTTCAGCTGCAGCCGTCAGAATTTGCAAAACCTGCTGTAGTTTTGCTTCTGGCATCAGCATTTAAGAAAGATGCAGACCTTTTAGACCAGAATAAGTGGGTTTCAGCTTTCATCCCTATACTTGTTATGATTGGATTTATTTTTGTACAGCCGAATTTGAGTATGGTAATTCTGCTTCTTGCCACATCGGTTGTAATTTTTCTGTCTGCAGGCGGTTCACTGAAACTGTTTTTCAGCTGTCTTGCAGCAATGATTGCGACAATAGTGGTTGCTGCAACTACTATTATAAAACCTTACCAGATGCAGAGAATTGTTACCTGGCGGCATCCAGAACTAGACCCTCAGGGAGCTGGGTATAATATTATTCAATCTTTGATTGCGTTTGCCTCGGGCGGATTTACCGGAGTCGGCTACGGTGGGTCAATACAGAAGCTATCCTATCTGCCTGAATGTCATACGGATTTTATTTTTGCTATCATTGCTGAAGAACTAGGATGGCTCGGGTGTGTATTGATTATTGGACTGTTCTGGACATTGATTCACAGAGGTTTTTTGATTGCAGCAAGATGCCCTGATATGTACGGCAAGCTGCTGGCTGTGGGGATAACTTTTTCTATCGGGTTTCAGGCATTTTTGAATATCAGCGTTGCAAGTTCATTCTTTCCTACAACCGGTGTGCCGCTTCCTTTCATTAGCTACGGCGGATCTTCTTTGATTGTTTCTCTATGTATGATAGGAATTCTGCTTAATATTTCTAAGAAAAGAATTAAAAAAATAAGGAATAGTGAAAATGTCTAATAGTGAGGGTAAGTATACATATTTTATAACAGGAGGCGGAACAGGAGGGCATATATATCCGGCGGTGGCAGTTGCTGATGCTCTTTATACTGATGCGGAAACAGAAGTGATTTATTATATAGGAAATCCTGATAATCTTGAGGCTGAAATTGTCGGGAAAAAAGGGTATGAATTTTTACCGGTACAGGTTCATGGCATGCCGAGAAAGTTTGGATCTGCGCTGTTGAAATGGACAATGCAGCTTGTAATTGCAGTTCTGCACTGTTGGTCTTATATTAACACATATAAGCCGAATGCTGTATTTGGTACAGGCGGTTATGTTTCTGCACCAATATTGATTGCATGCAGACTGGCAAAGGTTCCTTATATGATGCACGACTGTGACGCCAGGCCTGGACTTGTTACAAGAAAACTTGCATCAGGAGCTTCGGCAGTATCGCTTGCATTTGAATGTGCTAAGAATTGTATTAGCAATGAAAATATTTTTGTTAACGGCAATCCGATACGTCCGGAATTTAAAAGCCTTACAAAATTTGAGGCACGTCAGGCAATGGGATTGGGGCATAAGCTTACAATTTGTATTATGGGCGGCTCTCAGGGCGCAAGGTCAATCAACGATGCCGCTGTTGAGATTATAAAAACTCTTTCTCAGAAATATGATGTGCAGATAATTTTTCAAACTGGAAAAAAGAATTTTGACAGAGTAATTGAACAGCTTCTAAAACTTTATCCTGAATACAGGCAGGACAAAAATATTATAGTGAAGCCTTATTTTGATGATATGGTAACAGTTTTAAAAGCCAGCGATATAGCTGTATCGAGAGCCGGTTCCCTCAGTCTTTCGGAAATTTGTGCAAGCGGAATTGCGCCGGTGCTTGTTCCTTATCCTCACGCGGCTGCTGATCATCAGCGCCAGAATGCGAAATATATGCTTGAGCAGGGTGCTGCTGTTTATCTTGAGGATAATGAAATAAGCGAAAAGACACTTCTCAGCGCAATTTTGTCGCTTTTAACCGATAGAGAAACCCTTATAAAGGTACAGCAGTCCGCAATGAAGCTTGCCAGATACGACGGTGTTGACAAAATTGTTCAACAATTAAAAAATATTATTCAATAAGTTGTTTGCCGAGTCAACCACGCCTTTCATTGTCGGTATATTGCCGTTGGAGCCAATATCTGCAATAGTATCCAGATAATCAACAGGGGCATCAAGTCTTGTACTTAATTGAGTCATGCCTTTTTTAGCTTTATAATTAAATTCTAATTTGCCAAAATCATAATTTTCAGAATAAGACAATTGCTTGTCCGCTTCGGGAAATCCGTTTTTCAGGCTGAGTGAATTCGGGAATACAGCATCAAGCTTAAAGAACATATCACTTTCATTGTATGAGCTTCCTTTAACTCTTGTTCCTGCATTGTTGTGTAAAATTTTAAACTTTGTGCCCTCTATAATGCTATCACCAATTTTTGTAGTTGTGCTGATAGTGAGAGTTCCTGATTTTTTTGAAAATTTTGTAAGAACAAGATCTATAATATTTTTAGCCATATCAGACATAGATTTTCTTGAATATTTTTTGTTAAGTTCCATAATACGATAAAAGTTTTCAGCTCCGCCTGCACTGCGAATAAAGCTGTCAGTGTACGGTTCTGAGTCTAAAATCAACCGTGCGCTGCATTGACCGGTTTCTTTCTTTGCAAATCTGCGGAGGTTTTGTATTTGTATAACGTTATCGTATCCGATTTGTCTGCCTAATGCTAAAATTCCTTTGTTGAATATTTCTGATGAGTCCTTTCTTATTTTGAAATATTTGCTGTTTGTTTAAATGTCCGTGAAATAATTTTCTTGCTAAATTTTAATATGCTTGATAATCACAGTCGTTTGATTTACCTTTATATTATGGAACACGATTATAAAGAAGTGGTTGAGCTTCTCTCCTCACAGGGGAAATTTTATATAAATCTCGGGCTGGAAAGAATTTCTGCGGTGCTTGAGCTTCTCGGGAACCCGCAGGACAGGCTCAAATGTTTTCACGTTGCGGGTACCAACGGGAAAGGGTCTGTCTGCGCAATTATTGCCTCAATTCTGCAGGCTGCAGGCAAAAAAACAGGACTTTTTACCTCGCCACATTTATTTGATTATACAGAAAGAATTAAAATAAACGGCGCGGATATTTCAAAAGAAGATTTTGCACGGCTTGTTTTTGAGGTGTGTGAAATTGCTGATAAACATAATATCCATCTTACGGAATTTGAAATTCTTACGGCTGTAATGTTTAAGTATTTTGACCGAGAACATGTGGATGTAGTTGTTCTGGAAACAGGGTTGGGCGGGCGCTTTGATGCTACAAATGTTATAAAACAAAATATCTGCGCCGTAATTACGCATATTGACCTTGACCACACCGAAAGGCTCGGAAATACAAAGGATAAAATAGCGTTTGAAAAAGCCGGAATTATCAAAAAGGGCTGTCCTGTTGTTACCTCGGAAGGCTATGAGGCTATTAAAGACAGAGCGGACATGTGTGATTCTCTTTTAATCATGGTGGCTCCGTTTGAGGATACAACAAATTTAGCACTAAAAGGTACTTATCAGCAGGAAAATCTGTCACTTGCGCTTGCTGCTGTAAGGTTAGTTTTTCCTGAAATTCCGCAGGAGGTAATTCTAGAAGGGCTCAGAAACGTAAAGCACCCTGGGCGGTTTCAACTTATTGAAAAATATAACATAATTGTTGACGGCGCACACAACCCGAACGGAGCGCTTGCGCTGCGTGAAAGTCTGGATTTTTTCTATCCGGATAAAAAACGCAGGTTTGTTTTCGGCTGTCTGAAAAATAAAGATTACCCTAAGATGATGCAAATCCTCTTTGAAAAAAATGATGAGATTTATCTAAATCATTTTTCCCACAAAAATTCGGCAACGTTTGAAGAACTTCAGGAAGCCTGCCCTTATGATGCAAAAGAGTTCATCTCGCTGAAGGAACTTCCGGATAGAGAAGATACAATTACTATTGTATGCGGTTCATTGTATATGATAAATGAGGTTATTCCGCGCTCGTACCTTGGCTAATCATTTCTGATATTAGGCTGTTGAGTTTTTCCGGTGAAAAATTTGTGCAGGTATTCCAGATGAGAGTGCTTTTCGGCTCCCCGAGCGACGGCGACGGATAATCGTTCTGGCAAAAACCTTTCAGCATATTGGTTGTGCCGTCAACGCAAGGTTTAAAGTGTGTGCAGCAGCTGCAAATCCGCATTATAAATCCGTAATCATCCATTTTTAATTTTAATTCCTGCAGAGCATCCACCATTCTTATGTGTCTGGAGGTTGTGTATTTTTTGTTCTTATAAATAAATCTTACTTTGCATAGACCGTTTTCCGAGATAAATTCAAGTTTACAGTTCAAATCAGCCTTGCCGGTGTTAACAATAACATCCACAACCATTTTTTCCGTTCCTTCCGGAAGATCTTCGGTGCCTCTTATTTTATTCCGTATCTTCCTGATTGGAGGAAAGTTGTTGATTATGTGACAGAGTGAATAAAGAGGATAAAGACAGAGATAGCCGATTTCTTTAAATGTTAATTTAGCATTCACAAGACTCAGGCAAAATGCTGCAATAAGAACTATAAATGTCAGAAGTACAAATTTAAAATCAATCATAAAATGATAATTCAGTGAATGTTTCAGAACTGCGAAGTAAATAATTAAAATCAGCCAGATGTTAGGATACAAAAGCGAAAGAGCGTGTTCTGTGAAAGTGAAATTGGTGGAGAAAAGTTCCGGAATACAGTTTTTGAAAAGTTTAAGCCTATAAGAAAGCCGCGGTTTTCTGAAAACATAATTCACAGGATCCACTACAGTCTGAATATTAGGATTATAGGTGCATTTGAATTTAATTTTAGACAGAAGCAGGCTGTATTTGAGTTCTGTATTAATATCTTTGAAATCAACATCGCCTATTTGTTTAACTATTTCCTGTTTTATTATAAACACTCCCGAATCTGCCTGAGCCGCAAGCCCGAACATCGAGCGGGCTCTTCTAATAAAATTCATGTGATATTTTTGATAAGCAGCCTTGATTTTGTCAACCGGCCCGAGGTTTTTCATATCAATAATTGTTTCACCGGATATGACTTGAGCCTTTGTCAGTGCAGCGTTGACGTTTGTTAAGAAGTCCGGCGCAATGCTTCTGTCGCCGTCGATAAATACATAAGAGTCTATTAAACCGTCGTTAGAAAGTTGTTCGAGAAGAATGGAGATAGCCTGATCTTTCCCGATAGTGCCAACCCCTTTCACATCAATTACATGGACAAAGCTGTCATTTACAAAGAGTTCCTGCGATCCGTCAGAACAGTTGTCAAGGATTGCAAAAACTTTGAAATTATTTATCGGATAATCCTGCATTTTTAATTCACGTATAAGGTTTTCAAGGGTTTTCCTGTTGTTGTGGGAATAGATTACAACGGCTAGATTGTCTTTTTCTTCATACTGGGATAATCTTTTTTCGCGTTCAAACTGTCTGCCGCCGAGGTTTTTGAGTGCAAGCGCCAGAAAATACAGTGTATAAGCCGCTGCAAATAAGTACACAATATCCAATATAAATTCCATAATACATCTCCCTAATAAAAATATTTTATTTAAAATTCAAAAAAAATGCTATTACATGTTAATAATTGTGTAGTTGAAATGGTGTTTCGGTAATACTTGAGGCGGCTTAATTATACCCCCTGAGGATAGTTGTACCGGAATTTTAATTCTTGTTCGCCGGTTTTTAATAATTAAAAAAGCCCCTGCTAATATAACAGAGGCTTTTTGTGATTTATAACTTGTGTTCTATACAAGCGCTGCAACTTTTTCTGCGTTTCTTGAAGCGATTTCAACAAGCTGTTTTGCTGTTGCAATCATAGAGATTTCGCTGTTCATTTTATTAATGCAGGAACCGCATCCGATAGCGCTTGCACCTGCTGCAAATGCGAACGGTGCAGTTGTAGGATTGATGCCGGTAGCTGTCATAACAGGGATTTCTACGTTTCTTGAAAGCTCAATTGTATTTGAAAGTGTAAGCTGTGCTCTTTCCATCAAGCCTCTTACGCCGTTTGCAGGCTGTTCAGATGCGAAGTGGCCTTCTGTCTGTATTAAGTCAATTCCCATAGCCTCAAGTTCTCTGGCAAGTTCAATCTGGTCAGAAATAGAAATTTCTCCAGGGATTGTTACGCTGAAAAATACTCTGCTGTCAATGATTTCAAGAGTTCTTTTTACAAGGGCAAGAACATCTTCTTTAGAGAAAGATGCGCCTTTTTTGTATAAAACGTCAAAGTTTCCGAGTTCAATAGCATCAGCGCCGAGTTCAACCGCTCTTGCAAGTTCTTCCGGAACTACTGATGATACAAATAACGGCATATCTGTCATATTTCTGATTTCTCTGATAATATTTTCATCAGCACAGATGTCAACAGCGCTTGCACCTGCTTGTTCGGCAGCCATAACTACTTTTTTAATATTTTCAATATCAAAATTGTCGATACCTGCGATAATTTTTACAGCTTTTTTTTCAGCTAAATCCTGTTTAAATGATTCAATTCTGTTCATTAGTTTCTCCTTTTTTATAATGTAGATTTCTATTGTTGTTTTTATTTTTTCTGAATTATACATTAAAATTTTAATAATATCAATAACTAACCCGTAAAATTTTTTAAGAGCAAGTGACAATGCACCCCAATCTGAAATAATTATAATATCGAGGTGAAGTATTATGAAAATAAAAACGTTTGTAATAGTAATAACCATCGTATGTGCGGGAATTTTTTGCCCGCCGGATTTTGCTGTTGCGGATTATTTGAATGATGAACAGATAAACATAAGCGTGTATGAAAAAATCAATCCTGCTATCGTATCAATTGAAGCACAGCTTGATGACGGCGTTTCTGCCGGCACCGGCTGCATAGTGTCATCTGACGGTGTAATTCTGACAGGATCGCATGTGGTGGAAGGCTGCAGAACTGTTGAAGTTACAACCTATAACGGGCAGAGTTACGATGCTAAGGTTATTTCAAAAATGGGAAAAAATAACGACCTTGCACTATTAAAGATTGAGCCAAAGTCTGCGCTAAAGACTGTAAAATTTGGCGATTCCGGAAATATAAAAGTTGGACAGCGTGTTCTTGCCATAGGGAACCCGTTCGGATTTGCCGGAACTCTTACGCAGGGTATAATTTCAAGGATAGATTACTCAAAAAATAAAATTCAGACGGATGCCGCAATTAATCCGGGTTGCTCAGGGGGGCCTCTTTTAAATTCTGCCGGTGAAGTCATAGGTATCAATCAGTCAATTTACAATCCTGACAATAATATTTCAAATATAGGTATAGGGTTTGCAATCCCGATTAATGATGCTAAAAAGTTTATGCGTTTAAGCACAAAGGCGATGAAGCAATAAATATAAGGCGATAAGAGTAGGATAGATTTACCAATCCGGAAGAAAGACTGTCCTCACATTTCGCCAGTTCAACGGTATTCACCTTATTCTCCTTTTTTGTTAAGTTTTGTAAAATTAACTTTTAAATGTCTGTATTAGAGTTATAACTTGAAAAATACCTGTTTTTACAAAATTTGTTATGAAATTTTTTGTGTAAAAAATACTTTATATTGATATACACGATATATATTTGTGAAGTATAAAGCAAAGGAGTATTTTTATGACAGTAGAAAAAACTGGAAATGTCCAATCAGCTCAAGTGGATGTGCGAACTCCAAAAATTAAAAAAGATGAAACAACCTCTCCGAAGCCTGTAGTCGATATGACCGGAGGGATGAAACCTATTGCACAGAACCCGCTGGATTTTATTGAAGAAATTACAGGCAAAAAACCTATGGACAGCCCTCATATGAAGGCTATGCAGCAGCATTTGCAGGAAGCTGTGGAAGCAGAAAATGCAAAAAAGGCAAAAATGACACCGCAGCAGCGTGCAGATTATGAAAAAGAACAGGATGAAAAACTCCTGGCTGGAATAAAAGAAAGACGCGAACGCGCAGAAAATGAAAAAACTATTGGCGGCAGATTTTTAAACGGTATAAAGGATGATTATGCTCCGGTAAAAGATGCTAAAGGTGTTGGAGCAAAAGTAGTAGCTGCTGCTAAAGCGACAGTACAACGTACACGAGATGGTTTCAGGTCTATAGATAAAGTAATTAATCTACCGGAAGGTACAACAGAAAAAGTCTGGGCAGGTGCAGCAACTGTTGCAACAGCAGGTGTTGTTGCTGAAGCTGTAGGCGGCTCTGCAGCTTTATCAACTGCTGCGCAGACAGCAAAGACACTTTTGGCTAATCCGGGAACTAAAGCTGTAGCAACAGTTGGCGGGCTTGCCGGTTCTGCTGCTCTGGCAAGCTGTTCGCCGGATGAGATGTTTGAAGAAGAGGGAACAACTATTATTGATATACCGCAAGATACAGTAGTTAAGACTGTATCAATAACTCTTCCTCCGGAAACACTTCAGGTAGTTAAGACTGATACAATAACAGAAAGAGATACTATCAGAGAATATATAAAAGTTCCGGAATATATACATGAAACGGATACTTTATGGAGAACTGACACTATTAATCATTATATAGAAGTTCCTAAAATAATACATGATACAACTTATGTTGAAATTCCTGGTCCGACAGTAGAAGTTCCGGAAGAATGGGATTCTCCTGTACCGGATAAGCAGAAAGAAATTCTGGATCAACTCGGTGTTTCGATTGATAAAAACGGTAAATTCGTTTTATCTACCAACTACTATGATGAATATAATAATTCATTGAGTATGAAGAATATTAACGGTGGCAAGTCATCAAGAGACGGCTCAACCATTGTGTATGATGAAATTCAAACTGCCTGGGGCGACAACGGTCTTGAACTCGGTAAAAACGAAACCTACAGAAGATACCATTATTCCCTCTCTGATGACGGGCGTAACCTTACGATTACAAAATTCAAGCCGGTAGATGAGTTCAGCATGTCAAACAATAACGGACAACCTAACTGGAATGTATTTAACAATCAGTTAAGTGATGCTGACAAGTGGACTTATGATGGCATTATGACACTTACTATTGATGGTGACAAAGTCAGTATCATTGGTACATCAGGAAATGACGGTGAACTCAGCAAAGGCGATGTTGAAAACAGCGTTATGTACACTAACCCGTATAATGGTCAGTGGAGATTATCTGACTGGAAAGTTACAACCGGTGATGACAACTATCATAAATAAAAATACTTCACATTTTTATAAAAAAGCAGGTCTTAACTGGCCTGCTTTTTTGTTTCCCCCCTAAACAAAGGCAATGTTAATATTTCATTGTAATAAATTTTAAGATTATTGTTTTCCCCTTGCGGAAGGACCAAAATCTTGGATTTCGAGGAGTGGTTAAAAATAAACCATTCAACTTTTCACCCTTTCAACATTATCGTCCTATCGTCTTTTAATATTATTTAAAAATTTCTCCCCATTTAATAATTTCGTGGTATAGTTTATTTATTGAATAAGGAGGTTAGTATGTCAGAGTTTTATTACTTGAACGGCAAATTTGTGGAAGCTGAAAAAGCGGTTATTCCGGTCAGGACACATGCTTTTTTGTATGGAACAGCCGTTTTTGAGGGTATTAGAGCATACTGGAATGATGAAGAAAAACAGCTTTATGCGTTCAGAGTTCCGGAGCATTACGAAAGGCTTCAGAGAAGCGCTAAAATCATGTTTATGGAAAGCCCTCACTCCGTCGATGAATATTGCGACATTACAATAAAACTGTTAAATAAAAATAATTACAGGCAGGATGCCTATATCCGCCCGACACTTTACAAATCAGCGCAAAAAGTAGGGCCGGGGCTGTATGATAATGAAGATTCGTTTATGATTGTAACCAACAAAATGGGCGATTATATTGATACTTCAAAAGGTTTGAAGGTTTGCGTATCAAGTTGGAGACGAAACAGCGACAATGCAATTCCTCCGCGTGCAAAGGTTGCAGGTGCTTATGCAAACGCAGCATTGATTAAGACAGATGCGCATAATGCAGGTTTTGACGATGCGATTGTTCTGGATGAAGCCGGACAGGTTACCGAAGGTTCTGCGATGAACCTTTTCCTCGTTGAAAACGGAAAACTTATTACTACAGCTAAAACAGATAATATTCTTGTCGGTGTTACACGAAATACTATTATCGAAATTGCAAGAGATGTGCTCGGTATTGAAACTGAAGAAAGAGCCATTGACAGAACAGAACTTTATATTGCGGATGAAGCTTTCTACTGCGGAACAGGAGCTCAGATAAGCCCTATCACAAGTATAGATAACAGAACTCTCGGCGACGGGAAAGTCGGGCCTGTATCTAAAGACCTTCAAAAACTTTACTTTGACATTGTTAAAGGAAAAGTTCCTAAGTATAAACACTGGTGTATGCCGGTTTACTAATACATGTTTGCACCCTCTGAATTGTTTTGGAGGGTGCGTATTTTAAAAATTTAAGGGTACGGTTTGATAAGCTTTCTCGGATTGTGTGTTCAAAACTTAATACAGAGCCTTAAGTATCTGTTCAAAGGGCAGGTAAGATTTTCTTCTGCTATTGCGCAGGCTGCTTCAATAAGTTATGATTCACTGCCGATTTCCTTGATTATTGCGTTTATTGCGGCTGCGGTCATCACAATTCAGGTCGCAAAGCAGTTTTTGATGACTGGTGCCGAAGCTTATATAGGCGGTACTATTACAATAGTTATGATAAGAGAGATTGCACCGGGGTTTGTCGCGTTAGCAATCGGCGCAAGGGCAGGAACAGCGATTTCCGCTGAAATTGCCAATATGCAGGTAACCTCTCAGGTGGATGCCATAAAAACTTTGAAGGTGGATCCTGTAGGGTATTATTTTACTCCGCGCTTAATTGCCGGGGCTGTCACTGTTCCTATGGTAGTGCTTCTTGCAGAGTTTGTCGGAATTGCCGGCGGTATGCTTGTTGCAAATCTTACGATTAACCTTCATCCGGAACGGTACTGGTATTCTGTTTGGGCATGGCTTGAGGCAAAGGATATTTATATAAGTCTTTTAAAAGCGGCGGTTTTTGGTATGCTGATTGCACTTGTATGCGCAACTCAGGGGTATGAAACAAAAGGCGGAGCAAAAGAGGTCGGTGCTTCAACCACTCAGGCTGCAATCCTTTCTACTGTTTATATGCTTTTTGCCGATTTTATAATAAATTTAATATTTTATATTGCCTGATTTTAAGGGGTGTCAGAGAGATCCTCTATTATTGACCAGTTTTCCGGCAATTCTTTATATATCATCTGCAGCAGGTTTTCCGGTTTTAGGTAGAAAGCTTCTGCAATTTTGCAAAACGTTGTAATCTGCGGGTCAAGTTTACCTTTTTCAGCCAAAAGCAGCGTTGTTTTAGACATATTGATTTCATAAGCAATTGAGCGCGCGGAACGTTTGCTCTCTGTGTGTAATTTTGCGAGGACTCTTCCGAACGCCTGTATAAATTCTTTATTCTTATCTTTCTGTAAGGCTTGCATATTTTCATGATATAGGTTATTATGTATATATGGACATAATTATGTCCATACTGGAAAGCGAGGTTTGAGGATTATGAATAGACGGGAAAAGATAGAAGCACGACAGAAAATTTTTCAACAAGCTTGTCGTAAATATGCGTTTACTCTGGCAGAAGTGCTGATTACCCTCGGTATTATTGGTGTAGTAGCAGCTTTGACTATCCCGAATGTTACCTCTAATTATCGTAAAAAAGTTGCTGAAACCCGCCTTGCTAAATTTTATTCTGTTATGAATCAGGCTGTTCAGATGTCGGAAAAAGACAACGGGCCAAAAGAATACTGGGAAAAACTCGGGGCAGGATACGATAAGAATGACGAAGAAACCGAGGAAGAAGATAAAGGGTTAATGCCAGAAGTCTGGTTTAATAAATATTTAAAGCCGTATATAAAATATACAAATTTAAAGATAAACGGTGTAACTAATAAGGTAATGGTATATTTTGCAGACGGAAGTTTATGTGTTCTTGGCGGTGCCAGTTTTCAATTCTGGCCTGAGGCAGGAAATTTTGTGGATTACGTATTAGATGAGGATAGCGGGAAATTTAAAAATAATGCTGAGATTTCGGGCATAAAGTATTTCACATTCCATTTTAATCCATATACGGATTCTGAGAATAATAAGTATCATTACAAAAAAGGAGTTGAGCCTTATAAGCAACACTGGGACGGAACCGTTGAAATGCTTAAAGAAAATAGCTCCATCGGGTGCCGAAAAGATGTATCCAACGAGCGAGCATACTGCGCTGCGTTAATTCAGCAAAACGGCTGGAAGATTCCGGACGATTATCCGCTGAAGTTTTAGTTCAAAGAGATTCTGAAATAAATCCAGGATGACATGTAGTGCTTTTGTCATCCTGAACTGGGTTCTGGATCTTTTTATATGTGTCATACAGGGTATCTAAGCCAAAATGCCCCGCAGCCCCGAAAATTGCTAGGCAATGTATTTTTGAACAGTTTCCCTGTCAAAAACTTCAATACTTTCTGCAGAATGTATAAATATCATGCAGGAAATAAGCGATTTGAGGGTTTCAAAATCAGAAAATGCCATTTTGTTGCGCAAATCTTCCATATTATTTGCAAGAAATTCCATTATAATTGTTTTGTTATCATATACAAGGCTCGAAAAATAGTCAAAAATTTCTTTGGTTTTGACCCCCTCAAGATAAATTATATCAGGCGATTGAAACTCAATAAATCTGGAGGCTTTGTCCATATTAAAGCTTATGTTTTCATTCAATTCGCACTGGTTAACCCCTTGAAGATGATATTTTGCAATGCTTTCAAGCGTCATAATATTTTTATTTTTGTTTTTAGAAGCGCATTCCTGCAAAATTGAGTAGATTATATGGGTTTTTCCGCTCAAAGGGGAGCCGCAAACAAGAATTATTCCAGACTCAGCCAGCGCGTTGTTGATAATCTTAAGCTGTTTTTCGGATTTTATAATTGCTTTGAGGCTTTTAGGCGGTTTGTAGATTTTGAGGAAAACCCTTTCTCCCATAATGGTCGGAAAAGTGGAAATGCTTGTAGTAACAGGCATTTCGTCAACTTTAAAACTCAATTTCCCCAGCTGTGGCACCTCGGAAACAGAAGGATCAAGTTCCGCAAGAATTTTTAACTTTGCAATAAAAGAGGCTGTGAGAACTTTCGGGATAATCCCTCTATTAAAAAGTTCGCCTTCTTTTTTAAAGTTTACGCCCAATCCCTCATCGTCCTGCTGGAAAGTTATTTCGTGAACTTTTTCCAGAATGGCCTGTTTCAGGATTGCACGGATAATCTTCTGGATGTGATTATCGCTCAAGTCCTCGCTGTGAAGTTCATCTCTCCAGTCAAATCCAATGTATTCACTGTTTGTATAAATTTCGCCGACTGTAGAAGAATTCCGGTAGCACTCGTCAATTTTCTTGAGAATACTAGTTTCAGAAGCTATTACCGGTTCAATTGAGCACGCCGCAGTTTCAACAACTTTGTCTATTGCAAACAGGTCAAGCGGATCTGCCATTGCAACTGTCAGCGTATCTTCTATTTTAAAAAGAGGTATAATCCTGTATCTTCTGGCGTCGGCTGAGCTAATGTATTTAAGGCAGTTTGCATCGAGGGTATAATCCTCAAGATTTACAGATGGGATATGCAGCTTTGATTCCAGAAATTTTATAAGGGTATCTTCAGTGAGAGTTCCTGAATTAATAAGTGCCTGCCCGATATTAATATTCTGGGCACCGGCAATTTCTTCCGCCTGTTCAATTGTTTCATAAGGGACAAGACCGGCTCTTACAAGATCGTATTTGAGTTTTTCTAAAGTTTTATTGGTAATTGTTTCCATTCTTATTCCTGTTTCAAATACTGATTAACTTTTTCCACAACAGCATCAAGTTCAAAGGGTTTTGTAATATATTCATCGGCACCGGTTTCTTCGCCTATAAGTTTGTCCTCTTCCTGCGAACGTGCAGTAATCATAAGTATAGGAATATTCTGATACTTTTTATCATATTTCAAAAGTCTGCTGATTTTGTAGCCGTTAATTTTCGGCATCATAACGTCAAGAATTATCAAATCCGGCATAAGCTCTTTTGCAAGTTTAAGGCCGTCCTCGCCGTTATATGCGCAATAGCAGGTGTAATCAGCGGTTTCGAGTACAAATTTTAAACTTTCTACAATATCCTGTTCATCATCTACAATGAGAATCTTTTTCATAATTTCCCCTAGCCTTAAATAAAAACAAACGATTATTCCGTAATTTCATTATAGCATGCAGAAAAGTATCTTGCAAGGCGATGAGGCGATAAGCGTATAACGGATTTGCTAATAATACGTCTAAACGACATTTCTTAACAATTTGCCATCCGCGGTATTACTGCTAACATTGTTATTATGATAAGGATTTTGTTTGTATCTTCCAGAATTGAAAAAATTAACCAGTATCTTGCAATTTTAAACGGCAGCAAATTCAAGCTTGCCGCTCCGGCTGACGAATCTCATATTCTTGATACTGTAAGTATTGCCGCTCCGGATATTGTTATTCTTGATACACTTAGCACAGGATTTAACTTTAAAAACATCGTTAAAAAGCTGAAACCTTATACAGAAAACACTGTTATTCTCCTCCTCACGGGCAATGACTTTAACGACAGAGAGTTAATCAAATACGCAAACGCATTCCTGCAGGATGATTTCTCGGATGAAATGATTTTAAATACTATAAATATGAACCTCCGGACACGAGAATCCCTTGAAAGACTTTCTAATACAAACAAAGATCTTGCAGACAGCCTTTACCGCCTGAATGCGCTCTACAGCACAAGTTCACAGTTTGCAGGAACCCTTGATAAGAAAAAACTCATTAATTTTATGATAGAAGGCATTGATAAGGCTTTGAGCTTTTCGCTCACCTGCACTCTGTCTTTCTGCACGGAAGAAGAACCTGTTTTGCTTATAAATTCACTGTACGAACTCTCTGACGAAATCTTAAGCGCGCTTAAGCTCAGAACTGTTTATCATTATAAAGCGCTGTTTGAAGGTAAAACACTACCTTATGACCTCGACATAAATAATTTAAAAGTAGTAAAACATATTAAATATCCGGCAAACAGATTTACATTCACACTTTTCCAGTTTGACAACATGTTTGCACCGGTAAGCCTCGGCGATAACTTTTTCGGCTGTGTGGAAATATTTAAGGATGCGCCGTTTTCAGCAGAAGATGCCACCTGCTTCCAGACTATTGCCCAGCAGGTTACGCTGCCATTGAAAAGCGCTACGCTTTACCAGGAAATTAAGGAAACAAACCTTAAGCTTGAAAAACTGGAGCGGCTTAAATCTGAATTTATCTCAATAGTTTCGCATGAACTGAGAACGCCGCTTACATCCATTAAAAACTCGCTGGATATTTTATTAAGCGGACGATGCGGAGAGGTTACTGAAGCTTCCGACAAATTCCTATCAATGGCAAAACGCAACGTCCAAAGGCTTTCCGGAATTATAAATGACCTGCTTGACCTTTCAAAAATCGAAGCCGGCAAAATGGATTTTCATTTCAAAAATATCAATATAAATTCTGTTATAGAGTATGTAAAATCTGCACTCTCGGTTGTTGCTAAAGAAAAGGGGCTTAGCTTACTAACAGAAGAATGCGAAAACCTGCCTGAGATTTATGCTGACTCCCAGCGACTAGAACAGGTGCTCACAAACCTTGTGTCAAATGCTATAAAATTCACACCGGAAGGAAGGAGTATTATAATAAAATCAAGACTTATGAACGCCGGAGATTTGATATACAATGAATGTTTTGCAGATATAATGAAAAAACTTGAAGGCGACTGCGTAGTGGTATCAGTTCAGGATGAGGGCATTGGAATTGCGGAAAAAGATCTTCTGCACGTATTTGACAAATTTGCCCAGATAGAGAACTCGCTTTCACGCAAAGTCGGCGGCTCGGGGCTTGGGCTTCCTATTGCAAAACAGCTTCTGGAAGCCCATAATGGCGCCATCTGGTGCGACAGCAAGCCTGATTGCGGCTCAACTTTCTATTTTGCAATACCGGTTGAAAAGGTACTCGCTCCTGCCGGAACGATGTTAGTACGTTAAGACGTTAAGTGCAACAATAAGTGAAGAGTTCTCTATTGCCTTCTCTCCTTGAGATACTAAGTGAACCGCTGAGCCTGCGAAGTGTGTGACCCTGTATGCCTTGTGCCTTCGCCCTCTCTCATTGTGAGAGGGCAGAATTACTTAATGAACGAAGTGAATTTAGTAATTCGGGTGAGGGTAAACCCTCCGGTGGTGCGCACCACCTCCCTTAAAAATGGAGGTTGGCCAATGGTAGGTAAGATTTACTAATCCGACCTGCTTTTTATAAACCCTTCAACTATTCACCTGTTCAACTTTATTGGGCAGGTATGCCCGACTGACATTGCCTTTTATTGCACTCAACGTCCTAACGTATTAACTTCTTTCCCATAATGTAAACATTTATTTACAAAACCCGGTATAAATTAAAGTTTTATGCGCATAGTGCCGTCATAGAATGTGTATCAAAGTATGATATAAGAAAGGAAAAAGCTTTAAGGTATGGGTTTAGCAGCGTCACAGGCAAGATTGTTGAGCATAACCTCAAGATTATCTGATAACGAACTCCGTTCTCAGACAATCACCAATGCGAAAATGGCGCTTGCATCACGTACCTCAAATGCGAGTGCCGAATATATGGATGCGCTCAGTTCAACAAAGCTGATGTTTTCGACTTACGACGCATCCGGAAATAAAATGACACAGCAGCTCAGTGCTGTATCACTTTCCACTTATGCAGAACTTAAGAATCAGTACGGCGTAATAAATAATGCCGGACAGATTATGGTGAGTGAACTTGACGCGGCGAATTATCTGGCAAGTGCAACCCTTGCGGATTTTCTTGAGAAATACGGCGTGGCGGAAGCAACAAGAACAGATAAAGAAAACCCTGAATATATAGATCAGGCAACCTACATCTGGGGCCCTGACTGGAAAACCTGGCAGGCAGGCGGAACAACAGATGCTCCGGGAGGCTTGAACGGCAGAGAGCCGCAGCAGCCGGATTATACGAAAGTTACTGAAACAAGAAACCCTAACAGCGAACTGTATACTAAATTCCGTAACGCTTCAGCTTCTTGTTATAGTAATGCGATGGTTGCTGGTAGTCCTGGATGTTATCTGCATGTTCTGGCACATTTGCTCGATTTGACAGCAGAAGCAGCTGCATATACTACAGGTAGTCCTCCTGGGTATCCTAAAATATATAATACTACACTAGGAGATTCTATACATGTTGATGGAAATAAAATAACCGGCGCAGCAATTAATAATAGTACGCCAAGCAAATCTCCAGACATGGTACCGGTTTCACAGAAAGTTTGTGAAGATGGCGTTATGGCCGCAGAGGATGAAGCCGATATGCAGGAACTAATTGATATGACAAATGATCCGTCTACAGATCCTCAGGCTTTGAAAAACAAGCAGCTGTTAAGCAACTATGTGATTGACGCAGCAGGTAACGCTCAATTAAAAACTTTAAAACAGAAAGTTATTGACCTTTACTATGCTGTTGAAAATAGAAGTGCACTCGGTATTGATTATGAAACTACCTTGAAAGATGCAATGAGGTCATTTCAGGAAGATATGACACTCCTTGATGTTACTTACACTGTCGAATTAGATATTCCGGCATGGCAGGCAGCCCATGATGAGTGGGAGGCTGAAATGGAGGAGCAAATCGAAATTCTTAACTCCATGGAGCCTACGATGACTGTAATTGATCTGGAATACACAGACAAGGATGCCGCACAGTGGTATGTTAACTTATGGCACAGAATGAACGGGCCTTCTGATTATAAGGTTGAACTCGACGGCTTTGAAAACGGTGCGCGTGCCGATGAAAAAACAAAAGCTGCACTCGGAGAGCAGGAAACAGGAACAACAAGCCCTGCCAATGGTTTGACTTCCGGAGGACAGCTTCTGTGGACTGTTCTTGAGGACGGGTTGTATAACAGTCCTGAGTGGCTGCAGGCTGCTCTTGAAAACGGCACTGTAACCCTTGAACGTGTAAACTTCACCGATCCGACCGAAGAAGGTTCCGGACTTGAAGATGTTACATGGACTTCAATTCTTTACACCAACGCGACCGATATTTCCGAAGAGCAGGACGAAGCCGCCATTACTAAGGCTGAAATTGAATATCAGGCTACTGTTAAGGATATTGAATCAAAAGACAAGCAGTATGATAACGTTCTCAAACGCCTTGACACAGAACACAGCGCACTCCAGACAGAATACGATTCGATAAAATCAATTATCGACAAGCAAATCGAACGACATCTTAAGATGTATTCATAAGGCGGTGGGCGATGGCAGTCGGGCATACCAGCCCGACAAAGTTGAACGGGTGAAAAGTTGAATGGGTGAATGGTTTATCATTAAATATGTCATTCTGAAAAGTCAATCGTTGCAGATTATATGAGATATGACTGCTCAGAATCTCTTTTAGTAACATTAGTATTAGTTTTCGAAACGATAGCGTGAGCAGGGCGGGAGCGTGTTGAGAAAATTAATGCTAATGAACCCTTCTCTCCTCACCCTTTTTAGTGTCTTAACGTCTTTTATTAAGTTTATATAAAGTTTCTGCGCCACTCCGCTTTTCATGTGGTAAACTCTTATTATACCGGTACATGGAAAAAGGAGAGAAATATGATACCTATTTTAGATTCAAAACGTCAGTACGCCACAATCGGCGCAGAAGTTGAAAAAGCGGTCTGCGAAGTCCTCAGATCCGGTTCTTATATCCTCGGGCCAAACACAAAAGCTCTTGAAAAAGAACTCGCTGACTTTATCGGCTGTAAATATACTGTTGGACTTAATTCCGGTACTGACGCGCTTCATCTTGCTCTAAGAGCTCTTAATATAGGCGCTGGCGATGAAGTTATTACCGTTGCATTTACTTTTGTCGCAACTACTGAAGCTATCGGAATTGTCGGCGCAAAACCTGTTTTTGTTGATATTGATGCAGATACTTTCAACATGGATGCTTCAAAGCTTGAAGCTGCCATTACTCCGCGTACAAAAGCGATTATTCCTGTTCACCTCTACGGACAGCCTTGCGATATGGATACAATTATGACTGTTGCGAAAAAGCATAACCTTCACGTTATTGAGGACTGCTGTCAGGCAATCGGTGCCCTTTATAAAGGCAAAATGGTCGGAACTTTTGGCGAGTTTGGCTGTCTGAGCTTCTATCCGACTAAAAACCTCGGCGGCATGGGTGATGGCGGACTTATTATGACTAACGATGAAAAACTCCGCGACAGAGTTGTTGCTCTCAGAAACCACGGCGGTGCCATTCGTTATCATCATGACGAAATCGGTGTTAACAGCAGACTGGATGAAATTCAGGCAGCAATCCTCCGCGTTAAGCTTCCTCATGTAAAAGAATGGAACGAAAAACGCCGCGAACACGCTTACTATTACAATAAACTTTTCGCAGACTGCGCTGATATTCAAACTCCGAAAGAACTTAAAGACACTTACTGTGTTTACCACCAGTACACTGTAAAAATTCCTAACCGCGATGAGGTTCATAAAATGCTTCAGGAAAACGGTATAGGTGCAATGCTTTATTATCCTATCCCGCTTCACCTGCAGAAGGTTCATGAATACCTCGGCGTTGGCAAAGGCTCGCTGCCGGTAACCGAAAAAAATACAGAACTCGTGGTTTCACTCCCTATGTTCCCTGAGATTACCGAAGAAGAACAGAGGACAGTTGCAAAAACTCTGATTGACTGTATTGAAAAATCTAAATCGCTTGTTAAAGCTTAAACCTCACTATTAAAATACTAAACAGCCTCTGTAATATACAGAGGCTGTTTTTTATATCTATTATCCTGCAAGGTTTAAATTATGCCCTGCACTCATTTGCTGTTCCCATGTTCCGTTAAGATGGGTTCCTCTCATCGGATCAAGACCAGTTACATTGTACCACCCCATAGATGTAAAGGCGTCTTTTAATGAAAATCCCATTGTGATAGAGCCGAACTGTGCATCATAAGGTGTCGCCGTTGCCTGTGTTTGCGTTGTCCTTCCTGGCGTAAGCGGATTTGTCGCAGGATCCTGAATTCGTGTACCGCTCTCTGCTGCTGCAGCAGAATAGCTTGCTATTGCTTCTGACGCCTCGCTTTTCGGTGCGCCAACCGCATTAATCCTCATGTTATCGTTTGGATTCATGATATATGCCTTTTTCCTTTATACTCTTATATATATAAAGTATATACTCTTGAGAAAATTGCTAATTAAAGCCAGGGGTAGTTTACATTTATTAACAAAAATATGTAAATCTTACTTTTGTTAATAACATACCCAAAATAATGTAATAATAACGCAATATTAAGTTTTGTAAAGTGTAAAATCTACACTATATTGCGGATTTTCAAGAATTTTATAAAATTTATCTGATTATTTAGTTGACATTTAAAATGTTATGTGTAATAATAAGTACATAAGATTTAAGTGTAGTCGAAACACTAAATATAAATAGATTCATTAACCCCAAAAACATATAAACTCCTAAATAATAAACACTAAAAGAGACCATTAGGATGCAGAAAACGACCCACTCAGAAATGAGTGGTTTTTTTTACGTCTAATCGGGATATTCCCTGTGTGCCTCCAGCGGGTGGTAAAAACTCTGATTACGTGTAGTTTGTACAATTTATATTGAAGGAGATGGGGCTTTGTCGGGCATACCAGCCCGACAAAGTTGAATGGGTGAATGGCTTATCATTAAATATGTCATTCTGAAACGTCAATCATTGCAGATTATATGAGATATGACTGTTCAGAATCTCTTTTAGTAACATTAGTATTAGTTTTCGAAACGATAGCGTGAGCAGGGCGAAAGTTTTATTATTGGGCTGAAAGCCAAACCTACTAACGACCTACCATTGGCTAACCTCCATTTTTAAGGAAGGTGGCACGGATGTGCCGGAGGGTTTTGTTAAACCAATCAACACTTCAACCATTTACCCGTTCAACTTTATCGCCCCCTTCCTCGCCTGCGGCACCCTCCCCCGCATGGGGAGGTCAATATTTACACTTCACTCCTCACCCCTCACTTTTTTTAATAATAACCAGATTCCTTGTGTGGTTTTCCTCGAGCGGCAACTCATATTTAATAATATCAACAATTCCGGCATTGCATTTTTTTAGAGTTTTTTGCGCCTCTTTTATTTCGTCCTGAACTTTAATAGATTTATATGCAATGAAATATCCGTCTTTTTTCATTTTTGGAACTGCATATTGAATAATCTTATCAAGAGAGGCTACAGCCCTTGTTGTTACTATATCAAACCGGCCGTCAAAGCTTTCTACCCGCGAGCATACAGGAGTAAGGTTTTTAATGTTAAGCGCCTCTTTAATTGAGGTTACTGCATTAATTTTTTTTCTTATGCTGTCAAGTGCCGTAACTGAAATCTCCGGATAAGCAAGCGCCACCGGCACAGATGGAAATCCTCCGCCTGTTCCGAAATCCAGCAGGGTTTTAAAATCCCTGCCGTATTTTTCAAAGAAGTTCTCTATGGCAAGGCTGTCACAGATATGTTTTTCCCATAAAAAACGTTCATCGTTTTTTGAAATAAGGTTAAGTTTGGCGTTCTGTTCTAAAAAAACTTTTATATAATCCTGATAAAATTCTTTAGTTTTCATTTAAAATCTCTTTTTCAAGTTCGTTGTATTTGCTGCCCAGACGTATTTTTATATCGCTAATTCTCTGTTCGATTTTTGCTATATTGTCCGGTGTGAAGTTGTTCTGTGCTGATTTTAGCGCTGACAGGTAATTTTTCAACGCGAATTTAATCTTTCTGTGGTTGTTGTAAAAATCGCCGAGTTCTGTGTAGGCTGATGTAAGATAAAAAACTTCATTCAGTGCACCGGCGCTTTTTATTGCTTTCTGATAATACTCAACAGTCTTTTCAGGGGATTTATTCCTGTTAAGTTCTGCAAGCTTCATTGAAGAAATGTAGATACCGTTATAATTTTTGTCTGCCTCGTCAATTTTAAGGCTTTCTGTGTAATATTTCTGTGCAAGTTCCGGCATATCGGTTTCATCAAATATGGCTGCAAGATTTGACATGGCAGATGACAGATGCGGATTATTTTTGTCTATATCAATACATTTTTTGTAATAGATTACCGCGGTTTCGGTTTCGTCAAGGTCATCGCAGCAGACTGCAAATTTGAAGTATAGTTCTGTAAGAAGTTTTTTGTCCGTAAGCGGTTCAACAAGTTCCAGTGCTGTTCTGTAGCACATGTATGCTGTTCTTATATCTTCATTGCAGATTGCTGCCATTGCAATATTTGCTTTTATTCTTATTTCATTTGAAATATTCGAAGTTTCAAGAACTTCTTTAATGAGCTCTTTTGCTTTGTCGTGTTTGAAGGTTATGTAGAAAATCTCCGCAATCTCAAGTTTCATTTCATTAATTTTTTCAATATCGCTTGCCGAGGTGTAAAATTCAAGCGCAAGATCGTAGTATCTCAGAGCGTTAAACCAGTCGGAGAGTTTGCGGTAATTCTGCGCCAGTTTTGTATAGACTGACGGCAGGAATGTGTAAAAGTCGTCATCATCTTTGCATAGAAGCGCCCTCTGGCAGTATGCAATTGCTTTTTTGTAGTTGTAGTCATTTTCTGCGTTTCTGGCAGCGTTAATCAGGCCTGCGAGAGAGAGCCTGTCATCCTCAGGGGTAAGGGTTTTGTTTGAATAGTCAATAAATTTATTTATGGAATTTGCGATTTCTGTCATAACCTTTTGTTCATCTTCCTCTGAATCAAATATAAAGGTTATATTTTTAATTTTTTCTTCCTTATCCGGTTCTTGAGGGTTTTGCAGGCTGTCCGGTGTTTGCTTTGCGGAAGAAACAGTTTCTGGCTGCAGGGGACTGGCCTCCTGTTGTATATCCGGCCGGAACGCGGGTTTCTGCGGTATAAACATACTGTGATATTCAATTTCCGAGCGCATTGTCTGTCGGGAAATGAGTAAATCCCTTTCAAAAGGTTTTAGCGGAAGCTGGGTGTTATACAGATCAACGCAGGCTTTATGAAGTTTTATCGCAACAGCTTCGGAAATTGAATTTTGCGAGATTTCTTTGAAGTAATCCTGCAGGTAAATCATATTTTTTTCAGGTGAAATTATTTCGTTTGCAAGAAAATATCTTATGCGCTCTTCATTATATAACCCGATTGTCATAAGGAGTCTGAGACTTACAGGATGGCGCATTATTGTCAGAAACCTGAAAAGGTGACCGCTTACCGGATCCACAAATGACATTGCCTCTCTTAAAATAAAATCGTTATACGATAGAAAGCTCTTTGTGTAGCCTTTCAGAAAATCAATCAGGCTTAAGCCGCGTGCATTTATGACTTTAGTTGTCAGGTCTGTATAAAAGAAATACCCACGTGAATACCGGTATAATTCGTCTGATACAGGCCCGATAAGCTTTATACCTCTTTCTCTTAAGAATTTTTCAAAAATAGATTTGTCCAGTGCGAGAATTGAAATTCTATCATAAGAAATTTTGCCCTCAAAGTCATCATAGGAAAATACCCGCCCGATAAGGATTATTTTTATGTTTTTTCTTGATGAAAGATGGAAAATAAAATCCAGAATTTCCTGCCTGTTATTTTTTAAAACTGCTTCAAAAGAATTAATTATTACAACAACAGGATTTTCTAAAGCATCAAAGTAAGCTTCAACCCTCTGTGTGAAGTTTTGGTATTTTGCGCGCGGCTGCTTTATCAGATTTTGCACCGCAAGATTTTTGAAATCTTCAAAAAATGAAAGCAGAATGTCATCAAGAATAGTTGTTTCAAAGCAGTTATATCTTAGAACAACTGTCTGCGGGCTGAAAAATTTTGTCACATGGTCAACAACTCTGGTCTTTCCTGTTCCTAAAAAGCCGTTTACCAGCATAAGCTTTGAGTCATTATGGAAAAATTTTACTAAATCATTTATCTGATTGGTATTATTTTCCAGTAAATACTGGTTGATGCCGCTTACGGTATTTTTATGAAAATCTTTGATGTCTATTCCGCTTTCCAGAAAATCTGTACTCATACTCGCTATATTAAATGATTTTAAAATATTTTGCAAATTTTATTTAAGTAATTGCACTTTAATTTTTTTGATAGTAGAATATTTAGTAGTTAACGAGGGGAAAGGTATGGAATTTTTTAGAAAACATCAAAGAATTATTGTCGGGATAATTGCAGTTACATTTATTGCATGGACTGTTGGCTTGATGATGCTCCCTCTTATAATCAAATAGGTATATAGTGAAAGATTTTCTGAAAAATATAACAGTATATGTTTTGTCAGCATTTATTCTGGTATTTGGCGCGCAGAATTACGCTTATTCTGCGTCGAATTTAAAAACTATTAACCAGAAAATGAAGCACACTCAGGAAAAGATTAAAACCCTTAAAATAAGAGAAAAACAAGAAAAAAGCAAACTCGTTAACAATCAGCGCAAACTTGAAACAACCTCTAATAATCTTCAAGCTTCCAGGCAGCAGTACAGTTCAATGGAAGCAAAGTTAAAAAATATGGAGAAGGATTATAATGTTTCTGTGTCAGAATTTAACAAAGTTGATGCGCAGATGAAAAACCGTATAAGAATGGTTTTCAAAAACCAGAGAACTGGTATGTTTGAACTGCTTCTGGATGCCAAAGATTTGAACGGTCTTCTGGACGTTATTTATTTTGAACGAATTGTAATAAAAAATGATTACAAGCGAATGATGGCTTTGAAAAACAAGGCCGCCAAGTTGGCAAAAATGAAAGCCGATATTGAAGCTCAACGGCGCTATCTGGCACAGGCAATTGAGAATATAAATTCACAGCAGAAAACTATCCAGAGAGCTATTGCTCAAAACCAGAGCATGATTAATCGCCTGAAAACCGACAGAGCCGCTTATGAGCGTTCGGAAAGAGAACTCGCACGGCAGTCGGCAAATCTTCAGAGTATGATTAGCAAAGGTTATGGTCATTCTACGGTTAAGGCTGCTTCCGGCGGGTTTATGAAGCCTATAGCCGGCAGAATAACTTCACCTTTCGGCTGGAGGACACACCCTATATTTAAAAGCAGAACATTCCACTCTGGTGTTGATATTGGCGGCCCGAATTACGGCAGCATAAGAGCTTCAAATTCAGGGAGGGTAATTTATTCCGGCTGGTACGGCGGGTATGGAAAGGTTGTTATAATTGACCATGGTACGGTTAACGGCAAACCTACAACTACGCTTTATGCACACATGTCATCAACAAAAGTTAGTGCTGGACAGTCGGTTTCTAAAGGGCAGGTTATAGGACTTGAAGGTACTACAGGCTATAGCACAGGCCCGCACTGCCACTTCGAGGTAAGAATTAACGGTAAACCTAACAATCCGTTGAATTATATATAAGGAATTAATGTTGAAGAAACTTTTAGTAACAGTTTTAATAACTTTAACCTTTACGGCACCGGCTTTTGCCGCTGATGACGATAAGGAGTATGAAAAAAATATCCGAGAGCTGCAGCAATTGCAGGATCAGATGTTCATACCGATGTCTGTGCCGGTTCCCGATGTTAATTACACAAAAAATGATGACCGTCCGAAGCCTAAAAAAGTTAATGAAAACGGGGATGAGGATATTACCCGCATGGTCGGCAGAAGTATGGGGGCAAGCACCCAGGGAATGCCGCTTTTTAAACAAATTCGTATAAGAATTATGAATCATTACCGTATAAAAGCCCACGAGGATGAACTTAAGGAGCAGGAAAGGCTTCAAAAAGAAATTCAGCAGGCTATGGAAGAGGATGAGGATATTGACGGCGAATCTCTTGAAGAACTTACCGACAGAAACCTTAAGAAAATTATGAATGTCCAATCTGACGACGGAGGTGGTGAGGTTAAGAAAGAAAATAAATTCCTCTTCTGGCGGAGAAAAAAGGATAAATCTCAAGTAAAAGAAGAAAAAGAAACTTCGACGGATGATAAAAAAGAGGGAGTAAAATCTGAAGAAAACGGGGAAAAATCTCCTGAAACTCTAGAATTATCAGGCGGGGTAAAGCAGGTTGTGGCGGAAAAAGATGCCCAGCTTGACTGCGATGTAATGAATTACTACGAAGATAGGAACGAAGTTGAAGCAATAGGGCATCCTGTGTTGTATTTCCCTCCGCAGGGAGTAACCTTAAAAGCGGACAAGCTTGTTTATAATACGGTAACAAACGTTATAAAAGCTTATGATAACGTTGAACTTATAAAAGACGGCTCATCTATTTACGGAGATTTTATCCAGATTAATATGAATGAGGAAACCTCTCTTATTACTAATATGAAGGCGGATAAGATGAATATGGTTATCCGCGCTAAAAAAGCTAACGCAGGCGACAACCTTATTGTCCTTGAGGACGGTAAAATGTATGCGGAAAAATCTTTTATGCTGAGGTTTAAAACAAGAATTATAGGTTCGGATTTTTCGCAGATGCAAGTTCTTGATGAGGACAGATCATATCTTGACCCTAGCGGAAATGCTAAAATTAAGGTTGTGGCAAAAGAAATAGTTGTTGACGCCAAGAAAAATCACGATTTGATTACAATTAAAGATGCGGATTTAAAATATAATGACATACAATTAAGGCATATTAGATCATTAACGGCTCATACTAATAAAAAACACGAATATTTTGAAGCAAACTATCCGGAGTTTGGTTCCCGTTCAAGAATAGGGATGTTTATAGGGCCTGGTTTTGTATTTGATGTTCCGAACGGGGCAACAATCAAAGCAATACCTTTTTTGAACTATAAAGATGATATAGGCGTAGGCGGTGCGTTAAAATACAGAAGCGGTACAAATTTTACGGAATTTATGTATGGTTCTGCAGAGAATATTTTCGTATTACGCGGCGCGCAGCAGTTTGACGATAAGTTCTTTATGCAGTATGGTATGAATTCATACATGGACAACTGGTGGCTTGGTTCCCGTATGGCAAAGTATATGGCTGAATTTGTGCTGCGTGACGGCGTAAGGAAGAGAAATTTCCTCGGGAAAGGACTGGATTTAACCTTTAAACAGAGATTGGGTGCAGGTTATATTCATGATAGTGACGTCAACAGGTTCGATGAAAAAAATCTTAGTTCTTCCGAGATGGGTACAACAAGATTGCAGTATATGTCAGAAATTGACCAGACATTATATAATTATGCCAATAAAGAAAAAAGATTTTACTTGAATGCAGGTGTTGCAATGCAGGGGGCTGCAGCAGTTTACGGAACAGGTGATACACAATTTATCGGAAGAATAGGCCCGAGATTGCATACACAGTATAAATACTGGATGCAGGATATAGGCTACTATCTTTCAGCATATCAGGATGATACTCCGGTACCTCGCTTTGATACATACCGTTACGGGCATTCAAATGTGTATATCAGAGAGGCACTGAGGCTTTGTAAATATCTGTCTGTTTCTTGGGCAGGCTCATTTAACCTTTCGGACGATGCTCCGAACGGTAAAATGGTTCAGGAAAACATCTTTATGGTAGCGTTAGGCCCGGATGATTTTAAAGTCAGTCTAGGATATGACTTTTTCAGACAGACAACCTATTTTACGATAAATGTTGCGCTGGATATGAAGGGCACAACAGTGGATTATGACAAAATGGTTATAAAAAATCCTGACAGGCTTGCTCAGGATGACAAAAAATACGTGAAAGAGGTTACTTTTGAGGAAAAAGGGCCGGCCACAAAAGTGAATAAAACTTATGCGGAAGTTATTGATATAGAAGATCCTGACAGGGAGGCGCTGTAATGGATATAAATGAACTTAAAAAGGAATTAATAAGATACGGAAAAATTGCCGGCGAGAAAAATTTGACCCCCGGAATCTCAGGTAATATGTCTGTCCGTTATGAAGATAAAATCCTTATAACTTCCTCCGGCTCTGCCAACGGTTTTTTGTCTGAGGATGAGTTTTCACTCATTGATTTTGACGGGAATTTTGTTGATGGAAATCCGAAACCTTCCAGCGAAAAAATGCTTCATGTAAGATTTTATCAGATGCGTCCTGATATAAATTGTATTTTACACATGCACTCCCCTGCACTTTCTTCTTTTGCGGCAGCCGGAATTGCTCTGGATGAGCCGGTGATGCCTGAAAACTTATTTTATTTCGGACAGATTCCGCTTGCGCAATACGGGCTGCCGTCATCTATAGAACTTGTGGATAGAACCGCCCTCTATTTTGATAGGTACGACGCAGTGTTGATGGCAAACCACGGGGTTGTTGTCGGCGCAGGAGATATAAAGAGTGCTTATTTGAAGCTGGAACTTGCAGAATCCTATGCTCAGGTTATAATAAATACAAAGGTTTTAGGAGGAGCGTCACTGCTTAACAGCGAACAGGTAAAAGAGATTTACGCTCTGAGAGGTTAGATAATAAGAATAGAAACCGGTAGAAAGAGGAAAAAATAAAGTGTCTATAATGTTAGAAAATAAACAGGGTTTGATTGCAGGCGACGGAATTTTGCCTGTTAAAATGGCACAGTATGCTAAAGAAAACGGGTTTGAAGTAGTTTGTATTGCGTTTGCAAAGGATAATCTCGCTAAGTTAAAGAAATATTGTTCAAAGGTTTATTCGTGCCATCCTGGTGAAATTAACAGAATTGAACAGATTTTGAAAGACGAACAGATTAAGCAGATGACTTTTCTTGGCAAGGTTAATAAAAGTGTGCTTTTGAAACTTTATAAGTTTGATGCAAAGGCAATTGAAATTTTAAAATCAGTGAAAAGGCTTAATGATGATGAAGTTATGCTCTTGATAGTGAAAGAGCTTGAAAAAATAGGTATAACCGTTCTTGATCAAACTATTTTTATTAAGAACCTTATGATTCCGGCTGGTGTTCTCGGCAAACATAAACCTACAAAAGAGCAGATGGAAGATGTAAATTACGGATTCTGGCTTGCAAAAGAAATGGGTAAAATAGACGTCGGGCAGTCGGTTGTAATTAAAGATAAAATGGCAATGGCAGTTGAGGCTATTGAAGGAACCGATTTGTGCATAAAACGCGGTGCAAAGCTTGCCAAACATGATGCCTGTGTGATTAAAGTTTCAAAACCTAAGCAAGACAAGCGATTTGATATTCCTGCAGTAGGACTTAGAACTTTGAGAACAATGAAACGGTATAAAGCGTCGCTCCTTGCCGTTGAGGCAAACGAAACAATTATTGTGGATCAGGAAAAAGTTATAAAATTTGCGGATGACAACAATATTGTACTTATGGCAGTAAGTTTATGAAAAAACTTTTTGTAATAACAGGTGAATATTCAGGCGACATACACGCTTCAAAAGTAGTTGAGGCTCTGAAATCCCGATACGACAACATTATTATAGAAGGTATTGGCGGCGATAATCTTAAGGCTGCCGGCGTAAAACTTTTTTCTGACCAGAAAAAGATGGGGGCTGTAGGACTTTCTCCGAAGATTATTTTTGACCACCTTACACTTGGCAGACGGGTTGTTGATTATCTTACAAAAGACTATAAGCCTGACCTTGTGCTTTTGATTGATTACGGGGTATTTAATCTCAATATTTCAAAGTTTTTGAAAAAAGCCGGTATAAAGGTGTTTTATTATATTCCGCCGCAGGTCTGGGCAAGCAGAAAATGGAGAATAAATACTATCAAAAAAAATGTGGATGAAATTCTATGTATTTTTCCGTTTGAGAAAGAGATGTATGAAAGTTACGGCATAAAAACTCACTATTGCGGGCACCCGCTTGTGTCACAGCTTCCCGAGAAGGCTGACAGAAAACAGTTTTTTGAAAAACACGGTTTTGATATTAATAAAAAACTGGTGTCTGTTTTCCCCGGGTCAAGAGTGTTTGAACTCAAGCAGCTTATGGGAGTCTTTATAAAAACAGCAAAACACCTGCAGAGAAAGCATCCTGATTTACAATTCTGTATATCTCATGCTCCGAATTTGCCGGATGAGGTTTATAATAAATATTTAAAAGATACGGATTTCAAAGTGATTAAAGGCGAAAATCAGGCGCTGTTGAGTGTGTCGGATGCACTTATTCTTGCATCCGGCACGGTTGCGCTAGAGGCTGCACTTTATCAAACGCCGATGATTATTGCATACAGAGGGCCATGGCTGTTTTATTTTATCTATCTTGCTGTAAGATGTATAAAAATGGTTTCGCTGCCGAATATTATAAGCGGAAAGATTATAGTACCTGAAATTCTGCAGGGGGATGTTAGTGTCAGAACAATTGCCTATAATATAGAAAAACTCCTTTATGACAATGCTTACAGGGCTGAAAATATAGCTGAACTTCAAGGAGTAAAAGAGCTTTTATCAGATAAGGTTTCTGCAAAAGAAGCAGCCGTGGAGATTGCAGAAGCGCTTTCTTTGTAATAAATCTTTACCTAAAAGTATATATAAGCGCAATAATATTGCTTTAGAGGCGTTTATATATATGTAGGCAGATTTAATATGGTTAGTCAGGTTCCAAATACAGGTTACAACAGGCAGTTTGTGTTTAATAACGGTCTAAATAAGACCAATCAGAACTTTTTTCTCAACCCGCATACTATAAAAGAAATCAAAGGCGCGGAAGAAGAAAAAAGCCACAAACTCGGTATGACACTTGCCGCATCAGCATTATTTGTGGGCGGAGCATTACTGCTTTTGATGAGAGGAGCTCCTAAGGGTTCAAATAAATATCTTAATGCCTTAAAAGGATATTTGGAGCGTCAGGTGCAGAAAACAAATAACTCCGGACTAGGAAAATTTTATGCCTACTCTTTGAGAAAGCTTAATTCTTTTATGCAAAAATGCGAAAGCATAAACAATTTTACTGCATTAAAAGATATTGCATTTAAGCGTTTGATGTATAAAACAAAATTCACAAGGAAAATTCATGATGTTGTGACAAATTTCTTTGACAGGGCAAGCCATTCAACTGTAAAACATTCGTGGAACAAGACAAAGAATAAATTTACCAATCTGTTTAAGTCAATAGACGAACTTAATGAAAAAGTTTTGATAGGCGGGCCGTCGTCTGAAAAAATTACAATAAACGGGGTGACAAAGACCCGTAACGAGTGGTATAAAGACCTTTTAAAACACAAAAGAACAATAGGGGATACCCTTTCTACAGAAACAAGCGCAGGAAGGATTGCCGGACGTTATAGAAAAATTCATGAAGCAACAGAGGGGTTGGATGACTTTGCGTGGAATACAAGCTTTGCAGATATAAATAATTTCCGCTCAAAACCTATGTGGCAGACCTTCCTTGCTGATGAATACATTAAAGGTAATAAAATAGCTCTCGGAGATGAAATGCGTCTGTTCAGGAATAAAATGACTTACTCTATACAGGATAAATATGACTTTGCAAAATCATTTATTAAAAAAGCCGAGGCCTGTATAAATCCGGAAGATACCGATTCTATCGGTTTAATCACCAACATAAAAAGAAACCTGCGCTTAGGCAACAATCCTGAAAAATTTGCCGAAAATATTGATGAACTTAAAAAGGTTCTTTCACAGTCTGCCGAAAAATTTAAAACATCTCCGGAAGATTTAAAAATAATTAATTCTTTCCTTGATGAAGCCAAACGTGTCCTTGCAGGAAAAGAAAAAGGTGCAATGCAGGAAATTCTTGAGATTTATGAAACTTTTCTGCCTGAAAAAGAATACTCAAAAATGCTTGCATCTATGCTGAAAGCTGTTAAATCTCTTGACAAATCAATTGATACAGAATCTGTTCAGTATTTTGATAAAGTTCGAGACCTTGTTGTTGGCTCTGCTCCTACAGATGTTCTGTCAATTCTCGGTACCGGCGGTGTAATCGCTGTCGGTCTGAATAAAGCTAAAGACAGGGATGAAAAGACTTCTATCACTCTGAAATACGGTATTCCGGCAATAGGCGCAATTGCAACTTCGGTCTACTGTACCGCAAGCCTTCTATCAGGTTCAAAATCGTTAATCTTCGGTCTGCTTTCCGGCTGGGCATTTAATAAAATCGGTGTAATCGTTGACAACTGGCGTAAAAAACAGGGATTTTTAACGCAGACTACCAAAAAGCCGTCATCTGGTGTAAATGCAGTATAGGCTGATTGAGTTTTTCTGATATAATGCTCTTATTGGAAGGTTTTTATGACAGGAACAACAGATATTGATTTAATTAGATATAATTTAGAGCAGCGCGAAATTGATTTGTTGAGTGAATTCGCGACAAAAAGCAGATTTTCAAAAGGTAGAAAAGAGCCGGAAGAAGAAAGCTCAATAAGAACATGTTTTCAGCGTGATAGGGACAGAATCGTTCATTCAAAAGCATTCAGACGTCTTAAACATAAGACGCAGGTTTTTTTGTCACCGTTTGATGACCATTTCAGAACCCGTCTTACGCATACGCTTGAAGTATCGCAAATTGCGAGGACGATTGCCCGCTCTCTCAATCTTAATGAGGATTTGACAGAGGCAATTTCACTAGGGCATGATCTGGGGCATACCCCTTTCGGACACTGCGGGGAAGGTGTATTGAACGAGCTTGTTAAAGGCGGTTTTCATCACAATATTCAGAGCGTAAGGGTGGTGGAAGTTCTTGAACACCTGAATTTGTGCAGAGAAACTATTGACGGCATCTTAACTCATACCTGGGGGTATACTCCTAAAACTCCGGAAGCTCAGGTCGTTCAGCTTGCCGATAAAATAGCTTACATAAACCATGATATTGAAGATTCTATCCGTGCGGGAATTATCTCTGAAAGTGATTTGCCCAAAGACTGCATAAATTATTTCACATCAACCCAGAGCAAAAGGCTTAATAAAATGATTATGGAGGTTATCTCAAATTCCATGGGCAAACCTCAAGTTGCAATGAGTGAAGAGGGCTGGCACTATACAACAAAACTGCGTGACTGGATGTTTGAAAATGTTTATATTGATTCTCCTGCAAAGTTTGAAGAAAAGAAGGCGAGCGGAGTTATCAGGGAACTATTCATGCTGTATTCGGAAATGCTTAAACCTGTCTGCGACGAAAGCAGGATAGAAAGGGTTGTGACAGATTATATCTCGGGCATGACTGACAGGTATGCTATTGAAAAATTCAAAGAGCACTTTATTCCGATAGGGTTGCACCGTGGTACTAAAGATGAGTATTTATTTAAACTTGCAAATATTGCAAATTAATCATATAATTTACTTATGGAACGCAGTACGGTTAAATTACAGGGTTTTTCTATAGATACTTTTACGTTTGAGGAAGTGTTGGAGTATGCTGTAAATAATTCCGGTCAGATTGTAACTATTAATCCGGAAATGATTCAGACTGCTTTAAAAAATAAGGAGTTTGCCGCGATTATAAACAATGCGGAACTTGTTGTGCCTGACGGTATCGGGGTTGAAATAGGTCTTAAGATTTTAGGGCACCGTGTCAGAAGAATTGCCGGAATTGAACTCGGCAGAGCTTTGATTGATAAATTTGCCGGTCAGCCTGTTGCTTTTGTTGGAGCAAAGCCTGAAATTATTGAAAAAGCCGTTGCTAATTTGAAAAAAGAAGTTTCAGAGCTAAATCCTGTTTATGTTCAGGACGGGTATTTTAAAGATGATGAAAGGGTTTTATCAGAACTTACATCAGCACAGCCTCGACTGGTGCTTGTTGCACTCGGGTCGCCAAAGCAGGAATTTTTTATAAATGAAGCTAAGAAAAGGCTTCCTGGAGCGTTATTGATTGGACTCGGCGGAAGTTTTGACGTATGGTCGGGTGTTGTTAAAAGAGCACCTGTGATTTATCAGAAGCTGGGGCTTGAATGGCTTTACAGAACTGTTAAAGAGCCGCAGAGGTTTAAGAGGATTTTCCCGACTCTGCCATTATTTATCTTCAAGGTTGTTAAAGAGAAATTTATTGGAGTATAGCATGCTTAAAGAAAACGAAATTAAAGAAATTGAGGCTTTGTGCAAAGAATCAAGACAGAATATTCTAAAAATGGTTTACGGAGCGCAATCAGGACATATAGGCGGTGCATTTTCTTCAACAGAGATTATGACAGTCCTCTTTCATAAGTGTATGTTTGTTACTCCAAAATGTGCAAGAGATAAAAATTACGAAAAGCGTGACAGATTTGTTCTTTCAAAAGGACACGCCTCTGCTATATATTATTCTGTGCTTGCGCAGCTTGGTTTTTTCCCGAAAAGTGAACTTTTGACGTTCAGGCATTTCGGCTCAAGACTTCAGGGGCATCCTGCACCTTTCTGTCCGGGAGTTGAGGTGGCTACGGGGTCTCTTGGTCAGGGCTTATCCATTGCATGCGGCATTGCTATGGGTTTGAAACTTGATAAAAACCCTGCGAAAGTTTATGTGCTTATGGGGGATGGAGAATTGCAGGAAGGCAGTGTGTGGGAAGCTTTTATGCACGCGCCGGTGAGAAAACTCGACAACTTAATTGCAATTATTGACAGAAACAGACTTCAAATTGACGGCTGTACTGAGGATATTAAATCGCTTGACCCGCTTGATGAAAAAATCCGCGCTTTCAACTGGGAAGTTATTGAAATTGACGGGCATGATATTAATGCGATATATGATGCAATTGAAACCGCTAAAAAGGCCTCTAAACCGGTTGCAATTATTGCTGATACAATAAAAGGCAAAGGGGTAAGCTTTATGGAAAATAATGCCGGATGGCATGGTAAAGCCCCAAATAAAGAAGATTTTGAACGCGCAATGGCAGAGTTGCAGTAAGGAGCATATTTATGATTTATGCCAAGCTTGGTGATTTAAAAAAATATAATATTCCGGAATGTGCTGTTTCTTTTTTGAATACATTAAACGCTCAAACTCCGGCAGGGCACTATGAACTTTCTGACGGGATATTTGCCAATATTGATGAGTATAAAACAAAAGAACACAAAGATTGTATGCTTGAAGCACATAAGAAATATACTGATATTCAGCTTTTGTTGTGCGGGAAAGAACGAATTGATTTTACAAATACTGACGGATTGAATGTGAAAGTTCCTTATGACAGCGGGCGTGATGTAATGTTTTTTGAACTTCCGGAAACGCTGAACAGCATTTATTTAAAATCAGGCAATTTTGCATTATTTTATCCTGAGGATGCTCACAGACCGCAGATGAATTTCTCGTCAGTGTCAGCTGCAGTAAAAAAAGTTGTTGTTAAAATTCCTGCAGCCGGTGAGTAGTTATGATTGATACTATTATTTTTGATCTGGACGGAACCCTTCTCAACACGCTTGAGGATTTGAAAGACAGTACAAATTTCGCACTGAAACAGTACGGCTATCCGGAACATTCAATTGATGATATAAGGAGATTTGTTGGAGATGGAGTGCAGAAACTTATTGAGCGGGCTTTGCCTGAAGGCGCTGCCAATCCGGTGTTTGCAGAGTGTTTAAAAACTTTTAAAGAAAATTATGCTGAAAATATGTACAATAAGACAGCACCTTATAATGGAGTGCCAGAACTTCTGCAAAAACTGCGAGATAGCGGGTTTAAAACTGCGGTTGTGTCTAATAAGTTTGATATGGCCGTGAAAAATCTCTGCAAAACTTATTTTGACGATTTGATACCTGTTGCAATCGGAGAATCTGAAAATGTCCGCAAAAAACCTGCCCCGGACAGTGTTTTCCGAGCGATGGAACTTTTAAAATCAAAATCTGAAAACTGTATTTATTGCGGAGATTCAGATGTTGATGTTCATACGGCACGCAATTCCGGTCTGAAATGTATCGGGGTAACATGGGGCTTCCGCAGCCGCGATTTGCTTAAAAAAGAAGGAGCGAATTTTATTGTTGATGTTCCTGAGCAGATATTTGAAATTCTAACTGCGCTTAAATGATTTGTATTTCATAAATAATTTATGAATAAAAGGTGTTGAGAGCAGTATATCTTTTAATTCAAATTCAATAAAACTTTTGCATTTAAGCATTCTTTTAAAATGGTATCCAAGAGTTTCAAAATCTTCCTGTGTAAGATTTTGGCGTACATAAATATTGAAGAAATTTAAAATCATGTAGAAAAATTTTCTTCTTGCATTGAAATGCCTGCGCGGCATGTAATAAAATGCCGCATAAAATACTTCTGCCTGAATGTATCTTGCCAGATGAAGCGATTTTGTCCTGAATAAGTTATTTTTCTCATAGAAATTTTTTAGAAATTCAAATTGTTTATGCGCAGAAGTTAAAGCCAGTTCAGGGTTATGTTTTAAGTTGTTTGTTGCCTGTGTGCCGTTTAATCTGTAGAAATACCAGCTGTTAAAACTTCTAGAAATCTTATCTGTTGCGTCAAGTGCAATATGTGAAAATAAACCGTCCTCACCGTATTTTATTCCGGAAGGAAACCTGATTTCAGGGCGTGATTTTAAAAATTCCGTGCGGTAAAATCCTCCGTAAGTTATGACTGCAGCGACCTGTTCGGCTGTATTCTCTCCAATGTTTCTTTTATCAGTAAATACAATATCAGAATTCTCATTTTTTGCGGTTTTGTAGAGTTCTTCTATAAAATTCTCTGCCATAATATCATCGGAATCAAAGAAGAAAATGTATTCACCCTGGGCAAGTTCAATGCCTTTATTTCTGGCTGCAGAAACCCCTTGATTTTCCTGTTTAATATAAATGATTCGTTTATCGTCTGAGAGGAATTTCTGAACAATTTTGTCAGAATTGTCCGGAGAGCCGTCATTAATTACAAGAATTTCTATGTCCTTAAGCGTCTGGACAAGAGCGCTTGCAAGACAGTCTGAAAGATATTTTTCAGTATTATAAACAGGAATTACAATAGTAACCTTTTTCATAAACGGATTATAACATGAATACGTGTTTGGAAATTCTTGTAAAAGAGGAATGATTTTTTATCAAAACAAAAATCGGAAAGACAGAGATTTGTCTTGAGCTGTAGGCGAAGAATGAGCCGTACAGATCAGGATGCCCTATGGGTAAACCGTAGGTTCAACCTGGAGAACGATTTTGTAGCAAAACAAAATCGGAATGACAGGATTTGAACCTGCGACCCCCGCGACCCGAACACGGTGCGCTACCAAGCTGCGCTACATTCCGATAAAAGAAAAATATTTAATTTTCAAATGTTTCGCATTTAAAAAGGTACACTACCACCTTTTCTGAAACAATTCACCGATTGTTTCACTCGGCAGAGTGCTACATTCCGATTGACAAATACATTATAAAACGGGCAATATTTAAAATCAAGTTATCTATTGTTTTTTTATTTTTTCGGTATTATAATTGTTTTATCTAGCGGTATCGTCTAGTGGTTAGGACGGGAGATTCTCATTCTCCAAACAGGGGTTCAATTCCCCTTACCGCCGATTTTTTCTGGCTTACTTGTAATGGAAACTTTTGTGTACCGGCGGTTGTGAAATTGAACCGATAAATTTTCTTATAGAAAATTTATCGGGTAAGCTCTGCATACTTATTCGTATGGCTCGAATATCCAATTCTCGCCAACGCCTAAGCAAATTCCCCTTACCGCCGATTTTTTCTGGCTCACCTGTAATGGAAACTTTGGAGGTTATAGGTTGGGGGGCTATTCTGAACTTGTTTCAGGAGCTTACACAGAAACAGTAGTATTAATTTTCTCAACACGCTCCTGCACCTGTTCCCGCTATTGTTTCGAAAACTAATACTACTGTTCCTAAAAATTGTGCGCTAAGAAAGTAATGTATGTCAGATTTACTAATCCGACATAACTACCGGTTAAAAATCCAGCTTTTCTCCGGATTTATAGTTTGTGAATATTACTTCCGTAAGTGTAAAAGCTTTAATTTTGTAGATTCCCATAAAAAATCCTCCAATTAATTATGTATGTATACATAATTATAGCACTTCTAAAGGTAATAATGTATATATGCAATACAAAAGTCATAAAACGTTACAAATAAATAAAGAGTTCGGACAGGTAATCGGGGCTCTGAGGGTTAAGAAAAATCCCGAAAAATCTCGTCTGCAGTTCTGTTATGAATATGATCTGGATGCAGGTAATCTTTCAAGGATAGAAAACGGGTTAATTGACCCTAAACTTTCTATGTTATGGCGTTTGTCAGAGGCTATTGATATTCCTCTTTCTGAAATTTTTAAAGTTCTTGAAGAGAGGCTTGGAAAGGATTTCTTTGTAATTGACCGCTAAAATTATTTTATGTAAGGACTTTTCTTTTTGTTTGCATCTGCAAAAATTTTCGGGAAATATTCATCAATCAAGTTGTTAACTTTTTTGGAAATTTCAGAATTTTTATTTTTTCTGCTGTCAAATGTTCTTGTTGTTGCGCTTCCAAAATCTGTTCTTACTGCGTGCTCATAAGTGTACGCATTCGGAACGCTTCTTTCTATAATTACTCTATCTATATTTTTTCCTTTTTCTACCTGGAACAAAACTGTCTTTTTTATACTGTTATAAAGCGGTTTCACTGTTATAGTTGTATCTTTTGCAGTTTTATGTACAAATTCCGGAATAACGCCAGTGGCTTTTTGTTTTTTAAGTTCTGTCCATTTATTGTCAATGAGGTTATTCATTTTTCTGAGTAGACTTTGCGATTTTAGTGTTAAGTAAGAATCCTGCGCCATGACATTTTTTAATTCAATCATTTCTTTTGTGATGCCTGCTTTAAATGAAATGTTATTCCGGCTGTTTTGAGTGTAATTGATTTGGGGTGTCTGTAACATATTAAATTTCTCCATATTGAATCTTGTTGTATTTTTTTAAAGGCGGTGAATTTTTATTTTTGATATTTATTTTACAAAAATTAATATTGTTTTTATTATAATTATTTTGTGAATTTAAGTAAGGAGCATGTATGACAGAATGTAGTTCAGCATTAAGGCTTATTTTTCCGCAGTGGCAGGGGGCAGATATTTCAGTACTTATTCCTGAACTAGAGCCGGATGAGGCTTCCACAGGGTATTATCTGGGGGCTGAACTTTTAAATTTTCTGGCTCCGGAAAATCCGGAACAAAAAACAGTAACCGTTCCTGTTTCTTTGGAAGTAAAAGATCGTAAAATTCAGGACGGAATCCTTGACAGGGATATTATTTTAGAACAGACAAAAGATGCACTAAATATTTTGCAAAGAGAAAATCCCGACAGAATTGTGACACTTGGCGGAGAATGTTCTGTGAGTGTTGTCCCTTTCACATATCTTGCTGCTAAATACGAAGATGATGTTGCAGTTGTGTGGATTGATGCCCATCCTGATATAACAATGCCTGGTGATGTGTATCCTGCATACCATGCAATGGCAGTGGCAGCTCTTGTCGGCAGGGGGGGATGATAAAATTATGGAAGTCTTGCCTGCAAAGATTGTCACTTCAAAGATTTTATATGCCGGTATAAGAGATTGGGAGAGATATGAAATCAAACTTCGCCAGCAGGAATTCGGCATAAAACATCTTACAGCAGAGGATATAAGGAATAATCCGAATGCCATAAACAACTGGATTAAGTCAACAGGTGCAGGAAAAGTTCTTATCCATTTTGATATGGATGTGCTGGAGCCTTCTGAAATTATTCCTGCAGTCGGGATTGTACCGGATGGAATGAAAATAAGTGAAGTAACAGGGTTAATTAATAATATTGCAAAGAGCTATGATGTAGCAGGGCTTACTGTAGCGGAACCAATGCCGCGGATTGCGATTAAATTAAGAAAGATGCTGCAAAACCTGCCTTTGCTAAGTTAGTACAAAGCATGTTTTACTATGTCTGGCCAAAGTTTACAAAATGTCACATTTTGCGAGAGGTAGAACCTGCCCGGTGAGAGCCGGCCATCCAAAAAGGCTCTAGAAAGAGCCTTAAAAATTTTGTCGATGACCGGATTGTCTTGCTCGTTCGCATTTAACGGCAATTCCGCGTTTTGCCTTATGTAATAAATGAAACAATGGCAAAAGCGCTCCAGCCTCAGCTCACTCGCGCTCGAACCGACAAAGCTTACGCTTTGGGCTTCAACTTCTGCATAAAGCAAATAAAAAAGCCACAAGTAGTGGCTTTTTTATTTGCCGATGGCCGGAGTCGAACCGGCACGAGGCGTAAACCTCACAAGATTTTGAGTCTAGCACGTCTACCAATTTCATCACATCGGCAAGTTTCCCGTGTACTTTTATCTTATCAAAAACAAAATAAATATCAAGGCTTCTTATATCTAATAGCGCAACAGGGCGATTTTATTATTTAAATGCGTGTTTTAATATCCATTTGAAAAGAGGGTTTATGAGAAAAATAATTTTGAGTATTCTGAGTTTGGTTATAATTTCACACCCTGCCTTTGCAGACGCACTAACGGGCGGGGTGTCGACAACAGGGCTCGGAAATAAGGTTGTCGATGCCGCGACACAATCACCTGTTTCCGGTGCAACGGTATCGCTTCCGCAGAAGAATTACCGTACAAAAACCGATAGTAACGGCAATTTCGCACTGTCTGCGGATATAAAAGGTGATACGGTTATGTCGGTTGAAAAAGAGGGTTACAGACCATTTTCTCTGACCATAAATAATCAAATCGCTGCAAAACCGATGGTTGTCGGGATTCAAAAGAGTAATGTGACAGATTTGCTTCTTGAATCCGCGATGATTCATCTTGGGGATGATAATTTTTCAAACGATTCTGCAAATGCCGGCGAGTTTCAGCTTAAGTCGGCGGGGCCTTTTTATACGAAAATCTTTACTCTGGCCGCATACACTCTTACAAAAGCGAATTATATTGTCATAGGTTCAATAATAGGAATAGATACCGCGCTTGCAAGGTCGCTAAAACAAAATAAAATCAGAAACTCTTATGCAAGCCCGCCTGAGGTTTATTTCAACGGGCACAAGATTGCAGAAATACAGCTAAACGGGGACAACCAGAAAATTCGTATTCCGAATAACCTTATAAAGCCTGATATGCCGAATGAAATTACAATTAGGACTGGCCGAAACCTTATGCAGACTGCATATCTTGATTATGATGATATTGAAATTATGAATATTTCAATTCAATCTGAATAATAAAAAACGGTATCGAGAGATACCGTTTTTTTCAAAAGGGAAATATGGGAACCAAAAAGGGGAGATATACACCGGCTGTTGAAGGATTAGTA
>CALVBB010000015.1 GCA_944325705.1 Candidatus Gastranaerophilales bacterium
AGAGACTCGAACTCTCACACATCGCTGCGCTAGATCCTAAGTCTAGTGCGTCTACCAATTTCGCCACAGGCCCAAGGGTTTATTTAGTTTTTATCGGGCATGTGGCTCATTGCTAGACGGCGTCTACCTCCCTCCATTTTTTGATACTTAATCAAAAAACGGAGCCTTGCCACAGGCCCAAGGGTTTATTTAGTTTTTATCGGGCATGTGGCTCATTGCTAGACGGCGTCTACCTCCCTCCATTTTTTGATACTTAATCAAAAAACGGAGCCTTGCCACAGGCCCAAGGGTTTATTTAGTTTTTATCGGGTTTGCGGCTCTTTGCTAGACAGAGCCAGCCACTCAAAAGCCACATCTACTACTCTAGCTAAATATTTTTTTTATGTCAAGTGGACTTTCTTTAGATTTTTGTAAAATTAACACTTTAATTTCTTGCCTCAATATTCTATTCTTGATAAATTAAGGTCAACAACAAGGATTTTTTAATGCGAATTACAGCAATCAATACATATAGAACAGCTTATATAAATCAGCAACAAACAAAAAGCAAGTTAAGAACTTCACCTGTTCCATACTCAACAACAAACATTCAAAATGACAGAGTTTCCTTTAAGGGGTTTAATTTAAAAAAATATAATCCAGCATACAGATTTTGCATGCAGCTTTTTGAGCGCTCGCAAATTGCCTCAAGAAGGCGTATTTCCCCTCCTATTAAGGAACTTGAAGGTAAGCTTACCGAAGTTATGATACCGCTCAAAGGCCGTAGGAAAATAGTTGCCTACGACATTAATCCAGATAACAGAGAGAACTATATTGTATTCTTTCATGGAACCTCCCAGAATATTTCCAACTGCCAGACAACCTACAAAGAATTTTTAAACTCGAATTACGCAGTACTTGCACCGGAATACAGCGGCTTTGGGAAAAACAAATCCAGAACGGCCGATGAATATACTCTGGAAGAAGATATTGCAGCTGTAGTTAGATATTTAAAGAAAAAGAAAATAAAACCTGAAAATACAGGTATAGCAGGTCACAGCCTCGGAGGTTTTGCAGCAACAAGGCTTGCAGAAGAAATTCCTCAGGCAAAATTTCTGATTTTGATTTCACCGGTGAATACTCTGAGTTATGAAGTTGAAAACATTGTAAAACAGCGCAAATTCAAAGTTCCGAAAATTTATCAGTTTATTTACAAACATTATCCGCAGATATTAGCGCCACTCGACAGAATATTTAAAACTGAAGAGAGAATTGCAAAAACAAAAATTCCTCTTTATATAATTCACTCATCAAATGACAGCCTTATTCCGGTGAAATCATCCAAAGAATTAGCGCTAAAATCAAAATCCCTGCGTGAACTAATAATTCTGGACGGCGGAGGACACCGCATGGATGAAACCAAAATAGCAACCCTACATGATATTCTTGCCAGAATGAATGTCAAACCGCAAAAAGCTGCCGAATAATTCAAGGTTATTGTTTTCCGACACAGTAGTATTCAAACCCGCGGCGTTCCATTCTATCGGGTTCATACTGATTACGTCCATCAAAAATTATCGGATGTTTTAACAATGCTTTAATCCTATCAAAATCTGGACGTCTGAATTCATTCCACTCGGTCAGAAGCAGCATGCAATCTGCACCTTCTAATGCGTCATAAGCCCCGTTTGCGTAAATAATCCTGTCACCCCATAAGCTGCGTGCAAAATCAAAAGCTTTAGGATCATAGGCTTTAACCTTTGCACCGAGTTCAAGGAGCGCATTAATGATAGTTATAGAAGGCGCCATACGCATATCATTTGTTTTGGGTTTAAAAGCGAGCCCCCAAATACCAAAAGTCATACCTTCTATATTTGACTTAAATCGCTTAAGAATTTTATTAATAAAAATAACTCTCTGTTCTTTATTAACCTCATCAGCCGCTTCAAGAAGCCTATAGCCGCAATTGTTATCTTTAGCTGTTTTTAAAAGAGCTTTTACATCTTTCGGGAAGCAGCTTCCGCCGTATCCGAGCCCCGGAAACAAAAACTGCGATCCGATACGCTTGTCCGCACACATGCCAATCCTTACCATCTCGGCATTAGCGCCGACTTTTTCACAAATATTAGCAATTTCATTTGCATAAGAAATTTTCACGGCAAGAAAAGAATTAGCGGCATATTTTGTCATCTCGGCAGATTTAACATCCATGATAATTACAGGATTCCCGGTGCGCAAAAACGGGGAATAAAGTTCCTGCATAATTTCTGTTGCCTTTTGCGAATTTGAACCTATAACAACTCTATCAGGCTTGAGAAAATCATCAACAGCCGCACCCTGCTTTAAAAATTCAGGGTTTGAAACGACATCAAATTCATGAGATGTATATTTTTTAATAATCGCAGTAACTCTATCAGCTGTACCAACAGGAACGGTAGATTTATCAACTATAACTTTATAACCGTTTACGGCTTTGCCTATGCTTTCAGCGACAGCCTCAACGTACTGTAAATCCGCTGCACCATCCTCGCTTTGCGGGGTTCCAACCGCAATAAAACATACCAGAGATTTTTCAACAGCTGACTTTAAATCAGACGTAAATTTAAGACGATTTTCTCTGACGTTTACTTTTATTAATTCTTCAAGCCCCGGTTCATATATAGGCACAATTCCTTTTTCTAATTTTGTAAGTTTATCCAGATCGTTATCCACACAAACAACATTATTTCCCATCTCTGCAAGACATGTTCCTACAACTAATCCTACATATCCTGTTCCGATAACACAAATCTGCATGCTTAAAACCTTCTCCTTAAAAAACTACTCTCATAAAGAAATTTTAACACAAATACATCAATATTTAGCAAATTAAAAATTTTTATGGAATAATGGCTATTAGGTGAACATAGATTACTGGGGGCTTAAAAAGAATGAGCATTGATTACAAACTTAAAAATACGGTTTCAAAAGACGCTTTTAAATACGGATACCTTCTTAAAAAGATTTTTCCTTATATAAAACCTGTCATGCCGCGTGCAATATTAAACCTTATTATAGCAATCCCGTTAGGACTGCTTGACGGTGTTGTTGCTCTTTCGTTAAAACCGTATCTTGATCTTGTAATTAATGGAGATCCGGCTAAAACTTATACAATTTTAGGTCATGATGTCCATATCCAGGCAGCATTTGCTGCGATTATTCCTTTTGGTATAGTAGGGTTTGCGCTGTTTCAGGGCGTTTTGAAATACTTGAGCAACTACCTGACAGACTGGACAGGAAACAAAATTTCAAACTCTTTAAAAATAGATTTGTTTAAAAAATTAACTAATCTCGATCCGCAGTTTTATGATGTAAACTCCTCCGGTCTTGTTTTAACAAGATTTTTATCAGATCCTGACGCAGCTTCAAGAAATATCATAGACAGCCTAAAATCGTTTATTGCAACAGCATTCGGGCTTGTAGGACTTGTCGGTGTTTTGATTTATAACTCATGGCAGCTTGCAATTATCGGGGTGACAGTAATGGGAATTGCGATTACTCCTGTTACTTTAATAAGAAAGAAAATCAAAAGCGTTTCAAATGCAAGCATGGTTGTCGGCGGAAACATGACCACAAACTTTAATGAAACCTTTGCTGGCAACAAGATTATGACAGCATATAATCTTCAGAAAATGCAGAACGAAAAATTTGAGGATCAGATACACCAGCAGTTTCATCTTGCAATGTCATTGACAAAACGTGTCGGCTGGATGTCGCCTATAATGTATTTTGTCTGTTCAATAGGTATAGCGCTTGTCATGGCTTACGGAAACCACCTGATACTTTCAGGCCAGATGTCAGCCGGAAGCTTTGCCTCTTTTGTAACCTCACTCTTGCTTCTTTATAAACCGACAAAAACCCTCGGAAATACATTAACAAGCCTTCAGGGAACCTTTGTTGCAATGGGGCGTGTGTTTGAACTGTTTGATCTTCAGCCGCATATTAAAAATGCGACTGACGCTGTTGAATTAAAAGGATTTAACAATTCTATCGAATTTAAGAACGTTAACTTTGAATATGAAGCAGGTGTTCCGGTACTCAAAAACTTTAATCTTAAAGTTAATAAAAACGAAACACTTGCGCTTGTCGGTAACTCGGGCGGAGGCAAAAGCACAGTTGTAAGTCTTATTCCGAGATTTTACGATGTTACAAGCGGGGCAGTAGAATTTGACGGAGTTGACATAAGACATTTTGAACTTCATTCCCTGAGGGATCAGATTTCTTTTGTATTTCAGGATAACTTCCTGTTCTCCGGTACAATAAGACAGAATATTATGATGGGGAATGAGGATGCTACGGAAGAACAGCTTGAAAATGTTGTAAGAATGGCTCATCTGGATGAGTTTACAAATTCTCTTGAAAACGGCCTTGATACTTATGTCGGAGAAAGAGGAACCACCCTCTCCGGCGGTCAAAGGCAGCGAGTTGCAATTGCAAGAGCTATGCTTAAAGATGCCCCTATCGTAATTCTTGATGAGGCAACTTCAGCACTTGACAACAAATCCGAAGCTATTGTTCAGAAAGCTCTTGATAACCTCATACAGAATAAAACAGTATTTGTCATTGCCCACAGACTTTCAACAATCAAAAATGCAGACAGAATTGCTGTTGTAAACGAGGGTGAACTTGCGGAACTCGGAACCCATGAAGAACTTATGAAATACGAAAACGGCATTTACAGAAAGCTTTATGAGATGCAGTTCAAAAATCAGGAAGAAGCAAAAGAGGCTGCTGTTGTTTCATGACAAATATTATTATAAAAAAATGGATAGAGCCTTACGTGCTTTTAGAAACAGCAAAACAACATTTTGCGATGAAAGATTACACATTTGACGGCTTTTCTAAAAATACAGTCCGCGCAGAATTTTTAAAAGCGCTGGAAAAATCGGATACCTTTGGACTTTACATGAAAAACGTCAACAAGTTCTACCTTTTTAGCGGCAGTGAAAACATTAATCTAAAAGAATTATACAACTTTTCTGATGAAGATTTTGAGTTGATAGATGATATGGATGAGCCGTTTAATCTTGTTGATATGGGAAAAGCAGAAGCCGGAATTATACAAGTATTAGCGCCGGATTAGTAAATCCGACCTGCATTCTTACATTTAAAAGCCGGCTTTTTTCTGACGATTACCCTCAAAACAAGCGTACCCGCTGTAAACAAAACAGATTACAAAAGCGTCTTAACAAAATTTCGGACAGAGTTAAGCCGCTTTTTATCATCCCTGAATGAAGAAATTATACTGACAACGTCATCAAACAATTCCTCGTTTGTCTTGAGTGACTCAAATTCAAACAGGTCAGCAAATTGTATCTGCAGAATTTCAACTATTTTAACAAGATTATCGGCAGACGGGAAATATTTTCCGGTTTCAACCGCACTGATACTTGTAACATCAACCCCGACAAGCTCGGCAAGCTTTTCCTGCGTTAAATTTCTGTATTTTCTGTACTTCTGAACATTCCGCCCGAAACTCTTTTTAAAATTCATTTTCACCCTCTTTAAATATTTTATATATTATTAAAACATTTAACATTGAGTTTTACTTCTTTAACATGTTGCAAAAATTGAGTTTTACACTTATAATATAAAAGTAAAACTTAATTTATCTGGAGGAAAATTTGAATGAAACTTAAAGTTAAAAAAAGTTCCGGATTTACTCTTGCGGAAGTCCTAATAACTCTAGGTTTAATAGGAGTTGTCGCAGCAATTACGCTGCCGGCGTTAATTCAGAATAATAAAAATAAAGAGGTAGAGGCTCGGCTAAAAAAGATTTACTCGATTATGAATCAGGCAATATTGATGTCAGAAAAGGATAACGGGCCAAAAGAATACTGGTCATTTTGTGATTTCGGGGAGGATACAAATACGGAAAACACCTCTTCATGCAGACAGCATTTTGATAAGTATATTTTGCCGTACATAAAATACACCAAAACTGAAGAATTTACGGCTGCCGGAAGGTATAATCTTGCTATTTATTTCAGCGACGGAAGTGTTTTAATAGGGAAAATGCACCCTTCTCTTGTCGACTACTATTTTTATCCTAACGGAAAAAATTTCAAGAAAGACGAATTTATGACCGTAAGTGACGATGGAACAGAAACAAGAAAAATGTGCGGTACAACTTTTTTTGCATTTGAATTCTCGCCGATTTTAAATGATAAAAATTCAAAATTTCACTACCGTAAAGGTTTTGAGCCTTATAAACGCGCATTAAATGAACTAACCGTTGAAGAATTAACAGGCAGTAACGTTAACGCCTGCACAAAGAATGCAAACTATAAGGTTTGGTGCACAGCCTTAATTCAGCTTAACGGCTGGAAGATTCCGAATGATTACCCGTTTAAAGTAAAATAAGTCCTTAAATTCAGTTAATATTTGCGCAATTTTCACAAACAAAAATCCTTTATATAAATATAAAGGGGATATTTATATAAAAAGGGGAAAATTTTGTTTGGCAGCGCACTGGTAAAGATGAATACCTCATATTTAAACAGTAATCCCTATGGCAGCGGATTTAATCTCAATATGTCATGCGGATATTCTATGCCTTCTTCATATTCCTGCAATTCAGTATTTAATGCCGGCGTAAGCTTTACCCCTGCAGGATATTCTTCTATGTATCCTGTAAGTTATGCTGCCGTAATGCCAATGCCTGCATTCGGCGGCTTTTGCGGCGGATTTGGAAACTTTGGCTGGTTTATGGCAATGCCTTTTCTGCAGAACTTTATGGATATGATGACAACATTTTCCACCCTGAACACAACAAACAGTATTACTGATAATTATATAAATAAAGGAAAATCAAACAGCGCAGCATCAGCATCATTTACAGCATATTCACCTTCATATACTCCGGTCAGCAACATGTTCTCATGGATGCCGACACTTAACAAAAACTTTTCCTTAAGTACAACATACTCTTCTAAAAAGAACAAAACAAAATACACATTCCATACATCTTCGTTCAACACAAAAACAAATCTTCCGGCACTGAAAGATGCAGGATATGATGAGGAAAAGGGTTATAATCTTGCAAAAACAGCCGCAGGTAATGCAGTCGGGTTTACTCATAAATGCGCAAAATACGTCAGAATTGCACTCGAGAAAAACGGACTTTCTAACGGAATGCGCGGTGATGGTTATGAATATGCGAACATATTGAGTCAAAATAACAACTTTAAAGAGATTTCAACAAAGGATGTAAACCTTTCATCACTTCCTGCAGGATGTGTACTCGTTTACGGACAGGGTGTTGCAGGCTATGACAGCAAAGCCGGACACGTAGAAATTACACTCGGCAACGGACAGGCAGTAAGTGACGGAGTTACAAATAATATAAGACCAGGCGCAAGAGTATTTGTTCCGGTTTCAGCTTAAGACAACGTTGTTAAAAAAGCATTAACCGCATCTTCAAGCTCTTTAAGCGTACCGTTATTATAAATCACATAATCGCAAAGCTCTTTTTTCTCATCCTGAGGCATCTGGGCAGACATGCGTTTATTGGCATATTCAAGACTATAGTGATTCCTCGAAATCAAGCGTTTCTCACGAATGCTATCCTCCGTATAAATAAGGAGAGCTTTTTCAAACAAATCCTGCATACCGCACTCAAACAAAAGCGGTATGCTCACAAATACAAATTTTTCTGATTTATTTGTCTCAAAAAACTCGAGAATTTTTTCTTTTACAGCAGGATGAATAATCTCCTCAAGCTTCTTCTTTAAATCACTCCTGTCAAAAACCAGCCTTCCAAGCTTTTCGCGCGAAATACTGCCGTCAGGCTCAAACACATCAAACGCCCTAAAGACTTTACGCACTGCCTCAAGTTCATTAAGGAGCATGTGAGCGGTTTTATCTGTATCCAGAACGTTATAGCCTGATTTTTCAAGAATATTTTGAACCGCAGACTTGCCGCTTGCAATATTTCCGGTAATGGCAATCCTAATCATCTTGCTGCAATCCTGTTTAAAAAGTTGCGCAACTCTTTAATCTGCTGCGGCTTTATCGGCTTAAACTGCCCGCGCTTTAGCCCTTCAAGACTAATTGTGGCATGCTGAATGCGCTTTAAGGACTTAACCTCAAACCCTAAGTGTTCAAACATTTTTCGAATTTGCCTGTTCAACCCTTGATAAAGCGTAATCTGCATCATAGTGTGTTTATTATCAGCTTCCAGAACAATAACATCAGCGTAAGCGGTTTTTCCTTTTTCGATTTCAATACCGGCAGCCATCTGCTCAATCTGATGAGGATGTATTCTTCCGTCAATGGACACAAGATAAACTTTCGGAACCTTTACTGACGGATGGGTTAAATCATTAATCAAATCACCGTCGTTAGTCAATATTAAAAGCCCTGTAGAATCCTTATCAAGACGTCCGACGGGTTTTAGACTGTACAGATTTTCCGGAAGCAGGTCGTAAATAGTTTTTCGGCCTTTTTCATCATCGCTTGTAGTAATATATCCGGCAGGCTTGTAAAACCTGTAATATTCATGCTTTGCAGGATGAATAAGCTTTTTATCCACAAAAACTTTATCTTTTTCCTGCACAAGAAAACCGAGTTCAGTAACTTTTTTACCGTTAACCTGCACAACACCGCTTTCAATAAGTTCATCCGCCCTGCGTCTTGAGCAGAGCCCTGATGAGGCAATATACTTATTTAAACGAGTGCCGGACATTTGAGAGCTCCATCAAAAAACTTTGCAAGCACTTCCGGCATTCTTCTGTAAAGCTTTCCGGATTTTGAAGAAATAGCAACGACTTCAACCTCAGCTTCAATAAAAGTTTTTCCGGTTTGTTTGGAAGTAATTTTCTGCGCAAAAGTAACCGAAAGTCCGTTAAACTTTGATATTGAAGTTTCAACAATAATCTCATCATTAAGCTTTGCAGACGACTTATACCTGACATTAAGGTTAACCACAGGAAGCACAATATCCAGCGCTTCAAGCTCAACGAGATTGTGACCGGTCATTTCGCACCACTCAACACGCCCCATCTCAAGCCACCTCAAATACGAGCCATGCCAGACAACACCGTAAGCATCAGTATCAGAATAAAAAACTTTTTGTTCAAATGTATGTTTCATAGCCTGATTATAGCACAAAAAGAGATAAACAAAAAAAATTAATAAAACCGCTTGACGTAAGAAAATGTTTGGAGTAAGTTTGTAAATGCCTCAGGTTGTAACGCCCTGCCGCTAAACAATTAGGTGAATTTGTTCACAAAAGGGGGCAAACTTTTAAAGGCAGAACATTTGAAAATTTAATAAACCACGGGATGTGGCAAGGACTCCAAATTTGATTAATTATCAAATTTGGACGGAACTTGGTAGCGTCGCTACCAAGCAAGCCAGAATCTCGTTAAACAAACAAATAAACCTCGGGATGTGGCACTCTGCCGAGTGAAACAATCCGGCGAATTGTTTCACGAGAGGTGGTAGCGCACCTTTCAAATGTGAAACATTTGAAAACTTAATAACCTCGGGATGTGGCGCAGCTTGGTAGCGCACCTCGCTTGGGACGAGGGGGTCGCACGTTCAAATCGTGTCATCCCGACCATTTAAAAAGAACCGTTATAATTAACGGTTCTTTTTTATTTTATTTGAGATTTACTTTCCGCATATAAAAAGGGAATTGCAGTTCTCGAACTCTTTTTCTAACCTGTAACCTATAGGGGAAAGGAGCTTCTTAACTTCTTCGGGATTACCGGTTTCAATAAAGATAACCGGCTTGTATTTCCGTAAAGTTTCGAGTGCGCCGTTAAGCACAAAAAGCTCATGTCCTTCCACATCAATTTTTACAAAATCTACTTTTTCTTCAACTATGTTAATATTATCTAATCTTTCCATTGCTAAATCACCGGAGGAAGATTTTCTGACAGACACTCCGCCGATATTCGTTTCAGTGTAACAGTTCATACAGCATGTAGTTTTCTCATCGCTGAGCGCAAGATTAAAAAGTTTTACCTTATCCTGCAGTCCGTTCAACTCTATATTTTTTGACAGAATTTCAAACGTAGACTTCACCGGCTCAAAGGAGTATACCGTTTTTGCCCCGCACAAACCAGCCCAGTAAAGGGTATGGTTTCCTATATTTGCACCTATGTCTAGAATTACGGCATCTTTTTCCGGAAGATACTCAAGCAGTTCCAGAAGAATATTCTGTTCAAAAAACTTTTTCCTCTCGAAAATATACCTCTGGATTAAATCAGTCTTATACAGAGGAACATAAAAAAGAATATTCCCGACATTAGTAATGTTATCAAGCTTTATCAAACGCTTTTTAAGAATTTCAATCTCGTCACGCAAAGCTTTTTGACCGTAACTGATTTGAAAGCTCACTCTAATTCCAAAGAGTTTAAATACTATGTGATTTGAAGCCTTAACTCTTTTAAAACAAAACATATCATTGATTTTCACCGCTCATACTCCTTATTTAACTATCATAGATTTTATTCTATAGAAAATATTCAATACAATAAAATCAATATATTCTAAAATTAAATAATATGCAAGATACTGATAAAGAAAATCAAAAGCAGAATAAAGCAGAGATTTTAAAAAATCTTGGAAGTATCATATATGCAAAAAGACAGGAAGCAGGGAAAGGCATCAACAAGTTCTCGTTTGAATACGACATAGGAAACGGACTTCTGTCACAGCTTGAAAAGGGAAACATTGACGCGCGAATTACAACCGTCTGGAAACTCGCTAATGCTTTCGGGCTTAAGTGTTCAGATTTGATAAAACTGGTTGAGGACAGACTGGATAAAGATTTTAATTTTTATGACTAAAAATAAAAGATACAAAACGATAAAAAGTTAATCTAATAAAAGTATTTGTTTTCATTTAAACATTATTTTGTCTAGGAAGATTTTTAAAATAATTTTTATCAGTTAAAGCTTTATAAGTATACAAACAACCCCGTTATAAGCATTTATTGAAGTCAAAGAGCACCAGCCTTCCTCTTCCGGATAATCTGATTGAGTGTGTCCCATAGGAAGGAGTTTTCAGTCCTGCATAATTTGTGAAACGTAAATACATCATGTCCCCAACGGTTAGGTTTCTTCTTCTGGTTATTAACAAGTGCGGGCAGCATCATCGCAGCAACCACACCTATAACAGCCAGCGTTATAAGAACTTCTGCTAAAGTAAATCCGTATTTTGATTGCATGCCACACCTCCATTTATATTTAATGATAGTCAATATACAGTTGAAAAATAATGGTAAATTATATAATTTTTAGTCAGGAGAAAAATGAGCTTAAAAAACGAACAAATTATAGACCTGACACGCAACAAAACCCAAAAGAGCAACATTATGATTAATGAAGAGCTATGGGAGCTGTTCAAGGAAGCCTGCACAAGGAATAACACAACTCCAACTTCAAAAATTGAAAAATGGATGATAAATTTTGTTGATGAAAACGGATTGATTTGAGAGTGCGGCTTTTAATTCTTTACCTGCACGCTTCATTTGACTTTACTATTCTTTTATAATAGAGTTTTGGAAGAATGTTTTTATTTTAATGAGGATTAGGGAAATTGGATTTTGTAGCTTTAACTATTGAAATATTAAAAGTGCTGGCTTCATTTGTCGGAAGTTACGGGCTGGCAATCGTTGTATTAACATTGATTGTAAGAGCCGCACTGTGGCCGCTTAATACATCGCAGCAGCGTTCCATGAGAATGATGCAGACACTCCAGCCGAAATTAAAGGCAATTCAGGACAGATACCAGAGTAACCCGCAGGTTATGCAGCAGAAGATGATGGAATTCTATAAGGAACACAACTTCAACCCGATGGGCGGCTGCCTGCCTTTGTTAATACAGATGCCTATATTTATTCTTCTGTATTCGGCATTGATGAGTCCGCAGTTTATACAGGTTGCCGGAACTTCAAAATTCCTTTTCATAAACAGGCTTGACACAACGCTCAGAGCGAGCGCCGGAATTTCTAATGACGGAGTTATGGGCGTTTCCAAATATGATGTATTCATTCCGGGTAAAACAGCACGGGTTTACCTTCCGGGAGAAGTTCTTGACAACGTAAAAATTGATAACCAGAAAAAGGCGCTTGAAATTCAGGGCGGCATTAATCCGGGACAGGATATTGATTTCAAAATGAGTCTTGATAATTTAGGGCTCAAGTTTAATCAGTTAGACCGTATAGAGAAGGCTGAGATTACGGTTACCGATCAGAACACAAGGGAAAATGAAAAATTAATCTTCACCAGAAACGGAGGCTACTTGATTACCTCAATGCCGACTGTAGAGGTGAAAAAATCTTTCCACTGGGATGTTTTTATACTGATTGTACTGTTCGGGCTTTCCATTGTTCTGTCGCAGAAACTTATGATGGCAACTTCAAATAAAAACAAGGATTCGCTTGATCCTACCCAGGCCGCAATCCAGAAATCAATGGGCACATTCATGCCTATAATGATTATCGGAACATTTGTAATAATCCCAATTCCGGCAGGGGTTTTAATCTACCTTATCGTAAGTAATGTGGTGCAGGTTCTGCAGACTGTTTTAATTAACAAGCAGATGGATATGGAAGAAGCCGCTAAAAAGGTTAAAGCTTCCGATGGCTCAAAAGTTATTGAGGCGGAAGTAGTTGTGGAGGGGGAGCAGCCTAAAACAGGTTTGCTTGAACGATTAAAGCAACTTTATAAAAAATAACAGAGATAGTAATGAAATTATCAGATTATGACTATAACCTTCCGGAAGAATTGATTGCGCAGCTTCCGGCAGAAAAACGAGAAAATTCAAGAATGCTTGTACTCGAGAGGGGCAGGCATTCTATTTCGCATAAACATTTTTACGATATTGTGGATTTAATAGATGGAGATTCGCTCCTTGTTTTGAATAACACAAAAGTCTTGCCTGCTAGACTTTACGGCAAAAAAGAAACCGGCGCTAAAATCGAAATTTTCCTTTTAAAACAACGGGAAAACGATGAGTGGGAAGTGCTCATAAAACCATCAAAAAGAGTTAAACCGGCAACTATAGTAAAAATAAGCAATGAACTTTCTGTTGAAGTTATAAAAAGGCTGGAAGATGACGGTGAATGGCTCGTAAAACTTTTATATGAAGGAAGTCTTCTTGACGTTCTGCACAGAAACGGCAACATACCGCTTCCGCCGTATATTGAAAGAAAAATGCAGACGGAAGATTTAAAAAAGCTGGATTTTGAGAGATACCAGACAGTCTACGCAAAAGATGAAGGTTCTGTTGCAGCACCTACAGCCGGTTTGCATTTTACGGAAGAAATTATAGAAAAACTAAAAAATAAAGGGGTTGAAATTGCTTATGTTACCCTGAACGTAGGGCTCGGAACTTTCCGGCCGGTTAAATGCGAAAACATTTTAGACCACAAAATGCACTCGGAAAACTTTGAAATTACACCTGAGGCTGCAGGCGTAATCAACAGGGCAAAAGCTTCCGGCAAAAAAATCATAGCAGTCGGCACTACTACCGTACGGACACTCGAAACAGCTTACCAAAAGTTCGGGGAAATTAAAGCCTGCCATGACCATTCCGAACTTTTCATTTATCCGCCTTATGAATTTAAGGTAGTAGATAACTTAATCACAAATTTTCATCTGCCAAAATCCACACTTTTAATGCTTGTGAGCGCACTTGCCGGTAAAGATTTTATATTTGAGGCCTATAAAGAGGCAATTGCGAAACGCTACCGGTTCTACAGTTACGGGGATTGCATGTACATCTGCTAGTTTAAAAACCCTCTCAATATATTATAAATATCTAAGATTTTTTCGGGATTATTTTTAATAAGCCTGTCAACTTCACTGCGGACATTTTCAGGTTTTTGAGGATAATATTCAAAATCAAAAAGCTGTTTCGGGGTAACCTGCAGGGCATTACAGAGCTTTTCAAGGGTATCTGCCGTAACAAAATTGGTACCGCACTCTATAAAAGAAAGCGACCTGCAGTTGTAATCAAGTTTTTCTGCAAGTTCTTCCTGCGTAAGCCCGGATTTTTCCCTGTAATATTTTATTTTCTTGCCGAACTGCTTTTTAATTTCGCTCATAATCTACCTTTTAATTTTATTTATTTTACGTTACAGTTAAACGTATTGAAAAATACTACACAGTATGTTAAAATACATAAAGAAACTAATTGGAGGATGTAAGATATGAGAAAAAACAAACAACTGGCTATGTATTTCAAAAAGCAATCCGGCCATAAGACTATAAGGCAATATGTGAACAAAGAAATTCTGAACAGTTGCAATTTAGGTGCGCCTGGACAATTAACGGTTCAGAATAATATATCTAATGATAAACTGTTCAACATTTCAACAGTTCTGCCCCTCGGATTTGTAATTCCGACCTGCTGGTTTTCTTGTCCGCCCCTTGCGGGAGGACCGAAATCTTCGATTTCGAGGAGGGGTTATTCAAAGGCAGGTGGTGGTGCGCAGTGCCGGAGGGTTTTGTTGAACTCTTCACGCTTCACCCGCCGAAAAGCCGCCTTTACTCTCGCCGAAGTCCTCATAACCATCGGTATTATCGGGGTGGTTGCCGCGATGACACTGCCAACCCTTGTCAATAAATATCAGCAAAAGCAATCCATTGCACAGCTTCAAAAGGTTTATTCCGTGCTAAATCAGGCATTCAGACGTTCTGAGGCTGATAATGAATCTTCAATCTACTGGGATACCTCCAAAGGCACACAGGTATTTTTCAATACATACTGGAGACCTTACCTGAACATTATAGAAGAATGTAAAGGAACTAAAATAGCAGCCTGTGCCTATACATCAAGCACCCCGTGGAAAAGAGCAAATAACCGGCAGGACGGTTATTTCCTTGTACTAAGTAATACCAGAACGCCTGTTATTCTTGCTGACGGAAGTTTTGTAAGCATTTTAACCAGCTCTGGTTATGGTTCGGGAACAGGTGATACAGATGAGGACGGGAATGTTATCTATGATGAAACAAAAAACGGAGCAGATACAAGAATTATAGTTGATCTCAACGCCTCAAAGCTGCCAAACACATTCGGTAAAGACGTATTCCTTCTGGAAAGAGTCGCCGGTAAGGGTATAATGCCTTACGGCTACAACAAGGATGATGAAGAGATAGATGCAAACTGTTCAAAATCCGGTTCCGGCTACATGTGCGCGGCAAAACTTATCCGCGACGGCTGGGAGATGAAAAACAATTATCCGTGGTGAGTTTTTCAACCCCCAAATTACATGTAAAGGACTTTATTTTGAAACGCTGGCAGCAACAGGTGCGAAAGAGTGTTAAAAAAATAAATTCCTTTACATGATAAATTTGTCGCGGAATTTCGATGAGTTTGACTTCCTGTGAAAAATCATTAATTCAAATGATAACAGGGTAGTAGATTAATTCTATAATTAGTGTAACAGATAAGGGAAGAATAATTATGTTTTCAGAATTTATTCAAGGATTGTTATCAAGTGGAGGTAAAACAGCTGCAATGCAGAGATATGCAGCCCTGAACCGTCAGGTTAATTACATAAATAATCAAGACTACCCTGCAAACTTAAACCCTATAGATACAATTTATCCCGCTAACAAACCCAATAACATGGAGTCTTTTGAAAACATTCTTCAGTCAACAACAAAAAGTAATTTTGGTTCTCTGCTTCTCGGCCCTCAGGCGATGAGAGTTAACGCCGATATAGTCAAAAACAATTCGCAAAATTCCCTTACAAATACTCTTAATGAACTCAACGGCGTGAATGCGGCAAACTCTTACAACACTTCAGGAGCTTCAAAAGCTCAAATTTTAAGTATGGTATCAAAGGTTTCTGAAAAATACGGCGTTGACGATAAACTTGTCAAAGCGCTTATTAAGCAGGAATCAGGCTTCAACCCTGACGCAACCTCAAAAGCCGGAGCAATGGGATTAATGCAGTTAATGCCTGCGACAGCCAAGCATTTAGGGGTAAAAGATGCCTACAATCCTTTACAGAATGTTGAAGGCGGAGTTAAATACCTCAAATCCATGCTTGACAAATACAACGGAAACATAATTCTGGCACTGGCCGCTTACAACGCAGGCCCCGGTGCTGTTGACAAATATTCCGGAGTTCCTCCGTATCAGGAAACCCAGAATTATGTAAAAAATATCCTTGCCAATTATTTATAAACTTTTGCATTAATATATTTTTTCTGCTACACTAGCTTTATAAATCTGTTTATTAAGGAAAGGTAGCGAATGAAAATATCATCATCTTTTAAAGTAGGTCTTTTAACTCTGATAGCACTGGTGCTGCTGGTCGGTGTAGTGTTCAGGGTAAAAGGCAGAGCCTTTTCTTCTGCAAAAAGAATTGAAGTGCAGTTTAAAGATGTGAATGGCATGCGTCCGGGCGCCGGGGTACAAATGATGGGGCTGAAAGTAGGACAGGTTGAAGAAATTACACCTGTAATCAATCAACAGAAAAGCTACGTTAAAGTAAAATTTGTTATAACAGAACCGGATATAGAAATTCCTCCGGCATCAGTATTTTCAATCCAGCAATCAGGACTTATCGGGGAGCTTTTCCTTGAAATCACCCCGCCAAAGACAAGAACTCTTTACATTCCTATGTACAACAAAGATGTTCTCTTTAAAGACGATCCTGTAGAGATGAAATTAAGCGATGAGTATTACAATGTCGGGAAAATTAATAATATTGAAGTTGTACCGGCAGATGTAGTTCCTTACAACTTTAAAGACAGAATTAAAACAAGATACGCATACAAAGTTGATTACACAGTAAACCTTCCGGGGCTTATCCTGCCTGATTTTATTAAAGGTGAAGCCGTAAAAGGGAAAGATAATGTTAAAAAGCTAAGAATTTCCTCACTGGATAATACTGTTCTACCTTATCCTGAACAGAAATCTAAATACACAATTATTGAACCTATGAGAATAGCAGACTTTATGGAGTGGCAATACAGAGCAGCCGAAACGCTTACCGAAACAAACCTGAAAATAAACACGCTTCTTTCAGATGAAACAATTGCGGAACTTAAAGATACTGTGAATCAGCTGGGTGATTTAACAATTAATGCTAACAGCACAGTTGAAAAGGTTAATAAACTCCTCGATGATTCAAGAAGCGACATAGATGAACTTATGGCACTGATGGAACAGGCAACAACCGACTTTAACAAACTTTCGGCAAATATTAACGAACTTATCGGAGATCCTAAGTTCAAACAGTCAATCTATTCAACAGCAGACTCTGTTGACAAACTGGCTAAGAATTTCAATAAGATTATGGGCAACGAGGAAGAAGCTGAACAAATGGCAAAAGACATCCGGACAATTTCCCATAACATAAATGAAATCAGTACTTTTGTTAACACTATGACAAAAGATACTCACCTGAAACGGCAGCTTACTGAAACCGTTGAAAATGCAAACAAAGCAATGGTTGAAATAACAACAACCCTTGCAACCGTAAATCAGGTTACTCCGGAAAACAAAACCCAATTACAGAAACTTCTGGAAGAAACAACGGCAACAACTTGCAACTTAAGAAAATTCTCTGAAAAACTTAATAAGAGATTTTTACTTTTCAGACTTATGTTTTAAAATCTAATAATAAATTTAGAGGGAGAACCGGTGTTTTGGTTTTCTCAACACGCTCCCGCACCTTCTCCCGCTATCGTTTTGAAAACCAAAACACCGGTTCTCCTGTAAATTAAGTATAAAATTTATGAAAAATTTAAAAACAGAAATAACAAAAATTCACTATAACAAAGAAGCAAATGGGGTTCTTGTTAAACTTCTTGACTTTGCATCTCTATTTTACGGCGCAGGAAGCAGATTTAAAAACTTTCTGTATGATAAAAATATTCTAAAACCGCACCATGTAAAAGCTTTTGTAATATCTGTCGGAAACCTTACAACCGGAGGGGTAGGGAAAACTCCTGTCGTTGCGGAATTTGCAAAATACCTGATTAACCGCGGGGATAAGCCTGCAATTATCTCAAGAGGCTACGGCGGAAAGCTTTCAAACAAACAACTTAACCTCATATCAGACGGAGAAAAGACTTATTACAACGCAAAACTTGCAGGTGATGAGCCCTACTGGCTTTCGGAAAACGTAAAAGGCGCTGTTGTAGTGACATCTAAAAACCGATTTAAAGCGGCTCAGTATGCGATAGAAAAATTTGGTGTGAATTACATAATCCTTGATGACGGCTTCCAGCACAGAAAACTCTATAGGGATTTAGACATAGTGTTAATGGACAGCGAAAAAGGCTTCGGCAGAGAAAAACTTATGCCTGCAGGGCCATTGAGAGAAGGAACAGAAGCCTTTTCAAGAGTGGATAAGCTTGTTATCGTAAGCAAAAATACAGACCACACCCGTGCTGAAAAACTAGCCAAAATCATGGCTAAAAAGTTAAAACTGCCTACAGCAGTATGCCGTACAGAACCGGATTACGCATATAATATAAAAACCTCGGAAAGACTTCCGGCAGGTTCTGATATAACAGCAGTAAGCGCCATAGGCCAGCCTGAACAGTTTTTTGCGTTTTTAAAAGATTACAATATCAAAGATAAAATAACTTTTGACGATCACCATTCTTATTCAAAATCAGAACTTTCCGGAATTAAGGGAAAAATAGTTACAACAGAAAAAGATGCCGTGAAAATGTTGAACTTTGATATGGATAATATTTACGCGCTGAAACTTAAAACTGAACTTAATGTCGGAGAATTGTTAAATGCAGGAAATTAACATAGATAAAGTAGTAGAACTTTTAAAAGACGCAAAGCAGCCGCAGAGTGATTTTGTGCACTTAATGGATACATTTAATGATCCATATCTTGTTTTGATAGCCTGTATCCTGAGCCTCAGAACAAACGACAAAACCACATACCCGGCGACTTTAAGAATGTTGAAACTCGGTCGTACTCCGGCAGACTTTGCAAAATGCGACGTTAAAGAACTTGAAAAAGCAATTTATCCTGTCGGCTTCTATGCCAACAAGGCTCAGCAAATAGTCGAGCTTTCAAAAGAAATTGTTGAAAAACTGGACGGCAAAGTTCCTGATACAATAGAAGAACTTGTAAAATTTAAAGGCGTCGGAAGAAAAACCGCAAACCTTGTTGTTGCACGAGGTTTTCACAAACCTGCCATCTGCGTTGATGTTCATGTACACAGAATTTTCAACAGGCTCGGATATGTTAAAACCAAGACTCCTGAAGAAACAGAATTTGCACTGAGAGAAAAACTTCCTGTAAAATACTGGATTGATATTAATACCCTGATAGTTACGCACGGTCAAAATGTATGTAAACCCCAGAAACCAAACTGCAAAGATTGCCCCGTAAAAGATTACTGTATGAAATTAATATAAATACACAAACTAGCAAAAAAATTTATTATGTTTTTTTATTAAAATACAATGTTTAAATAAAAAAGGAAATAGCAAATGAAAACAGGAAAAATTCTCAACAGATTACAGGAAAAAATTAAAATACGCAATTATGAAAAACACAAAAAAGAAGTAAACCTTCTTGTTGATACAGAGGGTTTGAAAAAGCATATTGATGTTTATAATGAAATTGCACTGGCAAAAGAAACAATTGCTAATTTTGCCAAAAAGAATACAGTAAGCATTGATATATTCGATACAGCATCATCTGCAGAATTTGCAAAAAATACAAAACCTGAACTTGCCGAATCAATGAATGATTGTATTACCATCAGGGTAAAAGATATGCTTACCGGCAGAGCAAAAGATGCAATTATGCCTGCACAGACAAAAGGCTCTTACCTCTATACACGCTCCAATACCCGTATGCTACACAACCCTGAAGAAGGCACAGAATACATTTATCAGGGTGAAGCGGCCCATGAAGATAACTTTATCAGAACTGTCTACAGATATATTTCACGATTAACAAATGATGTAAAAGGTAAAAAATCTTAAAAACTTGATTTTACACTCCTGCTGTGAGATAATTTCGTTAAGATTGTAATAGTTTTTGGGTTAATAACGTATACAATCTGAGTATAAATAATATTATATATGATAGGAGTTCGAGATGAGTGTAGACAATCCTCAAAGAATCGATACCTCCAAATTAGACGAAATTATCAAAGAGTATGGATGCGATAAGTCTAATTTGATAGCGATTCTTCAAAAAGTACAGGAAGTATACAAATATCTTCCTGAAGATGCAATGATTTACATCGGAACAAAGATTGAAGGGCTTTCGCCTGCAACTGTTTACGGTGTTGCAACATTTTACGCACAATTTTCATTAGAGCCTAAAGGCAAATATGAAATCAAAGTATGCGACGGTACAGCCTGCCATGTTCGCGGTTCAATGCCGGTATTAAACGCAATTAAGGCAAGACTAAACCTTACTGACGGCCAGATGACAACACATGACGGAATGTTTTCTCTGGAAACAGTAAGCTGTCTTGGTGCATGCGGTCTTGCGCCGGTTGTTGTTATTAACGGAAAAGTATATCCGCAGATGACATCTGATGCTATCAGGATAGTACTGGATACACTGTTGAAAGAGGGCAGATAATATGGAAAAAACAGCTTTAAATATTGATATAAAACAAGAGCAATTGAAAGCTCAGGAAGAAATAAAAAAACAGGGTTTAAGAGTTCTCGTATGTGCAGGAACAGGCTGTGTAGCAAACGGTTCAATGAAAGTTATTGAAAAGTTCAAAGAACTCGGAGCAGATGTATCTCCATTAACAGATTATGATAAAATGACGATAGTTCCAACAGGCTGCCACGGCTTCTGTGAACAGGGCGTTCTGGTTCTTATCCCTGACAAACACGTAGTTTATGTAAAAGTAAAACCGGAAGATGTAGAAGAGATTTACGAAAGTCACATTAAAAATGATAAACCTGTAGAAAGACTTCTCTACACAGACCCGAAAACTCATGAACATGTACATAAAGCAGAAGAAATTAATTTCTATGCTAAACAAACAAGAACTGCGCTTGCAAACTGCGGGCACATAAACGCCGAATGTATAGATGAAGCAATTGCGGTAAGAGGCTACGAAGCATTAGCAAAAGTTCTTGAACAAAATAATCCGGAAGCAGTTATTGAAGAAATAGAAAAATCAGGCCTCAGAGGCAGAGGCGGCGGCGGCTTTCCGACCGGCAGAAAATGGAGATTCACAGCAGCCAACAGAGGTGGCAAATCCTATATCGTTTGTAACGGTGACGAAGGCGACCCTGGGGCATTTATGGATAGATCAGTTATGGAGGGAGACCCTCATAAACTCCTTGAAGGTATGGCAATTGCAGCTTTTGCAATAGGTGCTGATGAAGGTTATATCTATGTTCGTGCAGAATACCCTCTTGCAATTAAACGTCTTAGAAAAGCCATAGCCGACGCAGAAGAAAGAAACTTCCTCGGAAAAAACATTATGGGAAGCGATTTTTCTTTAACTATCCACATTAAAGAAGGAGCAGGTGCATTTGTTTGCGGGGAAGAAACCGCTCTTATGGCATCAATTGAAGGCGAACGCGGTATGCCAAGACCAAAACCTCCGTTCCCTGCAAATAAAGGATTGTTCGGGCGTCCGACTTTGATTAATAACGTTGAAACACTCGCAAATGTTCCTGTTATTATGCTGAAAGGCGCTGACTGGTTCGCATCCTTAGGTACAGAAACTTCAAAAGGCACAAAAACTTTTGCGCTTACCGGTGAAGTTAACAACACAGGTCTTATTGAAGTTCCGATGGGAACAACTCTCCGCGAAATTGTATTTGATATTGGCGGCGGAATCAGAGGCGGCAAAAAATTCAAAGCCGTCCAAATCGGCGGTCCTTCAGGAGGATGCTTAACAGAAGAGCACTTAGACCTCCCGATGGACTATGACAGCCTTATAAAAGCAGGAGCGATGGTAGGTTCAGGCGGTCTTGTTGTAATGGCTGAAAACACATGTATTGTAGAAGTTGCAAGATTCTTTATGAACTTCACCCAGCACGAAAGCTGCGGAAAGTGCGTTCCTTGCCGCGAAGGCACCAAAAATATGCTTAAAATTTTAGAAAAAATTGTTGCCGGCAAAGGTGAAATGAAAGACTTAGACACGCTTGAAGAACTTGCCCTGTCTGTTAAAGAAGGTTCTCTGTGCGGTCTTGGAAAAACTGCTCCGAATCCGGTGCTTTCAACTTTGAAATACTTTAGAGATGAATATATAGCACACATAAAAGATAAAAAATGTCCTGCAGGGGTTTGTACTGCAATGAAAAAGGTTGTAATTCAGGAAGAACTCTGCAAGGGATGTACTAAATGTGCAAGAACCTGCCCAGTCGGAGCTATTGAAGGAACTGTTAAACAACCTCACCACATTAATCAGGAAAAATGTATTAAGTGTGAGGCCTGCTTAACAAACTGCCCGTTCAGAGCAATAGTACTAGAGTAAGTTGAAGGGTTGAAAAGTTTAAAAGGTGAGGCACTTTTCATCACCGTTCAACCTTTAAACTGTTCAACAAAACATTAAAAGGAATAAAAAAATGACAGATACAGATAAAAAAACATTATTCATAGACGGTAAAGAAGTTGAATTTACAGACGAACCAAACCTGCTTGAAGTAATCAGAAAAGCCGGCATGAATGTTCCAACCTTCTGTTACCGCCCTGACTTAACACAATTCGGCGCATGCAGAATGTGTGTTGTCGAAGTTGAAGGCCGCGGAATTCAATCTTCCTGCACAATGCCGCCTGAAAACGGTTTAAAAATTCACCTTAATACAGAAAAAACAAGAAGAATCAGAAAAACCGTTCTTGAACTTCTTCTGGCAAACCACGATAAAGAATGCTTAACCTGTGAAAAATCGGGAAGCTGCGAGCTTCAACAGTATGCTGAAGAATACGGCATCAGAAGAATAAGATACGCTGAAAAACCGCTGGAAGAATATCTTCCGATTGACGACAGCAGCCCGTCATTAGTAAGAGATCCGAATAAATGTATTCTCTGCGGAGCATGTGTGAGAGCCTGCGCCGAATTTCAGGGACACGCAGTTCTAGGTTTCGCAAACAGAGGTTCTAAAACCGTTGTCCAGCCGATGAACGGCCGACCGCTAGGTCAGGTTGATTGCGTAAACTGCGGACAGTGTGCGGCAGTCTGCCCGACTGGAGCTTTAACTATCAAAACTGATATTGAAAGAGTCTGGGGTGAAATTACTAACAAAGATAAAACCGTTGTCGTTCAGATGGCACCGGCAACACGTGTTGCCTTAGGTGAAATGTTCGGTTTAAAACCTGGTGCTAACACTATCGGTTTAATGAATGCAGCGCTTAGAAAAATCGGATTTGATAAGGTTTATGATACCAACTTCTCGGCTGACTTAACAATTATGGAAGAAGCAACAGAATTTCTTGAAAGACTAAAATCAGGGCAAAACCTTCCGCTATTTACTTCCTGCTGTCCTGCCTGGGTAAAATACCTCGAAGATCAGCACCCTGATATGCTTAAACACTTATCAAGCTGCAAATCTCCTATGTCAATGCTGTCGCCGGTTCTTGTAGATTTAGTTCCAAAGCAGCTGGGCATTGAAAGAGAAAATCTTGTAGTTGTTGCCATTATGCCTTGCACCGCTAAAAAATACGAGTGCAAACGTCCTGAACTTGCAAGAAACGGACATCCTGACACAGATTATGTCTTAACAACACAGGAACTCGGAAGAATGATTAAAGAAGCCGGCATCAACTTCAACTCGCTTGAGCCGGAAGACCACGACTCTCCGTTCGGGGAATATTCCGGTGCTGGTACAATTTTCGGAGCATCGGGTGGAGTTGCGGAAGCTGCAGTTCGTACAGCTTATGAATTTGCGACAGGCGAACAGCTTAAAGATGTTGATATTAGAGAAATGAGAGGAACTTCTAACCGCTCAAAAACAGTTGAACTTGACCTCAAAGGCACAAAACTTGTTGTAAGAGTGGTTTCAACATTGAAAGAAGCTGAAAAGGCTATAAGAGAAATTAAAGAAGGCAAAGCTGATTTTCAGATGCTTGAAGTTATGGCGTGCCCAGGCGGCTGCGTCAACGGCGGAGGCCAGCCGAGAAGCTGCGATGACAGCAAGATTAAGGCTGAACGTGCCGAAGGACTTTACAAAGAGGACAGTGAACTTCCTCAGCGTAAATCCCACATGAACCCATCAATCCAGAAACTTTATCAGGAATATCTGGAACATCCGGGTTCCCACAAAGCTCACGAACTCCTGCATACAACCTATGCAAATAAATTTGCAGGTTCGTATAAAGATATATAAAAACTAAAAAAGCCTCCCGAGTTATCTTAGGGAGGCTTTTTTATATAAAAAACTTATTTAACAAGCTTTTTAATAATAGGATTAACAATATGCCCCAAAATTTTATCTGCGAATTTATCAATAGATTGCATTGCAGAAAAAGCCATTTTAGCACCTTTCCTATAATCAGGCATTTCTTTTGACGGGTCATAAAACTTATATTGAGCACCTATCATTTTTTTTGAGGCTTTGGCTGCGGCATTATTGATTTTTGAACTAACTTTGTTCATAACAGGTTTAATTGAAACTGACATAAAAATTCTCCTTTCGTACACACACTATATAAAGTATAAAACAAACAAATATTGCTAACGCCTTAGTTTGTATTTAACAATGCGCTCTTTAATAAAATGCACGGCAACCCTTAAATAATGAGTAAAAAAACTGGATTGTTTTTACATCACACGTGTAAGATAAAATTAAACAATCCAGCTTTTTATATTTTAAATAAAAACAGTTATTTAACAGCCTTAATAACGTTATTTGTAATATCAGTTCCGCCGTAGAGGACAACGCCTTTTGCAAGAACAATATCATATCCGCCGTTTTTAGCTTCTACAACAATTTTGTCAGAAATGCTTTTATCAATTGCTGCTAATTTTGAAGCATATTCTTTTTCCAATTTTTCTCTCTTTGTAATAAGTTCTTTATTGTACTTATCTTCAAGAGATTTCTTTTTCTTTTCATCAGTAACAGCAGCAACATCTTTTCTTGCTTTTTCAACATACTTAATAATTTCTGATGCCTTATTCTGCTGTTCTTTCTTCAAGGCTTTAACCTGAGAAGAAGAAGCTACAACTTTCTGAACATCTACAACAGCGATTTTTGAAGGAACATCAGAAAGAGCAAAATGCTGTACTGACATACCGATAACAAATGCTGCAACACCCAAAACTGCAAATTTAATCTTGTTCATATTTTCTCCTTTTTTCTGTGATTGTACTTCAACCTACAAAAAAATTCTACACTAAACATACGATTTTTTACATTTTCCTACAGCGCGAATGTGAACTTTTTATAAAAATCTTTACACGGCTCTAAAGATACCTTATAATAGAAATATCAACGGAATAGTTAAAATTATTATAATATAAAGTTTTGTAAATTTTATAGCAATAAATTATTTTTTCTGGTTTTTATTTCTATTATCAACAGAAGGTGAATAATGAAAAAGAACAAAAAATGTATAAACATATTTAAGGCAATATTAGGGATTTCAGCCCTCTGCGTAATGACTGTGCCTGCATCTGCCGCCCCTGATTTTGGTAATGTTAATCCGACAAGTATTATTCAGGATGCAAATTCCAACTATACCCACGATATTAATTCTATCAGGGAAAGACAGTACCAGCAAGAATTACAGGAAGATTACCGCAGATACGAACAAAAACGTGAATACCAGAACAACCCTTCTAAAGAAAACCAGATTATCAAAAACTACAACCCGAACGGCTCTTTTATGCAGGCACAGGTTGAAGATATTGATACAAAAGGCGTTTATATAGATTCCGTTGAAGTTGCACCTTCTCAAATTTTGTCGAAAGAAGAAATTAACAAAATCGTTCAGCCGATTGTAGGCAAAAACGTATTTATGAATGATATTGTTAACGTTATAAATGAAATTAACAGCCTTTATGCAAGCAAAGGCTTTGTAACAGCAAAAGCGTTCCTTCCGGAACAAACTGTTACAAACGGGAAAATTTATATTGAACTTGTTGAAAGTAAAGTAGGCAATATCACTGTTAACCAGAACAGATGGACAAAGTCAAAATACATTACTGACAGAATGCCGCAAAAAGAAAACGACCTTTTTGACATTGTTGAACTGGAAAAAGATATTCTTGATTTCAACAGATATAATGAAGGGGTTAACCTTACAGCTAACCTGAAAGCAGGTGAAGTAGAAGGAACAACTGATATTGAATTAACCGCTCATGAAAATTTCCCGTTCCACCTTGTTGGTGTATTTGATAATGCCGGCCGGTATTCAACTGGTACACTCAGGGGCGGCGCTATGATTTACGCAGACAGCTTATTTGGTCGCAGAGATAAATTGAGCATCGGTTCATATTTCAGCGGAGGTGCTGTCAGCCCGTTTTTTGATTACAATATTCCGGTAAACAAACGTGACGGACGTATTGGTTTCTTATATTCTTCCAGCTTTGCTAAAATCAGATACGGTGAACTTGCGGATCTTGATTTCAAAACAAAATCTTACCTCTATTCATTGTACTACTCACAGCCGCTTGTCAGAAAACCGGGCTTAGAATTAAAAGGCTATGCAGCTATCAACTATAAAAGAGCACGTACAAGTGTATTTGATGATATTATACAGTTAGGTACCGATGAAGTTACCAGTGCCGATGTTGCTTTGAACTTGCGTAAAGATACCAAGTACGGTATATGGTACTTAAATCAGGGTGTAGGCTATGCATTCCCTATACTTGATGATCAATCTAACTACCTGAAAATTTCCGGAGGAGCTGTAAGATTGCATGACTTCTCACATGGTGTTATAGGTCAATTAAGAGGCAGCTATCAGGTAATTCCTAATAACAAACATATTCCATACCTTGACCAATTCCAGGCAGGCGGTCTTGCAACAGTCAGAGGCTATTCAGAAGGTCTTATGATTGGTAAAAACGGTTACTACTTAAGTGGTGAATTGATGTTCCCGCTGCTTCCTAGAACTATTACAAGCCCTAGAAGCGGAGAAAAAGTACCGTTTATCGGGAAATATGTTAAAGGTGCAGTATTCGTTGATCATGGCGGTATATTTCCTGCAACCGGTGAAGATTATTATGATGACAACTACTTTATGACATCAATCGGTATGGGCTTAAGAGTTCAGCTGCCGGGTGATTTGAGCGCGAGATTATACTGGGGCTATCCGTTAATTAACCACTCATGGGAAACCGATCACAAAATCGGACGTTTCCACTTTGAATTAACAATGGAGCCGAATTTCGATGCTCTGCTTCGTAACAGAAGCACAGTTGCAAGAGTTGAAGAAAAACACGTAGAGGCTGAACCGGTTAACAACTATGATGACATCAGACACTACGACTACTTCAATGATGGCGGCGGCGGTTCGCTGTAGAGGCTTTGCAGATGCCTGACGGAGAACGTAATGCAACATAAATGTAAACAATAACTTGAAAAATAACACCTTTAGGTCTAAACTAAAGGTGTTATTTTATTGGAGAAATAATGACAAAAGGGATATTTATAACTGCAACAGGAACTGATGTTGGAAAAACATTTATCTCGGCGTTGATTGTAAAAAAAATCAGGGAATATGGAATAAACTGCGGATATTACAAACCCGCATTAAGCGGTGCAGAAGTTAACAACAACTGCGCAATCCCCGGGGACTGCGCCTATGTTGTTCAACAATCCGGATTAAAAGGAAAACCTGAGGATTATGCTTCTTATATCTTTAAAACTGCGGTATCGCCTCACCTAGCTGCAGAAATTGAAGGATGTGAGATTTCGCTTGAAAAAATAGCAAAAGATTTTGAAAAAAATAAAAAAATATTTGACTACATAGTTGTTGAAGGCGCAGGCGGAATTATTTGTCCGTTTAATATGAAAAGCTCCCCGCCATTATTGCTTCCTGACGTAATAAAAAAGCTTAACCTTGATGTAATTATAGTTTCGGGCGCCGAACTCGGCTCAATAAACAGTGCCGTATTAACTGCAGAATATCTAAAAAATGCCGGCATACGCGCTGAAGGTTTTATCCTAAACCATTATAACGAAAACAATTTTATGCAGAAGGACAACAAAAAACAGATTGAAGCTTTAACAGGAATAAACGTGATAGCAGCTGTAAAAGATAATGAAACTTCCATAAAAATAGATAAAGAAAAACTTTTGCAGCTGTTTAAGGAGATATAAAATGACAGTTTGCGAAAATAAAGACTGGGCACAAACAGATTTAAAATACATCTGGCATCCCTGCTCACAGATGAAGGATTACGAGGAGCTTCCGCCGATTGTAATTGACCGCGGGGAAGGGATTTACCTTTATGACACAGACGGAAACAAATACATGGATGTCATAAGTTCTTGGTGGTGCAACCTTCTCGGGCATTGCAACCCGCAAATTAATGCCGCTGTCAAAAAGCAAATCGACCAATTAGAACATGTAATCTTTGCAAACTTTTCACACAGACCTGCAATAGAACTCTGCGAACTGCTTATGAAAGTCTTGCCTGAAGGTCTTTGCAAATTTCATTTTACTGATAACGGTTCATCCGCAATAGAAGCGGCTATGAAAGTTTGCTTTCAGTATCATGAACAGACAGGCAACCCGCAAAAAACTCGTTTTATGGCGCTTTCCGAAGCTTATCACGGTGAAACAATAGGCGCACTCTCTGTCGGGGACTGCGACCTTTATACAAAGCTTTATAAACCTATATTAATGGATGTAATAAGAATTCAGGGGCCTGACTGCTACAGGTGCCCGTACGGCAAAAACCTCGACAACTGTAATTGCGAATGCGCCGAACATGCCGTAAAAACATTCAAGGAATACGGAGAGGTCACAGCCGGACTTCTGGTTGAACCGTTGCTGCAGGGCTCTGCCGGAATGAAGGTTTATCCGCCTCTATATTTGAAAAAACTCCGCGAACTTTGTGATGAGTACAATGTACACTTAATCGCAGATGAAATAGCTACAGGCTACGGGAGAACCGGAAAAATGTTTGCATTTGACCATGCCGGAGTGTCTCCTGATATAATTTGTCTTTCAAAAGGCTTAACCGGCGGGTACATGCCTATGGCGATTTTTGTTACAACACAAAAAATCTATGACGCATTTTATGCAGATTACAACAGCGGCAAAGCATTTATGCACTCACACACCTACAGCGGAAACCCGCTTGCCTGCTCTGCAGCAATTGCTGTTCTTGATATATTAAAAGACGGAACAGTATTAAAACAGGCTAATGAAAACGCTGAATATTTTACAAGGATAATAAAAGAGAAATTCGCCTCACACAAGAATGTGGGCGATATAAGAACTATAGGATTGATAAATGCAATTGAATTGGTGAAAGACAAAACTACGAAAGAGCCGTTTAATTCAAAGCTTCGAACAGGGTATCAAATTTACAAAAAAGCTTTGAAAAGAGGACTGCTGCTCAGACCGCTCGGTGATGTAATTTATTTCAATCCGCCGCTTATTATTGATAAAAAAGAGATGGATACTGCCGTAGAGATAGCTTATGAGTGTTTGCTGGAAGTTTTGCCTTAAAAATGGGCGCAAAACACCGGAGCGCTTATGATTAAGCGTACATCCAACACTTTTAAGAGACCATACTCACCTGATTGGCGGTGAAAAAATTGAAACAATTTCACACTTCACTACGTCTAAATTTTTAGAAAATTAAGATTCTGTAGTTAATTCTTCCCAGATACTAGGTACTACGATTAACGCAGTGTACACAATGAACCCGAACAGAATTAAATTAATAGCTTCCATATAAACTCTCCTATAGTTTACCATATATATTATGCCCGTTTCAGAATAAAATGTAACGCTTTTTTACATTTAATTTAAAAAAATAGACAAAAAATGAACAAAAATCCGTCAACAGGGCTTCCAGAATAAACTGGCATTTCCGGCTCTGATGGCGAAACAAACTGAATTTATGTATAATAGAAGAAAGAGGAAATAATGGAAAAGAAACTGAAAGCACTATTTTCAAATCTCTGCTGTTCGCAGTGCAAATCTGATTTTGACGAAAACTCATTTATCATAAAGCGCGAAGAACCTGGCTTAACCGTGGCGCATCTTGTCTGCAGACACTGCGGAAAAAATTTCGGCATGGCATTTTTAGGGTTCTCCGGAATTGAAGTAAAGGATGATGATGCACTTGCGCTTGAAGTTCAGGAGGGGCCTGAGCCTATTTCTTATGATGACGTAATCGACGCCCACAGGTTTATCAAAAACCTTGATGAGCACTGGGCGGATCATCTGCCAAAATAAAAAAACGTCCGCAAAGCTTAAAAGTAACAACGAAGCCCAAACCGGCTTTTTTGAAATTTATTTATTTAAAATTAATTAAACAACACCCCGACAATTGCGGCGGACATATAGCATGTAAGTGTTCCGCAGATAAGTGCTCTCACCCCGAGGCGCGCAAGGTTTTTGCGCTGGTTTGGAGCGAGTTCTCCGATACCGCCCAATTGTATCGCGATCGAGCCGAAGTTGCCGAAACTGCAAAGCGCAAAACTTGCTATCAAAAAGCTTTTCGGAGAAAGCGTCTGCGGAAGGTTTGTTAAATCAACATAAGCCACCATCTCGTTTAATACAAGCTTTGTTCCCATCAGACTTCCGACAGTTGTGGCTTCATGCAGCGGAACTCCCATAAGATATGCAAATATGGCAAAAAGTTTTCCTAAAATCATTTTTAAAGAAAGCTGGCTTAAATCAAATCCGACCGACGCAAAATTTATATGCAAATATTTAACAATAAAAGCGCCGAGCCCGCCGAGGAACCAGTCAATCATAGCAACAAGTGCTACCAGCGCTAAAATCATTGCTATAACATTTATTGCAACCTTCATCCCCTCAGACGCACCGGATGAAATTGCATCAAAAACATTTATGTAAGGTCTTTTTCTCTTACTATAAGTTATAGAAAAATTTTCACTTGTTTCCGGAACATGTGTTTCCGGATATACAATTTTTGAGATAACAAGCGCTCCTGGAGCCGCCATAATTGAGGCAGCAAGCAGATACTGGGCCGGAATTCCCATACCGATATAAATCGGCATTGTTGCACCCGAAATACATGCCATGCTTCCTGTCATTGAGGCCAGAAGCTCCGAGCGTGTAAGTTTTGCAAGATAAGGTCTTATCATAATCTGTGCTGCAATCTGCCCGACAAATGCACTTGCTACATTTGAAAGCGCTTCCGCCCCGCTGACAGACATAAGCTTATTCATTGCACGCCCGAACAAAGGTACAACCCGCTGCATAATCCCGTAATAATACAGAATATTCACAAGTATCATCATAAATATTAAAGACGCAATAAGCTGGAGTGCAAAAATATTTGCGCCGCTTCCCCATACCGCGCTAACCTTAAGATTATCCATCAATGGCCCGAAAACAAAAGCCCCGCCCTCCTTGGCAAAATCAAGAATTTTCTGGATAAAAAGCCCGATATTCATAAACAGAGCACGGCCAATTGGAACTTTAAAAACAAATACAGCAAGCAAAACCTGCAATATAAACCCTGTTCCGACCGTTTTGTAGTTTATTGCTTTCCTGTTATTAGACATTAAAAACGCGATTAAAAATATGAATACTATCCCGAAAATTCCAAAAAATCTGTCCATTTTTACCCTTTACAAATTTTAATCCGGCTGCCTGCCGGCGCTCACAACCCGTTCGCACTAAACCAAACAGCCCCTCATATAATAATTCTACTTTAAAGTAAGAAAAAAAACTGGAATTATTGAAAAAAATTTACTTAACAAAAATTTACAAACAAAGGGCTTACTGTTGAAAAAAATTTTGTCAGCATTTTACTATATAAGCAGAGAATAAATGTTTCTGCAGCATGAGAAAAATTTAAAATAGAGTTACACAGTCATTATAAAGTAAAGGGGTACAAAATGCGTATATCGCCTGTCACAACAGCTTTTCACTCAGGGGGGGGGGGGCTCAGGAATGAAAAAGCCGGTAAAATCAAGCAAAATAACCTGAATAACAAAACTCAAAAACCGACACTTGTGCATATTTCTTTTACCGGAGTGCCGGGAAAAAATGTTCATCAGGGTGTGTCTATTTCTGTCGAGGACAGCTACATCGGACTTGATATGTACAAGTGCGGAGGCGCAGGCGGTGTGGCAGATCAGATGCCTAATGCCTTAAACAAAATGGATGGCATGGATTTCAGACATGTTGTTCCGCTTTACAGCTACAACAATCCGAACGGACAGATGAAAGTCCTTGTTATACCGAAAGACGTTGAATATAACCCGCGTAATCCTGCACCGGAAAACTGGTTTGTCACCTATCCGGAAACTACAACTAAAGAGCAAATAGCCGGCTGGCTTAATACAGATATTGCAAGAATAAAATTTGTAGTTCAGGACACCCCTGCAACCCCGAATGATGCAATGCGTAAACTTTACGGGCTTGAAGGTGATTATGCTAATATTAAAGTTTCAAATTTTAGAGAACTCATTCCAACTGACACAAGAGGAGTTATCCAGAGAATTGATGAAAATGATTTAAGTAAAATTAAATCTATTCCTTACCGCGTATACCGAATGGTTATACCGCGCAGTGACGGAACTTTAGACGACAAAAGCGTGTATGCTATCCATACTCCGGATTTAGCAAAATTTCAGAAGGCTTACACATATTCACCGGAATTAAAAGACCACCCGCATGTGAACCTATTTACACGTGACTTTGGCGATGCTGCTGCAGATATGCTGCCAAAATTAAATACGGCAGAACACGGAAACTTTAATCCTGCAAACGTAATTGCACACTGCAGGACAGGTTTTCCTATAACAGAATCCATAATTAACCGCTCGGTTACACTGCCGTATTACAGAGGGTTCAAGATTATTGATATATTCCACAACCCTATGCCTGACTATCAGGGAACTGTCGGCAACCCTATGGACTTTTTAAGATATAAAGCCACCGTAAGTGATTACATGAAACTTTCGCAGATGCCGGAGTTTCCTGAACTTATGGCTCTTGACAAACACAGATATAATCTTTCGGAAAGTGAAGCTGCCCTTGTTGATAGAATTATAAAACCGTTCCTCCAGCACTACGTTGATGATAACGGAAACTACAATCAGTCAATCACTCCTCTGATTGCTCGGAAACTCAACCCTGATAACGTATCGGTAAACCATGTTTCACACACTTTTGCAAACGAAGTTATCAAATATAACGACATGGCAAGAGGTTTGACATCACTATTCAGGGAAGCAGAAGCTGAAGGCGACAAAATTCCGGGCAGACCGAACGGATGTAACATCGATTTTATGCAGATTAACAACCCGAAAGCAACAATGGGCAAACATAACGGTCTCTCTGTAGATATGAGCTGGTACACTCCGTACGATCCGGCAAAAGATTCCGCTGAAACAATCGTTGCCGCAAAAAGAAAAAATACAGAAGCCTTCTTGAATATGGTAGGTGAAGCAACCGAAAAACGTCTTGATAAAATTGGAGATTACACAAATGCAAGCGTTGACGATGCGCTTAATCAGCTTTTCTATTCAAAAGATCTAATAGAAAAGAAAAGATACGTTCTGGGCGGACTTTCAAAATTTGATCCTAAAGATATTCTTTTAATGGGCTGGGGGCGTTCTGACGCGCAAAAAGGTTATCCTATTACATTACAGGGATTTTTGAAATTCTTAGAGCGTCCGAACGTTCCGAAAGAATGGAAAAAACATTTTAAAGTTGCACTTGGAAGCGGCCCTGACCCTTGGGAAATGGACGACAGAGGCGGCGGTGATTTCCACAGAATAAAAGATACAATGTATAAAATCCAGCAGCTTGACGGAGGTGCATACAAAACAAATTGTATGTACGGCAACGGCTTCTTCCCTAACCGTCTTGTAACATGTGCTACTTACGGTATCTTCACTTCAAGAGGCGAGCCGCAGGGGCTTTCAGTTCCGGAATCTATCCAGTCAGGCACCCCTACAGCTTCATTAAACACAGGCGGAGCCGGCGAAATGATTATTACAGCAGGTGAAAATGCTGAAAAAGCCAACGGCTTCAAAACTACAGATGCTTTTATGCGAAATGTTGAGAACTTAGGCTGGCCGGAAGGCACTGACATTTCCAAACTCAGCGGTGAACAAATCGACAGCAGACGAATAGAACTTGCCGCCGAACAGGTTGCTGATATGTTTGAGGATATGGCACGAACTTACTATGAAGAACCTGAATTGTACGCCAGAATGGCTGAAAATGGCGGACGGGCAAAATTCGACTGGCATAACAACAATGTACTTAACGCAGGGCGTTCAACCCTGCAGTTGTACACCGAGGACGGCATGGAAATTCCAAAAGGCTGGGAAGGAAGAAATAAAAATCCAATGCAGCGTCTTGTCGGCGAGTTCGGCGGTAAATTTGAAAAACTTAAACGGGCAGCCAGAACTGTTATTGAAGAAACAGTCGACAACGCGCAGGAAACAATTACAAAACCTTCCGGTTCAAAATGGCAAAAAGTTGGTGCCTACATTGCACTTGGAGCTGTTGCTGTTTTAGGCGGCGGAATATATATTTACAAGCGCAGCCGGACACAAAATGCCGACAATACAGCGCAGCACAGAAAATATGACAGAGCAGCTTAATTTTTTCAGCTGCTCATGTCAGTTTGCTGACAAACAGAGTGTCCTCTTGTTCTAAATATGTATAGTAAAAAGATTTTGCTAAGAAAGAAAATGGGGGGATATACAAGTTTACACGAAACAAGAGTTTATCCATGTCACGCGGAACCAGTTTCAGGCTCTCGTAGTTTAGAGATGCAGCACTTCGTAAGGACAGGCTCACGCAAAAATTTTAAGATCCTGAAATAAATTCAGGATGACAAAATTTTTGGTTCGCTTTGTCAACAAGTTCTGCATAACAATCTTTAGTTAGTAATGTGTAAACTTGTTATATAAGTCTCGATAAAAAACTATTGACAATGAACTTTTTTCTTGATAAATTAAATCTTGCCGGGTGGGGCAGTAAGAAGGAAAATCTGGCTCCCCATAGCAGAATAGCAAAAGCACTTTTGCCGGAATGAAAAATAAATAAGCGCTTGTAGCTCAGCAGGTAGAGCACTCCCCTTTTAAGGGATAGGTCGCGCGTTCGAATCGCGCCAAGCGCAAAATAAAAGAGGACATAAAGTCCTCTTTTATTTTATAATTTCAGACAAAATATCCCCGTTAAAATTTTGCGCGAACCAGCCGAAATTACCTAACCAGCCATTATTATATTCTTTTGTTATATCATACTCATAATAGCATATTTCTTCATTTATTCCTGTTAAATCAATCTTTTTTACATTATCATGTACAAAATTTAAAACATAAAACTTAAAGGGTTTATTTTTTCTTAGTTTAGCAAGCGCATTATACACTCTATTTAAACCATCAATGGTAAAATTATTTTGCTCACAGTTAAAAATATATTTCTTAAAGGATTTTTGTGATGAAACTTCTTTGAAATTATCTATACGCTTTTTATAACGGCTTTTAAACTCTTCAAGTGATAAACCTTCTTCATGAGGAAAGCACATAGAGTATTTTTTATTTATAAAAGATTTTCCTTTTTCCATATACTCAATATCATCCAGAAAATCTTCAAAATCAGTTTCAAGTATCGCCGCAAGAGCCTCAAGCGGAGTTACACATAAATCAAACGGACAGCTTAACTCACCATCTTTTTTATAAGATTTCATGTGAAATTTTGTAAAGACCATACGGACAAAACAGTTATAACCCAGGGAAACATAAAAGTTCTTTTTAGCCGGCAGATGATAGGATATTTTTACCCCCCCCCCCCCCCGGGATTCTTATAGTTATTTTATGCCCTATTTGCCTGTAATCAAACAACTTCATATCATGTACCCTCCCATAAAAATATACTAGCATAAAATGATACATAAATATATTAAAAAAAAAGAGCCTTAAAAAGGCTCGTTGGAATTAAGAATAGCTGGAAGTATGAAAAAGATTTAATTATATTAAACTAATTAAGTGTTAAAATTACAATCACCCATCTGGATATATTTTTTATTGAAGATTAATATATTTTTTGGCACAGTCAAACATGGCGTTAATAAGTGCTGCGTTTGAATATATGTTCATTCCGTTGGTTTCCAGAACCTGTTTCATACGGCGCTCCCACATGTTATAAATCTCATCTTTATTCAGTTCCAAAACCTGTGCAATCATGGTTAATTCTTTATAATCAATCGGCAGCGGAAGGCTTCCGCGCAGAATATCCACTATCTCCAGGCGTTTTTTGCGCGGAAAGGCTTTCAGAAAATTGATTACCGACATATCCTTAGACTTCATCTCGTCTTTTAAGTATTCAACAAAGTCATCAATAACACGCGGTTCCTGCGGAATTTTGTATTCCTCAAATTCATCGGGATCAATCTCCATAACTGTCGCAATACGCTCCAGTGTTGTTCCGCGTGTTGAAAACGGAATTGTATCGTCTATAAGATTATATACGTAAGAAAGGGTTACACCTATCATCTCTGCAAAATCTTTTTTATGAAGCCCGTTTTTCTCCAAAAACTTTGCAACTTTTTCGGAACTTTTTTCTTGAATAATGGGTTTGTCTTTTGCACACATAATTTTTATCCTCTTAATGTTTTTATATTCCGGTCTGAATCTTACGCTCAATTGGAGCCACCGGCTTCAGACCGTATTTTCATTATCAAAATAAAGCTATTTTATCATTTTGTTAAGCCGATACATGGCAAACCGGGGCGGTAATCTTTATTTAGGTTAAAATAATAAATATAAAAGGTGGTAAATATGAAATTAATAGCAGGATTAGGAAACATCGGCGACAAATATTGTTTCACAAGGCACAACGCAGGCTTTATGGTGCTTGACAAATGGATGTTTAAAGAGGAAGTTTCTTTCAAACAGGAAAACAAACTAAAATGCCTGCTTACACGCTACAAATACGGAAACGAAGATTTAATACTAATAAAGCCGACAACTTTTATGAATCTTTCAGGCGAAGCTGTCAGAGCTGTCATGGACTATTATAAAATCGACGTAAAAGATGTACTTATAATTTATGACGACATAGCACTCGATTTAGGCAGAATAAGATTCCGCACAAACGGCTCGGACGGAGGACATAACGGCATTAAATCTATTATAAAGCACCTCGGAACAAAGGATTTTGACCGTCTGAAAATCGGTATCGGCCCGCAAATTGGGCCTTCTGAAAATTATGTTTTGCAAAACTTTCCGCGCGAACAAACCGATGAGTTGAAAGAGATTCTGAATCGTGCAATAGATGCCGTAAAATACTATCTTGATAACGGAATGGAAAAAGCCCAGAACACTTACAATTAAAACGAACGCTCCTCAAATTCCACCGTAATACCTTTTACCGTCTTTTCTTGTACAACAGGATAATACATACGCTATTTTTTATATATAATAGTAAAAAAGGAGTATAAAATGACTTTACAGACAGCTGAACAATTTGAAGAAAACGAACAGTACGAAGAAGCGTACGAAGAATATAAAAACTTATATGCGAAAAAACCTGAAGACTTAAGCATTTTAGAACGGCTCGGGCATCTTGCGATGGTACTTGATAAAAAAGATGAAGCCGCTGAATATTACACAAAAATGCTTGAGTTTGACGCAACAAACACACTCTGCTACGAACAGCTTATGGATATTTACGTAACAACAGATAAGTACAAATATTACGTCTGCCGCGGCAACATGCACAATGTAACACATCAGTATGAACACGCCATTAATGACTTTAAAAAAGCGCTTAACCACGTGGATGACGACCATCAGAAAGCCTGCTCCACCCGTTTTGTATTAGGAACACTCTATGAGCAGACAGGTAATCCAACAAGAGCTATTGATGAATATCTTAAGGTTCTTGATTTTGAACATAAACCTCAGGATGCCTATATAAGGCTTGCAAACCTTTATGTTCAGGAAGATGCCGTGCCGAGTGCTGTTGAAACACTTGAACGCGCTATAAAAGAAGGCTTTGACACCGACAACATCCGTGAAAATCTTGCAAACCTTTATCTTAAAAATAACCAGCCGCAAAAAGCTGGTGAAATTACAAATGATGAACTTACAAAAATCAAATGTCTTTTGACAGAAGGCAAAACAACAGAGGCTATAGAAAGGCTTAACAAGTCAGAAGAAAAATATAAAAATACTCCTAAATTTTACGCGCTGAAAGCAGAATACTATTATCTTGAAAAAGACTTTGATAAAGCTCTGGCCGCAGTGGAGCAGTATGACAAGTTTCAGCCGAACACCGCACTTGCATATCAGATGAAAGCTTTGATTTATGAAGGTAAAAATGATGAATTTAATTCATATCTTAACTGGGGCAAATACAATCTTGTACGCGGGAATAAAGATATTGCAATAAACGAATTTCTAAACGCCTATCAGATAAAAGAGGATGATGTGAGTCTTGTAAATACGCTTGCTGTTCTTTTGGAACAATCCGGCGACAAAAACCATGCGTTCGAGTTTTACGAAAAGCTTCATAAGCTTGAGCCAGAAAATAAAACCGCACTCCAGAAGCTTGCTGACTTTAGAGAAAGCATAGGTGATGACAGGATGGAGGCTGAATACCTTGAAAAGCTTGTACAGCTTGATAAAAGAAACGCAAATGCAATAAAACGGCTTGCAAAACTTTACGAAAAATTAAGGGATAAGGAAAACGCAATAAAATATTATGAAAAATACCTCTCCTTCACCCCGCAGTCAGAAGAAACAGAACAAATCCGCAGGAAGCTGAATAAACTTGAGAACACCGAAATGGTTCAGGAAGAAGGTTTGATTGATAAGATAATGCGATTTTTTAATAAATAATACAAATATACAAGAAAGACCGATAGCATTATCGGTCTTTCTTGTATATTTTGAAGCTGAGTTACGTAAGACTGTTTTTGCCATTTTGATACAAATGAACACTGCTAAGCGTGTGACCCTGTATGCCTTGTGCTTTCGTCCTCTCTCTTTGTGAGAGGGCAGAATTTGTTAATGAGTGACAGCGAATTTACAAATTCGGGAGAGGGTACGGAACATTATTATTAATTTTCTCAACACGCTCCCGCGCTGCTCCCGCTATCGTTTCGAAAACAAATAATACTGTTCCTGAATAGTAACAACGTAGGTAGGATATACTAATCCGGCAATGGTTTTTCTTCTACCCCCTCCGGCATAATCGTGCCTCCTTCCTTACAATGGAGGTAATTACTCTAATCCCCTTTGGTAAAGGTGGAATCTAAGGGAGATTTTTTTATTAATACCCTCCGGTGCTGCGTGCCACTTCCCTTCATGTTTAACTGGTGTATGGATGAAGGGGTTAATGTTTTATTTTTTACCCCTCCTCGAAATCCAAGATTCGTTACCTCTCGCAATACGATACTTAATCGTTCCCGTTCCCGCCATTTGCGGGGCGGGCGGCAGGGTCGCAAGGGGAGGACATAGATTTTCACCCCCTTTGCTAAAGGGAAGCAAAGGGGAATTTTATTTCCATCAGTTTCCGCAAAAATGCGCACAAACTTAAGACATTGCACCTTCGGTTGCCTGTATCCCTTGCACTGTACCGGTTAAGGAGCTTAAACTACTTGCCCCCACCCCCTCCCCCGGAGAATCCTTGCTATACTTGCGTTTCCCATTATTTAATCTCCTTTGCTTTCCCTTGAACTATCTATAAATGTTTTTAAGGCGATAGCGAAAGCAGCACGAAAGCGTGTCCGAGAAAACATTTATAGCTTTTCAAATCTGCTTTCCTCAGCCTGGATTAATATATTTTATCAATTCGCAATATTATATCATCGACTGAAACATCCCCGCAAAAAGCTGAAGCATTGCGACTACTATATATGCAACCACAATTCCTATAACTACAGTCAGAGCCGGTTCAAAAGCTTTTGCAAGCGCGTCGGCAACCATATCAAGCTTTTTGTCAATAGCAATCACAATATCTCTGAACATTGCACCCAGCCGGCCGCTCTGCTCACCAGTTGCAACCATAACATTAAATGTCGGAGGAATAAATTCAGTTACCCCGAACGCCTGCGAAAGCGGCTGCCCCTTCGAAATCATTACCTCTATACTCTTTGCCTGATTTTTTATCAAATAATTTGAAATAGAACCCGACGCCAGCTCCAAACTGGTAGAAATCGGAACACCGGCTTCATAGGCAACATTCATAACCGCAAAAAATGATGAAAGGTTTACAAATCTTGTAAAATCCGAAACTATAGGAATATCTAGCAAAAGTCGGTCAAAAAACCGTTTTACGGAACTCTGCTCCCACACTTTAATAAGTGCCGTAATACCGGCCGCTAGAAGAATAATAACAAGAATTAAGTTGTGCCTGAGAAAATTACAGGTATCAATAACCCATTTAACAGTAAATGGAACTTCATCCGGCTTTATATTTGCTGTATCCACAAGTGTCGGGAATATATAAAACCCGCACAACAAAAATATTGCAATAATAATTATAACAAGACAAATCGGATAAACTGACATACCGAGGATTTTACCTTTTAAATCATCCTGTTTTTTTAATAAACCGGTCATGCGCCCGAGCGTCTTATCAAGTTCTCCGGAGGTTTCGCCGGACACGCAGAGGCTAACAAAAACTTCCCCGAAAACTTTTTCATAAGGCCTGACAGCGTCAGCAAAAGTTGAGCCCTGTGCAATCTTTTGCTGCAAATCTTTCGCCAGAAGTTTTATCTTAGGCTTATGAGCATGCTCAATAATAACATTCAACGCTTCAATTATTGAAATTCCGGACGAAAGCATTACCTGTAACTCAGAGGTAAAAAATATCTTCTCATTAAGGCTCAAATGTTTTACCGGAAGCGTCGGACTGTCAGCGGGATTAACTGTTTTCGCGGCAAGCGGATTTTCTTCATAAATATTTGTTGGCAAAAAGCCGAGTTTTACAACCTTTTCGCGCGCTTCACGCGGACTTTCGGCATCAATGTAGCCGCTTACCTCGTCCATTTTTCCTTTTGTTAACGCTTTATAAAAAAATTTCTTCATACCAACCTGTACAAATACTTTAATCTATTTTTCGGCAAATATCAAGAGGGGAAATCCCGACTGACACAGCTGTGCCATTTTACAGCCCTGTAATCCTCTCAATCCGCCCCATTATACGAACCTCACACTATAAACTTAATACACCGCATCCATATCACTCTGCAACAAATCTACAAAAAGACCGCCTGTTTAAGCGGTCTTTTTATATTATGATTGTGTGACTTCAGTTTCTTCTTTTGTTTTAGTCCGTCTTTTCGGAGCTTTTTCAAAGGTAATCTTATCATCAACAAGGGTAATCCTGATTGTATCACCCGGAGCATACTTGCCGGAGAGGATTTCTTCAGCAAGGTTATCCTCAATTTTGCGCTGGATAAGACGTCTAAGCGGTCTTGCACCGTAAGCTTCCGAGTACCCGTTTTTAGCCAGATGATCTTTAACTTCGTCAGTAACTTCAACGGACAGGTCGCGTTCAGCCAGACGCTTGAACAAATCTTTCAGCATCAAATCAACAATCTGCCTTATTTCTTCCTGTGTGAGGTGAGCAAATACAATTGTTTCATCAATACGGTTCAAAAATTCCGGTCTGAAAGCTTTCTTCATCTCTTCTGTAACAGTTTCTTTGAGTTTTTCGTATTTGTCTTTAGATTCATCGTCGGAAGTTGAGAAGCCTAACCTTGAGGTTGTAGTAATCATGCTTGCTCCGACATTTGATGTCATAATTATGATTGTATTTTTAAAGTTGATGTGGCGGCCTTTTGAATCTGTAAGACGTCCATCATCAAGTATTTGAAGCATGATATTAAATACATCAGGGTGGGCTTTTTCAATTTCATCAAAAAGTACAACCGAGTATGGTTTCTTTCTGATAAGTTCTGTCAAATGTCCGCCATCGTCATAACCGACATACCCCGGAGGAGAACCGATAAGTTTTGCGGTTGAATGTTTTTCCATAAATTCAGACATATCAACTCTTATCATGTTATCTTCCGAACCGAATACCGCTTCAGCAAGAGCCTTCGCAAGTTCAGTTTTACCAACGCCGGTAGGCCCGCAGAAGATAAAGCTTCCGATAGGTCTGTTCGGGCTTTTTAAACCGACTCTTGCACGTCTTATAGCTTTAGCAATCGCAACAACCGCATCATTCTGGCCGATTACACGTGCGTGAAGGGTTTCTTCAAGCTTAAGCAGTCTTTCGCTCTCGCCTTCAGTGAGTTTTGTAACCGGAATGCCTGTCATTGTAGCTATAACCTCAGCAACATTTTCAGCAGTAACTGTAGGTTTGTTTGCTTCATGTTCTTCTTTATATTTCTGCGACATTTCACGGATTTTGTCTTTTAAATCAGCTTCATCATCACGCAGCTGGGAAGCCTTTTCAAAATCCTGATTTCTTATTGCATCTTCTTTTTCTTTAATTAATCCGCGTAATTCCTTCTCAAGTTCTTTACCCTCCGGAGAAAGTGTAGAAACTTTTAGACGGACTTTTGAACTTGCTTCATCTATTACGTCGATTGCCTTGTCCGGCAGGAAGCGGTCTGTAATATATTTGTTAGACAATTTAACCGCAGCAACAATAGCTTCATCGGAAATAATCAATTTGTGGTGTTCTTCGTATTTAGGTTTAAGCCCTTTGATAATTTCAATTGATTCATCTTCGGTCGGTTCGTCTATTATTACGGACTGGAAACGTCTTTCAAGAGCCGAGTCTTTTTCAACGTATTTTCTGTACTCATCAAGAGTGGTTGCACCGATAACCTGAATTTCGCCTCTGGAGAGCGCCGGTTTAAGAATATTTGCAGCGTCAATGGCACCTTCAGCCGCGCCCGCGCCGATAAGTGTATGCATCTCATCAATTACAAGAATAATATTTCCCGCCTGACGGATTTCGTCCATAATTTTTTTCAAACGTTCTTCAAACTCACCGCGGTACTTGGTACCTGCAACAAGAAGTCCCATATCAAGCTGAATAACTTTCTTGCCTTCAAGAATATCCGGAACTTCATCGTTAACAATCCGGATGGCAAGTCCTTCGGCAACAGCAGTTTTACCAACACCCGGCTCTCCGATAAGCACAGGATTATTTTTTGTACGTCTTGCAAGAATTTGAATAACACGTTCAATTTCTTTTTCTCTGCCTACAACAGGATCAAGCCTCTGCTCCTGAGCTGCAAGCGTCAAATCGCGACCAAATTCATCAAGACTAGGAGTTTTGGTTTTTCCGCCAGATGAACTCGAAGAAGATGATGAGCTGGAAGAACCGGAAGCTGTAGTTTGCGGTTTTGTTTCACCAAGCATTTTAACTACATTGCTTCTAATCTTATTCAAATCAACACCCAGATTTTCAAGAACTCTTGCTGCAACGCCTTCACCTTCTCTGATAAGCCCGAGAAGAAGATGTTCTGTGCCGATATAATTATGCCCTAACTGCCTTGCTTCATCCCATGATAATTCAAGAACTCTTTTTGCCCTCGGGGTGAAAGGAATTTCAACAGCAACAAAACCTGAGCCCCGTCCGATAATTTTTTCAACCTCAGCTCTGGCATCTTTCAGAGTAACCCCCATTGATTTAAGGGTTTTAGCAGCAACACCTGTACCTTCGCCAATAAGCCCCAGGAGAACCTGTTCTGTTCCGACAAAATTATGACCGAGTCTGCGTGCTTCTTCCTGAGCCAGCATTATAACTTTTATAGCTTTCTCCGTAAAACGTTCAAACATTAATTAGCTCCTATACTCTCTTATATATATATTTTACATAAAAAACAAAAATCTTTCAAGGGGGTAGCAGTATATTTAAAAGTATTGAAAAATGCCGAAAAATATTGTAAAATAAAAATGTAGTTTATTTAACAAAAGAAAGGGATAGAATAGATGAAAACCATTGGTATGACTGAAATACACTCAGGGGGGGGGGGGATTTAATACCGGCAGACTTTCCAGCTCTTTTGGATTATCCGGATTTAATAAATATTCAACTCATACGATAGCAGGATTTACACTCGCAGAGGTTTTGATAACACTTGGGATTATAGGTATCGTTGCAGCCATGACTATGCCGGCACTTATGGCAAAACACCGCAGAGAAGTTTTAAAAACCGAATTTAAAAAGACATACAGCGAATTACAACAGATAAACTTATCATTTATAAAAGATGAGGGTCTTAATATGTGTGAATATAACTGGATGCTTGTAGACAGCGGACAGGCTCAAATGGATGCTTCTAAAAATACTACAGCAAAAATCGTCAGTTATTATAAGGGAAAAGGTAAAAACCTTTATAATAAATATAACAATGATGTTAAAAACTTAACGGGCGGGAAGCCTGATATATACATGTTTGATGACGGTACTATGTGGAATTTTATGAGAAAAACTTTTTATAGTGAATTTGGTAGTGCAAAAGACAATAAATGCATGGTAATAACCATTGATATAAACGGGTATAACCAGAAACCGAACCAGCTCGGAGTCGACATGTTTTCATTCCGCCCGACAAAAGACGGCAGAGTAATCACGCTTGGAAACCCTGAAACAAACAAAGATGCAGCTAATGGCAGTAAAGACTTTACTGATTGTTCCATGAAAATAAACACAGAGAAAAACGGTATGGGCTGCGCTTACTGGGCAAGTATAGACGTCAATCCGGATGACAATACTAAAGATTACTGGAACGATTTCATAAAATATTAAAAACCTGTTGACAAAAAATTTTGTTTTGGTACTATAGAAAACGTGGAAAGGGAACCCCTCGGGGGATTGGCAAAACAAAAGGCGGAAGTCAAATGTTAAAGCCCCCAGAAACTAAAACAGGCTCCCATCGTCTAGAGGCCTAGGACAACACCCTTTCACGGTGTAGACGGGGATTCGAATTCCCCTGGGAGTACCATTAAAAAAGACGCCATTAAGGCGTCTTTTTTAGTATGTTTTTCTGAAAGTTCTCAGACTTACTTTAATTAATTTGTGATAGTAAAAACATATTCCTATTTTTATTTAAGCATATATAAGAGGGTAGCTCAAATAACATAGTAAATTTATTTTCTAAAGTTTTAACAATATCTTTGCACACATCTACCATTCAGGGCATTTAACAAGTCTTAATTATTACATGTTATTGTAAAGTATTATTATAAATAGAACAAACACTAGAACTGACAGAATTATTTATATAATTGTCTATGCATATATTAAACTCTGACGGCAATAAGTTTTTACCACTACAATATTTCAACGCATTATTATAACTACTTTGTAACTACTGTCCTCAATTTATATTTGAAAAATTGACAATACCGTTAAATATACCCCAAATTATAATATGGGCCAATATAAACCTACCAATAAAATGCCAAATATTTTTGTATGCCAATCCCCAATTATAACAATATTTACACCAAGGGTAAAACAAATACGCAAAGAATATTGTTGATGTCACAGGATTCTCCCAAAAATAAGGAACAAATATATATCCAACAAAAATAGTTACAAGAAAGCCAACGATAAGGGACTCAATAAATGCAATAAAAGGATTTATTTTTGGCGGTGTATAACTTCCAACAATAATATTATATATAACTTCAGCAACTGAACCAGGAGAAATATCTGTCCACTCAAGCTGATAATATTCTAACTGGAAATTAAAAATAAGTTTTCCAGAAGTATCATAAAATAAACCACCCTTTTGCGAGAAATTATAAGCTTTACAATTAATTAAAATTTCTTGTAAAGAATATCCTATACTAAGATTGTATGTCTGCTCCAATTTTTGATACTGAGGAGAGTCGTCATTCTTAACTTTCATCCAACATTGATAAACATCTGGTGATAATTCAGTAAAACTATCAATATCTATATAAGTATTTTTATTAATAATACGCCAGTCCGTCATATTTATGTACTACACCTACTTATATTACCTAAAATGATGATATAGACGCCCATTAAAATCTACATTGACATTGACCGGACTAGTCATAGCATCAATTATCCTATTCTGCATTTGTCGTTTTTGATAATTTGCAGAATATTGAGCCCAACGGATTTTCGCAGGGACAAAATTGCTTATTTTATAAGTCCATTCTTGTCGTAATTTTATATAACAAAGGTCTTTATACTTACCGGTTTTACTATCACAAATGGCTAACATTGATTCAAATCCCTGTTTAAAATTGTACCAATCATTACTATCAAACTGCTTTGCTGTAAATGGAATTTTATAGTGCTTTGGATTTTCATATACTAAATACGAATATAACTAATAATACTTGCAACTTATTCATAACAAAATTTCCTCAACCAGCAGATAAATTTTACATACATCATTAATTATAACATGTTTAACATATATTGTCAACATGTATAACATTGTTAGATTAGCTCAAATTTATCATTATAATTTATGGCTAAGAGGTTATATGAAAACTAACATTCAAAAAAGGCTTGGGGAGAGAATACAAAAACTCCGAAAACTTAATGGCTTAAGCCAAGAAACATTGGCTGAACAACTCGGAATTGCAACTAATACATTGAGCAGTATTGAAACTGGCAACGCTTTTATGACATCATCCACTCTTGAAAAAATAATTGAAACATTAAACGTATCACCTCAAGAACTTTTTACTTTTGGGGATGAGCATAATAACTTAGACATGTATAGCTATATTTTAAAAAAATTAAAATCACTAAAACATGATAAAGATAGACTTAAAATTCTATATAGTGTTATAAAAGGAATGTTTTAACCGAACCTGATATTAATTGTTTTTTATAATTTAGTTACAAAATCTTGTAAAGTTATTACAAAAGTAGTATAATAAATTCGTAATGGTTAGAAGGAGTATAGTATGTTAGGAAGTGTAGGTTTCGGCGCGCTCTATTCTTCGCTTTTGAGCAGACAAAGCCGGCAGAAAGAGCAGCAAAAACAGGAATTGATTAATAAAAATTATAATGAAATTTATGCACATGAAGCTGCACATAAATCAGCCGGAGGCGCTCTTGCAGGACCGATTGTTATAGAAAGGAACGAGGAAGGTATCCCCGTTGGCGGTCATGTTTCGATTAAAATGCCATCGATTAATCCGAACAACCCGAAAAAAGCTGTTGAGGATGCAAATACAGTAATCCGGTCTGCTATGGCACCGTCAGATCCGTCTACTCAAGATTACAGAGTAGCGGCGCAGGCTCGCTCGGTTAAAGCTCAGGCCGAGGGCATGTTAAATCAAAATCAGGGCAAAAAGCTTAATTACATTGCCTGATTTATCTTATACAGCTATGGCTGCTCATGTTTCTGCGGACCGATAACAGGATTTTTTGTATTTTCGTAGAATGCAAATTGTACATTTACGGTTTTACCATCCTCTTTTTCCTCATAAAAGAAGCGGCTGTAAGGTTTGTAGCCTTTAAATTTATAGAATAAAGGCTCAAGCGAACATACAGTTTTATACGGATATTTTCCGCCGGAGCTGATTAATTTGTCCTTTGTATCGAAATAGCCGCAGACAGCCCCGTCTATTATATATTTAAAATCATCACCTGCTCTGTCAAAGTGTATAACATTTGTTGAACCCTGCAAATCCCCGATAGTAAACAGCAGGTTATATTTACCGAAATCAATGTTATCAGAATTTTCAACAATATCAAAATCTATATCGTAGCCATCAAACTGCAAAAGTTTTATAGCGAGAAGGGATTCTGACACATTTGAAAGAAACAGAATCTTGTTCCGCCTGTCAAACTCTCTAATCTTATCTCTGATAAGACAGGCCTCGTTAAGCACTGGATAATCAGAAATTAAATCCGGATTTTTTTCAACTGCATTATAGAAACCTGAACAGTGCGCAATTTCTCTGACCTGACTTATAGTTGCACCACGTTTGAAGTATTTGCTTATTTTATAAGCAGAACGCCCCCAGAGATTTGTTGATACGAAAATAAAATAAAACAATGCGAAAAATACAATTATAAATTTAACGGGATTGTTTTTCCTGCAGTAAGAATAAGCCAGAACCGGCGCCGATACAACGCAAAAAGCTGTCAGAAACCTTATTGAAAAAATCATATACTCAATCTGCACCGACATTACTGCAATTCCGAGAAATAAAACTGCTGCAAACGAAAAAATCATCCAGCTCTGTTTTTTTCGCGAAAAAACCGGTTTGATTAACGAATAAATCCAGCATGGCAAAAATACCAGAAAGCCAAGAATTCCCATTCCCATAAGAGGTTCAAGCAGCGTCTGATTAAGATACTCAAGTTTTATGGAATACAACCCCTCACTTACACCACTAAGCCCCAGTGCCGCAAGAATACTTTCCCGAAATTCATAAATATAATTTCCAACATACTCATTCCACCTGAAACCGGTAAAATCAAAAAACATAAAAACATATTTTATAAAATTTGCAGGTAAAGCAAGAATTCCGTCCTGATTGGCATGAACTGCCATAAATGGCTTTGAGCCGGCAATATTACCGTAATCAATAAAATTCAATATATAGTTATATGATGAAAAAAACATAAAATTCAAAAAAGAAAACCCGAGAAATTCCAGCAGCGGCCTGTAAAAATCTTTCTTCTTATAGTAAACAGCCATGCCGGTCATCCATAACCCGACAGCAGGAACAAGAATTATTGCAGGGGTTTTGGTACCGACAGCCAGAGCATAAGATAAAGCAGACATAAATACATGAATTTTTGAGTCTTTTTTAAGGTATTCCCAGAAAAGATACATACTTGCACTCACCAGTCCGGCTATAATTATATCTGTTTCTGTACCTGATATTTGTACAATAACTGATGAGAAAGAGGAAAGTATCAGCAGAATCCAGAGTTTTCTACGCATAGAAATCCCGATATTAGAAAGCAAACCCCACAAAGAAACAAGCGCAAGCAAAAATCCGGAAAAAGACACCACGCCAAACCACATCTGTTTTTTCAAAAATATTAAAAGCCAGGCATACAAAATCTCAGAATTTATAGGAAGCACAAGCGCCCTTATATCAGCGAAATTAAAATGGTTTAAGTTATGCTGCGAAATCCAGAAAAGACTCCTTAGAACATGATACGCCTCTGCATCAGGGTTCACAACCGGCATAAACGATATAAGCCACAATGACACCCCGCACATAAAAAGAAAGGCTATACTTAATATAAACAAATATTTATCAAGCATAAGAGAGCGCCATAACGATTTAAAAAATAGTTTAAATACAAATTCCGGCTGCGGCAGACGTTTTTTATACCAGAAAAACGCAGAACATCCGGCAAAAACCGTATTCATAACAAGCACAGAACCTGAATATATTGCCGAAAATAACGACAGAACTTCAAACGTCAAAACAACGTTTGCAAACACTGCCAGAAGCAAATATATACAAAATTTAAGAAAACTTTTATTTTCAAAACTTATTGCTACAAAATATGAAGCAGTAAAAACAAGTAAAAATGAAATTAAAAACAGCGCCATTTCTCTCTCCCCGAAAAAAATCTTAACAAAACATTCCGCATTTTGCAATAAAAAGACTTTACAAGAAAATATTTTTTATCTATAATAATTGAACGATGAAAAAATACATTCAATACCGACGTATAGTAAGTAAATAAAAAGGGCTTGTTTAATAAATAAGACACTTACTACGTGTGGAATAATTAATAAATTCATAAACAAGGCCTTTTGAATAAAAAGGTCTTCTTTTTTGTTAAAAAAGGTTAAAAGTTATAACAAAAAACGCAATAAAAATTTTCATCAAATTTAATATAAAAGTGAAAGGTTAGAGAACATGACAAAAAACTTCCGACGAAACTCAATCATAAAGGCGAATGCCCCGCTCGTCAAACTTATGAATTTAATCTGGGGCTTGTAATAACAGCGATTGAGGAAATTGTGCGCCTTATAACGCATGATTTCAGAAGGAAAAGGACAAACATAGATGATTACCGGAATTACCAGCCAAATATATTCAATATTAGGAAGCAATACCTCCCTTATACCCCTGGCAATAAAAGACATTGCAAACAGCTCGGGGCTGACACTCGGCTCATATATTACAGGAAAAGATGTAGAGAGCAAAGACAGATTTATAGATGAATTCGGAACTCAGGCCATCTGGCTCGGCGGCATACCATTTTTCAAAAAGGTTACCGACCTGACTTTATATAAATTATTAGGCATTGATCCGAAATTTGATGTAAGAAACCTTAAAAACAAAGATATTCTTGCAAAAGCTATAGAAAAAGCACCAACTGAGAAAATTAGACAAAGCATTATTAAGGCGGCTAAAAACCCTAAATTCACAAAAAATCTTGCGCTCGGCAAATTTGCATTTTCAACTATAGCTGCAATCTGTACTTACACAGGACTTACTAAATTCAGACAGAACTACAGACTAAAAGAGGCAAAAGAAAAACTGAAACACAACAACGCCGGACAGAAACAACAGACAATTTACGCAAATACGCTGCCGCAAAAATCGCCTAGCGCATTTGAAGGGGTTCATAAACAGAAGCAGGACAAAAATATTTCATTCGGAGGTGCTCTGCAGGAATTTATGTTTAATCCGGCCAAAAACATGATGCTTTTAGACGGTGCTATTACAGAAGAAAGATTGAGAAATTCCCAGAGCAAGCAGGAATTTATCAACTACACAATTAAAGAAGCCGGCACATGGGCGTTTATGTACTTTGCAGGCGATATAATCAGAAAACATCTTGAAAACAAATCTAAAGTTCCGATTGAACTTGATTCAAGGATTATAGAAAGCAAAGATTTGAAAAATGCCTTCAAACTCGGCACATTAAAATCAAGTTTAGATGATTTCAACAACCTCGGCAGCAAGTTAAACAGAACACCGACAGATCTTGATATTTATAACTTTATCCATGAAAACCCTGATAACTTTATTGTCAAAATGGGCAAAAAGGCAGACGTAATAAAAACACTGAAGAAATCAGAGGCAATTGATACAAGAGCATATCTTGATATAGATGAATTCAAAGGTTTAAAAGCCAACCTCGAAAAACTCTACAACAAAGCGCCTGCAGACAATATTGATGATTACCTGAAACAGGTAATCAAAAGCAAACGAGGTGCCGTCCTGAAAAACATGGGCATCTGCGTTGGCGCACTCGGTATAGCAGTACCGCTTATGATGATAGCTATGAGATATATCCTGCCAAATAACAAAGAGTACAAAGTTATGGAACAGGCTAAAAAAGAAACCGCCGGACAACTGGCATAGAGGGGTTTATATCTCAGTTTACACCAAATGTATTCAAAATACAGCCACAATGTCATTCCAAACTTGTTTCGGAAGCTCTTAGCTGTAAGACCCTAAACAGGTTCAGGGTGACATTCTTAGATATTTGTAGTGTAATTTGCTATATAAGTCCCGACATAGAATACTTGAAAAATCCTCCTTAATATTTTATAATTATAAATAAATTAAGGAGGATAAATTTATGCAAAACACAGTTATAGCTTCAAAACTCAGATGGGGGGGGGGGGTACATATAGCCTGAATTCCGCTCCGGACAAGGGGTTCTGGGGGACATTCTTAAGAAATATCAGACGGCGCAGTGATTTTTTCAAATCTTTTTCCTTTACGGACGCTGTTTTTAAGACCATAGTGCAGGAAAATTTTACAAATTTACCGCTGACTAATAATCTTATGAAATCACCACTTGTGAAGATGTCAAGGCTTGGAAAATTTAAAACCGGAGATGGTGTTCTCGGCTTTAATGCTCCCTTCACTTCTCACTTCAAATAAATCGGCTTTCACTCTCGCAGAAGTTTTAATTACTCTCGGCATTATCGGCGTTGTCGCAGCTATGACTCTGCCGACACTTGTTCAGAAAAAGACCAACAGCGAGGTTGAGGCTAAACTGCAAAAGATTTATTCCGCCATGAATCAGGCAGTTATGCTTTCTGAAATTGATAATGGTCCCAAAGAATACTGGCCGCCATCCTGCACAGAAACAACATGTGAAGAATACTATAATAAATACTTTCTAAAATATTTAAAAAACGTTTCGCATAAAGAGTTTAACGGCTACGGCGGATACAATATAGCAATATACTTTACAGACGGTACTCTCTTAATTGGAAAGGCTGGATACGACTATTATTTTTTTCCGAATGCAAAGAATTTTGATGAAGAAAGTTTTGGCGTTGGAACTGATGACGGCGGAGTGATAAGAAATGACTGCGGTACTGCATATTTTGCATTTAGATTTGCACCATCGTATAAAAATGATAAATTTCATTACCAAAAGGGATTTGAACCATACCGGCACTCATTAGAAGAAAATACAAAAGAGGCACTTACAGAAGGTCCGTATGGATGTGACCTCAAAAGTACAGCGAAAGTGTTCTGTACTGCATGGATTCAGCTTAACGGCTGGAAAATTCCTGACGATTATCCGTTTACGGTCAAATAACCTGTTTCCAGCCGTTCTGCTACTGCATTTGTAAGATTAGAACTGCAAAAACTGCTGCCGGTGCAAAGCCGGACTTTCTACGGTGGAAAATTCCGGATAATTACCAGCTAAAGTTTTAGCACACAGAGATCCCGAAATAAATTCGGGATGACATGAAACTAAAGCAAGTTCCGTATGACATAATTAAGCCGGAGTTTTCCCTGCGTAAGTATTCGGTTAAGGTTAAATAAACTTAAACGCCTGCTATTGCAAGAGCAGCTATGCTGGCAGTCGACCAGCAGTTCTGCAGATTAAATCCTCCGCAAAAGCCGTCAATATCCATAACTTCACCGCAGAAATACAACCCGGAAACAAGCTTTGATTCCATGGTTTTCGGATTGATTTCTTTCAAATCAACTCCGCCTGATGTCACCACTTCACCGTCCGGAACAGTTCCAAGAGCAGTCACCTCAAAGTTCTGTAATATAGAAAGTATGTTATCTCTTGTTTTTCCATTAATCCTGTGTGACTTTTCATCAGGATTTACACCCGAACGCACCAGTATAAACTCCGCAAACGATTTCGGGACATAGTCAGAAAGCAGATTTCTAATACTTTTATGCGGGTTAGAATTTAAAACAGCCTGAAAATCAACCTGTCCTATAAAATCAAAACTTATTTTGTAAGGAAAATCCTCCCGTGCCCGCAAAGACGAAATTTTGTAGACAGCAGGCCCTGAAATACCTTTATGGGTAAAAAGCACACCGCAAAGCGACACTCCACTCAATGAAGAAAAATCTTCTTTAGTCTTTAAGCCTGCAAGCGCCGGACGCGGCTCTATAATGTGATGTCCGAACTTTTGTGCAAGTTCATAACCGCTGTGACCGCCAACTGCCATAACTATTTTATCAAAATGATGGCAGCAAAAATCTGTGACAACCTTAAAACCGGCACCGGCTTTCTCAATACGCAGAACTGTTTCTTTTAAAAATTTGGTTTGATTCAGATAAGCAAGCAGCTTTTTCCTGACATCTTTTGCGCTGTTTGATACAGGAAAAATTCTCATATCCTCCTGAATATATGTATCCACCCCTATGTCTTTAAAAAACTCGAGCGTTTCAGCACCCCCGAAACGGGAAAACACAGAATACAAGAACTTTTCTCCGCGCGGATAATTTTTTGCCAGTTCTTTAAAGTCATATTCCGCATAAGAAATATTGCAGCGCCCTCCTCCTGTAGGCAGAAGCGTTAATAACGGCGGCTTTTTATCAAAAACCGTAACTTCGCACTTCTCCTGCAAGTTTGCTGCACAAAAACACCCTGCCGGCCCGCCGCCGACAACAGCAACCCTAGATTTCAACTCTTGTTCCATACAAAAACACCATCTCAGGGTTTTCTAAATCGTTATGTAAATCTGCTATTGATTTGTGCAGCACAGGATGTTCAAAATCCGGAATAAGCTCCAGCAGCGGCACAAGAGTAAAAGCTCTTAAATGAAGATATTTGTGCGGAATAACCAGATCTGGCTCATTTATTATCTCTTTCCCGTAAAACAGAATATCAATATCAATGGTTCTGTCAGTATAGCCGTCTTTTGCCTCATTTCTATCCCGTCCAAGCTGTTTTTCAATTCTTTGGCAGGCTTCAAGAAGCTCTCCGGGTGTGAGTGAGGTTTTAATCTCCGCAACAGCATCTACAAACCAGGTTTCTGACGTCATTCCCCATGGTTCAGATTCGTAGAATGCAGAAGTTCTTATTATATTAACATTATCAAGCCCCCCGATAAGAGCCGCAGCCTGCTGAACATATCCTATCCGGTCGCCTTTATTTGAACCTAAACTCAAGTAAGCTATTGTCATACCGTAATTTTACAGACTTTTCTAAACTATGTCAAATTTTTGTTATATAATAATAAAGAAATGATGTTTTTGTATGGAATTTTATCAAGCATAGTTTTTTATATTTCTTTGCCGTTTTACTGGGCAGAGAGGGTTATGAGCGGGAAATCAGCAGGCTGGAAAGAAAAGTTTGCCAATCAGAACATGCCGATAAAATCTGATGATAAAATAATTATGCTTCACGGGGTTTCTGTAGGCGAAGTTATTGCGCTTGAAAATCTTGCAAAGAAAATAAAATCGGAATTTCCTGATTATAAACTTGTTGTAACTACGGGAACCAAAACAGGACAGGAAATTGCCCATAAGAAATTTGCAGGAATTGCTGATTATATAACCTATTTTCCGTTTGACATTCCGCAGTGCACTGGTAAATTCTTAAAAAAACTTCATCCGAATGTGGTTTTAATTGCAGAAACCGAACTCTGGCCAAATTTTGCGCACTCCTGCCGGGAAATGAACATCCCGCTGCTTACTGTTAATGGCAGAATTTCTGATTCCACATTCAAATCTTATAAACTTGCCGGAATGTTTTTTAAACATGTTTTCAATGACTTTACCGCACTCTTAATGCAGAGCCGAGAGGATGCTCAAAAAGTTCTTGCGCTCGGTGCAACAAGCGAAAAAGTTGAGGTTATGGGAAATTTAAAATTTGATGTTCAAAGAAAGGATGCTGATATAGACCTTAAACAGGACAGCTTCCGCGTAATAATTGCCGGCAGCACGCATAAAGGCGAAGATGAGATTGTCCTCGGAGCATTTAAAGCCCTTAAAAAGGATTTTTCTGACATTAAGCTTCTCATAGCACCCCGCCACCTCCAGAGGACTAATGATGTGGCAGAACTTGTTAAATCCGCCGGCTTTGCTTACGGCCTGCGCTCCGCAAATGATAACTTTAAAGAAAAAGACGTAATAATCCTCGATACCCTCGGAGAACTCGGGAAAATGTATTCCATCTGCAATTTTGCGTTCATCGGCGGAAGTTTTAATAAAACGGGAGGCCACAATCCCCTTGAAGCCGTTGTCTACAACAAACCGGTACTTTCAGGGCCTTCTATCCATAATTTTAAAGATATTTACGGAATTCTCTCCCGTTCAAATGCAGGCAAAGTCGTAAAATCGCCGGAAGAGCTTGAACAGGCTATGCGAAAACTCCTCTCCTATAAAGAATTTTATAATCAAGCTTCCGCAGACTGCGAAACTATTTTTACCGCCCAGAAAGGTGCTCTTGATTTTGTAATAAGAAAATTACACTCTCTTTTAAAATAATATCATCTAAAAAAATGATTGATTTTACTGCATTTCCGCCTAAAATGTTAAGATATATTACAAACATGTAATCCAAAATTAAAGTTTTTTCACCGGAAAGCCGTAAATAAAAACATAAGGGAAAAAACGAAAGGGAACATGCTATGGGAATGGC
>CALVBB010000016.1 GCA_944325705.1 Candidatus Gastranaerophilales bacterium
TTTGGCTGTGACAAGTATCCTGACTGCGATTTTGTACTCTGGAACGAGCCGACAGGAGAAGAATGCCCTGACTGCGGCGCATTACTGGTGAAAAAAGTCTTAAAAAAAGGAACTACAATAGAATGTTCAAACCGTTCCTGCGGCTACAAACGTGTGGAAGAATCAAAATCGGAGGAAAGTTCTGATGAATAATAAATTCGGTTTAATCGGTTATCCTTTAGGACATTCGCTTTCTGCTGTTATTCATAAGGCAGGATTTGAAAGTCTCGGAATTGATGCAACTTACGATATTCTTGAAACAGATCCTGAGGATCTTGTTGACCGGGTGAAATTTTTAAAACACAACGATTACAACGGATTTAATGTCACAATTCCTCTGAAACTTCCTATATCGCTTTTTGTGCAAGAGGTGGATAAGTACGCTGATATTGCCGGTGCTGTGAATACGGTGAAGATTAATCCTGACAAAACTTTTAAGGGATATAATACTGATGCGGCAGGATTTAAGAAAGCTATACCGGCATCAATCAATTTAAAAGGGGCATCTGCAGCGCTTCTCGGTACAGGAGGTGCAAGCCGTGCAGCTGTACTCGGTTTGTCAGAATTAGGAGTTTCTGAAATCGGGGTTTATACGAGAAATATTCCGAATGCGCTTGATTATATGGCATATATGCGGCGTAAGTTCCCGGCTATAGTTTTCACGGCGTATCAAATTGACGCTGTCCGGGATTTGTCGCGGTATGATATTCTTGTGAATACAACGCCGATTGGAATGCTCGGGCGTTCTGCCGATATGACGCCTGTGGAAATGAATGTTTTGCAGACACTTCCTCGGGACGCGGTTGTTTACGATGTGATTTATAATCCTAAAAAGACTGTTCTTTTATCTAATGCAGAAAAGTTAGGTTTGAGAACAATAAACGGTCTGGATATGCTTATTTATCAGGCTGTTTCGGCTCAGGAAATCTGGCTCGGGCGTACTCCTGATTTTAACGCAATGAAGATTGCGGCGCTGGAGAATTTATAGTCGTCGGGCGGTGTCAGAAGATAAATTTATAGAATTATCAGTTTCCAGTCATATTATTATTCATACCTTAATGCGTCAATAGGGTTTAGAAGAGAAGCTTTGTAGGCAGGGTAGTAGCCGAAGAGAACCCCGATTGCGCCTGAAAAACCCAATGAAAGCGCTATTGAAAATCCTGAAATGGATATGCTCATTTCTGAAAATATCTGTATTGCCTTGGCTCCAACAACTCCGATTAATACACCTATAACCCCGCCGATTACCGAGAGCAGGAAGGATTCTATCAGAAATTGTACTCTTATATCGCTTGCTTTTGCTCCGATTGCCATCCTTATACCGATTTCTTTAGTCCTTTCCGTAACGGATACCAGCATAATATTCATAATCCCGATACCTCCAACAATCAGCGATACTGATGCGATTGCCCCGAGCAAAATTGACATTGTTCTGGCGGAAGATTTTATGGTTTCCTGCATTTCGGCAAGGTTACGGATTTCAAAGTCTTTGTCCTGATTTTTCCCTATGTTGTGGCGTTTGGTGAGAATTTCATCTATATCTTCTTCTGCGGTTTTCATAGAAGTGTCGCTTTGTGCTTTCACGTTAATCATCTTTATTGAACCCGGAAAATCAGTCCCGAAAACTTTTTTCTGCGCTGTTGTAATCGGGATAAAAACTAAATCATCCTGATCCATTCCCATTCCGCTCTGCCCTTTTGTTTTAAGCAACGCAATAATTTTAAATGGAACGTTTCCGATACGTATTGTCTTATTAAGAGGATCAACATCGCCGAAAAGTTCGTTCGCAACTGTGTTCCCGATAATTGCGACTTTTGTGTTATTTTTAATATCTTCTTTAATAAAATTTCTGCCCGATAAAATTTCGTAATTTCTGATAAAAAGATATGATGCTGTAGTTCCGCCGATAGTGGTAGACCAGTTCTGATTCCCGTAAGTGAGTTGAGCTGTGCCCGATGAATAAGGTGCAACCGCAAGAACGCCTCTGGCAGTTTTTTCGATGGCTTCGGCATCTTTCAGGGTTAAAGAAGGCTTTGTTCCAAAGCCCATCCTGACGCCGCCTGAGGTTGCGGAAGCCGAACGTATCATAAGAAGATTGCTGCCCATAGATTCCATATCTTTTGCAATTTTTTTACTTGCGCCGGTTCCGACAGCGAGCATTATGATAACAGCACTCACTCCGATAATAATACCGAGACTCGTGAGGATTGAGCGCATTTTGTTAATCTTTAATGACCTTATTGCCATAATAAGCGTTGATTTAAAATCTATCACAGTACGTAATCCTCCATTTTAGTTGTGACAGGGTGAGGATTTTTATTTATTTCATCAGAAATTATGTTTCCGTCCTTAAATCTTACAATTCTGCCGCAGTATTCCGCAATGTCTGGTTCGTGAGTTACAAGGACAATTGTTTTTCCCATTTGTTTGTTGAGGTTCACGAAAAACTCCATAACCTCAATACTCGTTTTTGTATCAAGGTTTCCGGTCGGCTCGTCCGCTAAAATTAAAGGCGGGTCATTTACAATTGCACGCGCAATCGCAACTCTCTGCTGCTGACCGCCTGACATCTGGTTTGGCATGTGGTCTTCTCTTTTTTCCAGGCCTACTATTTTCAGTGCATTTTTTGCGCGCCTAATCCTCTCTTCTTCCGGAATTCCTTTATATATCATCGGAAGCTGCACATTTTCCAGTGCGCTCGTTCTTGATATAAGGTTAAACCCCTGAAAGACGAATCCCATCTTGACGTTTCTTACATCCGCAAGCTGATTTGAATCCAGAGAAAGCATATCAATTCCGTCAAGGAAGTAACTTCCGGAATTCGGTTTGTCGAGGGTTCCGAGCATATTCATAAATGTGGATTTCCCGGAGCCTGACGCACCCATAATCGCAACAAATTCCCCGCGTTCAATTGAGAGCGAAACACAGTTAAGGGCATTGAAACTATCCTCTCCTGTCTGATATGTTTTTATTGCATTTTTTACTTCTATTAGACTCAATATTTTCTCCGTATTTAGTGGCCTGTTGTCTGTGCCGCAAGCTTCTGACCGTGCCTGACGTTAGAACATTCTTGGGCCTCTGCGGCGCTGGTTGGTTTTATCTTTACTGCTTGTGAGCGAGGAATCCACGATTACTCTGTCGCCTTCTTTCAGGTCTTTTGAGATAATTTCCGTATTAGTGTCATCGCTTGCGCCTGTTTCAATTGTCACACGTTTAGGCTTACGTTTTTCCAGAACCCAGATACCCTGAGTTTTGTAGCGTGTGCCGTCGGTATTAGGGTTAAACTTCAATGCAATACTCGGCGCGCACATTACATCTTCGCTCTTGTCTGTGATAATTGAAACGTTCGCTGTCATACCCGGAATAAGTTTAAGGTCGTCATTATTGACGTTTACGATTACCGTATAAGTTACTACATTAGAAACAGTTGTCGGGGAAATTCTGACCTGTGTAACTTTACCATGGAATACACTGTCAGGGTATCCGTCAAGAGTGTAGGTTACGTCCTGTCCGTTGTGGACTTTTCCTATATCAGCTTCCGAGACGCTCACTTCAATCTGCATCTTTGTTAAATCCTGTGCGATTGTGAACAATTGCGGAGCCTGAAAGCTTGCAGCAACCGGCTGTCCTACGTCAATTTCCCTTGATACAATTGTTCCGTCTACAGGGGCGATAATTTCAGTATAACCGAGGTTTGTCTGAGCTGTTTTTAAGTTTGCCTGATACTGTCTGACCTGCGCCTGTGCTGCCTGCATTTGCGCTAAATCTGAGTAGTAGGTGCTTTTGTATTGGTCAAGTTCGCTTCTTGCTACGAAATTTTTTGCATAAAGATTTTTGTATCGCTCATACATAACTTTATCATAATCAACAACAGCTTTTAACCTTGCAACATTCGCCTGTGCGTTTGCAATCTGTGCTTCGTTTTGCTGAACCGTTGCTTCAAAAGTTCTCGGGTCAATTCGCGCTAAAATCTGTCCTTTTTTTACCTGTGAATTAAAGTCAACGTAGATATCCTGAATTAACCCTGATACTGTCGAACCGACTGATACGGTGTTTACAGGGTTAATTGTGCCGGACGCTTCTACCACCTGAGTTATTGTGCATTTTTGAAGCGGTCTGGTATGGTACCTCACCCGTTTTTTGAACGTATTATATGTAAATCCCGAGCCGATAAGTGCTGTTATCAGAACCGCTGCTATTATCTGCTTTTTATTAGCTTTCATTATTTTTGTCCTCAACGTTTATTGTTATTTCCTGTTTCAATGCAATTAATCTTTCAAGGTTTGCTCTTGCAACATTGTAGTTGTAAACAGTCTGAACATACGACTGCTGTGCGTTATTATAGTTCACTCTTGCATCCTGAAGCTGTATGTAATCGCCTATCCCGACCGCGTAGCGTCCGTCCGCAAGTTCAAAGTTCTCAAATGTCTGCTTTACCTTAACTGCAAGGAGCGGAATTTGCTTTTCTAATTGTACCATGTTTATGTAGGCATCCTGAACCTCAAAGTAGATATTTTGTTCAAGAAGATCTATTTCGTTTTGGGCAAGTTTTACCTGTAACTTGCCGTTATCGACTTCATATTTCTGCCCGAGTATATTTACCGAGCTTGAAAGATTTACACCTACATTAAAAGAATTTGTGTTGTACTGGTTCCGGTAATTATATCCTGCACTGGCAGAAATTTCAGGGTAATATTGCCGTTTTATGTATAGCAAAGATTGTTTCATTGCCTCTAAGGTTGCTTGATAGGCTTTCAAGTCCGGACGGTTTTGTTTTGCCTGTTCTACACATTCTTCAAAGGTATATGGAAAAGGTTTAAATTTGAAAGTTTCTATTACATCAAGTTTTTCTACTTTGGATGTTAATGTTGCATCAGATACAGCAGGCGGATTTTTGCTTATATCTTTTTTCTCTGATATTTTTTCAAGGTTAACCGGAATTTCTTTTTGTTTAAAGTTGAAAGTTTCGGTGGATGAAATCTCATATTCCGGAGTATATGCAACATACATTGAATTGTTTAGCTGAACAATTGCATTCTGATATGACTGAATTGAATTTACAAGTGTAACTTTTGAATCACTGAGGTTTACTTCTGCATTTACAAGGTCGATTTTTGAGCGGATACCTTCATCAAAATAAGCCTTTGTTCTCTGATAATTCCTTTCATTAATCTGGACATTTGCTCTGTTTATATCAACGGTAGCTTTTGCTGCAAGTACGTTGTAGTAGTTTGTTTTAACCCCGAATATAGTGTCAAGAACTATATCGTCAAAGTTAAATAGAGCAGAGATTTTGTTAAATTTTTGCATTTTTATCTGCGCGTTTGTCTTGCCGAAGTTCCAGATAAGCTGGTTGAGTGACGCCTGAGCGTTGTAATTATCTGTATTTCTTGTGTAGCGGTCAGTTTTGTTTGCATTGAAAGTGTATCCTGTACCTATGCCTATTGTCGGAAAGTAGGAAGCCTTTGCTATTTTTTCATCGTTCTGGGAAACCTTGTAGTTGAAATAGGCTCTGTTAATCAACGGACTGTTTTTCAGGGCAATTTGAATACAGTCATCCATGGTGAGTTTTGAACCCTTCTGGATTACTGCGTACTTTTCGGCTGCGCAGGCACTGCTAAAGCAGAAGCAGACAAAAAACGCTGCGGTAAATGTGAATATTTTAAGTTTATCGATAGTTCTCAATCCTGTTTACCCTTCAGACAATATACTAACGATTAAACCATATTAATTGTTCATTTTAATCATTCTGATAAAGGAAATAATTTTCTAATTATTCTTAATTGTCCAAAAATCTCTCTGGAACATTACCAGAAACGGAATTAATTCAAGACGTCCTACCAGCATTCCTATAATCATCAACGATTTGCTTAAAGAATGGATTGAACTGAATGACCCCATAGGCCCTGTCATACTTTCAAATCCCGGCCCTATGTTTCCTACTGATGTTATTGAACCGGCGAGTCCTATAACGGCATTCTGTTCAAGCATTGAGATTAATACAGCTATAATGCCAAAAGTAAGAAAATAGAAAAATACATAGACAACTGTCTGCCTGATAACTTCCGCAGGAACTGTTGCGTCATCAATTTTTATATTAAATACAGCATTGGGATGAAGTATTCGCAAAAGTTCTGCCTTCATTGACTTGAATACAAGAAGCCATCTGGTCATTTTTATGCCGCCACCTGCAGAACTGGAGCATGAGCCCATAAACATTACAAGAAACAAAAGCAGCTTTGCCGAAAAATCCCACTTTGCAAAGTCTACACTTGCACTTCCGGTTGATGTTGCAACGCTTATAACCTGATAAAGTGCGTGTGTTATTCCTCCGAATATTGAATAATTGTTTTGTACAATTAATACTGCGGCTATAAGCCCTGAAAATACAAGTGTCATTATTAAATATGCCCGAAATTCTTCGTTTTTGAAAAATAACAGCGGATTCATCTTCATTATTGCTTTATACTGAAGGTTAAAGCTCGAGCCTGCAAAGAACATGAATATAAGAATTACCCATGTTATATAGTTTGAATGGTATCCCATTGTGCTCTGAGCATTAGGTGAAAAACCTCCGGCTGCAAGTGTTGAAAAAGCGTTGCAGACTGCATCAAAAAGCGGCATTTTCCCGAGTACCAGAAGAATTACCATAAGTACAGTAAGACCTGCGTAAACTTTCCACAGGGCTGATGCCGTATTTCTGATGCGCGGAGTAAATTTATCCTCTGTAGGACCCGGAGCTTCTGCAAAGAACATCTGGCGTCCGGCAACTGCAAATTGCGGAAGTATTGCAATAAATAATACGATTATTCCTAACCCTCCAAGCCACTGTGTCATTGACCGCCAGAAAAAAAGAGCTTTCGGATAATCAAAGTTTGTAAAAATTGTAGCGCCTGTTGTTGTTATGCCGGATACAGATTCAAAAAGGCTGTCAAGCGGAGAAATTCCGTAAAACATATAAGGTATTGCGCACATAATTCCGAAAATTATCCAAGAAACCGCTACAATACACAGCGCTTCAGCTTTTTTAATGTCATTCAGGTTTTCAAGTTCTGCGGCTTTAGGAACAAGCTTCCGGATAATAAAACCACCGCCTGCTGATATTATACTTGCACAAAGAAACGGCATTACCGATTTATAATCCTGATAAATCAATGCAACGACAATCGGAGAAAGAATAACCATTCCGATATACATCATTATCAGGCTTATTGCGTTTGCAAGATAGCTTAATCGCATTTTTCTCCTACCTTAAAGAATGTTTTTATTGCATCTCCGTCCTCTGCTCTGGTGAAGATAATTAAAATGTCACCGTATTTTAATTCGGTATCCCCTTTCGGGATAATAACTTTATTGCGTCGTTGGATAACCCCGATAATTGCGGAGGTAGGAAATTTTAAATCCATAATTCTCCTTCCGTCAAATTCAGGTTTCACACCGATTTCAAGAACTTCGCCCTGTCCCTGTTCAACAGTTGCGAGAATATCTACGTTGTTTTCCGCAAGGTCATTTTTAACCTCGTTTATCGCTGAATTTTTTGGAGAAACGGCAACATCTATACCAACTTTTTCAAACAGAGGTATATTTACGACTTTTGCAACCCTTGCTATCACTCTCTTTGCTCCGAGTTGTTTAGCCAGAAGCGAGCATAGAAGATTTTTTTCGTCATTATTTGTAACGCTTATTATAACATCAGATTCCCCTATCTGTTCTTCATCGAGAAGTTTGAGGTTTGTGGCATCTCCGTTTATTACAAGGGTATGTTTAAGGCTTTCTGTTATGTACTGGCATCTTTCGTAATCTTTTTCAATAATTTTCGTTTTAATTTTTAAATCTTCAAGATATTTTGCAAGCATTGTACCGACAGTACCGCCTCCGATTATTGCCGCATTTTTTACGATGTCTTTTTCGTGGAAGAAGGTTCCTGCCAGTATGTCGAGCGAGTGAGATGTGCCCATAAAGATAAGCTTGTCATCCTGCTGCAGTACAGTATCGCCGTTCGGAACAAATAATTCGGAATTTCTTGTAATCCCTACAATAAGCGTGTCGTTTGTAAATCCGCAGTCTTTGACTTTTTTATTTACGATACTTAAGTTCGGCGTTACTTTATATTCAAGAAGTCTTGCGCGGCCGTCTGCAAAGTTTTCTACATCTAGCGCCTGCGCAACTGTTACAATTCTGAATATATCCTGGGTCAGGAGTTCTTCCGGCCAGATTATATAATCTATGAAAAAGTCGCCGCAGTTAAGATTGTTTTTTTCAAAACAGAGGGTGTTTTTGTATTCTTCTTTGCTTACAAAGCATAAAGTTCTGATGCCGCTTATTTTTTTTGCGGTCAGACATGCTACAATATTTGCTTCATCAATTGCAGTGCAGGCAATAAAGATGTCTGCGTTTTGAATATCTGCGCTTTTTAAAACCGAAATATCGCAGACATTTCCTTTTACAAAACTAATATCGAGTTTGTTAAACTCGTCAGTTCTGTTTTCTTCTTTATCAATAATTGTAATGTCGTGGTCTTCAAAAAATTCTGTTGCAAGAAGACATCCTACTTCCGTTGCGCCAAAAATAATTATTTTCATAACAGTAAAACTCTACATTAAATAAGTATATTTTACAATCCCTGTCCGAGAATAATTAATATTGTTACAACAATATATTGAAGAATCTGCAGTGCTATAATTGCAACAATAGGAGAAGCATCCAGCCCGCCTATTGGCGGGATGAATCTTCTGAATAAATTAAGGTAAGCATCTGCCACCTGTCTGATTGTAAACCATGGCTGCCTTGTCCAGTCAAGATTTGGCACCCAGCTTAACAGGCATCTGACAAGAATTATTATAAGAAATAATAAAAATATATTGTTTACTGCATCTATTAATGCTTTTGTCATATTTATAAGTCCTATAATTGTGATTTAGATTTTGTAAGCGCACATTCGCAATTGTGTCTTTCTGCCGGAATATTTTCAATCATTTTGAAAAGCAGATTTTTGAGGTTTGAAAGATTTGAGTTGAAAACTTCAATAACCTCATGATGAGAAACCGGCGGAACATCTCCTACTAACCCTGCATCATAATCTGTTATGAGTGAAATATTCAACGGACACATGTCTAATTCTTTAACAAGATATGCTTCAGGAAACGCTGTCATGTTAATTACTTCCCAACCCTGATTTGTGAAGAATTTTGATTCTGCTTTTGTGGAAAATCTCGGGCCGTTAATTACAACTACAGTACCTGTTTCATGGATTGTAATCCCTAAATCTTTTCCTGTTTTGATTGCAAGTTCTCTCAATTCAGGACAATAAGGATCTGCTGCTGACGGATGGGTTACAATCGGGCCTTCAAAGAAAGTTGTTTTTCTTCCGTCAGTCCAGTCTACAAACTGATCGCAAATTACAAAATCTCCGGGTTTTACGTGTTTTTGCAGGCTTCCTGCAGCGCATGGAGATATTACCCGTTTTACTCCGACGGATTTCATAGCCCATACGTTTGCCCTGTAGTTCAGAAGGTGCGGAAGTATGGTATGGTTTCTCCCGTGACGCGGCATAAATGCAACTCTGTGTTCGCCGATTTTTCCAATAAATAAGTTATCACTCGGCATACCGTATGGTGTTTCAACCCTTACTTCCTCAATATTATCGAGAAATTTATAAAATCCCGAGCCGCCAAATACTCCTATATCCGCTAAATTTTTATCTGTCATAATTATCCCCTTTCATTTTTTTTATTTATTGTTAACGTTTATGATTTTTAATACTATCAAAAACAAAAATCATTATCAAATAAGAGTAGAAAATACACTAAAAATTAAAAATTTACAAATGGCGAAAATGCCATCAGTGAGCCAATTTGGCAGGTATAAAATTTTTGGATTTTTAATTAAAGACTTGAAATTTAAAAATGTTCGTTATAGAATGGGGGCATAATTTCATTCTTAAAAGTTAAAACTTGACGCTAAAGAGAGAGTGCAATTGCTTTTAAGGATTCCAATTTACAACCAGAGGATTACATTTTGAGAAAATTAGTACTATTCGCGATTACGCTGGTGTTAATGTTGACCGCTCAGGTTCAGGCTGCAGACACAAGCACAATAAAAGCGACAATAGTAAAACACGCTATTGAAATGGGTGTAGATCCCGCTATCGCTTTGAGTATTGCAAGAACGGAGTCCGGTTACAGACATGAAGCACGCAGCTGTCATGGCGCGGTAGGAGTATTTCAATTAATGCCTTCCACAGCAAAGAGAATGGGCTTTAACGCTTACGCGCTGAACGATAACATTAAGGCCGGTATTATGTATTACAAGATGATGTACAAGATGTTCGGTTCGATGGAACTTGCTCTTGCTGCATATAATGCAGGGCCGGGTAATGTTAAACGTTACAGAGCTGTTCCGCCTTATGCGGAAACAAAACGTTTCGTAAGCAAGATTATGGCAGATTACCATCACCTTAAGGCAAACCCGGATCCGGCAATGAAAGCCGCTGCCAAAAAAGCCGTATCTTCTGCGCCGAAACCTCAGCCTAAAGTCAGTGCTGCTCCGAAACCGGTTGCACCTGTTCCAAAGGTTGTTAATGTAAAAGAAGTTGACGCAGCTGCGGTTGAAATAATTGATGAAACTCCGATTGAACTCGAAATTGAAGCTACTTCGCTTGCTATATAATTCGGGTTTATGTATGGAAATTAACGGGCGGATGTTTAAATTTAAACATCCGCCCGTTTTAATTTATTTTAATGCAGGCTGCAACAAAAAACTTTACGCGTTGTAGGCTTTGAAAAATTCCTGCAGAACTTCCTGACCTTTTATAATTGATTTGTAATTAACATTTTCGTCGGTGGAGTGCATACTGCATACATCAGCCAGTCCTGCAAGATAAGGTGCAAAATTTTCCCCCTTTGCATTTACATTATTTGCGTAAATATGAGTTTCAGCCCCTGCGTGGAACGAGGAAATCTCAGGTTCTACACCGACTTTTCTTGCTGCAGCCTCAAACAGTATCGGAATGTAATCGTCCTCAACTTTTTCAAACGGTGGAAGATGTTCTTCAAATGTTATTGAAGCCTTTGCGACCCCTGCATATTCATTGTTGAAATCTTCAACTTCAAAAATCATTCGGTCTTTCAATTCCTCTTCATATTTTCTGCTTGAGCTTCTGATTGAATATGTAACTTTCCCGTAAGTATTGATTACATTTGTAACCTCCGGGGTTCCGGAAACTATACCTCCGATATTACAGGAGGTTACGACTTTATTATTCTCAGAGTAGTAAACGCCTTGCGGAAGATTTGACACTATGTCTGCAATAAGTTTTGCTGCATTTTCTCGTGTTCTGTCTGCAATATCAATTCCTGAGTGACCGCCTTTGAATGTGTTAACTTCAATTGTCACAAGGGTATAGCTTGCGCCTGATGTCATAAGCTGTCCGAGGCTGTCGCTATCAAGCACAAGAACATATTTTGATTGAATTTTTGAAAAATCAACATGCTTAATACCAGACATTCCGGATTCTTCATCTCGGGTAAACATAATTTCCAGCCCGCCATGTTTCATATCAGAAGCGGCAAGGGTTTTGGCAAAATATAGAGCATTAGCAACCCCTGCTTTATCATCGGAACCGAGGGTTCTGCCTTTTGCACGGATTAAATCTCCGTCAAGATATGTTTCAACCGGACTGTCATCCCCTATAACATCCATGTGCGAGGACAGCATCAGAGGCTGTTTTGTTTTATCTGTTGCCGGAATATTAATATATACATTGTTGTAATTATCAAATTCGCAGTGAATATTGTTTTTACCACAGTAATTTTTTATATATTCTGCCACTTTTTCTTCGTGCAGAGAAGGTGACGGAATTTCTGCCAGCGAACAAAAAAGATTTATAAGTTCGCTCTCTTTTCTTATTTCTTTTAAATCCATTTTTATCTCCTGCTTGGTAATTATATATTAGCACATATTGCAAAAACTACAACAAACTTAATATTATTATTTTTCAAACGATGATTTTTCACTGAAATAGTTTTGCAAAAATGTGTGTTCCTCCTGACGCTGGGTTTCGGAGGAATACTCATCATCATTAATACATATAACGCTAGGTTTAAATTTGTCAATTTCTTCTTTTATACCTGAGTGATTGTTGCCTACGCATAAAGAATCTTTCCTAAACTGTCCTGTCAGATACAGCAAGACCTGTTTGTAAAAAGGCAGGGTTCTGTCTATTTTGGAAACCTCTTTGACTATGCCTTCACCTATAGCACATGCGTAAGCTGAATATATTACGCGTGAAATACTACCAAACTCTCTGAATTTTGATATTGTTGTATTATACATTTCTTCTTTAAATATTTCATTAATTTTTTCAAAATCAGATTTTCTGTAACCGTCAATTGAATGGTGCGGTTCTCTTGTAATTTTAAAGCCGTATTTTTCTTCTATTAGTTTGTAAGCATTAAAAAGTGACCGGAAATACGTTTCTTTTTCAATTTTTTCCTGTTTCATTTTGTGTTTCAACCTGAACACCGGATACATGTCTTTCGTGAAGAAAAAAGACGGATCTGTAGGGTTTGCGAACATCATGTCATCATTTGCGTAAATAAAATATTCTGATAAGCCCGGTATTTTATGCAGACGGGTTTCCAGTGCCATGGGATTGAAAGTCTGAAGAGCTTCGGAAGGCATAATTTCAGTATGGTTAACAATCCTTATTTTCGGGTGATTAATGTTGAGCCATTCAGGGGTCTGGTTGTCTGTCACTATGAAGATTTTGTTCACCCACGGGGCATATTTTTCGACAGAGCGCAGGGAATATTTAAGTTCGTCATTATCTCTGAATCTGCATTTACTTACAGCCTGAGGGTTTACTTTTTGTCCTAATTTTTTCTGCCAGAACTCTCTTTTTTCTTTTATTTTAATATCACTCCCGTCTACCCATAGGTAAACCATATCAATCAGCCTTCTCCCCCCTGAGTGAAATTGTTGTTCTGTCTGGCTTTTATCTTTTTCATCCATCTTCTCTTAGTTCCTTAATTTATATCAACAATACTTACTCCGTCGCCGCCTTCTCCGTCCTCTCCCGGTCTGAATTTGGCAACGTAAGGCGAAGTTGAGAGAAAATCCCTTACTGCACTTTTTAAAGCACCTGTGCCGTGTCCGTGTATAATCGTAACAGGCGAAAGGTTTGCAAGGCTTGCTTTATCGAGATAATTCTCAAGAGCATCAAGCGCATCTTCTACCCTGTACCCTCTCAAATCCAGTCTGTTTGAAAGATTAATCTTTTTATATTCAAATTTTTCGAAGCTTGAAGGTTTCCAGCCTGACGGTTTCTGTTCAAAGGATTTATCATAGGGGGCAAGTTTATCTTTTTTCATTTTAGTTTTAAGGTTGCCCATCTGAACAAAAACATTGTTGTTTTTGTCAGGAAGCGAAAGAATTATGACGGGCTGGTGAATTTCTTTCAGGATGAGTTTGTCATTAATTTTGACTTCGTCCCAGTTAATTTCTTCGTAGCGGTTTTTGTCCTCATGTTCTGAAATCTTTTCACGGAAGCCATGTTCGAGTTTTGCAAGTCTTGCGTAAGAGCGCCGCGCGATTTTTTCGGATTTTTCTTTTCTTAATTCCTCCAGAATGTCTTTTATTTCTGCTTTTACAGCCAGAAGTTCATAGTCGAATTTGTCTTTGATTTTTTTGATTGTTTTCTTTTTGTCTTTTTTTACTTCGTTGAGGTTTTCTTCGTATTCTTTTTTGATAAGTTCGGAATCTTCTTTCAGTTCTTTAGCCTCTTTAAGGTTTTCCGAGAGTTTTTGCTGGGTTTCCTGTAATTTTTCAACTGCAAGGATTGACGGGTCTTTTTCAGAGGCAAGGAGTTCCTTTGCCTTATCAATAATCGATTTGGCCAGACCGAGATTTGCGGAAATCGAGATTGCGTTGCTTAATCCCGGAATACCGGTTAACAACTTGTATGTCGGCTTGAGAGATTGTGTGTCAAACTCAACGGAAGCATTTTTGAAATAAGGATTAGTGTATTCAAGGGTTTTTAATTCTCCATAGTGGGTGGTGACTGTTGAGTAGATCCCTTTTTGTGCAAAATTTTCAAGAATTGATTTTGCAAGCACAGCTCCTTCCTGCGGATCGGTGCCCGCGCAGATTTCATCAAGAAGTACAAAAGTGTCGCTGTCACTTTTATTTACAATTTCAATAATATTTGTCATGTGGGATGAAAAAGTGGAAAGGTTCTGGAGAATGTTCTGGGAATCTCCTATATCTGCAAAAACCTGTTTAAACGGATAAACCTTTGCCAGGGTTGCAGGAAGAAACATTCCGGCTTTTGCCATAAGTATAAATAGTCCGATAGTTTTCAGCGTAACAGTTTTACCGCCGGTGTTGGAGCCAGTGATGATGACTGATTTGTAGTCTTTTCCTATTTCAAAATTATTTGTCACAATATTTTCAACAGTGCCGATTAAAAGCGGGTGGCGCATGTTTTCAAATTCTATAAATTTTTCCTGCTGAATTTCCGGTTCAGACGCCTGAATTTTCACGGCGTATCGCGCTTTTGCAAAGTGAAAATCTATCCGCGCAAGAATTTCTTCACTTCTTTTAATTTCTTTTATCTCAAATTTTACAAGCCCTGTGAGTTCCGCAAGAATTTTTACATACTCGGCATGAATTTCTGATTGGATTTCGCGGATTCTGTTGTTAATCGGCACTAGGCTTTCCGGTTCAATGTAGAAGGTTTTGTTTGTTGCGGAAACGTCATGAACGATGCCTTTAACCTTGTTTTTGCTCGGAGCTTTTACCTGAAAGACAATTCTGTCATCACGGGTTGTGTAAATGGTTTCCTGCAGGTGCTTTGTAAAATCTGCGGAATTTAAAAGGTCTGCAACTTTATTTTTAAGATTTTTTTCTGTGTCCCTGAGTGCGGTAAAAAGCCGTTTTAATTCAGGTGTGGCATCTTTTTTTATCTGCAGTTCGTCGTCAAAAGTGGAAAATATTTTGTCCTCAAGTTCTTTATTGGAAACAAGGCAGTTTGCAAGCCCTTTCATTAATATTTCGCCGTTTTCATTCAGAAAGCTCTTTACAAGCCTTGAGGAGCGCATTGTTTTTGCAATATCTACGAGTTCCTGTTCGGAAAGATAGCTTGCCGATGCGCTGTTTTGAATTTTTGTCACGTCTGCCGCAAACTCAACCGGAATATCCGCGGGCATATCAAGAATTTTTTTTGCCTCTTTTGTAAACTGGATTTCCTGCAGGATTGTTTGGTATTCGTCGTGAGGCAAAAGCTCAAGGCAGAGTTTCCGGCTCTGCGGTATCTTTGCAAATCCGGCAAGCCTTTCCAGAACTTTATCAAATTCAAGCGATTTTAAACTTTTTGATACAATATCCATATTAATAATTTTACTATAAACATTAAACGATGTGCGCAATGAAGTCTTAAATTTAATTCTAACGGAAAGAACATCCGTTTGTAATCAACTCAACCAGAAGCAAGTGAACGCGCTGCGCTTTGAACAAAATATAAAAGATTTTGAAAAATCTTGCGCAGTTAAAATGTTTAAAGTAATATATAAATATACAGATAGATAAGAAGGGGATATAAGATGGCTATTGAAAGACAACGAGTTATAGAGCAGGATAAAATGGAAAGACGTCACAATTTTAATCCTGTAGAAAGTAATTTGACACCGGAACAGGTTAAACTGGAAGCTTCAAGATGCTTGCACTGTAAAAATCCTAAGTGTGTTCAGGGGTGTCCTGTTAATATTCAAATTCCTGAATTTATTCAGGCAATTAAAGAAGATAATCTTGAAAAAGCAGGCGAAATTATCCGTCAGACAAGCATGCTTCCGTCTGTTTGCGGACGTGTCTGCCCGCAGGAAAGACAGTGTGAAGGCAACTGTATTTTAGGAATTAAAGGACTTCCTGTAGCAATCGGCGCGCTTGAAAGATATGTCGGCGACAACACGAAAGCTGATATGCCGGAAATTAAGCCTTCAGGTAAAAAAGTTGCTGTTGTCGGCTCCGGATGCGCGGGTATTACTGCCGCTGCAGATTTGAGAAAAGCCGGTCACGAAGTCGTTGTTTTTGAAGCGCTTCACGAACTGGGCGGTGTTTTAAGATATGGTATTCCGCCTTTCAGACTTCCAAGAACAGTTCTTGATAGAGAAATTGACAACCTTAAAGCTATGGGCGTTGAATTTCATACCAATGTTATTGTAGGTAAATCAATTACTCTGAAACAACTAAAAGAGGACGGTTTTGACGCTATATTTATTTGCTCAGGTGCCGGTCTGCCGAAAATGCTTCATGTTCCGGGCGAGAACCTCAACGGTGTATTCTCTGCAAACGAATTTTTAACCCGTGTAAACTTAATGCACGCAGGTCAGCCTGACAGCCCGACACCATTAAGAGTCGGTAAGAAAGTTGCTGTATTCGGCGGCGGTAACGTTGCGATGGATGCTGCCAGAACTGCAGTCCGCGTAGGCTTTGAAGAAGTTTATATTATTTACAGGCGTACGGAAAAAGAACTTCCTGCCCGTCTGGAAGAAATTCGCCATGCTAAAGAAGAAGGGGTTGTGTTTAAGTTCCTTTACGCACCGAAAGAAATTTTAGGTGAGGATGGGTACGTGAAAGCTGTAGAACTCGAGGTTATGGAACTTGGCGAGCCTGATGAAAGCGGCAGGCGCAGACCTGTTTCAACTGGAAAAGTCGAAACTATGGAACTTGATACGGTAATCGTTGCATTAGGTACAGGCCCTAATCCTATCATACAGCGTTCTGCTGAAGCTGAAGGGTTGGAAATTATTACAGATAAACGCGGCTATATCACTGTTGACGGTGAAACAAGATGTACTAATATCCCGACTGTATACGCAGGCGGTGACGTGGCTCCTGTAGGTGAGTCAAATGCCATTAACGCTATGGGAGCAGGCAAGAAAGCTGCTAAGGCAATTAATGACTTATTAAAATAGGTGGAGAATGGACAGAAGTTCATTTAAAAAATTTTTATGCCCGGTATTTGCATTTTTAATTTGTGCAATGCCGGCATATTGTTTAGAGCTGGATATGTCTGTTGATGAGGAGATTAGAAAGCATTACAATCCGTCGCAGCTGGAACTTGATACTCTTCCGCCTCTGCCTGATACTCCAAAAACAGTCGTGCAGCCGGATGTTCAGTCATCAAAAACAACAACGCCTGTTCAGCCTGCTGCTTCCAGTAATTCTCCGCCGAAAACGCTGCCGGCAGTTGATACTTCTTCGCGAGTAGGCAGAGTTCATAAAACCTTGCCGCGGACAGATGCTTCTGCTGATGCTTTTACTGCCATAAAAATAAATAAGGGTACAAAGTTTAAAGTTGTATCTAAAACAAAGGTTTCAAGCTGGACACCGGAAGGTGCTAGGATGAGTTTTGTATCGCTGGCCCCTGTTACACGACGATACATAACTATTCCGCAGGGAACAGTCTTTAAGGCTGTAGTTGAAGAGTCTCATCCCCCTCAGGGAACAGGCAACGGCGGACTTATTGTAATAAGAGCGGATCAGATGATTTTCAAAGGCAGAACTTATTACATTAATGCAAAAATCACAAAGGCAAACAACAAAAAAATATTTTTTAATAATATAAAAGGAAAACGCGGTTATCTGAAAGGAATTGCAAACTCTGTTCAGCCGGGCAAACGTTTCTATAAAAAAGCTATGCGCGGAACTTCTAAGCTTGCGCAGAATCCGTGGACGCTGATTTTAACACCGTTTACGGCTGTAGCCGGTGTTGTTGTGTACGGGGTGAATATTGTCGGCTCTCCGGTGTTTGCAATGTTTTCTAAAGGCGGTAATATTACAATTCCGGCCGGAACACAGTATGAAATAAAACTGCTTGAAGATGTTTATATGTATCCTTAAAAGACGTTGGAACGATAAGACGCTAAGTCGTTAAGTGCAACAAAAAAGTGAAGGGTGAAGGGTGAGAAGTGAAGCGTTCAACTAATGCCCTACCCCTGCGTGGAGGGTACCGGAGGAGGAAGAGGGGGAGATAAAGTTGAATGGGTGAAATGTTTCTAAAAAGTAGGTCGGATTAGGCATCCGGCAGGCTTTTATCGTTAAAAATCTGCTTTCATTAATATCCCTGCATAGCGCGTTCGGCTTCTTCGTACCTTCTCTGGCGTGCCTGCTGTACAGCGTTAATTGTTTTTTCTTTCTTTATTTCTTCTGTAATGGTTTCCTTGTTAATTGTGTGCTCAATAAAAAACTGGTATGACAGCGAATATAAAAATACAAATATTACAAGAAATATCAATCTTACCATACAACATCTCCAAAATTATTCTTTTATATTTATTATAACATATATATAATTAATTTACCAGACGTGTTGCTATCTTTAGTATACTTGTATGATTTATTGTTACAATATTGTCATAAATTACAATTTAGATTATAATTATTTCGTTAATTTTTACATTTTAGAAGGGAGATATTATGATTAAAAAATTGACTTCTCCAAAAGCATTGATGGTTCTTTTGGCCTTTTTGTTTGCGGGAATTTCGCCTGCTCTGGCAAGCGAAGCGGATCTGGTTGTCCCTAGTATCAAGGATATTAGTCCTGACAGTTTTAACCTTCTTTTAATCGGTATGGTTATTTCTGTTCTGGGGTTGATTTTAGGGTTCATTGAATTCTTGAGAATTAAAAAACTGGATGTCCACAAAGCTATGGCTGAAGTTGGGAACACTATTTTTGAAACTTGCAAAACTTATCTTATTCAACAGGGTAAATTTTTGCTTGTACTGGAAGTCCTTATTGCGTTGTGTATTGCATTTTACTTCGGTTATCTGCAGCACATGGGCATCGGCGGAGTGTTAACAATTCTTGCGTGGTCCGTAATCGGTATTCTCGGATCTTACGCTGTTGCTTGGTTCGGTATCAGAATGAACACTCTTGCTAACGCAAGAACTGCTTTTGTTTCTTTAAAAGGAAATCCTTTAAATATTTTAAACATTCCGTTAAAAGCCGGTATGAGTATCGGTGTTTTGCTTGTATCAGTTGAGTTAATCCTGATGCTTACAATTCTTTTATTTGTTCCGGGGCATCTTGCAGGTGCTTGCTTCATCGGTTTTGCTATCGGTGAATCTTTAGGTGCTTCAGCACTTCGTGTTGCCGGCGGTATCTTTACAAAAATTGCTGACATCGGCTCTGATCTGATGAAAATTCAGTTTGGTATTAAAGAAGATGACCCTCGCAACCCTGGCGTAATTGCAGACTGTACAGGCGATAACGCAGGCGACTCTGTTGGTCCTACTGCTGACGGTTTTGAAACTTACGGCGTAACAGGTGTTGCACTTGTTTCATTTATTCTTCTGGCTGTTTTGGGTCAGGAAAATCAGGTTCAGTTGTTAACATGGATTTTCGTTATGAGATTCTTAATGATTGTAACCTCAGTTGTTGCTTACTGGATTAACAATATTTGCAGCAGCATTTATGCTAAGAAAACTGAAAAATTTGATTTTGAACAACCGTTAACAAACCTTGTTTGGTTAACTTCTATTTTATCAATATTAATGACTTTCGGCGTAAGCCACTGGTTATTGTCACCTTTAGGCGGAAGCTTGTGGTTAGTACTTTCAGTAATTATTTCCTGCGGTACACTTGGTGCAGCATTAATTCCTGAATTTACAAAAATCTTTACTTCACCTAAAGCAAAACACACAGAGGAAGTTGTTACTGCTTCAAAAGAAGGCGGTGCATCTCTGACAATTCTTTCCGGTATTGTTGCTGGTAACTTCAGCGCATTCTGGATTGGTATGGTAATTGTACTTTTGATGGCTCTGGCTTATGTTGCAAGTACACATATTCCTGCAAGTATTATGATTTATCCGTCAGTATTTGCATTTGGTCTTGTAGCATTCGGTTTCCTCGGAATGGGGCCTGTAACAATTGCTGTTGACAGCTACGGACCGGTTACTGATAATGCACAGTCTGTTTATGAATTATCTTTGATAGAAGAAATTCCTAATGTATCAGAAGAAATCGAAAAAGAATTCGGTTTCAAACCTGATTTTGAAAATGCTAAACAGTATCTGGAAGAAAATGACGGCGCCGGAAACACCTTTAAAGCAACATCAAAACCTGTACTTATTGGTACAGCTGTTGTAGGTGCAACTACAATGATTTTCTCATTGATTCTTGTAATCCAGAATACTCTTGGTATTCAGCCGGAAGCTGTTCTTAATATGCTTAACCCTTACACATTGCTGGGTCTTTTAACCGGCGGTGCTGTAATTTACTGGTTCAGCGGCGCTTCTATGCAGGCTGTTACAACAGGTGCTTACAGTGCAACCGAATATATTAAAGAAAATATTAAACTCGGTGATGCTGACAGCAAGAGTGCTAATGTTGCAAATTCAAAAGAAGTTGTAAAAATTTGTACACAGTATGCTCAAAAAGGTATGATTAATATCTTTATTGCTCTGTTTGCTTTTGCTCTTGCACTTGCATGTTTATCTGCACCGCTCGCTGCAAAATGCGGTACTGCAATTGATTCAAAACCTGTAGCCTTCTTTGTAAGCTATTTGATTGCTATTGCAGTGTTCGGTCTTTTCCAGGCTGTGTTTATGGCAAACGCTGGCGGATGCTGGGATAATGCTAAGAAAATCGTTGAAGTTGATATGAAAGAAAAGGGCACTCCGCTCCATGAAGCTACAGTTGTCGGCGACACTGTAGGTGATCCGTTCAAAGATACTTCATCAGTTGCTATGAACCCGATTATCAAATTCACAACATTATTCGGGCTGCTGGCAATGGAAATTGCAATCAGCGAATCTTTCAGAGATATGGCTCCGATTGCAGGCTGGGTATTTTTAATTATTGCATTGATTTTCGTTGTACGTTCATTCTATGCAATGAGAATACCTTCTAAAAAATAGGGAAATGAGTATTATCTCATAAAACGAAGGACTCTGCCGGTAACGACAGAGTCCTTTTTTTGTTAAAGTTTGTAAAGATTTTATCAACTTGTGAAATTGAACGTTATAAAAATCCTTTTTATTGGTATGTAACTTATAAGAGGAGAATTGTTATGACAAAGATTGATGGATTTAACGGTGATTTTCAAGCAAAAGGTAATCAGACAACAAATGTAAAAAAAGGCGGCGAGCAGCAAAAAGCTCCAAATTCTTTATTTGGCGGAAATAATTCATTTAGTGATTTTGATAACAAAATGAGTTTGTTTACAAACTCGCAGTTTAACAAGAATCTGAAACCTGACGGCGGAGGCCGCGACTTTGGTTTCTTTGACAATTTGAAAGGATAATAAAAAGCCCTCAATGTTGAGGGCTTTTTTTATTTTATAAAGTATGTTATAATAAAAAGTACAGAGATGCGGCCGGATAGCCGGAAGAATTAACATGTCAGTGTGTCAGCCAAAATACGCATGATGAAATCACATAAGGAGATGAAACTATGGGAAACGCAGTAATATCAAGAAAAATCGGGGGGGGGGCAAGGTAGTTTAAGCTCCTTAACCGGCAATTGGTGGGGATTACAGGCGGGTGATAAGGTAAAAAGCTTTATTGCATCGACCGATTTGCGGTACAAAAAATTCGGGTTTGCACTTTCAGAGGTTTTTAAAACATTTCAGACCGGCAATTTTGAACCTGCGTTTACTCTGGCCGAGGTCCTTATAACACTAGGAATCATCGGTGTAGTTGCCGCAATGACGCTTCCTTCAATTCTCCAGAAACAAGAAAGGCTTTCAACAGTTGTTGCATTGAAGAAATTCTATAGTTCTTTTCAAAATGCTATAAATTTCTCACAGCTTGAGCATGGGCCGGCTGTTAACTGGGATACAAAGACAAATTACAATGATACCGATGCAATGTATGCCTGGTTTGACGAATATGTTATTCAGTATATGAAGATACTGGCGAATTGTAATAAAGATAATAACAAGGCTTGTTTTCATACCTACAGCTATACAACATTTCCGGGTGAATCAAACCTTCCCTCAAGTACAATGGCTAAGACCCGTACAATGTATATTTTTCAGGATGGAAGTGCTATTACTGCAATTACCGGTGGCGGTACCGAAAGTATGTCCCGTGTTTTTCATATATTATTCGATACTAACGGGTATCGTAAACCAAATGCCTATGGACAAGATATTTTTTCTTTCCGATATAAAAATGGAGAAATATACTGTGATGATCATAAAAGTATAACGGGAGGGTCGGTAGCTTCGTCAGATTCAAGGGAAACGTTACTTGATGCCTGTAAGAATAATCCTCAGACATGTACCTGTTTAATTATGCATGACGGCTGGCAAATTAAAGACGATTACCCGTGGTAATTTTTTTGTGTTAAACTATGTCTATTGGAAAATATTAAAAAGGAAGTAAAGGCATGAGTTTAACAGTATATTTAGGGATAGACGTAGGCTCTGTTACCACAAAATTGGCGCTTGTTGACGAAAAAGGCAAGTATGTTGACAGTTATATGCTCAGAACGGCTGGAAAACCTGTTGTTGCGGTTCAAAACGGACTTAAGGAGCTTTATAAAAAGAAGTTAACCGACTATAACGTAATGGGTGTCGGTACAACCGGTTCAGGGCGAAACCTTGCAGGTGCGCTTGTAGGTGCTGATATTATAAAAAACGAAATCACAGCGCATGCAGTAGCCGCAAGCATTAATGTTCCGGGAGTTCAGACTATTCTTGAAATCGGCGGGCAGGACAGCAAAATTATTATTCTGCGTGATGGTATTGTTACTGATTTCGCGATGAATACGGTCTGTGCTGCGGGAACTGGAAGTTTTTTGGATCAGCAGGCAAACAGGCTTAATGTTCCTATAGAAATTTTCGGCGAAACTGCCCTGAAATCTACAAATCCTGCAAGAATTGCCGGAAGATGCGGTGTTTTTGCGGAAAGTGATTTAATCCATAAACAGCAGCTGGGGTATCCTGTAGAAGATTTGCTCTATGGGCTTTGTCAGGCGCTTGTCCGCAATTACCTTTCAAATCTGGCTTTGGGTAAAGAACTTCTTCCGATAATCACTTTCCAGGGCGGAGTTGCAACAAATTCCGGTATGGTAAAGGCATTTGAGGAAGCTCTCGGGCAGAAGATTGTTGTTCCTGATAACCATCAGACAATGGGAGCAATAGGCGCAGCGCTTCTTGCTATGGAAAACCACCAGTACACAGAAGCCGAAACCAAATTCAAGGGCTGGCAGGTGGGTGATATGCACTTCCATTCAATTACATGCGATTGCAACGGTTGTTCAAATAATTGCGAGGTTATCACAATTCTGGAGGGCGCTGATGAAGTGCCTCATTACACAAATATCAAAGATATTAAAGGCAACATTATTGCACGCTGGGGCGGCACCTGCGGAAGATGGGATATTACGTAAGCCAGTTCTCTGCTAGAATGCAAGAATTGTTGAAAGAGAATGCTTTCCTGTAATGAGGAGGCGGATGCAGCTTTTTTTATGCAGGGTGGCTGACTTGTTTTTATCATCAAGTTTTTACCGGAAGCCTTAACGTGAAGAATTAGGGGATACAGCTTATGAAAAAATCGCAGATTATTAATTTATTATTGGTGATTTTAATAATGCTATTTGGCTGTTTTCTTAGGCTGAAAGGCTATATTGCAAATCCTTCCATGTGGCATGATGAGTGTAATCTTGCGTTGAGCGTTTTTGATTACGGCTTGTTTGATTTTTTCTTCAAAAAACTTGAGTATCTTCAGGTTGCGCCCCCGCTTTTTATGTTTTTTACAAAGGTACTGACCGTGTTTTTCGGGTATGGTGAACATGTTTTCCGTTTTATTCCGCTGGCGGCAGGATGCGCATCTGTTGTTCTTTTTTATTTTGTATCCGGATATTACCTCAAAACTAAGACTTCCCGGTTGCTTGCATTATTTTTCTTTTCCATAAACACGCTTTTGATTTACTATTCCAATGAATTTAAGCAGTATTCAACGGATGTTTTTTGTTCGCTGCTTGTGATTTATCTGTTTAACAGGTTTGACATTTCAAAATTGTCTTACAAAAAGGCAATTGCTGCGGGCGTTTTATATTCTGTTATAATCTGGATGTCTTTTGTGAGCGGAATTGTAGTGCTTGCTGGCTATGTTTCAGCTTTAATTACCACTAAATATTATAAGAAAGTTTCAGTGTCGGCAGTGCCTGTTTTAATTTTGTGTTTGCTGTACGTAAAATTGTTTTTGTTTGCCTCATACACCGGAACCACTATGGCACGGGCATGGAGCGAAGAATTTGTAAGCCGTAATTTTTCAAACCTTCTGTATCTTTTTGTGATGTCATTGAAATACTTTTTTGAACCGGTCAGAAATCTGCTGTTTTTAACAATATTTTTTATATGGGGGCTTGTGCTTGCTCTGAAAAAACGGGAAAGTCGCTTTTATATTCTGTATTTAACAATAATTATGCTGGTAATTTTTTCGTGGCTGAGGCTTTATCCGTACGCCCAGAGAGTAATCCTTTTTCTGTTCCCTGTGTATGCAATTATTTTATTTAAGCCTTTTGAACTCTTTTCAATAAACAGAAAATTTGTATCATTACTGCTATTGTTTATGATAATTTTAACCTTCACCCCGCAGGTGCTGCTTACCGGAAAATATATAAAGACAAAAAATCACAACAAACGTGATCCGGCAAGAGAATTCAGCAGGTATGTCTATGAAAAAATAAAGCTGGAGGATAAAATTTTTCTGAATATTGCATCGAATACAGAGTTTGAGTATTATAAACACTTCTATCCGGTTAAGAATAAGGTGCTGAAAGAATCTCCTGTTGAGAATCTTAAAGACACACGCGTCAGCAAAGTTATTGAGATTATAGAAAAAGAAAAGGGAGATTTCTGGATATATATGCCTTATGATATTCCGCACAGGGCGGTTTCAGCGGAACTTTCAGATTATCTCTACAAAAATTCAAAAGTCTACGAGAACTGGCGTTTCGGAGATGCTGTTCTTATGTACGTAAATGTAAAATAATGTTAATATTTGTCAATTAATTCCTCTGAAAATACTTTATAAGAATATACAGGATTTTAAGGGGAATTTATTTATGTTTAATGTATCATTTGCAATCAATCAGGGTCTGCTGCGTCCGGCAGGTACAAAAAATCCTCAGCCGGCAGGACAAACAGGAACAAAGCAGGCACAGCTTTTAAAACTCGGGGAAGAAATTCACAAAACTTTTAAATCAATGTCTAATTATAATGATGCAGATTTGATAAACGAAGATGTGGAGCTTAAGATAACTGATGACAGCTGGCGTGCTCTTGCCGGTAAAAAGAACAAGACAGAAGCTGAAAAGCGGCAGCTTGATGTTCAGTATAAATCAAATATAAAGCAGTTAGGCAAAGCTTACACCCTTTATGCGGATAAAACTTTCGGAAACGGCGACGGGGTGCTTACAGAGGCTGAATATGCAGCTTTTGAAAGTGCTGATATGCCGGAAATCTTAAAAAATGATCCTGAAGCAAAACAGGTTACAAAAAATGCCTTTAAGCATCTGGACTTGAATAAAAACGGCAATATTGACCACGAAGAAATGGCAGCTTACCTGCACGCAATAGATTTTGGAACCGAGGACGGCAAGTCAAACGGCCTTAACGGTAAAATCAGCGCCTATGATTTTATGGCAAACTCTCTGGCGCTTGGAATGCAAAAACATAATGTAATTGACCAAAAACTCGCTTATACCTATAATGCACTTTTCGGTAAAAAGCCTGTTGAATAGAGTTCCGTTTGTGATATTATTCTGGTATGAATAAACTCGGTACCTCGGTGGAAAATTTACGCAAAAAATACCGCGAAATTTTTGAAAAATCCGTAGAAGAAATTCAAACACGTATTGATGATATTAAACCGGAAGATTTAACAGGCGATATTTTTGATTATTATGAATCTGACAGCAAAGGCAGACAATGGCAGGAACATACCGTTGACATGCTTGAGAATGATATTTCTAAAGAGGTTTACCGAAAATTTCAGGAAATCCTTGCTTACAGAAAAACTTTTAAGTGTTCGGGCTGTGCAACCTGCTGTAACCTTGCCTGCAGCGAGTTTTCTCCGGAAGAATTAAAGCAGAAGGCTGAAAGCGGTGATAATTTTGCCCGTCAATTTTTGAGTGTTTTTGTTCCGTATTCTTCAAAAGAGGAAGCGCGGAAAATTTATCCTCAATACATCGAAATGCTGGATGAAAGTAAGGAAGATGATGTTTATTTTTACCACTGTCCCAAATTGACCGCTGATAAGAGGTGTTCTGATTATGAAAACAGACCCCAGATATGCAGGGATTTTCCGGATAATCCTCTGAGTATTCTGCCGGAAACATGCGGGTTTAAACAGTGGAAAGATGAAGTTGAGCCGGTTACACTTATGCTTCATGCTATGGTAGAAATTATTGAGTATTACATTGACAAAATTAAATTGAACCTAAAGTAAAAAGGATTGTATGAAAACATTATCAGGGCTGAGTCTAAAAGAAATAGAAGAAATAACTGACAGTCTGAAAGCTTCAAAATTCAGAGCACGCCAGATTCACAACTGGATTTACCTCAAATCAGTAAAAGAAATTGATGAAATGACGGATTTATCTGTGAAGTTCAGAGAAGAATTAAAGCAGATTGCTCGGGTTAGTGATGTGAAAATTAAGGTTAAGCAGGTAAGCTCTGACGGCACAATAAAATATCTGCTGGAATATCCTGACGGGGAGTGCGTGGAAACTGTTCTTATGCGCTTCGATAACCGTGCAAATTTAACAGCCTGCGTAAGCTCTCAGGTCGGATGTGCTGTTAACTGCTCTTTCTGCGCAACCGGAAAACGCGGTTTTATCAGAAACCTTTCTTATAAAGAAATTATAGAGCAGGTTTTGTCAATCCAGAGGGATACGGGGCTTAAGGTTACGAATGTTGTGTTTATGGGGCAGGGCGAGCCTCTTTTGAACTTAGATAACGTCTTAAAAGCAATGGAAATTTTTAATGAAAACTTTCAGATAGGTGCGCGCAGATTAACTGTATCAACAAGCGGTATTGTTCCGCAGATGAATAAACTTGCCGAACTTGATATGCAGTCAACCCTTGCCGTATCTTTGCATGCGCCAAACCATGAAATCCGTAAAAAGCTGATGCAGATTGAAAATAAATACGATATGAAAAGCCTTCATACTGCAATGAAAAATTACGTTGATAAAACAGGAAGGCGGATTACAATAGAATATCTGCTGATTAAGGGCTTGAATGATACGATTCAGAGTGCAAAAGAGCTTGCGGAGTATCTTCATGACATTAAATGCAACATAAACCTGATACCTTACAACCCGACCGCGGATAACGATTATCAGCGCCCGTCAAACAATTCGATAATGAAATTCAAATATCTGCTTGAGCATTCAGGGAAAAAGGTGACCGTACGTCTTGAGCGCGGCGCTGATATTGACGCCGCCTGCGGACAGTTGAAAGGCAAAGTAAGTTAATTAGTAACTGACCTTTAACGGATAATTGTCCGGTATCTTCCAGCCGTTATATTGTATAATGGCGGTGCAGAAATAAGGGTTTGTGCTAGATTTACAGCTATAAGTATTTCCATTATACAATTCCTGTTCTGTTCCGTCCCATGTGTATTTGTAGGGCTCAAATCCTTTATTTATATGGTATTTCCAATTTGAAGCTTTCTCCGCACCGCCTCCTGCGCCGTCACCTCCGGGCATGAAAAGAAACATAAATGAACATTTTCCGATACTTTTGTTTTCGCTTCCGTATTTTTTATCACATTTATCGGGGTCGGAGGTGTAGAAAAGCCAGTCGCGCATTGCATCAATATGGCGGGCCTTTAATGCGCTTCCGTCGGCAAACATAAAGATAGGTAGTCCTTTGTTGTCATATTTTACTCCTACAGTTTTCATATAAGGAGCGATATATTTGTTCCACCATTTTTCGATTTCTGAACTCCCTAAAATCGGCTTGCCTTCATCGTCTGTGTCAATATTGTTGTAGTCCTGATACCAGTATTTTCTGTCACCGTAATCCTTTTCCGCGAGCATAACCGCCTGATTAATGCCGGAGTAAAACTTTTTAAGCCGTGTTTCCACAACAGTATTAGTATGTTTTTGAATTAATGCCGGCAGCGTCATCGCTGCCACTACTCCGATTATACCCAATGTGATTAGCACTTCTGCAAGTGTAAAAGCTTTCTTCATTATGCCTCCTAGTATAAACTTGTTAGTAATATATTATAAACTAATTAAAATATATATTATTTTGTTTGTTTTGTAAAGTACATGTTATAAACGTGTTAAAAATTTTTTATGAGGTATTATGGAAAGAAAATTGTTCAGAGCCGGCAACGGATGGTCGCTTTTCCTGCCAAAAGTTATAATTGAACTGCTTAAAATCGATCCGGAAAATGATACAATTGAAATGCAGATTGAAAATGACATACTGAAAATTAAAAAAGTCGATAAAAAACATGAGGGAACTTAATCTATGAAAGCTCTTATTCAGCGCGTAAAACAGGCATCTGTCACAATAGAAAATGAACTTTACTCAAAAATCGGGCATGGGCTGCTTATATTTCTGGGAGTTGAAAAATCAGATACGCAGCAAAACGCTGAAAAGCTTGCGCAGAAAGTCATGACTTTGAGGATTTTTGAAGATGAAAATGATAAAATGAACCTTTCAGTCAAAGAGGTTAACGGGGAAATTCTTGTAGTGTCTCAGTTTACACTCTGCGGCGACTGCAGAAAAGGCACCCGTCCGTCTTTTGATAATGCCGCTCCGCCAGAGGAGGCAAACAAACTTTATGAATATTTTGTACAAAATATTAAGACTTCCGGTCAGAAAGTTATGACAGGCAAATTCCGTGCTATGATGGATGTTTCACTCATAAACGACGGCCCTGTTACTTTTATGGTTGAAAAATAACTACATATTTTTCAAAATTCACTTGCGAATATTTGAATTTTGTGTTATAGTATAAATATTAAGTATATTGAATGAATTTATATTACCGAGGAGTAATACTTTAAGAATTTAAAAACTAGTTGTTATTTTATGTTTATGAATTATTTTTTAATTAAGAGGCTTTAAATTATGTATGTAAACAAGTGCGTCAAATGCGGTCGTGAATTTGAGACAAAGAACCCCAAGAGAGTTATCTGTCCGGATTGTTTGTATCCTGATAAGAACATGATGATTAAACCGTCTACTGATGCTCCGGCAGAAAGCCAGTCGCTTCAAGCTCCGGAAACTCCGGAAGCTTCCTGTCAGTTAAACGGTTACAGCACGGAAAACCAGCCGCAATTCTACAGCAGCTACAGTGCAGGAGAAGGCCGCCCGCAGCGACCTCAGCGTCCTTACAATCAGGACGGATATAACAGAAACCGTCAGGACGGCTACAGAAACAATCAGGGCAGCTACAACAGAGGCTATAATCAGAACCGTTCTCCGCAGGGCGGATACAGAAATAATCAGGGCGGGTATAACAGAAATTATAATCAGAATAGACCCCAGCAAGGCGGTTACAGGCGCGATAACAGAGGCTATAATCAGAACAGACCTCAGCAGGGCGGCTTCCGTCGCGACAACAGAGGCTTCCAGAAACGTCCTCAGATGAGAAACAAAGCTCCTAAGCAGCTTCTGGTAAGCAAGGAACAGCTGGAACAGATTGAATTGCTTTATAAGCCGATGCTTCCTCTGCCAAATCCTGATGCACACGAAGTTATCGGAGAAAAAATAGGGCTTGAGCCGAGAAAAGTATTTTTCGGTATTAACTTAATCAGACAGAAGCTTATGCTTCCGAAACTCCCGTTCCCTAAACGTAAACTTGCGATTTCTCCTGACCAGCTTTTTGCAATCAAAAACTTATATGAACCGCTGCTTCCGCTTCCTCCAATCGGGTGCCACAAAATTATTGCAGCTCAGTTGAAAATGGACGAGTGGAGAGTTCACGTTGGAATTGGGTTAATCCGCTCGCAGATGGGGCTTCAGCGCTGGAATCAGGATAGAGAAGATTGTCCTGAAGAATTTAAAAATCAGAAGGCTGCAGAGCAGGCTGCTCCAGAAACTCCTAAGACTGAAGATACTGCTGCCGCCGTACCGGAGGATGCTCCGGCTGTACAGGAGCCTGCTGAAAAGCCTAAACGCGGAAGAAAACCTAAAAAGGTTGAAGAACCTGCAGAATAATGAGTAAATTCATTTCAGTAGGAAAAATTTTAAACTTTCACGGTATTCAAGGTGAGGCAAAGGTTGGTTTTTCCAGAAACCAGCAGGAATTTTTGCTTGGCTTAACGGAAGTGTTTGTGAAGTCCGGCAGTGATTATGTTCCGCTTAAGATTTCTAAAAGCCGTATTCATAAGAATTTTGCCATTATCAAATTCGAGGGTATAAATTCTATTGATGAACTTCTGCCATACAAAGGAGCTCTGCTTTTTGTCGAAGAACTGACAATCCGCGAAAATCTTGAAGAGGATGAATTTTTAATTGATGAACTTGTAGGTTTGAGTGTTTATGATGCTGAGGATAAAAAGCTAGGTTTTGTTGTCGGGGTTTCAAACAACGGTGCGACAGATCTTTTGTCCGTAAAAACTAATTCCAAAAAAGTTTCGCTTGTTCCTTTTGTAAAGGCAATTGTGACAGGCGTAAGCATAAAGGATAAAAAAATTGTGATAAACAATCTTGAGGGGCTTCTGGAATGAGATTTGATGTAATGACGCTTTTCCCGGAGATGATAGAAAGCGCTTGCAGTTTCAGTATTCTTAAACGTGCTGCCGAAAACGGGATTGTGAATGTTAATACTATAAACCCGCGTGATTTCACGCTGGATAAACATAAAAAAGTTGATGACACACCTTATGGCGGAGGTGCCGGAATGGTATTGATGGCACAGCCTTATGTTGACGCTTATGAAAGTATTGAGCGGTGTGAAAATTCAATAACGGTAATGCTTTCTCCTCAGGGTAGACCTCTGGATGACAAACTTGTCAACGAACTTGCCGGATATGAGCAAATTGTTATGATGTGCGGACATTACGAGGGGTTTGATGAGAGGATTCGCGAGATTATAAAGCCGCTGGAAATTTCTATCGGTGATTTTGTGCTGACAGGCGGGGAACTTCCTGCACTCTGCGTTATAGATGCGGTTAGCCGCAAGATTGAGGGAACCCTCGGGAAAATCGAATCCGCGGATGAGGACAGTTTTTCAAACGGTCTGATAGAGTATCCGCATTATACAAAGCCGCGAGAATACAGGGGCTTGAAGGTCCCGGAGGTTCTTTTGAACGGGAACCACAAGGAAATTGCGAAATTCAGACTTGAGCAGTCGATAGAGCGCACCAGACAAAAACGTCCGGATTTGTATGAAAAATATATTAACAGTTAAGGTTCGTACCGGTAGAAGTCCTTTTATTTTATCTGCATGGCCGTATAACGGGATTTAATATAAAACCAGGTAATTTATTTATATTGCAGTGTTTATTAAAACAAAACAACCTACTTGTATCTTGAGTTAAGCGGATGTTTTTGACCGAAGCCTAGAATATCCCTTACAACCTTAACTCCTGCGTAAGCCGCAAGACCTATTCCGCTCCATTTTACAACGGCAGGATGTTTTTTTATGCTTGCACAGAGTGCGGTAAGTCCTAACCCGAGAGGAACAACGCTTGAAACCATACTTTCAAGCACCCCGCCAAAATATCCGGCAGCAGAATTAAATAGGTTGCCAAAGTTGCTTTCCATCCTGAGGTTATGAACTTTTTCTTTCAATTTTGACTGAACAACGCTCGGTTCTGAAAGATACATTGAATTGTCAAATGTTGCAGTACAGTAATCCGCCATTTTTGACTGTGAATACGTGTCGGCTTTCAATTTGCCCAGAACATGCGCATCATAAGCAACAAGCCCGACAGCCGCAGCCCCTGCCGCCTTAGCAAGATATTTACCATAATTGTTTTTTATCGCTGTAAAAATTTTCATTTCTATTTAGCCTGTACTGTTGTGGTTGTTGTCGTAGTAGTTTCTTTTTTCGGACTGTCTTTTACTTCAAATTCTTTTTCTACTGTAGGTGCTGACATCTTCAGCAGAATATTTGTTGCCTGAAGGGCATCCTGTCCGTAACCATCTTTTGAGTTCTGCATATTCTTCAAAACTCCGACAGTATAATCATCCCCTGTTACGGTTCTGGATTCGAGCATGCTGAGTGCCATAATCCTGATTTGCTGGGATGGATCCTGAAGCATTTTGTTTATGAGTGCTGTAAGTGCTTTGTCGTCTTTTCGGGAATCATCTTCCTGAAGTCTTGCCACTACCTCTTTTGCACCCATAAGCCTTACTTCTTTATCCTGACTGTTCAGATAATTTTCAAGATTCCTTATGTAATCGTCTGTTAACTGTACGACTTTCCTTTTTTCAGTTTTTTTATTTGTTTCCTTGTTTTCTGTTTCGTTGACTGTTTTGTTGTTTGTTGTATTGTTTGTGGTGTTATTTGTAAGATTATTTGTGCCCTGAGCCAGCGGCTGGGTGTAATAGTTCGGCGGATAACACTGTCCGAGGCCGCCGCTTTGATAGTTCGGGGAGTTAACATTATAGTTTGTTGTTGCTCCCGGAACCCCGACTGACGGGTTAAATATCTGAATATTTACTCCTGCATAGCTCGGGTTTGGACTTGTTGTAACCTGCGGCTGTGCAATGACCGGCTGTGAATACTGAGGCGGCATTGCCATTATAGGAGGCTGAGCTGTTTGCGCCTGTACCGGAGCTGTTGCATACCGTTGGGTCTGTATTTGCTGCGACTGTTGTATATTTCCCTGTTGCACGTAACTTTGCATATAATACTACCTTTTCACCTACCTATTATATAAAAGTATTAAACGCAAAAATAATTGCTCTTTTTCGAGTTTTTTTAAGAAATGTAACACATGTTTTTTTATACAGGCATGAGGTTTATAATATAAGTATGACAAGCTATGAAGAATTATATCTTGACAGGCGACCTCAAAATTTGTGCCACATGTGCGGAAGGTGCTGTAGAGTTGTTACAACAACCCGTCCGTATCAAGAATTACAAAAAATGGCACAGGCGGGTGATGAGGGAGCTGTAGATTTTTTAAAGATTTTCGAGCCTTATCCGTCTATTGACGCGGCAAAGGAAGCTGATGCAGAGGTTGTTGAAAATGTTATAAAACGTACATGCGAGGAAAGAAATCTAAATCCATCACAGCTCACATTTTACAAATGCAAATATCTTTTAGACGATAACAAATGTTCCATATATGAAGAACGACCTGCCTTATGCCGTCACTGTCCGAGTACTCCATGGGCAGTGGTTCCTCCAGGATGCGGGTTTGAGGCATGGCTCTTTTTGAAAAGGGAAGAAGTTAAACAAAAAATTAGAAAATCAAAAGAGGATTTACTGGAACTAAAACTTTTGCGCACCAAGATGAAGAATCCTGAGGATTTGAAAAAAATCGATGCCGTAGTGCATAAAATCTACGGCATGATTGAAAGTTATAAAAAATACGGTGCTGAGGACTGGTAAAAATAGTTTTACTTCTCGCCTTCCGTGTAGTTTTCATATTGAAGCTTACCGTTTCCGGTTAGAATATTTTTAAAGCTTGTGCCGCCGTAAGCAGACCATGTGCCGGGTTTTACTTTGTTTGTTGTAACTTGTATTTCATATATGTCTGCCCCGAATTGGTTCGGCCGCTTTAGACCGTTAACATCCATAAATATAGTGGCACAATCTGAATGTATTTCGGTTACTGAAATAGTGTCCCCGTTTTCATCTTTTATGCAGTTTCCTGAAGAATCTTGCTTGCATCCTGTATTTGTGCGGCTGCAAGATGTTTTTTGTTGTATTGTAAGAACAGAACCGTCATTTAATATAATCTTGGCACCATCCGGAGTGTAAGTTTTATTGCTATCACCGGAACCTTTATATGCGGTGGCATATTTAACTTTATAATAATACTGGCTGCAGCCTTTTTGACTTTTATTTTCACAAACTTTAGCTCCATTAAAGTATTTAGCGAAATTTTTTGCGGTTTCAGCGTGAGTGTTAGTGACATCAAAGAGGAACGTGTTATCCCCCACTGCGCCTAAATCTTTCTGGGCAAGCAGTGCCGCATTTTGAATATTTGAAAAAGTTTTTTTCACCTGCGTGGCAAGCTCTTTTTCTTTGTAATTGTTGACAAGCGCAGGCAGTGTCATAGCGGCGACTACCCCGATAATCCCGAGGGTAATTAAGACCTCAGCAAGAGTGAAAGCGGATTTTCGGAAGGGCGCCGAGTGAGCGAAAGCGAACCCGGCCCGTAAGGTGTCTGAAAACCGGGCTTTTCCGACATCCCGAATAATCCGGATGTCGGCTTTTCTGCGGGTGAAGCGTGAAGGGTGAGGAGTGAAGGGTTCAACAAAACCCTCCGGCACAATCGTGCCGCCTCCCTTACAAGGGAGGTCGTTACCATTACCCCCTTTGTGATAAAGGGGTGCAGAGGAGATTTTTTAATAAAAACCATCTGGCGCTGCACACCACCTGCCTTTGAATTACCCCTCCTCGGAATCGCAGATTTTGATCCTCCCTCAAGGGGCGGACAAGAAAACCAGCAGGTCGGAATTACACATTCGAGTGGCAGAACTGTTGAAATGTTGAACAGTTTATCATTAGATATATCATTCTGAAACGTAAATTGTTGCGGCTCACAATAGTTGCAACTGTTCAGAAGCTCTTTGTTATTTGCGCCCGCAATGGAAAAAGATTTAAAAAAATCTCCGCGCTTAATATTTTCTAAAAAAATGTGCCAGAACCCCTTGTCCTGAGCGGAAGTAAATCTACCCCCCCCCCCCTGAGAGTTTTGAAGCTATAGTTGTGTTTTGCATAAATGTATCCTCCTTTTTACTTATTATATCATACCTTTTACACAAAGACAACCTGACCTTTTGCAAGAAACAGGTTGCGCTCTGCGTAAAAATATTTTTTAAACTGTAATTTTGTCCAGTTTGTTTCTGTAAAAGTCTGTGTTAATATTCAGCTTATCGCCTATATCAAGAAGCATTTGCGCAAGTTTTATATCTGATTTGCGTTTTTGTTTTGTATTCATATCAATAATCTCGCCGATTCTGTGGTAGATTTTTGCGTAATATGTATTTTGTGCTTCCGATATATCAATCTCAAGCTCAAGTTTTTCTATATTATCGAAAAGTTCCAGAATTGCATCAGCCTGCTGAATCTCAAAACTGTAGACAAGTCTGTTGATGTTTTTCAAAACTTTTTTTGAAAATATATTATTGGAAGCTGTTTTATCAAGTTTTACGCCGATTTGTTTGGCTTCAAAGTTAATTCCTGCAGCCTCCTGTATTATTGCAGGATCAAGGAACCCTCCCGAGTGCATAATCAGGTCATTAAACTTGCGGCTCAGCGCATAACTTGCCGAAAGTTTAAACTCATCCGGCACGGCTAGGCTTAAATTCTGCATGTGATAGATGGATCCTTTGCTTTCTTCATACATCTCTTCGTAGGTTTTAGCAAATTTTGCCATTTTATCCTTAAGAAGTATTTGAAGAATTTTGCGTCTTTCTTCGATAAAGATGTCTTTAAGCGTAAAGTATTCTTTGCCAAAGTATTCATCCACGGCTCTGATAATTTCAGTGAGCGGGTTTTGAATGAATATTTTTATGAGTTCATTTTTAATTTTGTTATACTCGCCTTCATCCGAAAATTCTTTGAGCGCGCAGTGGAAATCTCCGCCGGCATACTGTATCAGTGCAAATATAAGGTTTGATTTCTGACGGGTAATTCTTGATTGTATTTCAATATGTCCGATGAGGAAGTTTGAGTTGCCTTTCGGAATTTTCTGGAAATCATGACGGTTTACCGTGTAGCAGTAAACATTTTCCTCATCTTCAAAATCCTGGTATAATGATGAAATTGCCCAGAGGCTCGCAATCTGTTTCAAAGTTACGATGGACGGTTTTACGAACCTTTCAAAAATATCTTTTCCGGTTCCCATTTCCGGAATATTACTTTTTGCTTCCGAAAGGATTTCAAGGAAGTGTGTTTCTAAATCTTTTTTTGTAAAACCACCTGCAAGCTGCAGTGCTCTTGCTGCATATTTCATAAGTTGTACAGGCTCTAAACCGGAAATCTCCGCAAAAAACCAGCCGCAGCTTGTGTACATAAGCATTGCCTGACGTTGAATTTCCAAAAGTTCTGTAGCTTTTACCCTTTCTTCATCACTTAAGTTTGGCAGATAGTTTTCCTGCTGAAATTTCTCAACGCTCAATGATCCTCTGTCAAGAATTACTGAAATATAATTGTTTCTGACATCCCAAGGATTGAGTTTGTAATATTTAGGGCCTTCTTCTTCAAAAATTTTAGCAAATTCATCTCGCAAATAATCGAGCGCTTCTCTTAAAGGTTTTCGCCATTTCTGGTTCCAGCCCGGATGACCGCCTGTTGAGCAGCCGCAGTCCTCTTTCCATCTGCCTACCCCGTGGAAACAGCTCCAGCTTGACGCTTGTTTTATATCAGCTTCATAGTCGCTTCTGTATTTATCCAGATACTCGGCGTAATTTGTAATTTTGAAGCCTTCGTCCTTTGCTTTTATCTGGAGAACATAAGCAAGCGCCATATCACCGAATTTTGTATGATGCCCGTAGCTTTCACCATCGGTTGCAATGTGTACAAGCTGGTCGTAATCTCTTATTCCGGAAACCCCGTCGAGTAGTCGTTTCCCGAATTTGTTTCCGTCTTTCAAAAGTTCATCAAATGCAACGGAGCGTGAAATTGCGCCATCGTAGAAGAATAGATCAATATATTTTCCAGGAGCGGATTTAATATAATATCTGTATGAGCGTGCAGGATCAATATTTCCCCAGCTTACATCCTGCCAGTCTTTTGAGCCTTCTTTCCTGATTTTTTGAGCCTGATATGGAGAAAGAATAGTAAATTTAATTCCGTTTTCTTCAAGAACCCTGAGAGTGTCATCATCAACGGCAGTTTCCGCAAGCCACATCCCTTCAGGCTTTCTTCCGAACCGGTATTCAAAATCTCTTATACCCCATTTTACCTGAGTCTGCTTGTCATGCTCATTTGCAAGAGGCATAATCATGTGGTTGTAGACCTGCGCTATTGCGTTTCCGTGTCCGTTATGTTCGACTGCGCTTTCTATGTCTGCTTTGATGATTCTTTCATAGGTGTGCGGAGCAAACTTTTCCATCCACGATAATAATGTCGGCCCGAAGTTAAAGCTCATGTGCTCGTAGTTATTTACAACATCCAGAATTTTGTTTCTGCTGTCAACAATTTTTGATACGGAATTAGGGTTATAGCATTCTTTGTTAATTCTCTCGTTCCAGTCGTGGAAGGGCAGGGCGCTGTCCTGCAGTTCTATAGCTTCCAGCCACGGATTCTCTCTTGGCGGCTGGTAAAAGTGCCCGTGTATTGTAAGAAAAACTTCTTTATTCTTTTTTTCTTCATTTTCCATAATCTTAACTCCGTATTGTTGTCAGGTTACTTTTCTGTTTTGTCTGCTTTTGTGCTAATAACGGTGAATTTTTCGGCATCCATCCACACATCACCAAGTGCGTTTGAGAATACTTTGCCGCAAACTTCAATTTCATCGCCTGCATCCAGTTCAATATGTTTTTCCGCTTCTGTTCTTGTCAGGAATATTTTGAGTTCAGAAAGCGGTACGTTATGTGTTGTAACATTTCCTCTCTGGATAAGGAATGATATATATTTCTCAGAACTTCTGAATGCCGGCTTGTAATCGAGGCCGAGTGTTGAAAATTTGTCAAACTTTGCTTTAAACTTGACATTTTTATTCAGATAAAGTTCCGGATACTCAACCATAGCCACAGGATTAACTGTTTCGTATTCTTTAGCAGGAGAATTCGAAATGGCTTTTGTTGCCTCCGGGATAGCTGGCTTTTTAAGTTCTGCCGTTGTCTGGCCGGCATGTGTTATTGTATTAAGCCCCAGTCCTAATATTATTAAAAATGCTATTGATAACGTTTTAAGTTTACTCATCCTCAAAGCCCTCATATATTTTCATTTTTACAATAACATATTAGCACATATATTTTATTTTGTAACTACCTTACATGAGAATAATACTGAAAAATTTTTGTACGATACCGGTATTACGTCTGTACCGGTATTACTATCAGCTCAAGTAATATTTCAGAAAAATAAAATGGCCTGCCTACTTGTATGGTTTTTAATTTTGTGGTAAAATTCCAATGTAATAAAAGCTATTCTGCGTTTATTATTTTTTTTTAGAAGGAGATCTATATGACAACAAAAGAATTTTTTACAAATTCCGAAGAACTTAAAAAGCTTTATTCAGCTGCAAGAGCAACAATTACTGCTCCGTTTTTCGGAAACAACGTTGAGGAAGTAAAATCTGTTTCAGAAGCTTACAAGCTTGCTAAAAACAGCCCGGGTACAATTGAACTTACCGGAATGCCGGTTTATAAACCTGAAAAAATCGGTCTCCCACAAGGGGCTAACCAGCTATTGTTTAACGACGGCACCGTTGTAGGCCGCTGTGCTGCCGCAAGAAAAATTGTCGGCGAACCGAACTGTGATTTGAAATACCTGCTTCCTATTATTCGTGAAGCTATCTACAACACACGCGACAGATTAATGTACAAAACTGAAGTTGTCGTAGGGCTGGAAGAAGATTTTATGGTTAAGGCTCACCTGATGATTCCGGAAGGCTTTGAAAATATTATGTATTCTTGGATGCTGAACTTCCAGTACATTAATGAACAGTACGCTGAAATGTATGCAAATTCAAGAGAACTGCCGGAAGGAGATATTTTCGTATTCTCTGACCCTGACTGGTCGCATCCGGATTTCCCTTACGGTTTAACATTCTTTGATCCTGAACACAACTGTGCCGCAATCTTAGGTATGAGATACTTTGGTGAACACAAAAAAGGTACACTTACCCTTGCTTGGGGCTGTGCTGCCCGTAACGGTTATGCTTCATGCCACGGCGGTATGAAACGTTACAACCTTGATAACGGAAAATCCTTCCAGGTTGCAGTATTCGGACTTTCAGGTTCCGGAAAATCAACAATTACACACGCAAAACACAATAACAAATACAATATTACAGTTCTTCATGATGACGCATTTATCATCAATGTTCAGGACAAATACACAATCGCTCTTGAACCTGCTTACTTTGATAAAACTGCAGACTATCCGATTGGCTGTGATGACAATAAATATATTCTGACCCAGCAAAATGCCGGCGCAATTGCACTTGCAGACGGTAAAGTCGTTTCTATTACAGAGGATATTAGAAACGGCAACGGTCGTGCTGTTAAATCAAAACTCTGGTCACCGAACAGGGTTGACAGAATTGATCAGCCGATAAACGCTATATTCTGGCTGATGAAAGATCCGACAATTCCGCCTGTATTGAAACTTTCAGGAGCCTCTTTAGGATCTGCAATGGGTGCAACTCTTGCTACAAAACGTTCTTCAGCAGAAAGACTTGCTGCAGGTGTTGACCCTAATGCGCTGGTTGTTGAGCCTTATGCAAACCCGTTCAGAGTTTATCCTCTCTCTGTTGATTACACAAGATTTAAACAGTTAATCGCAGACGGCGTTGACTGTTATATCCTGAATACAGGCGAATTTATGGGTACAAAAGTTAAACCTGCACATACACTCGGTATTATTGAAGCTATTGTTGAAGGCAGTGCAAACTTCCATAAATGGGAAAACTTCTCGGATATTCAAATTATGGATATTGAAGGTTTTGATGCTTCATTCTCTAACAAAGAGTATGCTGCACAGTTTGTTGCCCGTATGAATGACAGAATTGAGTTTGTAAAATCCAGAGAAACTGAAAAAGCAGGTATTGATAAACTTCCGTCAGATGCTCTCGAGGCATTGGAATCCGTTGTGAAAGAAGCCGCTAATTGTTAACTTTTAGCAGTTTTTTTGTATAAATACAGAAAACGGACTTATAACAATAAGTCCGTTTTTGTCTATTTCAATCCATCTTTAATATGTTTAGGAATTTCATCAATCATAACTTCAACTTCTTCGTAGTCGCGTTTGCTAAAGTTTATTGGGGACTGTTCAGGTTTTTGATGATAGTCTTTGGGTTTTAGGCCAATGAACTGTTTTATCCTGTTAACTTTTTGTTTTTTAATTTCCTTTTTAAGAACAGTAACCGCTTCATCGTAGAGCTGTGAGAGCATTTCTGCTTTTGTAATATTTTCTGATATTGAAACTTGTCCGCCTGAGCTTTGGTCTTTAAGGATATTTCGGGTAAGGAAGTTTCTCTCAGCCGTTCCTCCGGCTTTGTACGCTCTTGATTCATCTTTTAGAATAACTTTCACCGCGTTTAATATTTTAAGATTTCGTTTGTCGCAGTCAGGAAGCAGAATTTGTTCCCGTATAATCTTTGTAATCATTTTGTGTAATTCTTCTTTTGATTTCAGTCCGGTTTGTTTAAGCAGACCGTCTATCCCTGCTCCGTAAGATGTAAAGCCATGAGTTGCGCTCGTACCTAATTTTGATTTAATAAGAAGGTGTGCCTGCATGTCTATATTTTTCTTATTTAACAGGTCTCCGTATTTTTTAGTGTAATTTTCAATAAATTTTTTCCCTCTGAGTTTCACATAGAGTTTTTCTATTGAGGCTCTAAATCCTAAGCGCTGGTTCAATACATGTTCAAGTTCATGTGTTGTCAGGTTTACGGTTTCAGCTGCTTCCATAGAATCTGTTCTCAGGTTGAGCAGGCTCCGGTTCGTTTTTGGACCCGGAATAACTGTTGATTTAGAGTTGTAAAATATCAGTTCTGATACGTCATCCTGAAGATTAAGCTCTTTTCTGGCAAAATCTTTAAAACTATCTAAATCATCCGTAATTTGTACTTTTCCAGCTTTTTTAGCACCAATATTTTTTGCCAGAATTTCTTGAACTGTTTGTGCCTTCACCCTATTCCCGTTAAGCAAATTTTCAGAAACTTCATCTCCGATTTTCCCGCAGGTTTTCATAATCTGCTTTTTTGACATAATACCTGTTGCTTTATAGATAATTTTTGATAGATTAATCTTATATAAACACATTTATATCTAGGCTTATTGTCTTATTGTAAAGAATTGTATACTCGAAAATTTTACGGTTATAAAATAGGCTCTTTGGTGGAATTCATACAGTGAATTTATGATATAATTTTTTTATTATAATAAGGAGAGTTTTTGAGTATGAAAAGAAAATCAGCGGTAACTGTTGTTGAAATTGGTATAGGTTTGATTATCATAACCTTTATTATTCTTGCTTCTGCACCTATTATTTCGCATAATAACCAGCAGAAAAAACAATCTCAGGAAGAGTATCTTGCATCATTAAATAACAATGCTGAAAAATCTGCTGTTACAAAGCTTAAACAGCAGTTTGTTGAATTTGAACAACGTTTAAACGAGTTTAATACCAGATTAACCGGTCTTGAACAGTATGTCAGTCAGTATGTAACTAAAAATTCAAACGGCTCAACTCAAATTATCAGCAACAATAATCCCAGACTGAATGACGGAAGCTATGTTTGTAATGTTACAGGATATACTGATGAAAACGGCAATTCTGTGACGCCAAAACCTCAGGAATTTGCAGAGTTTAACAGGCAAGTTGCAGAAGGCACAAAAAAGGTTATTATGACCTGCGGTATGTATAAAAGATAAAAAAAGAACCGGATTTTTGTCCGGTTCTTTTTTATTTGATTTAAGATTATTCAACTTCAATAGCGCCAACAGGGCATGCTTCTGCTGCTTCTTTAACGCAATCCATGTTGTCTGCAACAGCTGATTCGTCAACTACTGCAACATCTTCTACTTTAAATACAGCATCACAGATTGATTCACATGCGCCGCAAGCGATACAAGAATCGTTAACTTTTACTGTCATTTTACTTTCTCCTTTTTTTATTTGTTTATCAACATACGTGAAAATATTCACACGCAAATTATATAACAAAATTTTTAAAATATCCAGTCTTTTATAACTTTTGCAACATAATCGAATCCGGTAATTTTTCCAAGCGCCTTACCTTCTACAGCCGGAGAGTATATTAGAAGCGGAACCATTTCTCTGGTGTGATCAGTCCCCTCAACAGTCGGGTCGCAGCCATGATCTGCTGTGATAATGAGCAAATCATCCTTGCTTATTGCCGGCAAAATATCGCTTAAATACCGGTCAATTTCTTCTATTGCCCTGCCGTAGCCTTCTGCATCGTTCCTGTGTCCGTAAAGCATGTCTGTGTCCACAAGGTTTGTAAAAATTAGCGAACCCTCCGACGCGGATGGGATGGTGTCTTTATATGCAATTTCTTCAAGATTTAGTTCATTTTTAATTGCTTTTAAGGTTAGTTCAAGCCCTTCTTTATTAGAGCCTGTATGGATTGCGTGGGTTATACCGGATTTTGAGAAAATATCTTCAATTTTCCCGATGCCGATAACCTGTCCGCCGCGGTCTTTTATCTCGTTAAGGAGCGTATGAGAGGGCACCATAGAGTAATCCCGTCTGTCTTTTGAAATTCTGACAGGTTTCCCGTCAATAATTTTATATGGTCTGGCAATTACTCTTGATACGTTGTATTTACCTTCATCAAGAATTTGACGGGCAATTTCACACCAGTTGTAAAGTGTTTCAAGCGGAATTAAATCTGTATCAACCGCTATTTGAAAAACACTGTCCGCCGAGGTGTAGACGATAGGAAATTTAGTTTTATGGTGTTCTTCGTTTAATTCTGCAATAATTGCTGTTCCGCTTGCCGGACGGTTTGCAAGAACTCCGCCGCAGCCGGTTTCTTCTATAAATTTCCGGATAAGTTCATCGGGAAATCCATCGGGAAATGTTGCAAAAGGTTTTTCCGAAATAAGACCTGCAATTTCCCAGTGCCCGGTTGTCGTATCTTTTCCTTTAGATTTTTCGAGCATTGTACCGTATTGAGCAATGGATTTGTCTGTTTTTACAATACCTTCAAAGTCCTGAATATTGCCTAAGCCCATTTTTGAAAGGTTTGGAACCTTAAGTCCGTGATTAAACCTGCAGACATTCCTCAAAGTGTTGCATTCAGGCGTATCGTTAAAGTCTTTACAGTCCGGCATTGCACCGATACCCATGGAATCTATTACAATAATAATTGCTCTTTTCATATTTCCCCCTGTTTTTTATTTTATTTATATTTTAACATAAAACAATACGGAAGAAAAAAGAAGTTGCCAATCTTCTTTTCTAACGTTCACATTTTCTTTTTGATTGCTATGCAAAAAGAAAATGTGAACCGAAAAAGAAAAACACGCTATCTCCAGTGTCGCGTTGCGACGCATAACAAAACGGATGTAGTGAAAAGCATTGCATTTCACCTCTATTGCTCGTTATCATGCTTCGCATACGCTCGCTTAAAAAATTGTCGAACGTGCACAATTTATTGTGCGATAGTGATGCTTAACGGTTAATGCGTCAGCATTTAACAAATGCCATTTGACTTCGTGGCACGTAGTGCCGCTGTTTCTTCTGCGTTTTTCTCTTTCTTTGATTCATTTCTTTCTCTTTTACTCGCAATAAAAGAGAAAGAAATGAACATAAATAAAAAAAACGGACTTCTTTTTCAAGATGTCCGGTATTTCATTTCTGAAACAAAAAGGATTTACATTAACTTAAGTCTTTATTTAGCTTGCTGCCTGCTTTGTTGCGGAGGCAATTCACGCTTCTCCTCCTTGCCTTGCCTAGTATTCTATGCCCTGTCTTGCCATAACACCCATATCAAAATAGTGTTTGATAGGTTTCATCTCGGTAACAAGATGAGCCATAGCTTTTAATTCAGGATGAGCATAGCGGCCTGTAAGAACGATTTCAAGGTTTTCAGGTTTGTTTAGTAATGCTTCCTTAACCTCGCTGACTTTAATCATGTTCATCGCTGTACAAATGTTGATTTCATCAAGAATAATCAGCTGGTACTTCCCTGAATTAATAGCTTTTTTGGCAAATTCCCAGCCTTTTTTTGCTTCCTTAAAGTCATCTATGCAGACGTTATGTGAATAACATACTCTGTCCATCCCGAACTGAACAACTTCAAGATTTGGAAGGAATTTTGATGAAGTAATAATTTCCCCGTAAGAAGTAGCGCTGTCACCCTTTGTAAACTGGATTATAAGAACCTTCCAGCCATGTCCTAGAGCGCGAAGTGCCAGACCCAATGAGGCTGTTGTTTTCCCTTTGCCATCTCCAGTATAGATTTGAATATAACCATGCTCTAACACTCTAACTACCTCCAATAAATAAAACTGATTATTTTCTCTATCAACATTTTAAACGATATTGTAAATATCTTAATCGTTCTTTAGGTTGATTAATTCTAGAAACGGGGGAAGAAAGCTTTTGAACTAACCCCGCCTCCCAAGATATATATCCATCATAGAATAAACTTTTGAAAAAAGAACCAAATATACTCCATCCATGCCAATCTTTTTACAATAAGTTTTGTTAAAAATCCGGATAAATAGTCTTTGAAACACTTTTCAGCTATTATAGCTATAGTAAAAAAGTTTACTTAATTTTTGTAAAGAAATAAGATTAATTACTTGCAAAATCTCAAGGAAATCATGACAGAGCACTTTCGGGCAAATAAGGCATGGTTAAGGATTGTAAAGAATATTTTTCTGTCAATATGATTTTTTTCTAAAAATATGGGCATAATATTATTAAGGTGAGGAAATACTGCTGTTTGTCGTGCATGTAAATAATTTTTGGTTAACCAATTGTAAACTTATATTAAGAAATGGAGATTTGATGCAATTATCGAGCCTGAAAAGTTTTTATATATGTAAGAAGAATTGTAAGAGAGAGTACAGGTCATGAATGTAGCGTTAGACAAAGCTAAAGTTTCAGTAAGACCGGGCTTCGGAAAGATACCCGACAGACCTAGTTTTGCCAAAGCTGGTTCCGTAAAGGCAATGTTCGGAACCAAAGATACTGGTGTGACTGCTCAAACCTCAAGTTTAAAGAGTACGGTGTCAAGCAATATTGCTACAAGTTCACGAGCTTCGGTATTTACAGCACAAAGGGCTCAAACAAGTCGTTCATCATCCTTTATTCCGGCAACGCGTTTTATGGACGCAAGTGATTATACGCGTGACAGAACTTATACTGTTGGCTGGGGTGAAATTCAGGGTAATCATTATATAGAAGGTCAAACAGGCGTTACTAAACGAAGTTACAGACGAATGGTTCAAGCTCAGGTTGCGCCGCAATATCAGGGACGGTATACAGATTTTGGAAACTCGTATAACCAGAAAATGTCATTTTCTGATGTATGTACGCTTGTAACCGGAGGTATAACCGCATTAGTTTCAGGTATAAAAGCTATAAAAGGCAGTGATGCTGCCGCCGCACCAAAATCCACAGCGTCAGCTTCCACAATTCAGACTGCACAGACGCTTGCCGGCAATGTAGGTGATATAGCTACAGCCTCCACAACAGTTGCGCTGCAATCTGCCATTACAGAAGCTAAGACACAGCAGAAAGAGCTTACAGACCTCTTGAACTCTGATGATTACAAAAATGTCGAAGCTAATCTGCAAAGTGCTAACGAAAGCAAAACAGAAATAGATGCTCAGGTTAAAGAGCAGCAGGGTATTGTGGCTAACCAGCAAAAGACTATTGATCTGTTAAGCGGAACAAGGATTCCTGCTCAGGAAACAGTTGTCGGCAACGCAGAAGAAGCCCTTGCTCAGGCTAAGAGTCAGGCTACCGCAGAAAACCCTAATACCGCAGCAATTTCTGCTGCCCAGCAGCAGCTGGATGAAGCAAAAGCAACCTTAAATCAGCTTAAAGATCAACTTAAAAAGGCTGAAGAAACCAAGAATGAAGCACAGAAAAAACTTGACGGCGAGGACGGGCTTCTTGCAAAACAGAAAGAAACAGAGAATGATATAAAAACACTTACTTCCTTGAAAAACGATAAAGAAGCGAAAACGACCCAGCTTAATACATTAGAAAAGACAATTCAAGACGGAGAAGCAAGGGCAACAAAAATGCTCCAGCAGGAAGAAAAGAAATTAGACGGTATGCTTAAGGATTTACAGAAACTGGATGCAAAAATTGCCGGTGAAAAAGATGAATCTAAAAAAGCTGAACTTAAACAGGAATATTCACAGCTTGCGGAAACCTTTAATACAATTGCGGGTAATTCGACAAGCGAGAAATATTCAAATGCAAATCTTAATACAGATTTGACCATGACAGAAACAAGACAGGCTGATCTGCAGGATAAGTTGAATAAAATGAACGAATATGCTCAAGAAGAAGCTGATAAGCGAAATCAAGAAGCTATGAATGCCTTTGTTATGGAACACTAGTTTCAAAACTTTACAATGGGCTTTACTTTTAATAATTATTAATTTATAATATGGAAGACAGTATTGTCGCAGAAAAGAACGGGCATCCCCGTTCTTTTTTACTCCTGAGGTAATAAATAAAAAGGAAGATAGTATTGTGAAGCAGGACATTAACAGGCATGAAATTCTGGAAAAGATTACTCCGTTAATAGAAAATACTGCCATGCGTTTCGGGTATATTCCTCTTGAGATAGAGTTTATAAAGGAAAATCACCGCTGGTTTCTGAGAATTTATCTTTATTCTAAGGAAAAGGAGGTTACACTTGACGACTGTGAGCGTGTGACGCGGAGTTTGAGCGATTTTCTTGATGAACTTATCCCTGTTAAATATTATCTTGAAGTTTCCTCTCCGGGATTGGAAAGAAAGTTTAAGTCTGATAAGGAGTTTGTGATTTTTAAAGGAAGAAGAATTAGTATAAAATTAAAAACTCCTTTAGAAGGTGAAACAGAAAAAATTTTTAAAGGTGAAATCCTTGATTTCGATGAAAAAGAAGGATTAAAATTTTTCAGATTTGATGACGGGCTGGAATTGCAGATTCCGCGCTCAAACATTCAGTCCGCAAAGCTGTATATTGACTGAATACGTCTTATACCTTATCGTCTAAAAAATAGAAAGGAAAATAAACAAATGATTAAAATCGGAACAGCGCTATTTGAAGCGTGTGAGGAATTGGAAAGAGAACGCGGAATATCAAAAGATATTCTGGTATCTTCTCTGTGTGATGCAATGGTCGCAGCCTACAAAAAACACATGAGAGTGAAAGATGCTGCAAATATTGAGGCAATCCTTGATGAGCAGGCCGGCGAAATCGGGGTTTTCAGCACTAAAACAGTTGTAGAATCCGTTGAAGAAGGGGAAGAAGATACCCAGATTTCAATCGGAGTTGCAAAAGAAATTGACGAGGATGTTGAAGTAGGTGACGAAGTTAAAATTGAGGTTACACCGGAACAGTTCGGCAGAATCGCCGCTCAGGCCGCTAAACAGGTAATTACCCAGCGTATAAGAGAAGCTGAAAGAAACCTCGTCCTTAACGAATTTCTTGAAAAGAAAGGCACACTTACAACCGGTATAATTCAGCGTGTAGAAAACCGCAACGTTATCGTTAATATCGGGAAAACTGATGCAATTATGCCGCAGAAAGAACAGATCCCAGGTGAATACTACAAACCTGGTAACAGAATCAGAGTTTTTGTTCTTAATGTAAAAGAAACTACAAGACTCCCTCAGGTAATCGTTTCTCATGCACATGCAGAAATAGTTCGAGAACTCTTTGAACTTGAGGTTCCGGAAATTGAGGACGGTATTGTTGAGATTAAATCAATAGCAAGAGAAGCCGGCTACAGAACAAAAATTGCCGTATGGTCAAACGATCCGGAAGTAGACAGTGTCGGAGCCTGCATTGGCCCGCGCGGTAGCAGAATTCAGACTATTGTTTCAGAGTTAAAAAATGAAAAAATCGATATTGTAAGATATTCCGAAGATCCTGTTGAATATATCGTAAATGCACTTTCTCCTGCAAGAGTTGTGTCCGTTGATATTCTTGCGGATGATGAGTATTCGCATGAAGCGATGGTCGTTGTTCCTGATGATCAGCTTTCGCTTGCAATCGGCAGAGAAGGTCAGAATGTTAGACTTGCTCATAAGCTAACAGGCTGGAAGATTGATATAAAGAGCGTTTCTCAGATGGAAAAGGCAGAAGCTGCTAACTTCCAAAATTACGAAGAAGCTCCGCAAAATCCTGCAGAGGATGAAGAAGAAACTCAAGATGATGAGCTTCAGCAGGAAATTGAGGAAGAAATGAACCAGCAGGCGATTGATGATGAAGATCTCCAGAGCGAAGAACCTGTTGAAGAGGCTGAAGAAACTGAAGAGTAAAATCTTATTAAAAATAAAAAGCCCGTCCTTATTAAGAACGGGCTTTTTTTGTATATTTTTTTGATCCTGACAAAAGACCTTAACGCATTGTTTGTTATATACCCCACACATAAGGTAGAATTTTGTGTAATTCTGTTGACAAAAAAGTTTGAGCACATATTATGATAATATGGCTTAAATACCAAATTAGTATTGTAGTATAATTAGAAAAAAAGGAGATTAATCTCATGGCTAGAGAAAAGTACGAACGTACCAAACCGCACGTTAACATCGGTACAATTGGCCACGTTGACCACGGTAAAACAACATTAACAGCAGCTATCACAGCTGTATTGGCTGCTGCAGGTCAGGCTGCATTGAAAAAATTCGACGAAATCGATGCTGCTCCTGAAGAAAAAGCAAGAGGTATAACCATCTCTACTGCTCACGTAGAATACGAAACAGCTGCAAGACACTATGCACACGTTGACTGCCCGGGCCACGCTGACTATGTTAAAAACATGATTACAGGTGCTGCTCAGATGGATGGCGCAATCCTCGTTGTTGCTGCTACTGACGGTGCTATGCCTCAGACTCGTGAACACATCCTGTTAGCTAGACAGGTTGGTGTTCCTAACCTCGTTGTATTCTTGAACAAATGCGATATGGTTGATGATCCTGAATTGTTAGAACTCGTTGAAATGGAAGTTAGAGAACTCCTTTCTTCTTATGAATTCGACGGCGACAACATTCCGTTCATCCATGGTTCAGCTTTGAAAGCTCTTGAAGCTGCTCAGGCTAACCCGAAAATTCAGCGTGGTGAAGATAAATGGGTTGATAAAATTTGGGAATTGATGGATGCTATCGATTCTTACTTCCCAACACCGGTTCGTGATTTAGACAAACCGTTCTTAATGCCTGTAGAAGACGTATTCTCTATCACTGGTCGTGGTACAGTTGCAACAGGTAGAGTAGAACGTGGTGTTGTTAAAGTTGGTGATGAAGTTGAAATAGTTGGTCTTGGTGAAACTAAGAAAACAACAGTTACCGGCGTTGAAATGTTCAGAAAATCACTTGATCAAGGTCAGGCTGGCGATAACATCGGTGCATTGCTCCGTGGTATCGACAAAACTGATATTCAGCGCGGTCAGGTTCTTGCTAAACCGGGAACAATTCATCCGCACACTAAATTCACAGCAAACGTTTACGTATTGACAAAAGAAGAAGGCGGACGTCATACTCCGTTCTTCCCTGGCTACCGTCCTCAGTTCTATATCAGAACAACTGACGTAACCGGTTCAATCAAATTTGACGGTCAAATGGTAATGCCTGGTGATAACGTAGTTATGGAAGTTGAACTTATCGCTCCTGTAGCTATCGAAGAAGGTATGAGATTTGCTATCCGTGAAGGCGGCCACACAGTTGGTGCCGGTGTAGTTGACAAAATTATTGAATAATTTTGTAACAGTAAAATAACATAGAAAAACGAGTCTGCTTTCAGGCTCGTTTTTTTATTTACTTAAGTATAGTAATTACATGTTGAAAAGAAGCGGAAGATTTGATATAATTAAAGTAGAGAGGACAATCTATAAATGTTTTCGAGACGATA
>CALVBB010000017.1 GCA_944325705.1 Candidatus Gastranaerophilales bacterium
GTGCCCGAGTGGCTAAAGGGAGCAGACTGTAAATCTGCCGTCGCGAGACTACGGTGGTTCGAATCCACCCCTGCCCACCACTATAAAGAGCTGAAAAGCTCTTTTTTTATTGGTAGAGCGAACACACAACTTGGGGCGGAGCATTATTTAAGGTTTGAGCGGGCTTGTATATGGAAAGACTTTCTTTGTAGCAAGCGCAAAGTTTGCGAAAAAAGGTCTGAAATCGTGTTAAATGAGAGTGAGCAAGACACACCCTCCCTGCCAGAGCTATGAGAGAGGGCTAAACGTTGATTTGTGCCAGCTCAGACGATACGGTTTTTAATTTAAAACGATTGCTGGAGAAATTCAGATTTAAGCTTGAATTCCCCTTTTGTATCCTTAATCATTTTTGTAAGGTTATCGCAGATTGCTTTCTGGTCAATCCCCTGTTCTTTTGAGAAAACTTCTATCTCGTCAAGAATTGATGAAATCTGTTTGACAGTGTATTCTCTGTTTCCGTCAGCGGTGCGTTGTTTCAGTAAACATCTGACAAGTTTCTGGTTTTTCCCTTTGATTTTTGAATACAAATCAATTACATCAGCGTTTGAAACATTAGGGCGTTTTATGCCTTCTGAACGCTGCTGTGCGCGGGTTTCTTTAACAGAATCGAACATTTCGTTCAAAAACGCATTTCTCATTTTTGTGTAACGTTTTATATTTTGCCCGTAATCTTTTTTAGAACGCATTTTTTTCTTAATTATTTCCTGCCCTTCCTGAGTGATTTGCAGGCGCATTGCTTTATAATCCCGTTTTATTTTTATTTTCGGTGCGGCAAGCATTGTTTCCTGAATATTAACGGTTTTTGCAGGCTGTTGCAAAACTGCCTCTCCCATTCCAGAAGCTGCCATTCTGTATGTTTCATAGCTAATTTTATTTTTTATCGGAGTAACTTCCACTTTGCCGATTAGTTTCGGAAGAATTTCGTAGGATAAAATTCTTCCGGCTTTTTTTATTTTAGCTTTAGTATTGCCGAAAAACATATTATTAATTCTTGTATTATATTCATCTTCTTTTGCCTGATGGATTTGAGCTTTTGTAATATAAAAATTATTATTAAGATTTTTGCTTAACAATTCGACAATCTCATCAGGATTAGAGCTTCCGGTAATATTAGAACTAAGTATTTTTGTGAAGTTTTTCAGTTTTTTGGCAATTACATCCGAGCCGAAACTGTCAGTATAAAACATCAACTCTGCAACCGGTCTGCTGTTTATTGCAGTTGAATTTTTAGATGCGTATTCATAAATTTTTCTGAAATTTTTGTCGCTGTCAACTTTTTTGAAAAATTTCATTATTTCATCGTTTGAATTTTTGTTTAACTGGAATGAATTGTTATTTACAAAGAAATTCTTACGGATTTCATAATTCTCTTTAGTTGTTGAATTTATAATGTATTTGAAAAATTCTAAATCTTTTGGTGAGAGTTTTTCACCTTTGGGCGGTAAAAGATTTTCCATAGCCATATATCTGTTTGATAGAAGCTTTAATCCTGTCGGATTATAGTTTTGTTCTAAAAATTCAAGCGGAAGTTCTCGAAGAACAATTGACTTGTCGTGTATTTTGATAAGAGCTATTTTTTTTGCCAGTTCTTCCGGATTGAAAGATACTTCTTTTTTATTCAGTTCGTTCATCAGATTTTCAGTAAATCCTTTTTCTTTGTTGTTGAGGATAATATATGAACGAAAATCTTCAAAATTTTTGCTGAGTTTTTGAGTTTTATCTGATGTAAGTATAGAAATAATTGTTTCAGGAGAAAGGTCAAGTGCGTAGTCATTCAAACCTTTTAATGACTGCAGCTGTTTTAAAAGTTCCAGTCTTTCAGGATGACCTGCTGTTATGCTGAGAATTTTTTCTTTATCTTTGAACGAATATGTCTGATTTTTTATTAAGCTGAAGTGAGTCTCCTGCGGTTTTTTTATACTGTCAAATATTTTACCGATAATTAATTCAGAGTTTTCAGGAAGTATTCTGTTAGCTTTTTGAGAATCGGATAAAAGATTTTCAGTTAATAAATAGAATAATTCGCTTCTTTGTGGTGTTTCAGGCGTTGCAAATCTTCTGAGCTTTTGCGTCGGAACATTAAGATAGTAGCTTGCTCTTGTGATAAAGTCATTTGCTGCAGCTCTGTCAGCTTTTGCGTGTAAAAATCGAAGATTTATTCCTGTAAAACTAGGGGTGTTATTTATATTTGACGGAGTGTTTTGATTAACATTAGGACGTAAATTCTGTTTGTGTTGGAGATTGAAATTGCTTCTGTGGATAGTTGGATTTAAGTTTACCTGCATAGTTACCTCTTGTTGATTTTTCTGAACTGGTATTCTTAAAACACGAAAAAATATTTTTTTGCTAACAAAACATAAAATTATAAAGAAAGTTTGCGATTTACTATTATTTGTGAAATAATAATGCCGGAATATTTTTGAGGAGGGGCTTATGTACACAATTAAAGAAGTTGCGTTAAAGACGGAGGTGTCGGAGCACACTCTGAGATTCTGGGCAAAGAGCGGCTTTTTCCCGTTTATAAAAAGAAATAAAAATAACATAAGAATGTTTTCTGATGATGACCTTGGCTGGGTTAAAATTGTAAAGTGCCTGCGCTCTGTCGGAACTGATAATAAATCCGTTAAGCGTTATATTGATTTGTGTGTTAAAGGTGATTCCACAATACCCGAAAGGTATGAAATTATCCATAATACCAGAGCTAAGGCGCTTAATCAGATGGAAGAACTTAAAAAACAGATTGAAGTTCTTGATTATAAAGAAGCAATTTACCAGAATTTAATTAAACATAATCTTAAAGATGCTTGGAATCCAATGAACAGTATTAAAGAAAAAAATACTGTTCAGGCATTATAAATCTTTTGTTTTTCCTGTAAAAGCAGTGCGTTTAGTTTTTTATTAACGCGGTTCTGTGCGTTCAGGGTTCTGTCAATAACCCGCGGGCTAATTTTTATCTGGTGTGAGGTATAATATTTATCAAGGGATTGTGTGTTTTTTTCTATAATACTGTCTGCTTTTTCAAGAAGCTCTGAATATACTGTTTTAATTTCGTCTTCACTCAGGTTTTCTGAGAGGTAATTTTTATTTCTTTTAAGGAAGCTGTCTATTTCATCATCAATATGAGCGCGGTTTTCCATAGTGTTCATCTGGAAATCCTGAGCGTCATAGCTTAATTTTTCGGCACGCTCCATAAGCTTATACAGAGGTTCCTTTTTTTCATTGTAATCTTTAAACAAATTCCCGGCATCTGTTGTTAGTTTTAAAACCTCCGGATAGCCTGAAACAAGCATCAGCATTACAGCTTCCTTGTTTTGATAATTAAGCTCCTCAATCTTTTTAGCAAATTCCGGTCTGTTTTGAATTACTTTAGCTTCCAGCTCTGTACTTATGAGGTCTTTTGTTTGCTCATATTTGTCATGGAGTGGTTTTAATTTTTCGAATTCTTCTGCATCCTGATAAATTTTTGCCTTATTCTTTTCTATAAATTTTTTTATTTCCGGTGTTGAATAAATTTCACTGTTTTGTATAAAATTTGAAGTTCTCTCAAATGTTTTTATATTTTGCCGGTATTGTTCATATGGTTCAACGTATTTTTTTACTTTTTGCAGTACGGGATTTTCTTCATACGTAAATCTTTTCTGAAACAGTTTCTGAGTGTAGTTGTTTACGATTTTGAGTTTTTCCTGTGAGTCGTACCCGATTTTTCCGATTTGAATGTATTTCGGTTTGTTTTCTTCAAAAAAAGGATTGATTTCACTATCAAAAGTTTCTTTCAATTCTGCAATCTGTCTGTCAAGAATTGTTCCGAAAGAAGTTCGGTCATTAGAACGAAATGAAGGCGCAGTGGTTTTCCTGCTGCGAATGTTTTGTTGATTTTGAATGCAAAAAATATTTACCGGTGAGATTTTCATAACTTTACTCCTTCAGGTTTCATCCTTTTGAATTTATATTCCTCTGAATTTAAAAGACTGTCAATCCAAAATTTTGCGTGTTTTTACATAACTTTAGATACACTTGCTGAAAAGAAATTTTACTTGTAAAATTGTAGTGTATATTTATTATAGGAGAATGGTTATGAAAAACATATTGAGAATGGCTTTTGCAGTGCTCGTATTATTTTTCGGGGTTAATACGGCAAATGCGTTTCAGTTTCCGGATGTTGCAAAAGACCACTGGGCATCGGAGCAGATTGAGATTCTTACAGACAAAGGGGTAATTGTAGGGTATCCTGACGGAACTTTTAAGCCGGATGACAATGTTACAAGGGCTGAATTTGCGTCAATGGCAATAAGAGCACTGGGCCAGCAGCATACAAATGTTGCACAACCGGTTGCCTTTACTGATATAAATGAGGAGTTCTGGGCTTATGATTCTATTCAAAAAGCTTTATTTTTCGATTTGATTTCCTGTCCGCCTGCCGGTGAACCTTTCAGACCGGATGATACAGTTACAAGAGCAGAGTCTATGACAGTTGCCGTCAATGCTTTAACAACTGAACAAATAAGCGCACAAAAAGCAAAAGAAGTTCTATCAAGAAAGTATGCTGATGCAGATGAAATTCCTGAAACTTTTGTTATTCCTGCCGGCAAAGCTGAAATTCTTAATATGATTGTTGTGATGCCATCAGACAGTAAAAAGAAAAATCTTGAGGCTGAACGTCCTGCCACAAGGGCGGAAGTTGCCGCTATTCTTTATAATATGATGGAGCAGGCAAAACTTAACCCGAATGCTAAACTGGCTGAAGCTATGAGAAAGAAAACCGGCGACGGGTATGTTGTTGAAAATGCTGTTGTTCAGGGAAGTATTGGTACAATTCCTGCAGGGGCTGTTGTTCCTATAAAGCTTACAAAATACATAAGTTCGCAGACTTCAAATGCCGGTGAGCTTTATGCTGCTGTTGCGCCTGAAAATTATATTACAAAAGATAAGTATATTCTTGTCTATAAAGGTTCGCAGTTAAAAGGTCAGCTAATGGATGTGAGAAGCGGTAAGTGGTTTGTGAGAAACGGGGTGCTTGTTCTTGATAACTCGCTAGTTGTCACAAACAATGACCAGACTGCCGGTTTCCATGGTACAAGCAGTGTTTCAAAACACAGAAACTGGTTTATGAAGTTTGTAAGAGCAACTTTAAAAGGCGAAAAACTTGATGTTCAGCCTGATGGCGTCCTTTATCTAAAACTTCTTCAGCCTATCAAGGTTGATTTAACAAACGGATGGATTTATGAATAATAAAAAGGCTCCCTTTTAAAGGGAGCTTTTTCTATATTTTATACGGATAATCGTCCTTAAATTCCCAGTTGTCATATTGAAGCAATACTGTGCAGTATTTTGCATCAGCTTTACAATTAGTGATGGCATCCTCCCTCGTAGGTGATTTTACCGGATTGTATGTGCAAAAATGTTTGTTGCCGCCGCAGAATGATTTAGCATAAGGTTCTTTGCATAATAAAAAACGAAAACGGTCATATCCTTCTTTATTCGGATTTTTATCACCGTTAAGGTCAAATATCATATCACTGCAAGTTCCGTTATGCCAGTACATTATTGTCCCGTCTGTAAGTGTAACCTTGAGTGAATAATCTATGTTACTCACACCGTCTGTAATTTTTTTTGAAGTAATGGAGGTATATTTAATATAAGGTTTTATATAAGAATTAAAAAATTTTTCACCTGCCTGAGCATTGGCAATCTGGTCTGTGTGTCCATCCTCATCCTTAATTTCTTCTGATTTTTCCCAGTAAATACTTTCGCTGTTGTCGACTTCTGAGCGCATAATAGCCTGCTGCATAGTACTGTAGATTTTTTTAATTTTGGAAGAATATTCTTTCTTTCTTGAGTTAGCAGTGATTGAAGGCATGGTCATCGCAGCCACAATACCTATAATTCCAAGGGTAATCAAAACTTCCGCCAGTGTAAACGCATTGTTTCTCATGTAATCCTCCTTATATTACTACTTTTTTTTAAAAAGTGTGATATTATATATTTTATTATGCTTTATTTGCATATTTTTGTCAATATATAATAAAATTAGAATGTTTAAAATTCTTACATTATAACCTATCCTTTTACTAAAGGATGGTTTATGCACGATACAAAAAAATATTTGGGAGCAAGAATTCAGGAAATCAGAAAACAACAGGGGCTTAAGCAGACGGAACTTGCAGAGCTTGTCGGAATAGATTCAAAACACATGAGCAAGATTGAATGCGGGAGGTGTTACCCGTCTTTTGAACTGCTTGACAAAATAGCTTTAAAGTTAAATAAGCCTGTTTCATCATTCTTAAATTCGGAGCATCTTGAAAGCAGAGATGTTTTGACAGAAAAAGTTTTTCGTATTATAGAAAATCTGCCGGAGGATAAGTTCAGGCTGGTGTACAGAATTATACAGACGTTTGTTTAGACATCCTTTGTTATGAAACCTGTCTGGATTATGTTTTTTCCGAATTTTTCTTCCAGTTTGTCAAAACATCGGGTGAGTTTGTCTTTTTTTATTTCTGTTTCGTTGTCCGCAAAAAGCGACAGCTGGGCTTCTGAATTTTGAACAAAGTTATCCAGTGTGACGCCGGTGCTTCTGTATAAGATGTTCGGGTTATATAATTCATCAAGCATTTCAAAGATAATATCAGATATTTCAAGTTCAAAACTTGTTGCCTGATTTAAAATTCGTTTATCATAATAAACTTTAAAATCTTTTGTTCTGAGCATAATACCGATACCGTGGCATTTCGCGTTAATTTTTCTGAGTTTTACACAGGCGCGGTGGATGTGGTAATTCAGCGAATTTTTTATGTATTCTTTGTCAGAGGTGAATTTTGCCATTGCACTCGTTTTCTGAATTGATTTTGGAAGCTTAACTTCATCCGATACTGGCGACACCATTTCTCCGAGAAGTTCGTGTTTCATCTCGAGGCCCCTGATACCTATTTGCTTGTTAAGCCAGACGTCTGATTGTCTTACAAGTTCGTAGGCTGTTAAAATGCCGTTGCGACGCAGAAGTGCGGAAAGATTTTTACCTATTCCCCAGATTTCGTCTATGCTCGTTTTTTCAAGGACGGGGATGATTTTTCTCGAACCGATTAGAAAAATTCCTGTTTCTTGCGTTTTTGCTTTATCAGAGGCGAGTTTAGCGAGTGATTTCGAGGAACTTAAACCGATTGATACCGGAATATCCACTTCCTTTTTAATTGTTTCCCGTATCATCTGTGCAATTTCAAGGTAATTCTTTTTATAAAGTCTTTCAAGTCCAGTTAAATCAACAAAGGCTTCGTCAATTGAATAAACCTCAACTTTTGGCGAAAACCGTTTTAAAACAGCCATAACCTCTTTTGAAACTTTTCCATATAGGTCATGGCTTGCGTTGATATAGATTGCATCTTTCATTTTCCCGGTAACCTGAAAATATGGCATACCCATACGGATGCCTAGCGCTTTTGCTTCTTTGGAACGGGAAATTACGCATTGCCCGCGCGCTGACATAACGCAGACTGGTTTCCCTTTTAGTTCGGGGTTAACCTTCTGCTCGCAGGATACAAAAAAAGAATCACAATCGATAAGTGCTATAACGTGTTTCTTCGCCATAGCAATATTATCAATTATCTTTTGAATTTCATCCAATCCGTTTGCCATTAGTCAATTATTATTTCTTTTTCGTTTTTGTAAGTTACATATCCTAAATTTGCCTTAGGCGGTTTTCTAAGGTATTTTCTTTTGGTATAAATTACTCCTATTTTAGACGATTCCGGTGCAGATGAATGTTCTTTTGCAATCTTTGCGCACTGTAAAATGATTTTATCCGGCGGATTATCTCCTTTTAAAAGTACGTGTGAGCCCGCGCAGTCTTTTGTATGGAACCACAAATCTTCATCTTTTGCGAGTTTTGAGATTATGTAATCATTCTGGCGGTTGTTTTTGCCGATAAAAATAGTAAAACCGTCAAGTTCTAATTTCTCCGGCTCAATAGCCTTGCGTTTTTCAATTTTTTCGTTTTCGTCAGGCATGAGTTCTGATTTTATTTCCAGTAAATCCGTGATTTCTTTTGCTGTTTCCAGTGAATATAAAACCTGTTCAAAATAGGCAAGATTTTCAGAAATTTGTTCTTTCATTTCTGTCGATTTTTGCAGCGAAATTTTCCCTTTGTTATAGAGTTTATAGAATTTATTTGCGTTTTCTTTCAGTGTTCTTGTGTTATCAAGTTCAATTGTAATATTTTTATTGTTTTCGTAATCAAAAACATCAATAGATGATGAAAAATCTTTGTTATTATAGAGATTTGCCATAATCAAATCTCCGAAAAGACGGTATTTATTTGAATTTTCTTCTCTTTTTAGCTGAACATCTATTTTAGCAAGTGAATTGTTTAATTTTTTAATTTTTTGGCCGGTAAACGACAAAAGGTGCGATTTTATGGTTTGGAATTTATCTGTTTCCTGATAGTGTGTAAAATAATTATCAATCATGTCGTTTACGGAATTTTGCGGCAGAGGATTTTTCAGGAGTTCTTTATAAAGAGAAAACTCTTTATAATCCGATGATATTGCAGGAGAGATATTTTTCAGACTGATAAAATCCTTCAATTTTGCAAGCGGAACATTTTTACACTGCTCTGCAAAAGATTTTGAAAACCAGAAAAAATCTTTTGAAAGCGTTTCGTAGTCAATTTCGCCGTTGTAGTTCAGTATGTCTGATTTAATTTGTTTTGGCGGATAAATATAAGGAAGCGTGCCTGCCATTTCTCTGACGCTGCTCTTTTCAGCCCCGACATTATGGGCGCAGCCTATAATTACATTTGTGTCATCGTTGTATAAAATTACGTTCGAGTGCTTGCCCATAAGTTCAACGGCCAGGCAGAGGTAAATTTTTTCCGAAAGTTCGTTAAAGGTTTCTATATAAAATTCCAGAATCCTTTCGTAAGGCGGCTGTTTTACCGCGCAGATTTTTGAATTTTCGAGATATTTTCTCAAAAGCATGCAAAACATAGGCGGTTTTTTAGGTATTTCAATCATTCTGCGGTTTTCGTTTTCTTTGCTCATAAAGCACAGGTGGTGAAACTGAGGATTAATATTCACGTAAAATTTTCGCATCTGTGCGTTATTTCTTATGAAAAACACAAGTTCCCGTCTTGTAGGCTGCTGAATTTTTTGTATCCTTGCACCCGTCAGAAATTCTGTATTTTCTTCTATAAATGCTTTTAATGTTAAGCTGTCAAACGTAATCATAAGATAATTGTAGCATGAAATAAGGTTTAATCTTTTCTTTTTAGCCTTTTTAAGTGTAAACTGCTATAATGACAAATCAAGACGATTTGCATAAATCCAAAATATATGCTATAATCACCGTTGTATTAATAAACAGGAGTTTTATATTATGCTTTTATGGCAGATTTATTCAATAGTAGGCGTTGTGTGTATTATTCTTGAAATACTTGTTCCTTCAATGTTTTTTCTTAATCTTTCGATTGCAGGTTTTATCACGGCAGTAATTTCTCTGTTTATCCATGACAGTAATATGCTTGCCGTAGATTTTCTGGCACTGTCGGTGGTTTCTATTTTTGTGTTAAGACCGCTGCTTTTGAGAACCATTAAGCCTTCAAAGGATAAAGAAACAGGTGTTCAAGCTGAATATATAGGTAAAATTGTGAAGGTTATTGAGCCTGTAAATAAATATAAAGGCGCTATTACAATTTATGATGAACGCTGGGATGCCAGAGTTGAAAATGACGATGAAATCCCTGCGGGAACCGAGGTTCGGATTGTCAAAAATGACAGTCTGGTTATGTACGTAGAAAGGATATAAATTATGACGATTTTATTGTGGATTTTACTTGTAGCGGTAATTATTTATATCGCAAAAGGGGTTTTGATTGTACAGCAGCAAGAAGTTATGATTATTGAGCGGCTCGGTAAGTATGAAAAAACTCTGGAATCAGGTTTGAACTTTATTATTCCGGTTTTTGAGGCTCCGCGCGGTATGGCAAAACGTGTGACACAAAGGGGGCTTGACGGTACGGTTTATTCTTATTCAAAAGAAGTTTCCAGAATTGATTTGAGAGAAACTGTTTTTGATTTTCCGCGTCAGAACGTAATCACAAAAGATAACGTAACAATTACGATTAACGCGCTTTTGTATTATCAGATTGTGGACGCTAAAAAGGCTGTTTACGCTATTGCAAACCTTCCGGATGCTATTGAAAAGTTAACCCAGACAACATTAAGAAACCTTGTCGGGCAGCTTGATCTGGATGAAACCCTTGTATCACGTGATAAAATTAATCAGGAATTGAGGGCAATTCTGGATGAAGCTACAAACAAATGGGGCGTAAAGGTTAACAGGGTAGAATTACAGGATATTATTCCTCCTGCTGATATTCAAAGCTCTATGGAAAAACAGATGAAAGCAGAGCGTGACAGACGTGCCGCAATTCTTGAGGCTGAAGGTTTGAAAAAATCTGCAATCCTTAAAGCTGAAGGACAGAAAGAAGCCGCTATTAATCAGGCTGAAGGTGAAAAACAGGCTGCAATTCTAAAAGCCGAGGGTATTGCTCAGGCGCGTGTTATTGAAGCTGACGCCGAAAAAGAAGCAATCCATAGAATTATTGATGCGCTTGCAGATAAAGGCCAGCCTGATAAATATTTGATTGCTATGAAGTATCTGGAAACACTTTCAGATATAACTACAGGTGAAAATAACAAAGTTGTTTATATGCCGTATGAAGCAACCGGAATTTTATCTTCAGTTGACGGTATTAAACAGATGTTTGATAAAAAATAATTTGTAATAAAAAGGGCGGCATATCCGCCCTTTCTATTACTTTTAACGGAATTTCCGGCGGCTGAGAATACAGCACAGGATTCAAGAGGGCTATGTGGATTAAGAAACCTGAATTTATATTTTTAATTTTTGCTATTATTTTCGGGATAATATTTATGATAGTAACCCCGCCATACAAGGTGCCGGATGAGTCCTCTCATCTGCTCAGGGCATGTGAGGTGGCTGACGGAATTTTGTATAACAGAACTCCGGCTCAAAATGTTGAATGTGATAAGTATATTCAGAAAAATCTTTCTCTGATAAGGCCGGATGAGGTTTATCAGGTTACAGGCTATCCGCCTTTATTGTATGCGTTTTCTTCTTTAGGTTTAAATGCAGGAAAACCTTTGGGCGGAACTGTTATGTTTTATCTCGGGAGAATTTTTAATTTTCTTGTCTGGACGGCGCTAATTGCTTTTGCTATTCGAATAACTCCTGTTTTCAAGTGGCTGTTCTTTTTCACGGCGCTTCTTCCTATGTCATTATATGAGGGAATGTCTTTATCTGCAGATTCGTTTAATAATGCTTTTGCATTTCTGTTTTTTGCGTATATTTTTAAACTTATTTTTGAGAAGAAAGAACTTGAGCGGCAGGATTACGCATTGCTTGTTAGTTTGTCTGTACTGAGCGCATTTACAAAAGGTGGTATATATCCGGTATTTCTTTTCTTTTTTCTGCCTGTTAAAAAGCATAAATATTTATTTGCACTGTCATGTCTTGGGCTTGCGTTCGGCTTAATGTTCTGGTGGGCTGCTATTAATCTGCCGTTTTACAATCCTCTGGGGGCGCCGGAATATCACAAATATATGCTTATGCACAACCCGCTTGAGTTTATTGTTCTTTATGTAAAAGCACTTGTTTACAATTGTTTTTACTATATAAGAGGCTGTATCGGAATTCTCGGGCTTCTGGATGTCAGGTTTGCAATGCCTGTGTATATAATAACTGCTATGGTATTTTTTACCTCATTTTTTGTGTTGCCGGAAAAGAAAATCACTAATCCTCAGAGAATTATGTCTATAGTTGTATTTTTTATGTTTTTAACAATGCTGCACTGCGTATTGTATATAACCTGGACTCCGCAGGACAGCTATAAAGTTATAGGTTTTCAGGGAAGATATTTAATCTCTGCCCTGCCGTTTGTTTTTATCATTCTCGCACAGAACAGAAGTTATTTCGGGGAAAAGTTTCAAAATTATTATAAAATTTTTCTGGTTGTGTTTATATTTCTTCTGTTAATGTATGCCTCATGGGTACTGGTCATGACTTATCACACACGCTGGGTAAACCCGATTTTGTATTATTTTTCATAAAAAATACAAAAAACTGGTGCAATTTTTATGTTTTTGCTAAGATAAAAACAGACATTTACTAGAAAAGGAAGATAAAATGATTAAAACAAGAATGAAATCGCATAATTGCGGAGAGCTTAATCTGAATAACCTCGGAGAAGAAGTTGTATTATCCGGCTGGGCATCTACTATCCGTGATTTAGGCGGAATTTTATTTGTGGAATTGAGAGACAGAAGCGGATTTTTCCAGATTGTTGCAAACCCGCAGATTAACCCTGACGTTCACAAAGTTCTCGAAAAAGTCAGAACGGAATATGTTATTACAGTTAAAGGAAAGGTTTCAAAAAGACCGGAAGAAACTTACAATGAAAAATACCCTACAGGGCAGGTTGAAATGTATCCGGAAAGCATTGAAATTTTATCAGAAGCAAAAACATTGCCGTTTGTGTTAGATGATGAAAACGTTTCGGAAGATGTGCGCTTAAAATACAGATACCTTGACATAAGACGTGACGCTATGAAGGATAAGCTTGTCCTCCGTCATAAAATTGTTCAAGCTGCAAGAAACTATTTGAATAATTTAGATTTTCTTGAAGTTGAAACACCTATTTTGATTAAGACAACTCCTGAGGGCGCAAGAGATTATCTTGTTCCTTCTCGTGTTCAGGAAGGTAAATTCTATGCGTTACCGCAGTCTCCGCAAATTTTTAAACAGTTATTGATGGTAGGCGGACTGGAAAGATATTATCAGATTGCAAAATGCTTCCGTGATGAAGATTTGCGTGCTGACAGGCAGCCTGAATTCACACAAATTGACTTAGAGATGTCTTTTGTTGAACAGCAGGATGTTATAAGGGTTGTTGAAGGCTTAATTGTTGATACATTCAAAGCTGCAGGCGTTGAAGTTAAGCCTCCGTTTATCCAGATGCCTTGGCAGGAAGCTATGGACAGATTCGGTTCTGATAAACCGGATACACGTTTCGGGCTGGAACTTTTTGACATAGGTGATATTATCTTAGAATCAAACTTCGAAATCGTTAAAAATACGCTTCTTAACGGTGGAATTGTCCGCGGTATAAGAATTCCGGGCGGTGCAAAATATTCAAGAAAAGATATTGATGATATTACAAAACTCGCTGTATCATTCGGCGCGAAGGCGCTCGCTAATATTATCTACAATGAGGATGGCACAGCTAAATCTCCGGTATTAAAGTTTGTTACAGAAGAGCAGGCAAAAGCTATTCAGGAAAGAGCTGGTGCTCAGGCCGGCGATATTATCTTCTTTGTCGCTGATAAACCGAAACTAGTTTACGACATTATGGGAAGATTAAGACTGCATTTCGGCAAATCTTTAAACCTGATTGATGAGAATAAACATAACCTTCTCTGGGTTGTAGATTTCCCTATGTTTGAGTGGTCTGATGAAGAAAATCGTTATATGGCAATGCATCACCCGTTCACATCCCCATGTCTGGAAGATCTGGATAAACTTAAATCAGGTGATTTAGGTAATGTTAAATCAATTGCTTACGATATTGTATATAACGGAACAGAACTCGGCGGCGGCAGTGTCAGAATTCACTCATCCGAAGTTCAATCCGCAATCTTCAAGGCTCTCGGATTAACCGAAGAAGAAGCAAAAGAAAAATTCGGATTTATGGTGAACGCGCTTCAATACGGAACACCTCCTCACGCAGGGCTTGCAATCGGTCTGGACAGACTTGTTGCATTGTTGGCAAGAACCGATTCTATTCGTGATGTTATTGCGTTCCCGAAAAACTCTGGTGCGAAAGACCTTATGAGTGACGCCCCAGGTGAGGCTTCTCTGCAGCAGTTGAGAGAACTCCACTTAAAAAGTACGGTTACTCACAAATAATAAAATTAAAAGCCCTTTTTAAAAAGGGCTTTTTTTATTTCTGGCGATTTTATCTTTTACTTTCTGGCTGGAAATCTTATCTATATATTTGCCTAAAACAGTTTTCATAAATTTTGCTTTAAGATGTTCTGCGCCTTCTTCAAGTACAAGACCTGCATATTTCCCGTTTAAGAAATTAACTATTCCGGAAACTTCTCTCCCGTTATCCAATCTGGTGCTTATTTCAATGGAACCTGAAGACTGAAATATATCAGGGTATTGCACTTGTGCCTTCCGGTATATATAGTTCATCATGGATGAAAAATGTTTCGGATGATGACCTCCCGTGAAGGTCTGATTATGGCTTCTGTAATTGAAACGGGATTGTATTGAATTCATTAATTTATCTCCTTTGTTGTATTAAGTAGCAAAATAAATTTTTTTAACAGTATATGAAGTAATATTAATTTGTATTATAATAAAGCTATGCAGATATTCACCGAATTAAACAATAATCCTGATTTATCCCTTGCTCTCGGGTACTTTGACGGCGTACATCTGGGGCATCAGAAAGTAATCTCCACAGCCGTGAATTTTGCGCATAAAAATGGGAATAAATCGGCAGTAATTACCTTTAAAGATCATCCGTGCTGCTTTTTTAAAGGTGTCTGTCCGAAATATATTTTGACCCGTGAGGACAGATTAAAACATATTGAAGCCCTCGGGGTTGATTACGTGTATATTCTTGATTTTGATGAAGAGTTAAGCAGGTTTACAGCTGAAGAATATTTGAAAAAGATTTTGATAGATAATTTTTCGCCTGTATCTATATCAACAGGGTTCAATCATTATTTCGGGGCAGAAAAATCCGGCGGGGCGGATTTGCTTGCAAAAATGCAAACTGTTTACGGGTATAAATATTTTGAGGTTTCGCCGCAGAGGATTAATAATGAAACGATAAGCAGCACAGCAATAAGAAACTCACTCTCAAAAGGGCAGATAAAAAATGCTAATGAAATGCTCGGTTACAATTTTACTATTTCCGGAGAAGTTGTGAGAGGGCAGCAATTAGGCAGAAAAATCGGGTTCAGAACGGTAAACCTGATTTTTCCGCCGGAACTTATTGATTTGCCGTTCGGAGTGTATTCAGTAGTTGTCAGTTACGGCGGTAAGGTTTATAAAGGTATAACTAATTTTGGTATAAGACCGACAGTTTCCAATACGCATAAATGTTCTCTCGAAACTCATATCCTTGATTTTGATAAAGATATTTACGGTAAAAGAATTTCTGTTGAATTCCTAAATATGATTAGACCGGAGAAAAAGTTTGCCTCTATAGATGAGTTGAAATCGCAGATTCTTTTCGATATATCATCAATCAGTTGATATTTTTTGAAAAATATTTTATAATAAAATAAGAAACATGAAAATATAATAGGAGATGTAACTATGGGAAACGCACTAATATCAAGAAAAATCGGGGGGGGGGACAAGTAGTTTAAGCTCCTTAACCAGCATTTGGCGAGGGTTTACGCTTGCCGAGGTGTTGATAACCCTTGGCATCATAGGAATTGTTGCTGCGATGACGCTTCCTACTCTTGTTAACAATAAGCAAAATAAAGAACTTCAGACACAGTTTAAAAAAGTTTATTCTGAACTAAACCAGATGTCACGGTTGTTTTACAAAGATTACGGCATGTCTGTTTCTGAATATCTTGGAGGCACCTCAAACGGTAGTGCGACTTATCAAAAGTTTCTTAATGAAATTTTTCCGCACTATTTTAAAGGAGGGAAGGTCTTGAGCGATTGGACTTATTCAGATGTTGATGAAGAAACCGGCAGTGCAAATCTAAATGCTCTTTATCCTATTTATAATATGGTTGGAAATTCTATCGTATTTATATGTGATAACGGCGGTTTTCAATCTGATGTGGGTGGAAGAATTTATTTGTTTAATGATGTACCGGCTTCCGGTAATAACGGTCCTATTGTCTGTGTTGATATAAACGGTCAGAAAAAGCCTAACCGGTGGGGGTATGATTATTTTATGTTTGTATTTACAACAGACGGGTTTGTTATACCAATGGGGCAGCCTCATCCAAACAATGTGCCTGCCGGGCAAAGTGCTGTAAATCATTTTGTTACGGGTGAAGAATATTGTAAAAGATCTAATGGAAGTTATAGTCAGGAAGCATGTGCTTATTATGCGCTTGCGGATAAACATCCGTCTGAAGAGGGCAAAAATTACTGGCAGGATTTTCTTGGCAGCAAATAATATAAACAAGAAAAACTCCCGTTTTCGCGGGAGTTTTTTATTTATCAAATTCAAACAATTCAGGAAGCTTTATTTTTAAAGCTCTTGATATTTTAAAAATCATTAAAAGGCTAGGATTTCTGATGCCGCGTTCAATAAAGCTCATATATGTTCTGTGAATTCCTAGTTTTTCGGCAAGTTCTTCTTGAGAGAGCTCTGCGGCCTTGCGTTTTTTGCGTACAGCTTCTCCAAATTTTTCGAGAATTTTTGTGTTCATAGGATTAATTTTATGTATATGATACTGTGAGTTACACATACAATAAGTAACAAAATGTTGCTAAGTTAGGCTTATATATTGAAATATACCTCTATTTTGGTTATAATTAAAATGGTTAAGGAGGATATATGAAACGAGCATTTACGCTGGCTGAAGTTTTAATTACTCTCGGCATAATAGGAGTTGTTGCTGCAATGACCTTGCCGTCGCTTGTTGGAAATTACAAAAAGAAACAGGCTGTCACACAGCTTCAAAAAGTTTATACGGTCTTAAATCAGGCGCTGCGTCAATCAGAAGCCGCAAATGAGTCGTCGCAATACTGGGATACATCAAAGGGTGTCAATGTTTATTTTGATACTTACTGGAAACCTTATTTAAAGATTGTCAGATACTGTACAGAAGCTGGAGGCTCAAAAGAATGCGGTTATTCGTCAAGAACTCCATGGTACAGGGCGAATGGTAAACGGGATGCCTATATTATAGCAATAGACGCTAATAGAGTTGCCTCAATACTTCCTGATGGCAGTTTTGTCAGTATTTTAACGGGTTCCGGTTATGGATCGGCTGAAGGCGGCACTGATGAGGAGGGGAATATCACAGGTAATACAGGAGGTGTTGATACCAGAATAATAGTGGATTTAAACGCTTCTAAAAGACCAAATATCTTCGGACAGGATGTCTTTCTCTTGCAAAGGGTAGCAGGTAAGGGCATATTACCGTACGGCTACGACCAGGATGATGATACCGTGAACGAAAACTGTTCCAAAAATGGTTCAGGTTTTATGTGTGCAGCAAGGCTGATGCGTGACGGCTGGGAAATCAAAGACGATTACCCGTGGTAGATGGAATAAACCTGTATAAAACTTCCGAAAACCAGTCAGAATTAATGTTTTCAAAAGTACGCTGTACAGGTTAAAGGTTATATCATGCGGTGCCGGTGACTTTATTAAGCCGCCCGCACTTTTTTTATTATTTAATTAACGCCTGAACCTCTTTGAATTTTGGGTGTTTTGCCCCTTTTAGCCATTCAAAAAGCGCGATTTCAACACACGAAATTTTGGCACCGTTTTGCTGCATAATTTCTATTCCCTGCTTAAATTCATATTTATTACGGCTTGCGCATGCGTCCTTTATTATATAAACATCATAACCTGCTTCCAATAGCGCAGCGGCTGTCTGGTGCACGCAGATGTGAGTTTCTATTCCGAATAAAACTATCTGTTTTCTGTTGTATTTTGCAATCCTATCCGGCATGCCTTCTTCTAAAAGTGCATTAAAAGAAGTCTTTTCTAATATTTCAGAGCACTCAGGCAGTGCAACTTTTAATTGCGGCACGGTAGAGCCTAGACCTTTCGGATACTGTTCTGTCACAATTACGGGAATTCCAAGAGCCTTTGCTGCACTTGCAACTTTAACTGCTCTTGTTACAACTATATCTTTATCAAGTGCGGCAACTAGCCTTTCTTGAATATCTATTATCAGTACAAGACTGTTTTCTACAGACAGTGTATTCATTTTTTTCTCCTTAATCAATAGTGCTCTTAAATTCTTTTATAAAATCTTCCACAATTTTTATAAGTTCTTTTTGCGAAATTTTGTTCAGCGGCATTGAAATCTCTCTGTTCTCAGGGCTCTCCAGTCCGGCATGGGTAATATAAATTATAATTTTTGCAAACCCCGGATATACTATCTTTAAACGGCTTTCCTGCTTTGGATTTTTCAGACAGAATACACTCTGGTTATCATCGGTGTACTGCTCAATTTTTGTGTTGAAAAGTTTTTCCTCATAACTTTTTTGCAGTCTGAAAAACACAGGTGCAATAACTTTTTCCAGCTTTTTGTTAAAAATCTGTCTGAACAGTTTGTAATTTTTTTCGGTTATTTTCGGGGTATCAAGCCATTCATCAAGTGTGTCATTTTTATCGGCGTAAATTACCATTTCCTGATTGTTAATAAGAGCTTCTGTTAGCGCGCACTGTGCTCTTTTTTCTGTATCTTTAAATTTTGACCCTTTAATTTCGCAGATGCCGGCTTTTATTGTAAATTGACCATTTAAATATGCTTTAATTTTTTCGTAAACGCTTACGGCGCCGTTTAAACCTGTTTCGGAAAGCAGTATGTAATATTTTGAGCCGGTTGCACAAGCTGCAATATCGCCTGTTCTTACTGACTTTTTTATAGCCTCGCAGAGTTTTTCTGCAGAAAAGCTCGCTTTGCCTTCTTCGTCCGGTGCAATCATAATAAAGGCACCGGTACCTGCAAAATTTTTAAGTTCAACCTGGCAAATTTCATTTGTAAATTTAGGGCTGACAAAGCCGTTTGTTTCTGATAAAACCCCGTATTCCTGCAGGTAATTTTTGTACCGTGTAATTTCGTTTTTTAAATTTGTCTTTTTTATACAGTTAATAACCCGTATAAGCATTTCTGAAGGGTCTGATTTCGTGGAACAGTAGTCGTCAATTCCTTCGTCATAAGCGCTCAGAACAAAATCCCTGTCGTAATTGTTTATTAAAAGAATTATGTTCTGACAATGTTCTTGTATGTATTTAATCAAACCCAGAGTTTTGGCTCTGTCAGTATTTTCATGTACAATAGCTAAATCGCACCTGTTTTCAAATATAATATCCGGAGCATCCTCGTAATCACAGTAAGACACCCTGTCAGATTCTCTTAATAACATAAGTTTATCGTCAAATGCCTCTATTGTAGATGTGTCGTCTGTGATTAGTAAGATGTCATTCATAAGTTTTTATCTACACCTGCAGGTGTTTTTTGATACACAAAAAGCTTCCGCCTGCACCGAATAGTATTGCCATCAAAAACATTGTAAAGATTACAAGGCTCTGTGCATACAGAGGCGACGGCACCATGAAGAATTTGTGCATATTAATAAGCCCGTTTTGGACAAAATTCAGCGGAATAATAGCGATAATTGCCCCTGTAAATCCGTAAAACGCCCCCTGCATAATAAGCGGAAACCTGATATACCAGTTTGAAACGCCCATAAGCCTCATGATTTCAATTTCGTCTTTTCTGGACTGGATTACAAGCTGAATTGTGTTATTGATAATTGTGATTGTCAAAATTCCCATTATTATTATGACAAGAACTGTAATTGTATTAACTACGTGATTAAGCGTCTGGATTTTTTTAGCCAGTTCCTGCGCGTAACTCATATCTTCTACAGAGTTAAGCTTTTTTATTTTTTTGAAAACAGTGGAAATATTTTCAGGCTTGTCTACCTTAACATGCAATGTATCCGGCAGAGGGTTGCTTATGTCAGGAAGATCCATTTCCCGTTTCAAATTTTGCCATGAAACATCTTTCGGAATAATTTTTACTGTTTCGACATGCTCAAATTCTTTAATCCTGTTTTTTACAATGTTTGTATCTGTTCCTGATTTCAGATAAACCGAAATTTCCAGAACATTCCCGAGTTCATGCGCAAAAGATGAAATTGACATGGCTGTTCTGAAAAATGAGCCGAATATGGTCAAAATTGCTGCCATTGTTGTTATGATAACAAGGTTTACGATACCTGTCCTTTTTATATCGTAAAATGTTTCCATTGTAAGTCTGTATAAAATTCTCAACTCACACAGCCAATCCTTTGGAATATGTTTTTTTACCTGTTTCTTTATTTTTAATTTTTGATCACTCATAAGTACCTGCTTGAATATCCCTTACCACTTCACCTTTATCAAGGGTAATAACTCTTTTCCTGAAATAATCCACCATCGCATTGTCATGTGTGGAGACAATAACAGTAATTCCTCTCTGGTTAATCTGATCAAGTATCTGCATGATTTCCATAGAGTTTTTAGGATCTAAGTTTCCGGTAGGTTCATCCGCTATCAGAAGCGGCGGCCCGTTTACGATTGCGCGGGCAATCCCTACTCTCTGTTGTTCTCCTCCGGAAAGTTCAGCCGGAGTTGCGTGCATTTTGTCATGTAACCCGACTATTTTCAATGCGCCTGTTACACGTGCATTGATTTCTCTTGAACTAATTCCGAGGGTTCTGATAACGTACGCTACATTATCATAAATGCTCATGTTCTGGAGCAGTTTGTAATCCTGAAACACAATTCCCATGCAGCGTCTCAGGTTTGGAACCTTGTCATTTGAAAGGTTTGCAATGTTAATCCCGCCGATGGTCACAGTGCCGCTTGTCGGCCGTTCTTCGTTGTAGAGAAGCTTCATAAGCGTGGATTTTCCGGCACCGGAGGCTCCTACTATAAATACAAATTCGCCGGAGAGAATATCAAGGTTAATATTCTTTAAAGCATAATGGTCGTTTTTGTATTTTTTTGTTACTGCTCTGAATTGAATCATTATTTCTTAATCCTTATTATTTTACCAGTCTGTAGGTATCAACATGTTTTTTTATTGTTCCGGCAAGTTTATTTGCGGTCAGTCCGTAATACTCAAGCAGGTAATCCCACTTGCCGCTCTGTCCGAATGTGTCGTTGATGCCTATTCTTTGAACAGGCATAGGGTAGTATTCTGCAAGCAATTCGCATACTGCACTCCCGAGCCCGCCTATAATTGAATGGTTTTCTACGGTTATAACAAATTTTGTCTGCTTTGCCTTCTCAATAATTGTTGCTCCGTCAAGCGGTTTTACAACAGGGGCATGCAAAATTTGAATTGAATATCCTTCTTTTTTTAAAATTTCAGCGGCATCAATTACTTCGGCAAGAGTTTCTCCGTTTGTTATAACCGTAACATCGGAGCCTTCTTCCAGAACTTTCACTTTGCAGAAGTCAAATTCATAGTTTTCATCAAATATGTCGCAGACATTTGTCCGCGGAATTCTTATATACATAGGCCCGTAATTTTCTGCGGCAAATTCAATTACCTGTTCGCATTCTCTGCAATCTGCCGGAACTATAACAGACATGTTCGGAATTGAGCGCATGAGCGAAATATCTTCCAGCGCCTGATGGCTTGCACCATCCTCGCCTACGGTGATACCTCCGTGTGTTCCTACTATTTTAACGTTAAATTCCGGATAACAAACTGTGTTTCTAATCTGGTCGTAAGTCCTTCCAGTTGCAAACATTGCAAAGCTTGATACAAAAGGTGTCTTGCCGGCTGCTGCAAGTCCTGCTGCAGAGGCTATCATGTCCTGTTCAGCAATTCCGACATCGAAAAATCTTTCAGGAAATTCTTTCTGAAAAATTTGTGTCTGTGTCGAGCATGCCAGATCCGCATCCATAACAACAATTTCAGGATGCGAATGCCCCAGTTTTGCAAGTGTTTTGCCAAAAGCGGAGCGTATTGATTTTTTTTCTTTTCTGTTAATTAACATGATTTTATAAACACCTTTATTTAAATAAATTTTTATTGTCCGGATAAATTCCCCGTGTCCAACAGCATTATATCATAAACAAATTATTTGTCCTACAAATGTAAATATATCTTATGTTTTTGTAAATTTTAAATTTTTTTTTTTATTTTTTTTTGTTAACTTTTGTTAAAAATAAAAGATATTTTAGCAATTTTATTTTTTGAGGAGTATTTAAAGGGTAGAATAGGAAAAGACTTAATATTTTTATTTATCGAAAGGAAGAAAATAATATGATGCAAGTTCCAAATTATGTAAATCCTTACATGCAGCAGCCGATTGTGCAGCCTTTCGCTACACCTGCTCCTAATTACAACGCTGTAAAAATTGATGTTCACAACCCTAGCGTTTCAACACCTGGCGTAGGTCAGGCAGTTGTAAACGTTCCACAGCAGGCTCCGCAGTATGCAACTCCGACAATGCCTTATTACACATACCCGCAGACACAGCTGTATCAATACCCGCAGGCTCCTCAGCAGCCTTATTACATGCCGCCTGTTCAGAACTTACCGGCACCTGTAGCACAGGCTCCTGTAGCTCCGGCACCGGCAATGCCAGCCCCTCAGGTAGCCCCAGCCCCGGTCGAAGTTCCGGCTCCTCAGGTTGCACAGCAGAATATTAATGTTCCGCAGCCTGTAGTTACTCAACCTTCAGCCCCTCAGCCGGCAGCAGTTCCTGCTGAAGTTCAAAAACCTGAAGTTGTTCAGTCAGCCCCGATTGCACCACAGGTTGATTTAAATGCTTATATTGCAAAGTTGACAAACCCTGACTATGAAGTTCAGGCAACAACTATGGAAGAAATGGCTAATATGGTAAAAGAAGATCCGCAGAAAGCTACAGAACTTCTTGATGTAAAAGTAATGGATGCACTTTCAAACATTGTTAAAGCTGATACAAGCAAACTCGCAGGCCCTACACCAGAACAGATTGCTGCAAGACAGAAATTGCTCTCAAACCAGCAGATGACTGATGCTGAAAAACAGTTAGCAACTTCTATCACACCGATGGAACAGGCTGAGAGAAACAAAAGCTATGCCCTCTTTACATCGGCAATCCTCCAGAAACTTTATGGAGATGAAGTTTCAAAATTAACAAATACAACAGTTCCACTTACTGAATTACCTGGTGCAGTAACAGTTGTTGAACAGTTAAAGAACAATCCTAACCCGATGGTTAGAACCTCTGCGATAGAAGCCTTAAGCTATATCCAGAACCCGAGCTACAAAAAAGATTTGAATACATTGTTTACAATCGCTAAGAATGATGAAGACAAAGGTGTTCAAGAAGCAGCAACAGCAGCATTAGATAAATTAAATCAAATGCCAGCGTAAGCCGCACCATTCAATTCATTCCTTTCTTTAAATAACAATGACAGAAAATCCCTGAATGATTATTTCAGGGATTTTTTGTTCTTTATTTTTCTTCAAAGTGTTCAAACTCATTTAAAAATTCCGCGGGAGTTTTCCCAAAGTTAATTGCTATTTTCTCCAGAATATTCATCTTTATTCCCTGTTTTAAATTCTCTATTCTACAGAGTATAGCACAATCCACATCTGCTTCCTGGGCAAATTTGTTTAAAGATACTCCTGAGGCTTCTCTTTTAAGTTTTATATATCTGCCTAAATCTTTATATTGCATTTATTGAGATTATGCAATATAATGTAGTTAATGTCATTGAGATTTCTCAATAGTAAGGCGTAAAGATTTTGTTCTGTCGCAGTATGAAAAAAATAAGGACTAAGGATTATATCAGTTTGAAAATCTGGAAAGGAGTATTTATGGATAAGAAAAAATTTAATGCGTTCACGCTTGCGGAAGTTTTGATAACTCTCGGCGTAATAGGCGTTGTTGCCGCACTTACTATTCCGCAGCTTGTTAAGAATTATAAGGAAAAGGTTTTGCTGCAGTAGGCAAAAAAGATGTATTCAGTTCTCAGCAATGCTCTTGTCGCTTATGCTAATGATATGGGGACACCCGGAGAATACTGGTTAGTTTTTGATGGTTCAAAAACGCGTGCGCAAATTGTCGAAGGTTTGCTGAAATATTTTACCCCTGTTGAAGTTTGTGATACCCAGTCTGAAATTACGGCAGGAAAATGCGGCGGAGATTATATGATAAGAACTTTTAAACGTAAAAACAACGGCAGCGGAAAAAATTCAGTTTATACGAATCTGATGAGGCAAAAAGGCAGAATCGTTTTAAAGGATGGAAGTTTTGTTTCTGTAATGAATGATAATACATCTTCCGGTACTTGTTTTTATAACTGGACAGAACGTGTAACTGATGAAAACGGGAATTATACAGGAGAAACTATTGCACGAACATCAGACAGATGCGGAAGAATTTATTTTGATGTTAACGGTTTAAAAGGACCTAATCAGTATCAGAATGATGTTTTTGAAATTCAAATTGCTGCAAAAAAATTTTGGGCAAGCGATTCGCTACAGGGTACAGGCGGACTTGACAGTGCAATACAAAAAGATAACCTTGAAAAAGGTGAAATTTATGACGTGAACGGTGATTTTTAATTTTTTTTTAAGACTTGAAGTCTCCACAAGTCTGATAAACCTCAATCAACTAGCTTTTCACTTGTAAAATGAACGGATTATTTGAGAGCGTCACTCGGCGTATTTTATATTTATACACTTGCCGGCTGTTCGGTCTGCTCTTTTTTGTAGCTTTCAGGAAGAGGGGCGCAGTTTTCGTATTCTGCCAGTTCTGAAATCTGTTTGCACCATTCGTAAATTATCACATCTTCTGGCAGTTTGTAAGAGATAGGTTTTCCAATATGAAGCTGAACATTGCGTCTTGTGAACGGTTTTAGTTTCGGATAGCCGTCCCAGCCTGCAATTGCAACAGGAATTATGTCAGCTTTTGCATTTTTTGCAATTACAACAAAGCCTTTTTTAATACCTTCAAGTTTGCCGTACGGACGGGTTCCGCCCTGAGGAAATACTCCGAGCGACCAGCTTGTTTTAAATATATCTCTTACTGTTTTGAAAGTTGCGATTTCAGGTTTTGTTCTGTCAACGGCAAATGCACCAAGGCGTTTAATCAGCCAGCTGAATTTTTCCTGCGGTTCAAAAAGTTCTTTCTTAGCCATGAATGCGATTATTTTTTTCACAGCCATAGGAACTAAAAACGGATCAAATATAGAAACATGGTTCGCCGTAAAAATATATTTGTCGCGTTTATTCCATTTCGGAAGGTTTTCAACTCCGGTGATTTTGTAGTTATAAAATATTGTAAAAAACGGTATTACAACCCCGTATAGAAAACATAAATAGAAAATTGACCTGAATATATTGTATTCGGACGCGTATCTTCTATTAAAATTTCTTGGCGGCTTTTTAGTCATTCTTAACTCCAATCTTATCTTGAGAACTATCATCAGGAATATACTTAAATCCGGTTAATTTTTGGATTTCATCAGTCCACTTTTCAACAACGCTTTCCACATCATCGCTGTAAGGTATTGGCTTCCCTATTTTTACTATAATTTTGCCGGAGAAAGGCAGTCTTTTAACCTCATTTGTTCCTATAATTCCGACGGGCAAAACATCACATTTTGTAATTTTTGCAAGACCGGCAAAGCCTTTTGTAACTCCTCTTATTTCACCCGGAAGCCCCCTTGTTCCCTGAGGAAATATGCCGAATACCCATTTGCTTTTTTTTATTTCCATGACTGTTTTGATGGTAGATGGCCCGAGGCTTTCTCTGTTTACCGCAAATGCTCCAAGCCAGTCAATCCACCAGCGCAGGAATCTAATGTCAAATAATTCTTTTTTTGCCATAAACGCAACACGTCTTGGCAAAACCGCACAAATTAATGGCGGATCCAGTGTTGATAGGTGGTTAGCGCATACGATATACTTATTATCTTCCGGAACATTTTCAAGCCCCTCAACTTCAAGCCTGTAAACAAGCTTAAATCTAATCATATAAAAAATTTTGCATACCAGAAACATAAAAAGACTGCGCCAGAAGTTATATTCAGAGGCTGTACGTTTTGAGTATTCTTTTTTTACTTTAGACATAGGTTTCTCCCTTAACTCATATTATACAATAAAAATTTTTTATTATATAATTAGGTGGACGAATAAGAAGGAGATAAGATACATGTCAATGCCAAAAACATCTGAGAATAGACTGGAAAATGAATTATTTAAAAGTGTTTATGACAAAACCCCTGATTATATTAAAAAGGCTGATTTAATGGATTTTTCGCAGGATGGAGAGTTCTCTTTTGTCTTAAAAAAAGAGCATCTGGAAGCTTATGACGAGAAGAAAAATCCTGAGGGCTTAAACTTAAAAGAATGGTTTGCAAATTATGCAAAAGAAGCAAAAGTATCTACTGCCGGCATAAGAGGCCCCCAGAATATTTTATATCCGCAGGATACAAGGTTCCCTATTAACCTTGTCGGAATTGTGCTTGCTACTTTAGCAAAAGCGCTTGTTGCAAATGAAAAATATAAAGGCAAAGAAATTGTAAAAATTGCAGGCAGAGAAGTCCGCTATAATTCAGCACTTTTTCTGGATGCAATAGCCAGAGTTCAGGCTGCTAACGGTATCAAAACGCTGGTTCCTGCAGGCAGAAAAACTATTCCTATATGGCTTGCCTCATTTCTGGCGTTCAAGCTTGACCTGCTCGGCGGGGAATATATTACCTCAAGCCACGGGATTTCAGTTAAAAACGCTACCAAAGACCTGAACTGTCAGGGCAGCCAGTATTTGCCGGAAGAATCAATGGAATTTGTTGATAAAATTCAGGAAATATTTGATAAAGTTGAGAAAAACGGTACCTATGAAATTAGGATTTCAGCAAAAGACAATCCGCTTATTGATGAAAAAGTAATGACAAAACTTGACGACGGGGTTGACCTGTATGTTGAATACCTTAAATCCGGCGTTGCACAAAAAATTAATCTTGATTTGATAAAGAATTTAAAACAAAAAATAGTTATTGAAAATGTCGGAGGGTCTGCTTACAGAACGCTTTCCAGGGTGCTTAATAAACTTGAAATCTCTGAAAATTTTGATTGGCTGAACATTGAGGAAGATCCGTTCTTCCATTCAATCGGAAAATACGATGTTACACCGAAAGGCGAGCATGCTTTCTATGACTATTCAGTAGATGCAACTGTCGTTGCAAAACGGCAGAACGGCGAAAAGTTTTTCCCGGTAATTGAATCTATGCACTACGATGAAAAGTTGAAAAATTATCCGCTCAATACTGCTGTATTGATTACAGATCCTGACCATGACAGGCTTACAGTAACACAGGTTGAGAGTTCTGACAGGATTCCTTTTCTGGAAGAAAACGGCATCGATTATGTAAGTCTTGATGACGGAAGAATTTTGACTGTATTTACTGCAAATCAGGCATTTTTAATGATTATGGACTTCTGGGCAAAACAGCTTAAGGCTCAGAAGCTGTGGGAAAAGCATCCAAGATTTATTATTAAGACTACTGCTTCTGCCAGTTCATGGGATGAATGGGCGCAAGCGCATGACGTAAACGTTGTTAATGTTCCTGTCGGGTTCAAAGAGATTGCAAATATTATGAAAAAAGTTGAACTTCAATTGAAAAAGCATCCTGAAAAAGAGGTTGTTGTCGATGATGTTTTCGGCAGAGCAATAAATCTCGGCAAGAATCCGCGGCTTCTTTTCGGCGGGGAAGAATCCGGCGGAATGATTATGGGAACTGAAGACTTGATTGCATCTCTTGCAGGAAGAAAAGCCGTTGCAATGAGAGAAAAAAGTGCAACAGAGGCTATAATTGTTGCCTCTGCATTGATTGCAAAACGCAAAAATCAGCCGCTTTCAGATTATCTGAAAGAAATATTTGATGACAATAGTATCACAGGTCGTTATGATACCCGCGTGGATATTGCATACTATAATGAATCTGAGCCTGATATTGAAAAGCTTAAGGCTGATAAAATTGAAGGTGAAAAGAAACGAACTAAAAACGATTTATTCTATCTTTCCATGGCAATGGCTGTTAAAGAAGGGCTTATGACAATGGATGATGTAAGAGAAGTTCTGAATGATTCTTTCAAGAGCCTTATTTTTGATAATTTGCTTGATATAAAATTTGTAGGCGACGGAACTTATTTAAAATTTGCTCACAAGTATATAGAAATCAGACCTTCAGGAACTGATGCTAAAACAAAGGCTTACGGCGGCGGTTCTAACAAAGGAATGATAGAAACTTACGCTAATGTTCTCGGCAACTACTCAGGTGATAGAACAGAACTCCATAAGAAATTTATTCCGGAGGATTTCTATAACAAAACTAAGGACGAGGCAATGAAATATTATCTTGCTTTTGTTGAGAAGGATGCAAACAACGAAAAGTTTGAAATTCCTGAATATAAATTCTAAAGAGCATAATGCAGATTGATTTAAAGGTCGGGAAATGCCTGACCTTTTTGTCTGGCTTTTAGAAGTAGTTATATTAATTAATTACCGGCTCGGCTGTTAAGATCTCACTTTTTATATTTTTTATGCGCGTTTCTGGTAAGTGATTTTTTTGCAAACTCAATAGCTTCAATTTCCGAGTAGAAAATGTGTTTTGTGCCGATTTCGTCTGTCAATTTATACTCCGAGAGTTGTTTATAAATATCTTTGTTTTTTAATACCAGAATAAGTTTTATGTGCTGTGATTTCAGCCTCAGAATAATATCTTCAAAAGCAAACAGCGCAGATATATCGAGAGTTTCATCAAAGTCGCAGTTGATAATCAAATATCTGGTTCCTAAAAGTTCGTCAAACTGTGCAATAAGCTGGGTTGCCGAGCCGAAGAAAAATTCTCCGTCAATATGTACCGCACGGATTTTGTGTTTGTAATCCCTTTCCACCTTCTGTTCGAGTTTTACAATATCTTCATCGTAAACTGGCTTATGGATAAGTTTTGCCCTGTCGGCAGCTTTTTTCGCATATAAAAGTGCAGCAAGAGTAATTCCTGCCCCGACCGCTACTATAAGATTATAAAATACCGTAAGAAGAAATACTATGGCAAGGACGTATAAATCTTCTTTTGGTGCAAGTTTTATGACTTTAAGAAGTTTTACATCAATAATATCGTAGCCAATTTTTATTAGTATGCCGGCAAGAACGCAAAGCGGAATTTCCGCTACAAACCCTGAAAATTTATAAAGCAGTAAAATAAGTACAACCGGAGTTACAATTGCGGCAAATCTTGTTGTTGCACCGGTTTTTAAAGCTGCGACAGTTCTCATTGTAGCAGCAGCACCGGGAAGCGTTCCGGTAAGTGCGCAGCAAAGGTTCCCGATACCCTGTGAGGCAATAAGTCTTTGCGGGGAGGAGTTTATTTTAGTTAAAGAATTGCACACAAGTCCGGTCATTAGAGTTTCGGCGGACAGAATTATTGCAAGAGTTACCGCATAATGAAAGTATGTAATAATGTCGTGCAGGTTTGCGGAAGGCAGGCTAAGTTTTGGAAATGCTGCAGATACGTTTGCAATTTTAGGAATATCCAGACCAGCCTTTATTGAAATTATTGTACAAATTATTAAAGCAAGAATCTGTGACGGCAGATATTTTGTGAAGCGTTTCGGTATTCCAAATACAATGGCAAGAGTTAAAAGTCCGAGGAGAGCTGCTTTTATGTTCATTGTGTTTAATGCTGTAAAAACATGTTCAAGACTTTCTATCGTGTTGGAAAAAGGCTGCAGGCCAAGCAACGGATTTAACTGCATTATGATAATTATTGTTCCGACCCCGTTCATAAATCCTGATATAACAGGATATGGAACATATTTTACAATATCAGTTAACTTTGTTAAAGATAGTATAATCTGTATTGCAGCAGCCATTAGCATAACCAGAATAACTGAATTAATATCTTTATTCAGTGCGTGCATAACCGAGGCAATAACAATTGCGGAAGGCCCTGTTATTCCGGAAATCATCGGAACTTTTGTACCTAAGATTCCTGCAACAAAACATAATATTATAGCTCCCCATACACCGGCTCCCGCGCCGAAACCGGTTGCAACACCAAATGCAAGCGCCTGCGGCAGCGCGATTATTGCTGCGTTTATTCCGCCTAAAATATCCCCTGTGATAATGTTTAGTTTAAGTTTTATCGTTTCACTGCTGAACATAGTTTTTATATTAACATAAAAAGTGCAGTCAGGAAAAGTTTGTATTATTTGTGATATAATTCAGATATGAAGTTGAATGAAATTTATGCAAAAGAGGACGGGCTAAAAATATCTTTTGAAGTTTTTCCTCCGAAAGACGGTGAAGCCGGTCATCCTGCACTTTTGAGCGAGCTTGAATTTTTAAAAAATTATAAACCTGTTCTTGTGTCTTTAACCTGGGGTGCCGGTGGAAATAACAACAATTCATTTGAACTTATAAAGCTAATTAATGAAAAATTTAATCTGATGCCGCATTTTACCTGTGTGTGTAGCAGTAAAGAAACTGTTGAAAATCATCTTGAATGTATTGAGCATCTCGGCATTGAAAATATTCTGGCACTCAGAGGAGATGAACCGAAAGATATAGATGTTTGTCATACTGATTTTCGATATGCAAATGAACTTGTGGCATTTATAAGAGGGCGCGCTGCATTAAGCGTTGCTGTTGCCGGTTATCCGGAAGGGCATATTGAGGCTCCTGATATAAAAACTGATATTATTAATCTTAAAAAGAAAATAGATGCAGGGGCGGAAGTTATCTATACACAGCTGTTTTTTGATAACGACAAATTCTTTAAATACAGGGAACTTGTTGCTAATGCAGGAATTAACGTCCCCGTAATTCCAGGGATTATGCCTGTTCTGAGTATGAAACAGGTTAAGAAAATGACTTCCATGGCAAAAATTAGTATTCCTGCTGAGATGATGAAAAATCTTGAAAAGTTTGAAAATTCCCCTGATGATATGAAAAATTTCGGTATTGAATTTGCACTATCGCAGTGCTCTAATCTTATATCAAACGGCGTTGATGCCATGCACTTTTACACGCTGAATAAGTCTTATTCGGTTTCAAAAATTCTGGATAGTATTTTATAAAATGTGAGGTTTATATTATGGATAATTTAAATAAATATATTGAGCATACTCTTTTAAAGCAGGACGCAAAAAAAGAAGATTTTGAAAAGCTTTTTTACGAGGCAAAAGAGTACAATTTTTCAGGCGTTTGTATCAATCCGGCTTATGTAAAAATGGCAAAAGAAGCGCTTGAAGGCACAGGTATTAATGTTGTAACTGTAATAGGCTTTCCTCTCGGTGCAAATAAGACGGAGGTTAAAGCTTTTGAAGCATCCTGTGCAAAAGCTGACGGTGCCGATGAAATTGATATGGTTATTAATGTTACCGGCATGAAAAACAAAGATTATGACTTTGTGCGGGATGACATTAAAGCTGTAAAAATTGCCTGCGGTAATATCCCGCTTAAAGTTATTCTGGAAACGGATCTTCTGGAAAAGGATGAAATTAAACAAGCCTGCGAACTCGCGGTACAGGCAGGTGCAGATTTCGTAAAAACTTCAACAGGCTTTGTTAAAAACGGTACAGGTGCAAAGGCTGAAGATGTAAAACTGATGTATGAAACGGTTAATTCTCATGGGCTTAAAGTAAAAGCTTCAGGCGGGATAAGAGATAAAGAAACTGCGCTGCAAATGATTGACGCGGGCGCCTCACGTCTTGGAACTTCTTCGGGTGTGAAAATTGTTTCATAATCATTATAATGTTATTGAGGGCTGCCGTACCGGAGCTTATGCAAGATAAAGGGTTAAATAATGGGTGATGAAGACAAGCAATATGATGCCACCCCGAGAAAACTGGAGCAGGCAAGAAAGGAAGGGCAGGTTGTTAAATCTAAAGATTTTTCAACCGCTGTTTCGCTGTTGATATTGTTTTCTGCGATATTCGGGCTTGCTCCTTTTATATGGAACCAGATTACCCAGCTTTTTACTCTTTTATATGAACAGATACCCAACACGCATCTTGAGCGGATTGGGCTTGCGTATATTTTTCTGGTGACAGTAAAAGCTGCTGTACTGATTATCGCGCCTATACTTGCGCTTGCGTGGTTTGTTGCGGTAATGGCGGATTTTATTCAGGTCGGCCCGCTTGTTGCGACAGCGCCTCTGATGCCGAAGCTTGACAAACTTAACCCGACCAAATATTTCAAAAATATTATGTCCATAAAGACACTTTTTGAATTGTTCAAAAATATTTTAAAGGTTGTTATTCTTGGTTATATCGGCTGGTCTGTTTATATGGATCATATCAAAAGTATATTGATGCTTGCTGCAATTGATAACAATTTTGCAGTTATGATTGAGTTTGGAAAACTCATCACTGATTTTATTTTCAAAGCATGTATTGCCTTTTTAATAATTTCTGCTGCAGATTACGGGGTTACAAAGTGGAAATTCTTAAAAGACCAGAAAATGTCATTTAAAGAGATAAAAGATGAATATAAAAACACAGAAGGCGATCCGAATGTAAAAGCAGCTCTCAGGCAGCGCCGTATGCAAATGCTGCAGCGTGGTATGATGGATTCTGTTCCGGAAGCGGATTTTGTTGTGACAAACCCTGTCCACGTTGCCTGCGCTCTTAAATACAAGGCTGAGGAAATGGCTTCTCCGATGCTTATTGCAAAGGGAACAGAGCTTATTGCTAAAAAGATTATAAAAATTGCGGCAGAACATGGGATACCTGTCATAGAAAACCCTCCTGTCGCAAGGGCGCTGTTTAAGATGGTTGATTTAAACCAGCAGATACCGCCGGAACTCTATAAAGCCGTTGCTGAAATCTTACTTTTTGTTTACAACTTGAAAAATAATAGGAATCAGGGTAGAATAAATCCAGAGCCTAAGAAAAAATAATTAATGATGATTATGCAGGATAAAAATAAGTTAAAAGAATATATAGACATAGTTCAAAAGGTTGCAAGGGTTGAGCATAGAAGAATTCCATCACACATGGTAGAATATGAAGAACTTTTGTCTATCGGTATTATTGCAATTCAGGCTCTTATTAAAAATAAAACAGAAGAACAGCTGGCTCGTTATAATTCTGCATACATTGCAACTGCTGTAAGATGGGCTATCCGAAATGAGTTAAGAATCAGATATAAATGGTATTCTCTGAAACACAAAGTTGAAGAAGATGAAGAAGATGCGGAAGAGCCAAATAATCCAGAAACCCAAAAAGCAAAAGTCCGGGAGGCGATCTATGAAACAGTGCTTTCTATAGACGGGCTTGCTGATGCAGCCAGTGATAACGATTCCCCGTTTGACTTTTTGAAAGATAATCATGCAACGCCTGATGAAAATGCTGAAATTTCCGAGATGGGACGTATGATAAGAGAGGCAATCTCAAAACTTCCGCCTAAAGAAAGAACGGTTGTTGAGTATAGATTTTACAGAAATATGCAGGTGAAAGACATTGCACGTCAGGTAGGACTTTCTTCTTCCCGTGTAACGAGAATTGTTCAGGCATCATTGAATAGCGTGAGGGAATACCTCAATTCCAAAGAACAGTTCGGTTATTAGTCTTAGCCTTATGCTGCATCTGTTGAGGCACTGTGGGTAATAATTTTTACTCTGTCATCATTTTTTACTTCAAATGATCCGTTCATTTTTTTTATATAATCACAGGCAAGTTTGTTTTTATCCATATTAAATTTTTTGATTATAAAGTCAGGATTTTCATTTGTCGGCAGATAATTGTCCCCGCCTGTAGCAAAGAAATCATCCATTGCCACTGTATATTTACGTTCTGTTTCAGGATTATTTATATCAATAGGAATTTCTTTTCCTGTTTTATCAATGAATGATAGTTTTTTTAATTCTCCTTTATCGGTCATTGTGTATCTTAGACCGGATACCAGCAGGATACCGGGTTTATGTCCGGTTCTTTCAAAAGACTTACCTCCTACTTTTATCGCATCAACAATTTCTTTTTCGCTTAACTTTCCGATAATCATTTTATCCTCAAACGGGGTGATGTCATTGATTAATCGAGAATCAACAGGACCTATATCAAAGTGCCCCCTGATATTTCCGGCATTAAGTATAGCAATATCAGTTCCGAGTTCACTTCTCATTGCATCTGCAATAATATTTCCGTGAGGATTGTTTTCTATCAGTCTTTCTTTTGGTGGAGCTACAGTTGAAGTTACTTTGCCGAGAACTTCCGGTTTCCCGATAATACTTTCAACCGCACTTCTTGAGGAAAGATTTCTTCCGTAGTTTCTAGTTTTAATAATACTATTTTGTGCCTTGCTAATGACGCCGGACGGAGTAAATTCAAGATTCAGAATTCCAACATTTTCACCGTCTTTACCAGCCTGAGTGATGACTACTGGTTCACCTGTTTTTGAATAGAAAAGGTTTTCGCCTTCTTTTATCCCGTCTATTAAGTCGTGAGTATGTGCACCAAGTATTACATCTATTCCGCTTGTTTCCTGCGCAAGTTTTTTATCGTGTTTTAGACCGCTGTGAGAAAGAACAATAATTTTATTTATCCCTTCTCCTTTAAGACGGTTGACTTCCTCCTGAACTTTTTTGACTGTAGTTGGAAAATCATCAATTTTTATTTCTTTCATTGAGTCATTCAATTTAACTCGTTCAGCCATATCTGATGGAGCTATACCTATTATACCGTATTTTTGACCGTTGCGTTCTTCAATAATTGATTTGCCTATTTTGTCTGCCATTGGGCTTGAGCTGTCAACAGACGCATTTATTGCAAGAAGTTTGTATTTTGCATTATCAAGAAGGGAAGCAAGGTTTTTCGGAACAACATCAAGTTCATGATTCCCGAGTGCATTTGCGCTTACGCCAATCCAGTTTAAAAATTTGCTGGCAACCTGATTGGATGTATAATTTGCCCCGAGAATAATATCACCGGAGGCAAGTTTTAATTTATCTCCTGTATCCTTTGAGTTGTCAAATTCTTTAGATACCGCATATATCCTTTCCATATTTGTCATTTTGCCATGAACATCATTTATATAAAAAATGCTGGTTCTGGTTGGTTTATCTATGTTACTGTTAGTTTGCGGCGGCTGGATGATGTAACTATTATTATTTAAAACGGGCTGTTGGGGCTTTTTATTTTGTTGCTGCTTGTGCTGGTAAGCCCTGAGTAGATTTGTATTGGAGTAAGTGTTGATATTATTAATCATAGTGTTTTTTTTCCCTGTCTATGCTGCCTGTTGTAACGCTGATTGATGTAGCGGAACCATTTGTGGTGATTGTTCAATCTGTTTTTTCTTGAGTTCTTTGTAATTCTTTAAGCCTTCAACCCAGTTTTCCACGAGTTTTACGTCGTTTTCCACAATGTCGTGCGGAAGCGCTGCGTGGTGTATTTTGGGAAGAAGATAATCTTCGCTGTATTCAATTTGTTTTGAAAGATTGTCGTCAGTGTCGTTGCAGATGAAGGTCAGTTTTCCGTCTTTTCCCTGTTTATAGCCGGTAATTGTAATTTCATGTCCATTAATAATTGTGTTATTTTTATCTACCTGTGTGTAGCCGATGATTACGTTTTCGCCTCTGTCGAGCGACTGGACGAGGTGGCGTTTTAATGTTGCCATATCTGTTTCATAGCCGATAAGTTTTGCGTTTTCGTCTACTGTCTGATAGGTTACAGAGATTTTGTTTTTATCTTCAACAACAGATTCTGTAAAGGTTTTTTCAAATTCGATTAAGCCTTTGTCGTTCTGGTTAAACTTGCCCTGCCGTTTGTCTGTTAATGAATTATAAGACTGCTGCGAGCCTACCTGCATTAAGGTTGACTGCATTAAAACATCAATAACAGAGCGTTCCTGAGGATCTTTGTCAGTGGTCTGTATCTGCGCTCTTATGATTGCGTTTTTGTCAGGTGCAAAAGTAAGAGTAGCTTTGTTAAAGTCTTTTGCCTCAAACGGAACTTCAAAAGCGTTCAAAAGCCATACAGCATCCAGTGTATTATCTGCAAGGTTTGTTAAGTGGATTTCTTTTTTTACTGACATTTGAGGGGAGCTTAAACCTTCTGCAAATCTCGCGAATTCTGCAGGATGCTTTTGTGCCATATTAAATTCAATGCTTGCGGCAACGCATGTGCCTGAATGTGTTACGTTAATATCAGCTTCTGCATTTTTCTTTTCAAAACGGTTTGTTGAACCGGCTGAGTTTGCCTGTTTTGCATAATCCTGATATTTGGCAGGAATGTCGCCGAACTCCTGGTTGATGACAAACGGATTGTTAAGGGTGCTTATTGTTTCTTTCAGTGTAACAATGTTGTTTAGACCAACGGCTCTCGGAGTTGTTGCAATTTTGTGGAGATTATCAAGAACTGTGGATTTATCGTTTGAGTCCGCATTGAGTAAAATCCCTTTTTTTAAAAGTGCATCAAGATTCTTTTTGCTCTGTCTGTCCAGCATTTTCTGTAAATCATTGTATTTCTCTTTTTCCTCTTTAGAAATAAATCTTGTTCTAAAATCTGATGAATGAAGTGCTGCATTAAACGGAACGTTATATTTCGGATTCGTAACATAACCCTGCGGAGCCCTGTTAACAGGTTTTTCAGTATTTACAATAACACGTTCGGTCTTTGTTCTGCCTGTTGTGTTATAATTATATTGAGGAAAATTTGGATTTATAGAATACACTTTTTCACTCCACTACTACTATTATATAAAAAAACAGAAACTTCAAAAAGTTGCTATTTTAATTAATTTTTGTAAATTATGTTACGAGGAAGTATTGAAAAATCTTAAGATTAAGCCGCTTTCAAAAGAGCAGATAATAATTTCAATAGACAGATTGACAAGGTTTAAGGAGCCTGAGGTAAAATATCTGCGTGTATTTTCGGATATTCTGACGGCAAACCTTATTGCTCCTAAGTTCAAAAAATCCGAACTTGAGCGGATAGATTATTCTGAAATAAGGACGCTTGCAGAATTCGTTGTTAACTATTCCCTGAAAGATGCAGGCTTAACTTTTGATGATGATTATTTGATAAATCAGAGGCTGCTGGATTATGAAAAGTCTGTTTTTAATCTTGATGATAAAGTTGAGAACCTTTTAAAAAATAAGATTAACTATAAGGCTGCACTATCACTGCTGCCGCCGGAAGAGGAACTGCCTCTCAACTTAAAATGGCTGAAAGCACTTTCGATAGCCGCTGACCTTGTGAAGGAACGGGAAGAAAAATCGTTGCTCTATCCTGTTGAGAAGGTTCTTATCTGTGAAGGAATTACGGAAGAAACGCTCCTGCCTGTTTTTGCGCGTATTCTAGGGTTTGATTTTAACAGAAACGGAATTTACGTACTTTCGGCAGGAGGTAAAAATCAGGTGGTCAAAACTTTTTACAAACTTGCGGATATAATAAAAATTCCGCTGTTTGTTCTGCTTGACAGTGATGCAGGGGAAAATTACAGGGAAATTCTGCCCCGTTTGAGAAGTTGTGATAAGGTTCATGTTTTGAAAATTGGTGAATTTGAAGATGCGCTGCCGCTTCATTTGATAGAGAAAACGCTTCAATATGCAACAAAAAATATTTCGTTTGCGCCGATAGATGATATGGCTTCTGTATCATCAAGAGTTGAATATTTGGAAAATTTCTTCAAGCACCGCGGGCTGCACGAGTTTAAAAAGGCAGAGTTTGCCTCAATGGTTAAAAATAATATTTCTGATATTAATGATGTTTCTGATGAGATAAAAGAGGTTATAGAGGAAATTAGGTGTTTAAGAAAAGGTGATAAGGCAATCCGGCGGTTAGGTGATTATAGGTAGGGCGGATTTATCTATCGGACAAAGTATTTTTTCTCCGGAGTAACATTATTATTAATTTTCTCAACATGCTCCCGTCCTGCTCACGCTATCGTTTCGAAAACAAATACTACTGTTACTCTTAAGCGCAGCAACAGTCGATAAAAAGTGTTCTCTCGCCCATGGGGAGATGTATAAAGGGAGAGGGGGCAAGTCTGCGAAAATTGTGACCATGCCTTGTACTGACAAAATAAAAAAGACGGAATTTTTAAAAATTCCGTCTTTTTCCAGTCTTAAGTAATCCTGATAATTAGTTACCAGCACCGTAGAGAACAGCTTCACCGGCTCTGGTAGCAGGAAGGATTGTCTGGTCGTACATAACTACAGGATAAATATCTGTAGGGTTGGATACTGTACAAGTGTCAGCACCAGTACCGCTGTCGCATTTAACTTCTTTGTTCGGGTTCTTTTCACCGTTAACATCGATTACACCGTAGCATTTTTTATCACTGGTTACCCCTGCTGCAGGGTTGTAGTCAGTACAGTTGCCGGCATTGTTTTTGAATGAGAATACAATACCGTCATTAAAGAACAATGTATAGTTGCTGGCCCCAGCAAATTTAATTTTAGAGTTGTTAGAAGCAGTCCAGCCGGTACCTGTAGTAGCAGTTTTAACAACGTTCATACGGTTGTTGAACAGGTTGTACAATGAAGCTGAAGAACCGTCAGTAGCTTTAGCTGTACTGGTTTCAGTAGCCTGAGACATATCATAATCATCCAGTGCAACGTTAAGAACTACAGCCTGAGAAAGTACTGACAATGCTTTTTTATAAGCTGTTTTGTACTGTGCGCCATTTGTTGAGTTCATCAATGTAGGCATTGTCATGGCAGCTACAACACCGATGATACCTAATGTGATTAATACTTCTGCCAAAGTAAAACCGAATCTTTTTGTCATAATCTTTTCACCTTTCTTTTTAAATGAAGCTATGATCTTCTAATATCTTTTTGTTACTCTCTACGGATTATAATATCAATATTCTTTAAATGTGTCAAGTATATGTATGATTTATGCCTTTTGAAGTACAAAAATTCTGAATTCAGCCGGCTTTAATTCTTCAAAAATAAGCTCGGTTTGCGGGTTTTCCAGGTGTGCAGGACTGTATTTCGAATCGGTAAACACATATTCTGAGAGAACTGCAAAGTCACCCGGAAGCTTAATTGTTTTATTAAAAACACTGCAGCCTTCCCTAACCTCAGAGTAGCATGAACCGTCATCGTTATGCACAGTTACAAATTCTGTCGGATAATTGTAGTTTGCAGCAATAAGAAAAGCTTTTTTCAGAGGTTCTTTAGAAATAAGCCATGCTGCGAACCCATCATCTTCCTGTATAAGAATCTGAGCTTCCCCGTCGGTTATTATAGGCTGTGTTTTTACAAACCGGTCAAGAGCGTCAAATTTTGCATAAAAATCGTAATTCTTTTCCCTCGGCATGGAAACTTCTTCACCTATAACGTGCTCAATTCCGTTTTTTGTAAAGCTTTCATCTCCGTCAACGTACATGACAGGGCGTTGTGCGTATTTCCCGCCCGGAAGAAGTTTATATTTTGCCCATTTGAAAAGCGCACCCTCTTTACCGAGTTGTCCAGGATACTGGTTTATGCAGCGGAATTCGCCGTCCTGATTGTTGTATGTCTTTAATATAGACAATCTTTTTCCTTCTTTATAGTTAACATTATAGTTTGTAAGGTTCTGGTTATCTTCAGTAATTCTTTCAGGCGTTTTGTCCTGCTGTGAGATTATGTCGTTGCCCCAGAGAATGTCAAAGTTCATATCATCATGGTATTCTTTCAGGTAATTATCCCAGAGCATGTATTCAGCAAGGGTGCCAAAATAAGGAATTTTTTCCTTTAATGTTGAATTAAGTTTATTTAAAACAAGCCGCGGCGCTCTGTAGCTTATAGGTACTCCGTCTTTTTCCGAAACCTCATCAACAATATGGTCAATATGGTCGACTCTGTAGCCGTCAAAGTTGTATTCCTGCTGCAGTTTAACCATATAATCTATGAAATAATCGATAACCGGCTTGTTGTAAGTGCCGTCCTCAAGGTAAACAAAATAATAAGGTGTCTGGCAGTCAAGGTTTGCAAAAGATGTAACCTCTTCCCCTTTATAGTCATAGTGCTTGAATACAGGATACCCGCCGCATTCACTCATTTTGTCGTAAACAGGAATCCCTGCAGAACACCATGCTCCGCCAGGTGCAGGCCACAACCCCGCTTTTATTAATTCCTGAATTATATCTATCTGTTTTACTATATCATTTTCGCTAAGTTTTTGATTGACCTTTGTACCGTTAACTTTTGCAACAATATCTTTTACCCGCTTATGAATTTTAATCTGTCCGGCTTTAGTAAGCATTGTATTGCAAAGTTCTTTTTTCAGGTTGTCCATTTCTTTTTCAAACAAATCAAATATTGCCTGATATTTCTCGCTTAATGTGCCTGTAGAACCTTCTTGCGCCTGTTTATAAATACCTTTTATAACGTCAATGTCCTCGGCATCGTAGTCCTGTTGAAGTTTTTTTGCTGTATCTTCAATTTTTTCAGCAAGCTGGGTTTGCAGGGCTGTAATATCATACCAGCGTGCAATAACAGGGTTTGCAAGCACAGCCTTGGAAAATCTGCCTGTCTGAGGAAGTATGTCATATATTACCGGATGCCCTGCAAGCTGTGCAAGTTCAATAAATGTCTGCACCTGAGCTTTTGCATCCATGCCTGTAAGTTCCTGCAAATCTTTATCAAGAAGTGCTGGGCTGACATCAGAGCTTTTCGGAAGGTATGCACATCCAAATTCTCTCGGATGGAACGGTATTAAATATATTGTTGTGCTGAAAATGTTATTTGTAAGTTCTCCTGACGGAAGTATCAAAAGCTGGCGCAGCCAGTCCATAAAGTTGCCGGTTTCTTTTGTTTTGTTCCCGTTGCCGAGGCCTGCAAGGTTGATAAGCTTTATGTCATGTCCTTCCCTCTTTATCCAGTCAGAGTTCAGAACATTATGCCTTGCAAGCACGCTTACTTTATCGTTTGCAAATTCAAATTTGCCATCTTTAAAAACTTTGTTCTTCTTCCATTTTATCTCCAGTCCGTAAAGCACTTCCTCCGGGGAAAGCTCTTCCTGCGCCTTTATATAAGGGTATGGCAGGTAGCCGTATTTGTTTATCAGGCTTTTTAGTTCAGTTTTTCGTTTAACCGTAATATTGTCAAAACTGTATTTTTTCTTTAATTTAGCGTAAATCTCATTTAAAATATCGTCTTTTTTTTCTTCTTTTTTCTTTTTTCTGAACAGAAATTCCAGCATGTTTTTACTCCCTTCCGTCACTTATAAAATTATATCATAAGTTTTTCATGCGAACGAAGTATTTTCTTAACTTTTCTTAATATTATATCCATGCGGGTAATGGATTAATCCGTTTCGATAGGCTTAAATAATTCTGTCAGTAAAAATATGAGGGTAAAACAATGGCAGAAAAAAGTGTTACAGTGGTAGAAAAGAAGCTGATTAAGGTTGCAATAATCGAGGATTTTAAGCTTACCCGTGTGGGTTTGAGGTGTGCACTCAACGAAAACGATGACATTAACGTCGTAGCCGAGGCGGAAGATGCAATTGAGGGGTTAAAGCTAATAGAGCGTTCAAAACCGAATGTAATTCTTATGGATTTAGGACTTCCGGGAATGAACGGTATTGAGGCAACAATTAAAGCGAAAGAGATGTATCCTGATACTAAGGTAATTGCACTTACCTCCCATGACAGGGAAGAAGAAGTGATTGCCGCATTAAGCTCAGGTGCCAGCGCTTATTGTCTTAAAGACATTGATCCGGCAAAACTTGCGGATGTGGTGCGTGATGTTGCAGAAGGTGCTTGCTGGATTGATCCTATGGTATCGCAGATGGCGCTGAATTCCTTCCCGAAAGTTGAAAATATAGGGTTTCTCCCTAATAAAAATCAGAGTGAAGGCAGAGTTCCTCTGACCGAACGTGAATACGAGGTTCTTAAGCATCTTGTAACCGGAAAAAGCAACACTGAAATTGCAAAAGAATTAATCGTAAGTGTTCATACAGCCAAAGCGCATGTCTGCTCCATATTGCAAAAAATGTGTGTAAATGACAGAGTTCAGGCTGCTGTTAAAGCTGTTAAGGAAGGCATGGTTTAAACCATAAAAATTCAAAAACGCGCCCGTGCTTTCCTGCGAGGACGCGTTTTTTTATAGACATTTGTACCGGAATTTGTTATAATAAAAAAGGCAGCAGAAAATATTCTAGAACATTAAAAAGTAAATGAAAAGCTTTTCTCGGGCCTGCTCTCGCTATCGTCTCGAAAACATATATAGATTGTCCAGAGAAAAGTAATAAAAAAATAAAGCAAAGGAGACTAAACAATGGAAAACGCAAGTATAGCAAGGATTTCCGGGGGAGGGGGGCAAGTAGTTTAAGCTCCTTAACCGGCACAGAACAGGGGATACAGGCAGCCGAAGAGGGTAAAGCCTTATTTTGGCGTGCATTTTTGCGGAAACTGATTGAAATAAAATACCCCTTTGCTTCCCCCGGTTTTGGATTATTCGGGGTGTCCGAAAACTCAATGTTTCCGAACACCTTACGGGCTAACGCCCTACCGGAAAGCCGCTTTTACATTGGCAGAAGTTCTCATCACCCTCGGAATTATTGGTATTGTCGCAGCAATGACACTGCCTGCGCTTATTCAGAAAAATAACAACCGTGTGGTTGAAACACGTCTTATGAAATTTTATTCAGCAATAAATCAGGCAGTACTGATGGCGGAAAAGGATTACGGAGATAAAAAAGTCTGGTACGAAGATTTAGCAGGAGCGGATGTCGATGAAGAAGGAAATATTATAGAGGGCTCATCTGAGGCTGAAGTATGGTTTAGAAAGTATCTTGCACCGTATATGAAGATTACTAAGATAGAAAATTCAAAAAGCGGTATAACTAAAGGCTCATTAATAATATATTTCGCTGATGGAAGTGCATTAAGAACAAGACGAAAGGATAGTACAAGAGATTGGGATTTTTATCCCGGTAATGTGAACAAATGTCTTAATGCTCAGAAAGCGGCTGAAGGTTGGCGTGATACCGGCGGAAGATGCTCTTTTGCATTTAACTTTGTGCCGACAAGCAACACTGAATACTGGAAATACCATTACAACAGGGGCTTTGAACCGTACAAATATAAATGGGACGGAAATACAGAAACGCTTTATAATGATAGTGAATATGGCTGTAATTCGACCGGTGGCAGCAGCTGGAGGCAGTACTGTACTGCAATCATTCAGATGAACGGCTGGAAGATACCGGATGATTATCCGTATAAGGTTTCTTATTAAATAAGGTCAATATGATTTAGTAAAAAGCTCCTTACCGGAGCTTTTTTAATCTTTCAAATCTTCCACAACTTTATCTACCTGTTTTTCAAGGTGTTCATAGTCAGAGTTGTTGTCTATGACGTAATCCCAATCCTTAATATGGTCAAGTCCGGTTTCTGTTACATCATTTTCTCCGATAAGTTCACCTCTTTTAGCTCGTGTTTCTCTGGATGCTTCCACTCTGATTGTTTTTGCGCCTGCCTCTTTAAATACGTCATATTCATGCTGAACTCTCACATCAGTTACCATAATGTTTCCCGGTTCATTTATAACTTTTTTAAGCCAGTAATCAGGATCCTGTGCCCGCCCCCAGTTACCCAGAGTAATCAGGTCTTTTCTGTATAAAGCTTTGTTTTTTTCAATTTCTTCATAAGTAAGATTTTTCTGCCTGCCGTATTCAAGTTTTATGGAATCCCCGATTGCGCATCTGTGAAAATCTTTCATCTTTTTTAACATCATCTTTGCAACTGTGTCTTTGCCGGAATATTGTTTTCCTGAAAATATTAATATTTTTAATGCCATTCATATACTCCTTTTTTGTTATTGATTATAACATAAGAAAAAATAGGTACGTTAAATATTAAATAGAAGTAGTGAAAACTGCCGGCAGGCAAGTTGCTGAACGTTCACCTAGTGCGATAGTGAGACTGAATGGTTGTAGAAACTTCTGTCTGCCACGTCATTCTGAACTAGTTTCAGAATCTCTGTTATATCCGGTGCGGGGGAGCGGGGAGGGGGCAGCATAAGCCCCATATAGAAAAGGATAAACTTATTTTATAGACTTAATTCTTTTCTTAATATTTTTAAACATAGATTTGCAATTTTGCTATGTTGGTCGTACCATAAACGAACGAGTGTAAACAGTACGATATTGGAATGTGTGTTATGGCTTTAAATTTTCAAGAATTAGTTTTTAATTTACAAAAATTCTGGTCGGATTACGGATGTATAATCCAGCAGCCTTATGATATAGAAAAAGGTGCATCAACAATGAACCCTGCAACGTTTTTACGTTCACTGGGGCCTGAACCGTGGAATACTGCTATGATTGAACCTTGCAGACGTCCGACAGATGCTCGTTATGGTGAAAATCCTAACAGACTCGGGCATTATTTTCAGTTTCAGGTTATATTAAAACCGTCTCCCGATAATGCTCAGGAACTTTATCTCAAAAGTCTTGAGGCTATGGGGATTGATTTGAAAGAACATGACGTAAGATTTGTTGAGGATAACTGGGAATCTCCTACTCTAGGTGCAGCAGGTGTAGGTTGGGAAGTCTGGCTTGATGGCATGGAAATTACACAGTTTACATATTTCCAGCAGGTTGGAGGGCTTGAGGTTAAGCCGGTTGCACTTGAACTTACTTACGGTCTTGAACGTATTGCTATGTATCTACAGAATAAAGAATCCGTGTTTGATATTATGTGGAACGATACTTTAAAATACGGCGACATTTATTTGCAAAATGAAATCGAACAGTCAAAATATAATTTTGAAGTAAGCGATGCAAAAGCTTTGTTTACCATGTTTGACCTTTATCAGAAAGAGGTTGATAATTGTGTTAGTGCAAAGCTTGTTCTTCCGGCTTATGATTATGTTTTAAAGTGTTCTCATACGTTTAATCTTCTCGATGCAAGAGGAGTTATAAGTAAAGATGAGAGAATTAATTTTATAAACCGTGTAAGAACAATGGCGTCAGCAGTTGCAAAATTATATGTAGCACAGAGAGAAGAACTCGGGTTCCCCCTCTGTAAAGAAGAAAATAAGTAAGGATACTAAATGGCAGAAAAATATCATCGTGCGACATTAAGCCGCAATTTTTTGAAAACGATTACCCGCATTAAAAATCCGGATGAAATGCTGAAAGAAGCAAAAGCTGAGGGTTTGGAAAAGACGCTGGGTGTCTGGGATTTGATTATTCTTGGTGTTGGCGCGATTATAGGTTCCGGCATATTTGCTGTTGTCGGGATTGCGGCGGCAGGTAGTGCGGACGGTTCTGCTCTCGGAGCGGGGCCGGCACTTATGGTTTCAATGGTAATAGCAGCTGTTGCCTGTATTTTTTCTGCTCTATGCTACAGTGAATTTGCAACAATGATTCCTGTTGCAGGTGGGGCTTACACCTATACGTTTGCAACTCTCGGCGAATTCGCTGCATGGATGGTAGGCTGGGTGTTGATGCTTGAATACGCTATCGGGTTTATTGCGGTTGCTTGCGCATGGTCTAATCATTTGGTTCAGCTTTTAAGTGGTTTTGAAAAGTTTCTGCCGGCATGTGTCGCTCATCCGCCGGTATGGCTTGTGAATGATATTTTTTCGGCATCGAAACTTCTTGCCGAAAATCCTGATATGTTTGTTCCAAGGCTTTTTGGCGTACCTATTTGTATAAATCTGCCTGCTATTTTAATTGTGCTTTTGATTACCGCAATTCTTGTAAAAGGTACTAAAGATTCCACAAAAATGGCCGGTATAATGGTTTTTGTCAAACTTGCAGTTATTGCATTATTTGTGCTTGCCGGTGCATTTTTTGTAAAGCCTGATAACTGGGTTCCTTTTGCTCCAAACGGTGCTGCAGGGATTTTCGCGGGGGCTTTTTTGATATTTTTTGCATATATCGGGTTTGATGCCCTTGCAACTGCTGCAGAAGAATGCAAAAATCCGCAGAAAGATTTACCGGTAGGCATTATCGGTTCTCTTATAATCACAACTATAGTATATGTGCTTGTTGCTCTTGTATTAACTGGCATGCAGGATACTTCAGGAGCGGTTCCGGCAGCATTTTTGAAAGCTCCTATGGCATACTGCATGACGCTTGCTCATCAAAACTGGGCTGCGGGATTAATCTCTGTAGGTTCGCTTGCGGGGCTTACTTCAGTTTTGTTAGTGCTTGAAATGGCGGCTACCCGTATTTTATACGCAATGAGCAGAGATCACTTTATTTCTCAAAGATTTCAGAAACTTCATCCAAAATTTAAAACTCCGGCACTTTTGACATGGACAGTCGGATGGCTTGCTGTTGTAGGAATTTTGACTTTAAATCTGGATGTTGCGGCAGAATTATGTAATTACGGAACATTTACTTCATTTATAATAGTTTGTGTTGCTGTTTTGATATTGAGAAAGATTGATCCAGAAAGACCAAGACCGTTTAAAGTTCCATTTTCGCCGCTCGTACCATCACTCGGTATAATTACCTGCGGCGGATTGATGATTTATAAATCCATGCAGCCTTCTAGCTCTGCATTGCTTTTCCCGGTATGGCTCGGTGTGGGTGCTATGATTTATTTACTTTACGGTTTTGTTAAAAACAGACTTAACGAAAACTTGCTTCACAATGAAAAAGTAGAACAAAGAAGACAGGAATTATTAAAATAGATGGATATTAAAACGATTGCAGGAAACTGCCTAAAGAAAAGAAGCCCCGATGAACTTATAGCAACCAGTAAAAAATCAGAATTAAAAAAGACATTAAATGTATTTGACCTTATCGTAATCGGTATAGGCGCAGTTGTTGGTACCGGCATTTTCACCATAATAGGAACTGCTATTCAAGGAGGGCCTGAAGGCGCAGGTGCGGGGCCTGCCATTATTATTTCAATGGTTCTTGCGGCAGTAGCATGTGTTTTTTCTGCTCTGTGTTACAGTGAAATTGCCGCAATGATTCCTGTTGCGGGAAGTGCATACACCTATACTTATGCAACAATGGGCGAATTTATGGCATGGATGGTAGGCTGGATTTTGATGCTGGAATATGCTATCGGGAATATTACGGTTGCCTGTGCATGGACAGGGTATTTTGTCCAGTTTTTGAAAGGTTTTAAGCATATTCTCCCTGCGTTTGTGGTGAATTTTCCGATGTGGCTCAGGAACGATTACAGGTTCATGTTTTCATATTGTGATAAATTTGGACTGGATCCTCATACCCAGATGCCGTATTTGTTTGATAAAATACCGGTAGCGGTAAATCTTCCGGCTATTTTTATAGTGCTTGCGCTTACACTGTTATTGATTAAAGGTGTAAAAGAATCCACCAGGGTTGCAAGTATTATGGTTGGTGTTAATATGTTTATGATTTTATCTTTTATCTGTGTCGGAGCGTTTTACGTAAAGCCGGAAAACTGGACGCCATTTGCCCCGAATGGATTTGAAGGAATATTTATGGGAGCGTTCCTCATATTTTTTGCATACATAGGATTTGACGCAATCTCAACAACGGCTGAGGAAACAGAGAACCCGCAGAGAGATTTGCCGATTGCAATTCTCGGAACGTTAATAATCTGTACAATTCTTTATGTCTGTGTTGCGCTTGTTTTGACAGGTAATGTTCCACTCGGACACATTGATATTCAGGCTCCTATTGCACATGCAATGAGGGCAATAGGGATGGATTGGTTTGCAGGGCTTATTTCAATAGGTGCACTTTGTGCGTTAACGTCTGTTCTTTTAATTTATCAACTCGGAACAACCCGAATTTTATACGCAATGAGCCGCGACAGATTTTTGCCAAAATCCTTAAGACTTATACATAAAAAATTCAGAACCCCGCATGTTCTCACATGGATTTCGGGTATTGTGGTAATTGTTTGTTCGCTGTTTATGGATTTGAATATCTCGGCCGAACTCTGTAATTTCGGAACTTTTACATCTTTTATAATAATCTGTATTGCAGTATTAATTTTGAGAAAAACAGAACCGGAAAGAGAAAGACCGTTTAAGGTTCCTTTCTGCCCGGTATTTCCTGTTCTTGGAATTTTAACCTGCGGCGGGCTTATGGTTTATTCTATGAAATTTTTGAAAACATCATCACTGTATTTCCCGCTTTGGTTAGCCATGGGTGTTTTGATATATACAACTTACGGCTACAGCCAGAAGCGGCTTGAGGAGAAAAAACGGAATTCGTTTAAACCTGCAAAGCAAAAGCTTGAAGTTTAATAAAAAATAGCTTATAATAAAAAAGGCAGGATTAAAATAAATAGGAAAAGCAATAAATGATTTCTCGAACACGCTTCCGCGCTGTTTCCGCAATCGCCTCAAAAAGTTGTTTACATGTTGAAAAGAAGCGGAAGATTTGATATAATTAAAGTAG
>CALVBB010000018.1 GCA_944325705.1 Candidatus Gastranaerophilales bacterium
ATAAAGGGTTTAGCGGTTCATTTTGTCAAAGAAAATGAGATTCTCTCCGAAGACTCTCGCTCAAGCATTAAGTTTGTTATCGGCATAAAAGTCCTTATGGCAAAACAGTATATTGATAACTTACGTGAAGAAGCGGAAAAAGGACTTAATGAACGCATAGAACAAGGATATGCGCTATATCCTCCACTTGGTTATACATATGGTGATGATGGTACACATAAACACGCAATTATTATTGATACAGAGCGTGCGCCATACGCAATAAGAGCATTTGAACTATTTGTCTATGATAATCTTTCAGCTTCTGCCATCAATGATATTCTTTATAATGAAGGATTGAGAAATCGTGACGGCAATAAATATGCTGTTTCAACTATTCAGCGCATATTTAGAAATGTGATGTATGTCGGTGATTACATGTACCAAGGAAAATATTATCCGGATGGCAGACATACGCCATTAATAAGCAGAGAGCTATTTCAGCTCGCACAGGACAAGTTAAATAATGCAAACGACACAACAAGACAACATGATATTGAGTTCCCTTATATAGGATTATTTAAATGCGGAGTGTGCGGTTGCAGTTACACAGCAGAGAGAAAAGTTAAACCAAGCGGTAAAGAATACATATATTACCACTGTACAGGTAAGGGGAAGATTAAAACCTGCAAGAAAGAATCTTATATCAGTCAGGATAAAATTGATAAGATAATGGCTGAAATACTTAAAGGGCTTGAAAATATACCACAAACTTTTATAGATGAGATAAAAGATACGTTAAAAGAAACTCATGATTTAAAGAATAATTACAGCGACAATGCACAGAAAAACATTGCTAAACGTATTAATGAAATCGACAGATTAATACAAGCAGGTTATCAACGCATGTTGAAGAATAACAACCCAATGGAAGAGGAGTTGTGGAATAATAATTACAAGCAATGGAGAGCTGAAAAAGAACAGTTAAGAATAGAACAGGCTAGAATTGATAAAGCAGATGATGAATACTACAAACAATCCGAACTCATTTTAAAATTCTGCAAAAATGCCCATAGTTTATTTCTTAACGCTACCCCATCGGAAAAGCGTACAATCTGTGAAATAATAGGTTCGAACTTTATTGCAACTGGCAAAGATATAGATATAACGCTGTATCCGGTTTTCTATGACATTATTGATATGAATAATGCAAAAGTTTCCGAAAAAGCAAGGTTCGAACTCCCTGAAACACAATCAGAGCAACAAAAAAGAGCCCCTAAAAAGGCTCTTAATTTAAATGGCGGGAACTATGTCGCTAATATCGAACGATTTTTAGACCGGCTCAAAGTTCAGTTATCTGAACAACACTCGCAAAAGGTGATATTCATGCTGAAATTTTTAAAAGAACGAAAAATCGCTTAACCACGTCTATAAAACGTTCGTATAACAGACGTAAAATTTCTTAAGCAATTTACGTCTATTTAATAGCTTAATACTATTTAATATACGTCTATTAAATACTTGACATTTTATAGACGTTATGCAATAATAAAAGTATGGAAATAACAAATAGGAGATAAGATTATGAACAACAACGAATTAAGAACCACAGTAGCCGAATTACAAGACCTTTACAGTCAGGCAGAAGCTATCAAAGCTGAAATAACAGCACGTGAAGCACAGATTAAGCAGGAAATGGAAAACAGAGAAGTTGAAGTTATTGACTTAGGTACAGCTATTATAAGATTTACGTCTATACTTTCTAATAAGTTTGATACAAAAAGATTTAAAGCTGATTTTGCAGACATTTATAATATGTTCCTTAAGCAAGTTCCCAGCAGAAGATTTAGTATTGCGTAGGAGGCTTTAGCCTCCTACGATTAGGAGATTTAACATGATAAATTTACAGGATACATCAGATAAATTGCTTAGTTGCATAGGGTTAATGCACGCACTTAATTACATGGTATGGAAAATTGAAGGTGTTGACAGTGACTATAGAGAAGTATTCAACAGTGTACTTTCGATTGGAGAATACCTAGAAATGGATTTACGCAATATTTACAGCACTGTACAGATGGAGTTATGATTATGGCAGAGAACAGAGTTTACGCATATTGCAGAGTGTCCAAAAATGACGGCACTATGACGATTGAAAACCAGACTCATGCAATCGAGCAATGGGCGGAAAAGAATAATATCAAGATTTCAGCCTACTACAAGGACGAGTGCAAGGGTGATACGCCTATTGAAAAGCGTTCTCAACTCCCTGTTTTATTGGAGAACCTCCGCACAGGTGATACCGTTGTTGTTGTGGAAGTGTTCCGCCTATATCGTTCTGTTAGCGGATTAGAAAAAATTTATAGAACAATAGTAGAGGATAAGAAAGCTGAATTTATAACGTTGAATGAAAGAGAACAGATACTTTGCACCGCTAACACAAATAAAGACGATATTATGCAGATGTCCATGAAATCTCTTGTATTAGTAATGCTTTCATTATTCAGCGAATTAGAGAAACGAAATGTTAGCACACGCACGAAAAGAGCGTTAGATGAACGGAAATCGAGAGGGGTAAAATTAGGACGTCCTAAGATTGAAATCCCTGAACACTTTAAAGAAATGTTTATTAAAGCAGCAAAAGGCGAATGTACGCATACATCAGTCATGAGGCATTTTGCAATGAAAAAAGCTACCTACTACAAGTTAGCCAAAGAATTAGGACTTACGACAAATAAGCGCGAAATTCTGAAATAGTATAGCGATAAGAGCGTTGTGCTTTTATACGCTATAACAGTTTTTAAGCACCCTACTTCAAAAAATAATTCTATTCAATATCCTTTTTACCTCATGCCGGTCTGATACCGTTTAGAAATAAACTTTCGTTAATTGCTGGAAGTTTTTAATATCTGAACACCCCTGACAAAGTTTATATTGTAAAACGCGGAGGGCGCTGTAAACGAGCCGAAGGCGAGATTACAGGGAAAGCCCGCCGATAGTGGAGTGAAGTGTAGCCCCGAACGGCGGAACGAACGACACGACACAATTTCGGCGTAGCGGGCTTGTCACGGTAAGCGCGCGCGAAGCGCGGTGAAAGTGAACCGTAGCGGGGGCTTCTTGCACTTTTTTTACTGCAAAATTTTTTACATAAAAAAGGGGCTTTTAAAAGCCCCTATTCCTTATGACAAACAGATTTTAAGCCGAGTAATCTTCATACCCCAATAGCGAATTTAACGCGCGTACACATACAATATCTACTCTGGATTTCCCGAATTTTTCAATAAGTTCTTCGCGCGAAGCATTCATGATTTCTCCTGCTGTCATACCGTTTTCAATAATTCTGTCTTCATTCATAACTTAATCCCCATTATTATAGTACTGTACTTTTCTGTATTTAATGCGTGCGCTACCGCTGAAACGACCTTTTTCACGAAAATTTCTTTCAAGACTTCTTGTGAAACCCCGCCCCGCGCAAGATACAAAGGCATTTTAACGCCGTCAACGGCTTTTAGCGCATTTATGCGGTCTTTGCTGTTGATAATTTTCATCTTAATATAAGCCTTAGCACGTGCGCGCCAGCCCTGCGCCTGCAACATCTCTGTGTTTTCCACCATTGTTATAAATCCTCCTCATGAATGAAGTCATAATCAGAGAGTAACTCCGGCATGCAATCCAATAACACATCTTCAATATCCTGTATGATTTCAACTAACATGCCAGCCTGTATTCCCAGCGATAAGCGCCCTAGTCGGTCTAATCTTATAACTTCACCCTTTAAATTGGCGCACATTGAGCGGATTATGTTTTCGCGATATTTCGGATACGCGCTATTTGTATTTAAGTGCCTTACAAGACGTACCAAATACAGCTTATGCGCGTGCTGAACTCTACCTTTATTCAAGTAGCTGATAATATCATCTTTAACCTGATTAATTGTAAACTGTCTTAAGTCCGTTTGTGGCGGAACTATGCCCGCATACCTATTGTTATACATTGTTTGTGTTCTCCTCTCTTTTCTCAATGTCTTTCATAATTAACGCGTTAACATATGCGCTGATGTTCTTTTGTTCCTGACATTTCAATGTGTTCAGGAACTCCCATACTCTCTTTGTGAGGGTAAAAGTTCGTGAAAGTTTTTCTGACATCTTAATGTCCTCTCTTGTTATGTGTTATCACTTGATAACTACCTACATGGAAGAATATAAACAGAGATAAAAATAAGTATGAAAAATAACTTTTCTCATTTAAACATTAAATTCATTACACGAAATCGGGTATACATTTATACCTATTTTTAATTTCACCCGCCTTAATTCGCGTCCTAGCGTGTCCATAATTCATTAGAAAAAGAATTGTGGTCAAAAAGTTTGTGAAAATTGAGTATTTGCATAATCGGCAAATAAAAACTACCGTAAATATGGGGATAGAGAGGTTAGAACATTGCACCGGCATACATGTGCTAAACCTCATACAGAGGGCAGAGTTTACCCGAAATTTTCAATGGGGTCGAAACTATTGATATTACTGGGTTATAACAAAGTAACCTTAATTAATCCTTTTTTCTCACGCCTCTGGGCGTACTCAACGATATTACGCGTATTACCAATATGATGACAGTATGATATAAGATAATCACTATTTTGAACCATATATTTATTGGCTTGTACGATAGCATATCGCAATGGAACTTTTTCTAACCCTTCCGGAAAATAAGACCCATTAAAATCCATTGGCACCTCTGTTTTTTGCGTCAGGGCGTAAGGTGCGAGTAGGTACAGTTCAATATTAGTATGGCGTTTTTTTAATCCCCTTAAGACTTCTTTTACCATACTGTCAAAACCGCCGTAATGACCAACTGTAAAGGTCGTAACACCATATTCTGTTATATGCTTTTCAACGACTTCCGCTAGTTGGTCTCTAATATCACTGGGAGTATGCCTGTTACCGATAAAGAAGCATGATTTACCGTTATTCATAATAATTAAGTATAGCATAAATATGTCTATATAATTAGTTTTAATCTACCATTAGATAAGTAAAAATTATAGTCATGGGTTATCAAGAACTAATAACTAATGGCATAAAACGACTACGAACAAAAAGCAAATTAACGCAGGAACAGTTCGCAGAAAAAATTAATATGAGTGTTCAAGGTTATAGAAATATTGAGCATAACCGCTATTTACCTACTGCTGAAACTATTGATAAAATCTGTGAAGTATTTAATATTGAACCAGTTGAATTACTGTTACCAGAACCACAAGAGAACCTCGACAAAATACGGGAACTAATTAATAATAAATTGTGCAACTGCGACTTAGATAAACTCATAAGAATTAACAACATGATAGACCTAATGTAACTCTTATTTAGTTGAGAAAAATTGAGATTTATGATATAATTGCTTAGTAGATTAGTGAACACACACCGCTAATAACGCTTATTAAATTAAGAATAAAAGGCGGTCAATGGTTAAAGGCAAGTGACGCCATCCCTGATATAACTAAGGTTTAACCTGTTCAATGATAGAAACAACCAACCCAAGTGGGTTATGTTTTGTTGTCTATCGGAACAGGCTTGGCGCATGAAGCAAATTGTATCGTCTTTTGAGGTTAATGGGGTGACTGTCAATTTAGTAAAACCACAGCAGAGATTAAGCATTGAAGATGATAAAAAACAATTAGCCAAATATCTTTATAAACTGTTAAAAATGGGCTTTAAGAAGTAGAGTAGATTGTATTATCTCCATTTTTTAGCTATACTCCTTTATGGGAGTGTGTTTAATGGCAAAAAAACGTGATTATGGTAATAAAGCTGTCATATATGCCCGCGTATCTAGCAGAGAGCAAGAAAAGGGTGGATATTCTATTCCCGCGCAAATTGAACTTTTGCAAGAATATGCAAAAAAGAACAACTTAGAAGTTGTAGAAATTTTTAGGGAAGCAGAAACCGCAAGAAAAGCCGGTCGAAAACAGTTCAATGCAATGTTGAAATTTTTTGATAAAAACCCAACCGTTCAAAATTTGCTCGTTGAAAAAACCGACCGACTACAACGTAACTTCAAGGATTATGTAACACTAGATGATTATAAGCATGTTGCAATCCATTTTGTTAAAGAAGGCGAAATAATTTCTGAGAATGCGACACGTAGTCAGAAATTGACACACGGTCTTAAAGTTCTTCTTGCAAAAGATTATGCTGATAATCTTTCAGAAGAGGTACGCAAAGGACAGACACAAAAGGCTAAGGAGGGTATATATCCATCCACTGCACCTTTGGGGTATCTTAATGCCGATAATGGAAACGGGAAAAGAATTATTATAGTTGATAAAGACCGCGCGCCATACATTAAGCGTGCGTTTGAATTGTATGCTACCGGCTCATATTCAGAGTTGGAAATCTGCAACTTAATGTATGAAGAAGGATTACGAAGCAAAAAGGGCTGTAAAGTTTCTGTTAAGACTTTTGAGAGAATGTTCAAAAATATTTTCTACATTGGCAAATTTGAGTACAGTGGCTATATTTGCGAAAACGCACAGCATGAAGCAATTATTGATGAACACACATTTAATATCATTCAAGAGCGTTTGAATGGTCAAAGTAAAGCTAAAACACATGATGAACAATTCCAGTATCAAGGGTTAATGCGCTGTCCAATATGCGGTGGCGTACTATCCCCAGAACTAAAAAAAGGAAGGTATGTATATTATCACTGTAATGACTATCATAAAAAGGGCTGTAAGGCAAAATCCTACGTAAATCAGAATACTGTTGATACAGCTATTGTAAATATTTTGAAGAGCTTTAAAATCACGAAATCTATATTAGATGACGTTTTGAGGAGTATTAAAGAAGTTCATAATGCTAAGAATGAGTATCAGGAACATACTACATCTGAAATAAATAAGAGAATACGCATATTAAATAACCGTATACAACAAGCATACGAGGATAAATGTGATGGAAAAGTTAGTGAGGAATTCTGGCAGAAAAACAGCAAGAAATGGCATGAAGAAATATCCGACTTGGAAAACCAGCGAGCAAGAATAAACAAGGCGGATGAAGAATTTTATAACATGTGCGAAATGTTACTAAAATTCTGTAAAAACGCTCATGAGATGTACTTGAATGGAACGGCGGAAGAAAAACGTTTTATCACGTCAACTGTTATCTCGAACATTACATATCATGACAAAAACCTAGACATAGAGCTGTTTCCAGTGTTCTATACACTATCAGATTTAATAAAAGAAGAAGATAAGGAATTTGACACTCTCGAACCGCCTGAAAGTATTGATTTTACTAATAAAAAAGACCCTCAAAAGGGTCAATTTGTAAATGGCGGGAACGACGAGGCTCGAACTCGCGACCTCATGCGTGACAGGCATGCGCTCTAACCAAACTGAGCTACGCTCCCTTATTTTATTTTCATTGCCTTTCGACATTTATTATTATATATTGCTGAATTTTTTTTTGCAAGAGCTTTATTATAAAAATTTTTCTTTTCAGGCAATTTTTCATATTCACTTGTTTTACCAGAATTATGGAAGTAAGTAGTGTATCATATCAGCCCGCATTCGGCTCAAACAAAATAATCAGAGATGCTGATAAAATTTGCAGGATTATATCTAAAGAATTTCCGGCTATTTCGGGAACCAAAGTTGAAACGTTTCCACTTGCACAGAGTCAGGATAGGTTTATCCGCTTCTATAAACGTAAGCAGTACGAAAACAGAGCCATACGCGACGATGCCTGGAAACTATACAAAACCTCAGAACCTCTCGATTTTTACAAACGCTTTGTTGAAAATATGAAAAAATACAAAAACATTAATTGTGCTGATTATACAAAACTTGCCGAACTTATTCTTGCTGCAAACGGGATTAAGGCCGTCAAAGCAAAAATAATGACAGGCCACTTAAAAAATCTTGACCATGCCGTGTTAATAGTTAATCCCCCGGCCAAAAATTTTATTGCTTACAAAAATCAGGATTTACAAAAAATTATTGTAATTGATCCATGGCTCGGGTTTGCTGATTACGGAAGCAATGCTATCGTCAGGTACAATTCGGAATTTGCCCAGCAACTCGGACTTAATGATAAATTTGAAAAACTAGTTTTTGCATCTGACCACAATCCAGAAATCAGCAGCAAAACAGTTGACTATATAAGAGAAAAATTTCCACAGTTTCTTCAAAAATCAGGATTTATGACATTTGCATAGATTAAGGAGATTAAATATATGATTAATAATGTACAGAATAACAACTTTTCGTTTACAGGAAAATCACCGCTGTTAAAGGATATTAAACAGGTCAAAAGAATTTTCTTTTCGGAATTTAAAGATGTCAAAAGCCCGGCCAGATATGAATTGCTTCCGCCTGAAAAACAGCAGGAACTGGCACCGGAAATAAAGGAATTGAGCGACAGATTAAAATTTGTCCGGCATTTCAATAAAACTTTATATGAGGACGGCGGCCTTCCGGAAGTTTTCAGAGGGCTAATCGGATGTGTTAAGGCTTTCAAAGTCGGAAACTGTGCTGAATTTGCAGAAATCGGGAAAACTATTCTTAAAATGAACGGGATTAAAAACTGCGATATATATACGCTTCATGCAAAAGCACCTGACGGAACTCTTCGGAACTTAGACCAGACGCTTATTGCATTCAAAGTTCCTAAAACCAAAAACAACCCTCTGACCAAAAGAAACGGTACCTATTTTAGACCGGCTGAAGATATTAGAATTTTAGATCTGTGGCTCGGAGGGTTTTCCGGAAAAGTTAAACAGGCCAGAAAAAAATACCGGATACTCGGGATGAAACCTGATGATCAGCTTATACTGAAACCCGAAAACACTTACGAACCTGATCTTGAAACAATTGAAAAACTTAAGAAAGAATTCCCGAAATTAATGTTTAAAAATAACAAATAGAAATAAAAAAGGTTCGAATTAAATCGAACCTTTTTATATTTTTAAACAAACCGTCACTTTAATTATAAAGCGGAGCAAGTTTTGCTGACTGCTGCGGAATTACACCTTCTTCAATTGACTGATATACTCTGTAGTCAATTACAGGGAAACAGTTGTCAATGCTTTCGATTTTCTTTAATTCAGCATCATCAATGTTACCGCTTTCAATCATGTCGCAAATTTTTTCAAATCTGTCAACATGTTCTCTGAATCTGTCTGTAGCATAGTCTTTTGCCTGCCATGTTGTAATCAGGAACGGCCAGTCAGAACTTTGTAATAACAAATTTTCTCTTGCCATCTGATTAAGTGCTCTGTGTAAAAGCTTATCCTCAGGGATTTCCGGATATTTATCGGCAATTCTGTTGATACGTTTTTCACAAGCGTGGATAATCGGCCACATCCATTCAGTTAAATGATTGTTCCATACATAGAAGTGTCCACCCTGCCCCCAAGAGCTTTCAGGAATTTGAATTGCTTCTGTCGGCGGATGAGCATGGAGGTATTCACCTGCAGTCATTCTTTCAACTTCCGGAAGGTATGTGTTGAACTTTCTGATAACCTGCTTAATGAATTCAACGCCTTCAAACCACCAGTGTCCGAAAAGCTCTGTATCAAATGACACCATTACCAGCCCTTCTTTACCGTTGTGAGATTTTTTGTAATCATTCAACAGATGGTAGATTAATGTTGTATAGTGGTCTGAGTTTTCGTTAATTTTATTCAAAGCAAGCACCGGATCATAGAGCATTTTATCACCTAAATCAGTTGTTGGAGAAGTAATTCTCCAGTAGTGCATGCCAGATTTGTCGTCTTTTTTGTGGAATTCACGGAAACAGCCGTCGCCAGGGTAGCCGTCAGCAGCAGACCAAACCTGATAGCCGGCTCTGTCATTTCTGCCCATAACAGCAACCTGAGCATCCGGAAGCCAGTAAGCAGAATAGGTATCATAACCGGTTGCAGGACGTTCCGGAAGCGGAATATACTCAATATTACCGTAAACTCCGATTACACGGCGATTACCGATTGAATTTCCGCCTTCAATTACGTGAGACTCTGTAAAGAAGTATTCAATGTCGTTGTTTTGAAGAGTAACTTCAATAGCCGGCCTCCAGTGTTTTTTACCGTCTTTGCCAACGTATTCATAACCTTGTCTGTAAGCACATTCCGGAAGCCAGCAGCCTTTAGCTTTTCTTCCGAAAAGTCGTTTGGTAGTGTCTGAGCCTACTTTAAACTGTGCGTTCAGGTTGCTGTCAGTTGCAAGCAGAGGTGAGAACCCGTGAGTAGCACCGGAGGTTGTAATTTCAATACAGCCTAAATCCTGATACTTTTTAAACTCACCGATTAAGTCCATTCCGTATTTGTTTACAAAAGAATCTTTAATATGATTAAACCAGTCAAAATAATATTTTGCCAGATATTTTAAGTGCTGGGAATGAGCAACTTTAGGATCAGGATAGCGTTCAAGGTCTTTTGTAACCTGAGCAATCCTTGAATCCAAATATTTAACAAACCCATGCTTGAGGTGTTCATCATTAAGCTGTTCAGCCAAAATCGGAGTAATTCCGACAGTCAACTTGGCTTTAATCCCTTCTTCATACAGTTCGGAAATAGCGTTCAACAAAGGAACATAAGTTTCCGCCATACATTCATAAAGGTTTTCTTCCCCGAAAGGCCACATGCCTGCCATTCTATAGTAAGGAAGATGGCTGTGTAACATAAATACGAATTGTCCTACTGACATTTGCGCCTCCATATCTCTCTTAACTTGAATTATTATATAACTATAATCCAATTCCGTTATTTTAATATATAGCACAACCGGGTTAAAAATATAATCCTTCAGAACTAATTCTTGTGAATAATGTTACAAAAGTTAAAATATAAAATGTATATTCTTATTACATAAAGGAATATGCTAGTGCGCAAATGGTACTATTATATTCCTTTTATTACTTTTATTTTTGTATGTTCATTTCTTTCTCTTTTATTGCGAATTAAAAGAGAAAGAAATGAACAAAAGAAAGAGAAAACGCAATCGTTTACAGCGTCGCTTCGCGCCGCGAATCAAATGGAAGCAGTTGAAGGCGATACCTTCAACCTTTTTTGCTCGCTATCGCGGCTGCGCAGCACGCTCACAGGAAAACCCTCCGGCGCTTGCGCCACCTCCCTTACAAGAGAGGTAAGGAGAATATATGCTAGTGCCTTTCGCGCACTAGCATATTCCCTTATGTAATAATTTTAACAAACCTATTGAAAATAAAAGTTTTTTTATATAATATAAAATCACTCACATCCTCAAGTAAGGTGCCGTCATTAAGCACCGCAAGACTTAGAAAAGGAAAACAACAATGGCAAATATTAAATCTGCTAAAAAAAGAGTTCTCATAGCTGAGAAAAACAGAGTTAGAAATGTAGCTTTCAAAACTTCTATCAAAACAGCTGTAAAAAAAGTGCTTGAACTTGCTAAAGGTGAAGATAAAGAAGCTTTAAACACAGCACTTTCTAAAGCTTACCAGCTATGCGATAAAGCTGTAGGAAAAGGCATATTGCACAAAAATACAGCTGCCAGAAAAAAATCAAGATTAACTATTGCTGTAAATAAATTACAGACAAAATAGTTTTTCCGGAAAACTTTTTCTAAAAGCCTCTGCAACTGCAGGGGCTTTTAATATGTATATGGTAACCGGCAGCTTTCCGCTAGAAATTTGCTTTGACATGCCGTAAAATAATATTAAACTGTCAGTACAGCTTCCACCTGCAGGTTAAATTTATGTAAAGATAGTGGTAATAAATTATTTTGTGAGTATAATTATTTTATTAAATACGGTAGTTTATTAAGAAAGATAGTTATGCACGAAGTTTTGGAAAGAAAACAGATAAAAAATATTGACTTTAATATAGACCTTGCACAGAGTTTCGGAATATACAAAAACAATTCCGAATTTTCGCTTCTGGATTATGCAAGTTCCGTAAACATTTCCTGCGGATTTCATGCAGGCGATCCTATGACAATTAAAAATGCTCTTTTAAAAGCAAAAGAACAAAATGTAGTTGTCGGCGCTCATATCGGGTTTGATGACATTCAGGGATTTGGCTACCGCCCAATGGAGCTTTCTGATGACGAGATTGAAGCACTTGTAATTTATCAGGTAGGTGCGCTAATGTCCTTTGCTAAAACCTTTAAACTGGAAATTGAACATGTCAGACCGCACGGTGCTATGTATAAAATGGCAGCAGAAGATTTTCAGTTTGCACTTAAGGTTGCCAAAGCAGTGAAAAAATGTTCTGAGTGGCTTGTTTATTACGGAGCGTCCGGAGAAATTACAGCAGGAGTAGGTGAAGAAGTAAACATTCCAGTAGCGCATGAAGTTCATCTTGAAAAGAATTACAATCCTGACGGCACAATAGATTTTAGCCGCAGAGATAACGAAAACATTTTTGCTTCAATAAACAGACTGAAAACACTTCTTGCGACCTCGCAGATAGATAATATTACAGGCGGCAAGACCTGCGTAATCGCAGACACAATACATTTTACAAATAAAGTTGCCAATGCACAGGCACTTATTAAACAATCAAAAGAAATAATTACTCCGGTTCCGGTCAATTACAAAAATGCTTGCTTGTCCGGCTGGGTTGAATAGGGATGATTATAAGAGGAAATAATGAAAAATTTTAGAAATACTGTAAAAATACCTAAGGATGCAGGATGGTTAATACCGGGGCTGCAGGTTAAGAGATGGTTTTTCTTAATATTTTTAGGCGCAATTTTGATGGGACTGGGATTTTTAATCCTTTGCGATATTAAACCTATATTTTATACAATGGAATTTATCCGCAAAATTGCAATGAATATTTCAACAGAATGGATTGCATTTGCGGTTATTATGTTTGGCGCTGCAATATTTTTTAAGGGCTGGAAGCAGACTAATTTGTCAATTATGGACATCAATAACAGCAGAGCAGATTCTAATATTTTAGAAGCACTCTACCGGAGAAGAAAACTCAACCGCGGGCCGAAAATTGTTGCTATTGGCGGGGGAACCGGTCTTTCTATGTTATTAAAGGGGATAAAACATATTACAAACAATATTACAGCAGTTGTAACAGTCGGCGACGACGGCGGAAGCTCGGGCAGACTGCGAGAAGATATGGGTATTCTCCCTCCTGGCGACATCAGAAACTGTATTGCAGCACTTGCTGATGATGAAGATTTAATCACAAAGCTTTTCCAGTACAGATTCAAATCAGGTGAAGGACTTGAAGGACACAGCTTCGGCAACCTGTTTTTAACTGCGCTGTGCTCAATCACAGGCGATATGGTTCGCGCGGTGAAAGAATCCTCTAACGTTTTATCAATCAGAGGCCGTGTATTGCCGGCAACACTTGACGATATGAAGCTTGTAGCTGAAATGGAAGATGGGCGGATTATACGCGGGGAATCAAATATTCCGGAAGCACACGGTAAAATCAAAAGATTATTCACAGATCCGTCACACTGCAAAGCGCTGGAAGATGTTATCGCAGCAATAAAAGATGCCGATTTTATCATTATGGGGCCCGGGAGTCTTTACACAAGCGTTATACCTAACCTTCTTGTTGAAGAAATTGCTCGTGAAGTTGCTGCCTCAAATGCGAAAAAGATATATGTGTGCAATATTATGACACAGCCTGGTGAAACAGATAACTACACAGTATCCGACCATGTTAACGCTCTTATGAAACATGCAAACAGCAGAAAAATTCTTGATGCCGTTCTGGTAAATGACTTTATCCCGTCTAATCTTGCAATTAAATACCAGATGGCAGGATCTTATCCTGTAAAAATCGATACTGAAAATATTAAAAAACTCGGGATTAAAATATTTTCAAAAAAATTAATTGAAGATAATAAAGAAGGACTTGTACGCCACAGTTCAAACAGAGTAGCCAGAGCTTTATACTACTGGTACAAAAAAGAACACAAGAACGAACGCAGCACATTGTTTCAGCATAAAGAACCTGTCGCAACAGCAATAAAAGGCGTTAAATAATGGTAAAAAAAATTAGCGTAAACACTATCCGGAAATACAAAAATAACGGAGAAAAATTTTCAGTTCTTACGGCTTATGACTATTCAACCGCAAAATATATAGATGAAGCCGGTATTGATATAATTTTAATCGGCGACAGCCTTGCAATGACAGCACTCGGATATGAAAACACCAACGCTGTCAGCGTTGAGGAGATGGAAATCTTTACCCGAGCAGTTTCAAGAGGAACTCAGCATGCGATGGTAATTACAGATATGCCGTTTATGAGTTACCACAAGAGAGAAGCCGAAGCAGTAGAAAATTGCGGAAGAATGATAAAAGCCGGCGCAAACGGTGTTAAAATAGAAGGGGCCTCCGATTATATTATAAAAGTTATAAAACACATAACAGAAGTCGGGATTCCGGTAATGGGGCATATTGGCTTTACCCCGCAATTTTTGAACGCAATAGGCGGCTACAATATTCAGGGAAAAACTTACGAAACAACGTTAGAACTTCTGGAACAGGCTAAAAAACTTGAACAGGCAGGCGTATTTTCAATAGTGCTGGAAATGCTTCCGGAAGAAAGCGCTCAATATATAACCGGAAGATTAAACGTTCCGACTATCTCATGCGGGGCCGGAAGATACTGCGATGCGCAGGTTTTAGTCTGTGATGACCTATTCGGAAAATTTTCAGATTTCAAACCGAAATTCGCAAGAAAATACGGTGATATGAAATCTTTAATCTTAAAGTGTGCAAAACAGTATAACGACGATGTCAAAAGCGGCAAATTCCCGTTAGAAGAAGAAGTTTTCAAACTCGGAGAAGATGAAGTAAAACGATTAAATGCACATGAAGGAGAGAATACGAATTCTCTTCACTAACAACAAAAAGAAGGTGTAGAAATGATTATCTATAAAATTAAAGAATTAAGAGAGCAGATAAAAGAATGGAAGAAACAGGGACTTACAGTGGGGCTTGTGCCTACAATGGGGGCACTTCACGCCGGACACTTAAGCCTTATAAAAAAAAGTGTTGAAAAATGCGACAGAACAGTTGTATCGGTTTTCGTAAATCCAATACAATTTTGTCCAGGAGAAGATTTAGACAAATATCCGAGAACTCTCGATGCTGATGAAAAATTATGCAATGATGCCGGTGTAAACATTGTTTTTGCTCCGTCACCAGAGGAAATGTACGGTCAGGGTCATATTTTATCCAACGACTTTCTTACTTATGTAATCCCGCCTTACTTCTACGTGAACAAGCTCTGCGGCAAATCCCGCGTCGGGCACTTTGACGGAGTTTGTACAGTTGTTAACAAATTATTTAACATTGTTCAGCCTGATTTTGCATTTTTTGGTGAAAAGGACAGGCAGCAGTTAATAATTCTTAAAAAAATGGTTAACGATTTAAACATTCCGGTAGAAATAATTCCATGTCCTATAGTCCGCGAGGAAAGCGGATTAGCGCTCAGTTCAAGAAACAAATATTTAACAGAAACAGGGAAAGAGGATGCACTTGCATTGAGCAGGATTTTATTTAATATAAAAATGTGTTATAATAAAGGAATAAAAGACGTAAAGGCTTTAAAAGAAACCGCATACGGCTTTTTGAACAATAATCATGCTCTTGAATATCTGGAATTTAGAGACAAAAATACGCTTGAAGAAAAGCTTACCGCAGATGAAGATACACTTGTGTTTATCGCAGCAAGAGTTGAGAATGTACGATTAATAGATAATATAGCATTATAAGAGGATTTTAATGGCCAAAGGGTTGGAACACACTAAAAAACTGTTTAAACTTACCGAACATTTGACTGTCATACTACAATTTACAGCAATATTGCTGATTTTTATAGTATCTCTTTACTGGTTCTTTAGTTTAATAGGCAGTCATATTTTTAGCTTTATGGATCCGTTCATTAACGTCATTCAAAAAATGATGGAAACCCAGTTCGGCGAAGAATTGAAAAAAGGTAAAGAAGGTCTTGACGGTTCTTTATTCGTTTTTATAATGCTGGTTTTGACCCTGCTTTACATACTTTCACAGGTTAAAATATTTATCAAATATTCAATGGAATCCCTTGACAGAAAAATCAAAATTGCAAAACAGGAAGAAGAAAAACGCTTTAACCTCCAGCTAAAAGCCGAAGCGCATAAGGCAATCCTTGAATATAAAAATATTGTCCTTCTTGTAAAAATATCTCTAAAACCTCTTATCAAAGATGCCTATCTTGCACAATACATGGATCAGAAGGTTGATAAAAAACAGGAAGATGCTGCGCTTGTTCTGTTTTACAATTTGATGAAAGCGGCTGAAGATTGTAATTTTTCTAAAGACAACAGCACGCTTATTATTACATGCAAGAAGTTTGAAAGAATTGATAATATTTTAAATACACTGACTATGGCACTAGACAAACTTAAAATAGATTTGAAAGCAAAAAAACTTCTCATAAACGCCAACATTGCAATTGATGTTTACACAGATAAAGTGTTGTTAAAAGATGTTTATGCAGACATAAAAACACTTCTGAAACTTAATATTCCAAATGAAATTCTCTGCTACGGAAACTTCTGCAATCGTTACGAACTGGTTCAAAAACCACAATTTGAAGCCTATTTAAAAGGTACTTACGATATTACAGAAGATGAAAATGTCTGGGCTTTAGTTAAGAAAAATTAAGAAAATACTTGATAAAAAAAAATTTTTTGATACCATAATAATGTAAACCGCAGACAATTAGTCCGTCGGGGGCTGGGCAGACCGGATGTCCACACTGAAGGCGCACCGGATGTGTTCACTAAAGGTGACCGGAGATAGACAGAACGGGTCGGAATTCTGTTCCGGAAGTAGTCTAAATACATCCCCTTACGGTTAAATGGTAAAACAGCTAATCGAGGTTGCATCAGTCATTATAATAATACTATTTTGCCTGTGTAATTTTGCGGTTCCGGATACTGGATAAGCAAAATTTTTTAGTGTTCGGGCAAAACAAGGTCGATAAAACAAGTTACAAATAAAAAGGAGCAAAAATGTCAACAAAAGCATTCAAATCTGAAAAAATAGATGCAATGAAAGCTAAATTTGAAAAAGCTCAGGTAGCAGTTGTAACAGAGTATAAAGGATATTCGGTAGAAGAAATTACAAACCTCAGACGCAATCTTCAAAAAGAAGGCGGCGACTACACCGTAACAAAAAATACTTTAGCAAAAATTGCTATCAAAGGCACTGAATTTGAAGCGCTTGCTGATCTTTGCAAAGGCCCTGTGGCTGTTGCCTTCGGGTTTGAAGATCAAGTTAGCCCTGCTAAAATTGTATCTAAATTTATTAAAGATACTAAAAAAGGCGAAATCTTAGGTGCTGTTCTTGACGGCAAACTTTTGTCAGTAGAAGAAACAAAAGCACTTGCAAATCTTCCATCCAAAGAAGAACTTTACGCCAAAATGCTCGGTTCTATCAATTCACCTGCATCAGGTATTGTCGGAGCTGTTAACGCAGTTATGGCATCGCTTACCCGCGCTGTTGCAGCTGTTAGAGATCAGAAAGAAAAAGCCGCAGCTTAGTTATAGTTCTGCCGGTCAGAGTGTATAAAAGACGGGAAACGGCTGGAACAACCGAAAAATTACGTACAAAAAACAAAAAATAATTAAAGGAGAAAAAATAATGAGCAACGTAGAATCAATCTTAGAATCAATTGAAAAATTAACTTTGTTAGAAGCAGCTGAATTAGTAAAAGCTATGGAAGAAAAATTCGGCGTATCAGCAGCAGCTCCAGTAGCAGTTGCAGCAGCAGCTCCGGCAGCAGCAGGCGAAGCCGCAGCTGAAGAAGCTTCTGAAGTAAGCGTAATCTTAACTTCTGCAGGCGCTAACAAAATCGCTGTATTGAAAGAAGTAAGAGCTATCACAGGTCTTGGTTTGAAAGAAGCTAAAGACTTAGTTGACGGCGCACCAAAACCTGTAAAAGAAGGCATCAAAAAAGAAGATGCTGAAGCTATCAAAAAACAGCTTGAAGCTGCAGGCGCTACAGTTGAAGTTAAGTAGCGGATTTTGTGTAGAGTGAAACGAACGTAGTGAGTGGAACTCGAAATTGCGAGGACATTAGCGAATGACAGCGTTAGCGTAATGAGCGGTTTGTCTGAGTGGAACAAAAATTAAAGAGGGCTCTTGTTTTTCAAGGGCTCTTTTTATATACTGATTAACAAAAAGGAGTTTACATGAAAAAATTACTTAGCTTTCTATTAACACTGCTTGCTGCCGGCTCTTATGTATCAGCGGCAGAATTTTCAGATGAGTTTGCCAAAAATCTCTTAACCTGTACAGAATATTCTGAAAACGCCAGCAGTATCTCCGGTATAGATAAAGGTAAATGCGTTATGAATGCGGAATATTATACATGCCGGCTGTCATCATCTCAGGCTGAGGCCATTAGTCGTGCAATTACAACATATAATAAACGGATAAAAGAAGAAGGATTTTCTTACAACGCCTACAAAAAACAGATGATGGTGTTTAACAAATACATCAATAACCCGAAAGTCTGCACCTCAAACGCCAACACAAACTTCACAATGCCAAAAACTAAATAGTAAATAAAAACAAATCCTGAATACTCATCTCAAAAGCATTTGCTATACTTTCCAGATTTTTAACGGTAATATTAGTTTCACCGCGCTCAACAAGTCCTATAAAATTTCTGTTCAGATTTGAAAGTTCGGCAAGTTTTTCCTGCGAAAGATTCCTCTTCTGTCTTTCAATTCGTATTTTATATCCCTATTTCAATACAGTATCAGTGACAATCTACCTAATATAGAGTGGGTATTATGACTAATATAATAGGCTATTATTTGGACTAATAATATTGTTATTTAAAGAAAAAGGAGTATCTGGAAAATGAGTTTAAAAAACATTCTAATCGTTTTAGCCTGTGTAGGATTTTTTATTTTTTCAATACAACTGATGAAAGGAAAGCATCCTAAAGGAACCCCTACAGGAGCGTATGCTTGTAATTTTACAAACAGCCGCGGATTTGATACTTATGTGAACTATACGCCTGGCATATCTGCAGAAGATGAGTGCAGCTGGCACAAAAGCTTTGGGGAAGACAGCTACAATGAATGTCTTAATGAATTTAAAGAAAAAGAGAACGCTTATAAAGCCGGAAAATGCAAGCCTGTATATAAACACACCCGTATTGAAGGCTACACTTCATGCGATGTAGAATTTACAGATGAACGTTACACTCAAATCAGCTGCAGCGGCTCGCAATCCGAAAAATTAAGAAAGAAAGTACAAAAATTATATAGTAAATAATTATAATTCTTGATAAATTCTCAAAAATGTACTATTATTAACCTGATTAAGAAAGGAGAGCAATATGAAAACAACTAATGTAATAATTGGTATGCTGGGTGTGGGAGCAATACTCCTCGGCTATTATTCAACTGCCGGTATCAGTTTTGCAGGCGTAAACACATCCGATAAACTTTTCTCGGCAAAATTTGTGTCAAAACTTGACAAATGTCTGCCTTACACAGAAACAACCAAAGCATCTATCGGCAATATAACTTTAACAAATAAAATCGTAGGTAAACAGGACGGCAAATGTCAGGTTATATTGTACGGTAATACAACCTGCAACTTTAACAATGAACAAATTAAAGAAATAGCAGACAGCTATAAAGGCTCGGGAACAAATTCATACTCATCAGGCAGTGCGTCTGTAACTACCACAGATCCCCTCTCCGCAACACTCGGTAAACTACTTAACAATCCTGCGGTGTGCACTTCAAATTAAATATTACACAGCTTTGAATACTCGCAAAAACGGCATTTCTCCGAATTTTGCGGGTATTCTTCAGTTTTTGAAATAAATTCGCAGGCATTTTTAAGAGCGTTTTCATAAAGCTCCTTACGCTCCGGCGTCAATTCGATTATGCAATTCTTATCATTTTTCAAATCTATGTAGATAAATTTCAATGAATTATATTTTTTAAGCCTACGCGCTGCACAGATTAAGTAAACCATTGTCTGAAAATCAGTTTCAGGATTTTTCGGGATAGCCCCTGTTTTATAGTCAAGTATAAAATAATCTTCTCCCTCCCGCATAAGAGCGTCAAGCCGACCTCCAACCCAGTATCCGCCAATTTTACAGGAAAGGTTATACTCTGATTTTACATAAGTTTTCTGAAAAAACTCGTTATCTAAAAGCTTATTCCACACCTTGAGTTCCTGCCCGCTCAAACCTTTAATAATTTTTGAAATATCATCCCCGCGGAGGTAATAGTTTGCAAGCGCATGAATTTTTTTACCCTTTTCAAAATACGATGCAGGCTGAGGAATTGAAAGGTTTTTTACATATTTAAGGTAATATCTGTAAGGACAGTCCGCAAAAGTCTTAAACATATTCGGCGAAAAACTAATCATAATTCACCTCCATCATATCAAAAATCATAGACGGCTCCTGTGATACAACTTTTTCAAAAGATTTTGCCTTTTTGGATACCGAAAAATAAAGTTTCCTTTTTGCTCTGGTAATTGCAACATACAAAAGCCTGAGGTTTTCCGCAACAAGCTCCTGCTTCATTTCGTATTCTGATTTCGGTTTGTAAGAAGGATTCAGACGTTTTACATTTTCCATAAAGTCAGATGTTTTAAGTTTTATTTTATCAAAATCAATTGTAAGATTTTTCTCTGTCATCTCCGGCAGAAAAACATAATCAAACTCGTCACCTTTTGATTTGTGAAGCGTCATAATCTGGACTTTACCTTCCAGAAAACCTCTGTCGCTTTCATCTTCTTCCGAGAAAAATTTAAATCCGCTCAGACTGTTTTTTTTAGCAAGCTCTGCAAACCTTTCGACAATTTGCTCAAAACCTTTTGTATTTGTACTTATTCTTTTTATCAATGTTGAAATAAGGTAGATATTTGATTTTTCAATCTCACCTGTAAAATAATACAGCCCGATTTTTATAGCAAGTTCATCAACCGTAAGGTGCGGGAAATAGAGCCAGTAATTCAAATCCCAGTAAAACTGTTCCAGATACGGATTGTGTAAGTTATCACAGTCAATCTGCACAAACGGATTTTCATACTTTCTGATTTCAACGCCGAGCCGCTGCTTATAAAATCCGAGTTCTGCGAGAATTTCGTAATTATCAGCAATCACCTCATTGTCAAAAGGTTTCAAAATCATACTTAAAACAGCATAAATTGCCCTGAAAATTGACTTCTGCTCAAGGCATTCACTCCTCGTAATACTTTTTAAGCCGCTGTCATTAATAAACGCTGTCCACTGTGCAACCTGAAAATTATTTCTCAGAAGTATTCCGCATGTAGCTTTAGGATTTTTGCGGAAGGCATTTTTTATCTCTCGCAAAACAAAGTTGCGTTCTTCAAGCGGTTTTTCAAAAATATGACCAGACACAGCATTTTCGCTCTCCGGATTCCTGCCCTCAACAGGATTCATCAGGATATGAAAAAACGCGTCTTTTGTTTCCTCTCTCATTTCAGAGGAGAGAAGAAGATTATTCGCAAGCATCCACACATCTTTTGTGCAGCGCTGCGAACAGTTCATACTTACATTCTTACTCTCTGAAATAAATTTTCTGAAACCTTTGACATCAGCGTTAGTAAAAGTTGTTGTAATAGCCTGATTAATATCACCGCAGCGGATAAGATTTTTGTGTTTTGCGCTCAAAATATTAATTAACCGCTGCTGGATTGAAGAAGAATCTTGAGCTTCATCTTCAATAATATAAGCACACAAATCCTGATAATACCTCCGTATGTCCTCATTTTCTTCAAGCAGCCTCACAGATGAAATAAGCATATCGTCATAGTCAATCAAATTTGCTTCCCGCAAAATCTGCTGATACCTTTCAAAAAACTCTTTAAACTTCTTAATTTTTGCATCTGAATACACTCCGTCCGCAGAAGCTTCCGGAGTGAATACTCCGCCGCCTATTTTAAAAACAGAAACCGCCCTGTCAAATTCATCTGTTTCATTTTTCTTCAATTTCATTTTTGTAGAGATTTCTCTGACTATTCTTGAACGCTGTGTATCATCGCAAATTTCAAAATCAGAAGACAGTCCGAGGCGTTCAAAGTTTCCGTTCTCTTTCAGAATTCTTAATGCAAGCCCGTGAATTGTACTGATATTCGGAAGCTGGTTTAAATTTTCTCTCACAGCCTTGATACGTTCGCGGAAATTTCTTGCGGCAGATTCCATGTAAGTCATAACAAAAATATTTTCCGGATTTATACCTTTATCAAGGAGTTTGAGAATTAACGCAAGAAGAATAGTGGTTTTGCCGGCCCCCGGAACCGCAGAAATTGCCATCTGACCGCTTTCATATTCGAGTACCGGCTTCTGGTCATCACGCGGAACAATTGGGCGGACTTTGCCTGTATCATTCTGAACCTGCTGCAGCATCTCCTTATCCACTACAATATATTCTTCAATTCCGCCAAAATTTTCCACCCCGTTTCCGTCAAAAAGACTGGAATATGTAAAAATTTTCTCATCAGCGGCAAGGGTTAATTTTCTCAAAATTCTGGCTGTTTTTTCCCTGCCCAGTTCAATATTATCTTCAATAGTATACTCATCCTTGCTCCATCCGCGCTGGAATACCCAGGCGTTATACAAAGGGCCGGTGTCTGATTTTATCCACTCATCGCTTGAAACATCAAGCCAGAATTGGTATTTTGTACGGATTTGATTATCAATAATCTTCTGCGGCGTACCGACAGCAAGCTGCCTCTCACCGATTTCAAGAATTGAATAAGGGTTTTCAGAAATAATCGAGTTTTCGATACGGGTTAAAATTTCTTCCTTCCTTTTTAAAACCTCCGCTCCGAAAATATTCTCAAAATCCTGAAGCTGTTTTATAAAAAAGTTAAACTTATTCAACTGAACAGCATCAACAGAAGTGAGTTCTGCAAGTTCATTGTAAATTTCAAAAACCTGCTCGGAAAGTTTTGCCCCGTCGGCTGCGAATTTCGCGACAAGTTCCCTTAATTTCTGATATTTCAAATTGTGCTCTTCCGAAGCAAACTCAAAATCAGCAAGTTCTCCTGTGCGGTCAAAATAAGCGAGCACCTCCCGGCAGTATTTAAGAGGAATCCCAAGGAAATTAGTTAATACAGGACGCAGGTCAAATTCGGTAAGCTTTTCCCTCAAAGAAGTATTTAGTTTCAAAATAGTAACCGCCGAAAGCACAAGCGGATTTTGAATAAGTTTTTCGCTGCCTGACAAAAATAAAAGTTCTGCCTGCTTATTAAGATTTTCCTTCAAGCTGAACTTCAACATCTCGTCAATCACCGGAGTAATAATCGAAATTTCAGACGGAAGAACCTGCTTTTTCAAAAGTTCGTTAATTTTCAGGGCGGCAAGTTCAATCATTTTTGAGCGCTTTGAAGGTGATTGGATTGTAAAATGATTTAAAGTGTTAAATTCACACTTTGTAACATTATTAAAAATTGTTTCTGCATCAAATTTCAACTCATTATTAGTATCAATTACAGTAACCGGCTGGTTCAAAAGCTTTTCAAACTCCCATACAGCAGTTCTGTCAGCGCTCAGATACCCTATACGGCTTCCTCCTTTTGAGTCGAAGGCCACAAAAATATCCTTAAGCTGCGGCACAAGATATTTTATAAAATCGTAGCAAATAGGGGTAATCTCATCCCCGTCATCGAGAAAAAGATATTTTATGTTTGAAAAATATTTTGTATTTTTATAAATATAATTAAAAACAAGCCCCTGTCTTAAATAATCAAAATCACGCAGGTAAAGGGTTTTTGCAAGGAGTTTTTTTAAGGCTATCTTTGCGTCATCCGCAAAGCTTTCGCCGAGAACCCGCGAGCGCCATTCAACATCATCATCGGTTAAATTATTCTGTACAATCAGTGAATATCTTCTAAAAAGCTGGTGCAAAAGCGATTTTTTTGAATTATACCCCTTAAAAGGAATAACTTTCAAAATATCATTAAGAATAAACTGTGAAATTTCAAGGCCTGCAAGATTTGGAAGAACAGCCGGCCGGTCATAAGGGTTGCCGTTCTCAATAAACGCCCAGTTGTCGCATATTGTATTATAAACCAGCGAGAAAAACGAGTGAACCTGAAGTTTTTCAAAGCAGTCAATTTTTAGTTTTTCCAGAGTTTTTTCAATAAATTTATTTTTAAGATTAGAATTTTGCACAAGCACAAGAATCCCGGAAGCATCAACGCCGGAATTCAACAAGTCCGCATACTTCCCGATTAAAAACTCCGTTTTATCAGATGATATGGTGCCATCGATAATCAATTATGCAATCCTCTTTTTATATTATTTTATCATAAAAATAAGTGTACTTAGTACCAGTAAATTAATCCTAATATACTATTGCCTTTTTTTAAAATTTAGTCTATTATTTAAGCATAGAAGTAAATACTTTATGGTGCATTGTAAGAAAAGTAGGAGGTATTAAATGCAAGAATTACAAGAACAAATCGGAATGTCTGCCGGACAGATTTACAACTATTTAAACAACAACGGCGAAACTACATTCTCAAAAATCAAAAAAGAATTAGACCTTAAAGGAAACTTTGCTGACTTAGGTCTTGGCTGGTTAGCTAGAGAAGACAAAGTTGAAATTTCTAAAAAAGGTTCTTCTGTAAACGTAAGACTTAAATAGTTTTAGTTTTTGGGTAGACGAAAAAATTTAAAAAAAACCGTTCTTTATTTAAGAGCGGTTTTTTGCATGTTTTTACGGATTGAAATTGTAATAATTTTTTATAAAATGCGGCACTGCGTTCACACAGGATAATTTAAGGGAATAGACTGGTGCACAAATGGTGCAAGTTTATTTTCTTATTAAGTTAATTTCTTTTCTTTTGTTGCGATGCAAAAGAAAAGAAATTGACGAAAGAAAATAAAACACGCGACCAAAAGAAACGAGTTAGCAGAAACAAACCAATGTTTCTGCACCTTCCTTTGACCGACCTAAAGGTCGGTAAGGTGTGCGTGTGCGGTAGCACGAACGAGCTGAGGGTGACGTGCGGTGCCGGCTTGTGTGAGCAAGAAGCACCCCCCCCCTTGAGGTTTTTAAGGCATCGCCTTCAACTGCTTCCATTTGCTTCGCGGCGCGAAGCGACGCTGTAAACGATTGCGTTTTTCTCTTTCTTTGCCTCGTTTCTTTCTCTTTTAATCAGCAATAAAAGAGAAAGAATTGAACATACAAAAATAAAATTAATAAAGAAATATGATAGTGCCTTTTGCACACCAGGTCTGTTTTCTTAAGAAAAATGAGGGAAACTCTGCAGCTTTAGTATAACCTCCCTCATAAGGGAGGCTATACTAATGTTATACTAATCATCCTCATCAAGGATACTAAATGCGACAATCTCATCAACATTAACATTCAGCCAGTCGTAGCGGAAGCAGACATAGTCATCACAGTCGCAGTTATCTTCATCACAGGTACAGTAATCACTCAGACGGCAGACAAGCGCATTTTCCAGTGCAAGAATATCCTCATGGCATTCTTCGCAGTGCCCGTCTTTTTTATAAATATTTCCGTCTATTTTGAGCTTGTCTGTAAAAATAACAATCTTGCTTGAGCCTCTTTTTTCTGCAATTTTGTAAATAGCTTTTGATACAGGTTTTGACATAAAAAATCTCCTTTATTTAATTACGAATGAATTATAAGAAGATTTTTCAATTAATTAAATTAGACAACATTCTAATAAATTTTAATACCTTACCTTTTTCGGATAATTTTTTGGAATTTTCCATCCGCTATACTGAATTAATGCAGTACAATAACTCCCATTACCTGTAGTACAACCTCTTTCATTACCATTTAATAGTTTATTAACATTACCATCCCACTTATATTTAGCAGGTTCCAAACCTTTATTATAGTGATATTTCCATCCGGAAGAAGTCGAGGCCGGGTAATATTCAAAATTAAAAACACAAACACCTCTTAATGTATCATATTTGTCTATTTGACATTTCTCAGGATTTCCGGGATAAAAATAAATATCCCTGAGAGAGGCATTTCCAAACACCCCGAGCTGGAAAGCACTACCATCAGACAGGTAGTATAAAAGCCGGCCATCTTTATCGGATTTTCTTTTTAAAACTATAAAAGATGATAGATACTTGCTGAACCACCGGTCAATTTCAGATGTTGAAAGTATAGGGTTGCCCTCATCGTCAAGCTCAACTCCACTTGCGTCAATGTACCAATCTTTTTTATCGCCGTACTTAACTTCTGCCATTTTTATTGCTTGATTAAAAGTTGTATAAAATTTCTGCAGTCTTGTCTCAACAACGTGGTTTCTGTATTTCTGAACGACTGCCGACAGTGTCATGGCAGCAACTACACCTATAATACCGAGAGTAGCCAAAACTTCTGCCAGTGTAAACGCGTTCTTGCCGGAGCGTTTAAACGTATCTGCGCATGCGGTACGTTCGGAAAGAGTAAATTCTTTTTTCATAACAAGCCTCATATCTAATATATCTATTTTATACTTATATTGTCAGTATCTTATATTAGTATAACTCAACTCTCTTATTTTGTAAAGTATTTATAAGTACAAAATAATGGAGATATAAACCGATATGAAGAAAAAACTTTCCCGCTCAGGCAGCGGATGGGCGCTCTTTATGCCCAAAACACTCCTTGAACTTATTGACGTTAACCCTGAAACAGATTACCTTGAGGTAAAAGTCGAAAATGACACCGTGAAAATTACAAAAGCAGAAAATGTAACAATTAATAACGATACAAATTAGCCAAAATTAAATGTTTATGCTATAATTCTGGTATAGTAAAAGATTTTTAATAAGGGGAGAATTATATAAATGGCTGAAGAAACTCAAAATGTAACTACTCAGGTCGAAAAGGTTGAGGTAGTTGATATTCCTGATAATGACGAAGCAATAGAAACCAAGACCTCGGCAAGTTACGACGCGAGCAATATCCGTGTTCTGGAAGGGCTGGAAGCTGTCAGAATGCGACCTGGTATGTATATTGGTTCAACCTCTCAGCGCGGGCTTCACCATTGCATTTACGAAATCGTCGATAACTCAATTGACGAATCCCTTGCAGGCTTTTGTACAGATATTCATGTTACCGTACACAAAGATAACAGCGTTACTGTAGAAGATAACGGCCGTGGCATTCCTGTCGATATTAAACCCGAAACAGGCAAATCCGCTCTGGAAATTGTCCATACCGTTCTCCATGCCGGCGGGAAATTCGGCGACGGCGGATATAAGGTATCAGGCGGTCTGCACGGCGTTGGGGCGTCTGTTGTTAACGCTCTTTCCGAAAAATATATCGTTGAAGTTTCAAGACAGGGTTATGTTTGGAGACAGGAATACATGAGAGGTGAACCGCTTTCTCCTGTTGAAAAAATTGCCGAAACTGATAAAACAGGGACAAAAACTACCTTCTGGCCCGACCCTGAAATCTTTACAGAAACAACAGAAATTGACTGTGATGTTATTGCAAATAGATTACGTGAAATGGCGTTCTTAAACAAAGGTCTGAAAATAATTTTCCATGTTGATGCCACAGGTTCTGAAGAAACTTTTCACTACAAAGGCGGTATTGGAAGCTATGTTGAATTTTTAAACAAAAATAAAACAGTTCTCCACGATAAACCTATTTATATTGATAAAGTTGTTGATAACATGCAGGTGGAAGTTGCAATGCAATATACTGATGCGTATAACGAAAGTGTTCTTTCATTTGCCAACAACATCAACACTCATTCAGGCGGAACACACTTAACCGGATTCAGAAACTCAATTACGCGTGTGTTCAACGATTATGCAAGAAAAAACAACATCTTGAAAGATTCTGACCAGAACCTATCAGGTGAAGACGTCAGAGAAGGCTTAACAGCTATCGTTTCCGTTAAAATTCCGAACCCTGAATTTGAAGGACAAACAAAAGAAAAATTAGGTTCGCAGGAAGCTATGGGCGCCGTTCAGGACGCGGTTAAAGAAAAATTGCAGGAATGGCTTGAATTCAACCCTAAGATTGCAAAAACAATTCTAGAAAAAACACTTCAGGCGCAGCGTGCAAGAGAAGCCGCAAGACGTGCAAGAGAACTCACAAGAAGAAAATCCGTTCTTGAAAATTCCACCCTTCCGGGTAAACTCGCAGACTGCTCAAACAGAGAACCTGAACGTTGTGAAATCTATCTTGTTGAGGGTGATTCTGCGGGCGGTTCCGCGAAGCAGGGCAGAAACAGAATGTTTCAGGCAATCCTGCCTCTGAGAGGTAAAATTCTCAACGTTGAAAAAGCAAGATTGGACAAAATTTATGCCAACAATGAAATTCAATCAATGGTTCAGGCGTTCGGCATCAACATTTCCAAAAACGAAGAAGAAGTTGATATTGAAAAACTCCGTTATCATAAAATTATCATCATGACCGATGCGGATGTTGACGGCGCTCACATCAGAACGCTTCTTTTGACATTCTTCTTCCGCTACGCAAAACCGCTAATCGAAAACGGCTACGTCTATATCGCTCAGCCGCCGTTGTTTAAAGTTACAATAGGAAAACAAATAGAATACCTTTACGACGAGCATGCACTCGACAAAATGCTGAAAGAACGCGGAATTAAATCTCTCAGCCTTTCAGATAAAGCAAAATCAAAAGTCAAAACCGGTGATGAATTATTAGAATTGATTAAGAACATGTCAACCTTCTACAATTCATACAACAACCCGATTTTGAACCTTTTCCCTGCAGTTGTATTAAGAGGACTCGTGCGCTCTGGGATTACTCCTGAAGATTTTGACGATCAGGCAAAAATGAACGAAATTATTGCCTACTTAAATCACTATCTGCAGGATCACGCAAAGAATTACAACATACACGAAGCGGCAAATTATAAAGCCGAACTTAAATACACTCCGGAAAACTCTAAATATTCAATAATACTCTTCACAAATGAAGAAGAACACGTAATTATCAACCAGAATATTATAAAGAGTTCGGAATACAAGAGATTGAAAACCTCTTACCCTCTTATCAGAGATTATTTGATTGAAGAATCAGACGGACTTATTCTGGAAACCGACACAGAACAATATGAGATTAAATCGTTTGACCGGCTGCAAAAAATAATTGATGACAGAGGGCAGAAAGGCATGACAATCCAGCGTTTCAAAGGGTTAGGCGAAATGATGCCGCAGCAGCTCTGGGAAACAACAATGGATCCGTCAACAAGAACGCTTTTGAAAGTAAGTATTGAAGATGCAATGCTTTGCGATCAGTTGTTTGATGTCTTGATGGGAGATAAGGTTGAACCGCGGCGCGACTTTATTGAAGCAAACGCTGTTTACGCAACAAACATTGATACATAATAAAAAGCTCCCATAAGGGAGCTTTTTTCAGTATTAGGGGACTTCTTGAAATGGCATAAAAATTGTAGTAGAATAAAACCATAAACAATTAACTAACAAGAAAAGAGATGAGAAATGACAAAAAAAGAACTTATTTTTCTTGGCCCTCCGGCCTGCGGAAAAGGAACTCAGACTGAAAAACTTGCGAAAGAACTTAACTTTCCGCACGTTGACACAGGCTCGCTTTTAAGAGCAGAAATTAAAAACGAAACAGAAGCCGGTAAAGAAGCTAAAAAATTTATTGACAAAGGCCAGCTTGTTCCTGCTGATCTGGTTGCTAAGATTATTAAAAATAGACTTATGCAGGAAGATTGCAAAAACGGATACGTACTTGACGGTTATCCGAGAAGCCTTGAACAGGCTGACAGGCTGGATGTTATCAATCAGGAAATAAACGGAAACGAAAAAGTTGACTTTAGAGCCATCTACTTTGACATAGATACTAATGTTCTTGTAGAAAGAATTGTTAACCGCCGGTCATGTCCTGTCTGCGGAGAAATTTACAACCTTGAGTTTAAACCGCCGAAAGTTGCAGGCCGCTGTGATAACGATGGTGCGGAACTCACTCAAAGAAAAGATGACACAAGAGAAGTGGCTCAGGCAAGATTTGATACATACTTCCACGAAACAGCTCCGCTCATTGACTACTACAAAAACAAAGGCGTTCTGAAAACCATCGACGCCAACGGAACTATTGATGAAGTATGGGAAAGATTGTTGAAGGTAATAAATGATTAACAGAAAATCCAGAGAAGAAATTAAATTGATGCGCCATGCCGGACACATTGTGGCGCTTGTTCATCAGAAGATGAAAGAAGTTCTCGAACCGGGAATTTCCACAAAAGAACTTGACGAAATTGCCCATCAGGTAATCAAAGAAAACAGAGCAGTCCCGACATTTTTAGGCTATAACGGTTTTCCGGGCTGCATTTGCACTTCAATAAACGAACAGGTAGTACACGGAATTCCAAATGAAAATATTAAAGTCAAGGCTGGTGATATTATAAGCATTGATGTAGGTGCAACTTACCACGGACTTGTCGGCGACAGCGCATGGACTTACGCAGTCGGAGAGATTGACGAAGATAAAAAACGGCTTATGAAAGCAACTGAAGAATCTCTTTACGCCGGTATTGACAAAATGAGAATAGGGAATGTCCTTGACGACATTTCCGGCGCGGTGGAAGATGTTGCAAACCATTACAAATTCGGAATAGTAAGGCAATACGGCGGTCACGGCGTCGGTCATGTTATGCACGAAGAACCATTTCTGTTCAACTACAGAGTAGGCGACAAAACTTTAATCAAACAGGGTTACGCAATTGCAATAGAGCCGATGCTTAATCTCGGAGGGGATGAAGTTTCCGTAGCCGATGATGAGTGGACAGTGTCAACCGTAGACGGCAAAGCATCCGCGCATTTTGAACATACTGTTATAGCAACAGAAGACGGCCCGCTGATTACAACTAAATTAATGGAGTAATAATGAGATACTATATAGGATTATCGCTTGCGTCAACTTCCGGAATGGACTCGGGGCTTGCTATTTTTGATGAAAACCGGACTTTAATTATGGTTGACAAGCTTTACAAAATGAATGACATAATCCATTTTTTCGATAATTATTCATCAACCGGAGATTCCGAAATCTGCGTATCCCTTGCGTGGGATAGAACAATGCTCAACGGCAAATGGCGGATACTGTCAAAACCATACCAGATGGTATCAACAAATCCGCTTATGCCAAATCAGGACAACTGGACGCAAAGATTTACCACAAGAGGCAGCGACTACTTTAAATCACTCACGGAACGCGGGGCAAATGTAAATCGTTTTGAAATTTATTTAACAAGGCAGAGCATGCACCTGAATTCATGTTTTAAAGAACGTTCTCCTGCTGATTGCAAATTTCTGCAGCAGACCCTTACAAATGAATGGGGTATAGAATTGCCGCAAAATATGATGCCTATGTCACAGCTGGAAGCAATTACAGGCGCAATTTTAGCCAGAGAAAATTTTGAAAACCGCACAAATATAAAAACTATTGCAGAATTTAGAGGCCTGCCGGTAATTGATGTAATCAAAAATCCTAACTTACTTAAAGTTTGTTAAATTACAAAAATCAACATCCAACGCATCCGCAATAGCAAATAATTTTTTCAAACTGATATTTTTTTGCCCGCGTTCAACACGGGTAATATATTCGCGCGACAAATCAACAAGCTCTGCAAGCTTTTCCTGTGAGAGTGCTTTTGCCTGCCTGTATTTTGCAATATTCTGTCCGAGAATTTTGAGTCTTGACATGTGACCTATTTGTCCGGAGGAGATTTTATGTATTTGGCAAGCTACAAGAAAATAAGACAATATAAGAACAAGAAAGACTTATCTAATAGCAGACTCTTCACGCCTCACCCTTCACACTTCACTTCTAAAAAATCCTGTTTTACCCTCGCGGAAGGGCTCATCACCATCGGAATTATCGGTGTTGTGGCAGCCATTACACTGCCGGCGTTGATACAAAAACATAATACCATTTTCGTAGAAACAAAACTTGAAAAATTCTACTCAACGATTAATCAGGTAATAAAACTTTCCGAACTAAAAAACGGTGATAAAAAATACTGGGCACCGAAAGATACTGAAGATTTTTGGAAAACATATCTTGAACCATATATAAAATATTTAAAATATGAGAATAAAAGAGTTGGAACATCAAATGACTGGAGGCTTGCTTATTTAGCTGACGGAAGCGCCTTTATATTTGATATTTACGGAACATGGAACGCTTAAGGAACCCAAACCTCAAAGACAAACGGCGGCCATTTTATATTCTGTCCGGTGGCAAAAAACTGTATTGATGTGAAAAGATTATGAAAAATGGGGAAAAAGTCAGTTTGCTTCCGGTTTCTGGCCTTATAAAGCATCAATGTAAAGTATGAAATACCATAAAGACAAAGGAAGCCATACCTTAATTCCTGGGATGGGAAAGAAGAAAGTTTATACACTATGTCTTATTATGGCTGCAACAAAGAGGCAAGAAATTTCTACTGTACCGCAATAATCCAGCATAATGGATGGAAAGTTCCTAAAAATTATCCTTACAAGTTTTAAATAACCTGTCTAAACAAATTCACAACATCCTTATGAATTTCTTCAATTGACTTTGAGGCATCTATAACCTTAACCCTCTGCGGTTCATTATGGGCAATCTCAAGATAGCCGTGCCGCACACGGTTAAAAAATTCCACCCCCGCGCTTTCCATTCTGTCTTTTTCAGACCCTACACGCTGCATAGAGGTGTCCGCGTCAATATCAAATACAAATGTCAAATCAGGCTTGTCGCCTCCTGTCGCAATATTATTAAGCGCATTAATTCTTTCAATATCAATCCCCCTGCCATAACCCTGATAAGCAACAGTACTATCTGTATGCCTGTCACAGAGGACAATTTTACCTTTTTCTACCGCAGGTCTTACGATAACATCCATGTGCTGGGCTCTGTCTGCAAGAAACAGAAAAGTTTCACACTTAGACGAAACCTCGCCGTCATAATTCAAAAGAATTTCGCGAATCTTTTCGCCTAAACCTTTTGCGCCCGGTTCGCGTGTGACTATTACATCGTAACCTTTTGCCTTCAATCCTTTTGCGAGAAGCATAAGCTGTGTTGTCTTTCCGCAGCCATCAGCGCCCTCAAATGTTATAAATAAGCCTCTTTTCATAAGTCACCTTTAGTTATGATTATAAAATATCAAGGAATATTTTCAACATAATTTATATCTGTAAGTTCTTTTCTTTTTTAGCCAGAAAAAAGAAAAGAAAAATCGGCGATAGATTAGAGTGTTGCTGCGCGCCGCAGAACCAAACGTAAATACTTGAAGGCTTTGCCTTCAACCTCTAAGGGCGTTCTTCTTGCTCACTCATGATTAACAGAACTAGTTTGTGGGGGTTTATGGGCGCATAGCCCGTGAGATATAAAAAGCAGGTATACTTTTTATCCTCTAACAAAAGTTTGAAAAATCCCATACTAAAGTATGAATTTTTGTAAAATTCATTAAAGTTTTTCCAAAGTCATGCCGTATATATATACAAAAGCATGCAAGTAGAAGGATAGATTGAATGAAAAATAAAGATACAAACAGCGGTGTTTCATTGTTCGGACAGTCAGAATTTCTCATGGAAAACGATCCTATTGAGGAAATTTTTGCGCTTAACCTCGGCGATTTTATCTCTGAACACTTAATTTCAGAAGATTTGGCTAAAAAAATAGGTTCAAATGTCAAAGACAAAAAAGTCAGTCTGAAAAATCAGCTGAAAGAGCTTATTTCTATTTATTCACTTAAAAATACCCTCTGCGTTCTTGACTTCAATTCAAAAGAGAATTACGCCATCTACACTTCTATCGCGCATTCAATAAAACAGATGCTTGAGATAGAAAATTGCAACATTTATCTTGAAAAGGCTTTCGTAAAAGGTTTAAAAGATAACAAAAACGATCTTATTTTAACAGGAAGTTCGGTAGAAAACCTGAAACATAAAGGATACAATTTAAACGAAAATTCAATAATCAGTGTAGCATTTAACGAACAGGACACAATTGCTCAAGACAATGTAACAGCAGTTGCAATGTGCTGTAACTCAAAATCCATAGGGGTTATAGCACTTGAAAGCAACCAGCCTGTCCAACCGCAGTATCTGAACCTTGTTGAAAGTATTGCAGCGCTGTTCGCGGCATCAATTACCCTGCAGGGTGAGATTAATACTACAAACAAGCTTATTGACGATGAAAATTCAAGCGTAAGCGACCTGCAGCACGAAAGAGCCGAACTTACCGCGCTAATCGGAGATTTGTGTGATTATCAGCAGAACTTTGTGGAACAGCTTGCAAATGCTGTTGACACAAAAGGGCAATACAAGGTGTCGCATTCTCAAAATACAGCAAACCTTGCCCGCAAAATTTGCAAAGCTCTCGGTTTGAACGAAAAAACAACCGATTTAATATATTATGCAGGACTTTTGCAGAATATAGGAAAAATTACACTCCCTGAAAAAATCTTTGCGACAAACGGCAAGCTGTCGCCGGAAGATTTGAAAAAAATCCAGAACCACTCAAATATCGGCGTAAACCTTTTGATGAACATAAATTTCCTCTCGGAAGTTGTACCGTACATAAATTACCAGAAAGAAAGAGTGGACGGTTCCGGCGAACCGGAAGGCTTAAAAGGCCAGTCAATTCCGCTCGGCTCAAGAATTATTGCAGCAGCAGACGCCTACAGCGCAATGACATCTGACAGACCTTACAGAAAAGCCATGCCGGCAGATAAAGCATATTCAATTATGCAGGAAGAAGCTGGCAAAAAGTGGGATAAAGATGTTGTCGACGCTTTAGGGAAATGCTTATAAAATTACAATGACCATAAAGAAAGAGGGGCTGTTGGCTATATGAACAGCACCCTTTTTTCTTTTAAATCCGCCTCCGGTTCAAAAGATTATTAGCCGGCTTGGCTATCTTTACAAAATTTAACAGCCCGCTGGATTATTTTGCCATATAATAAGTAGGCATAAAATCTGAAAGGGGAAATGCCATGACAATTGCTATATACCCGGGAAGCTTTGACCCGATAACAAAAGGGCATCTAGACATCCTTAAAACCGGCGCAGAAATATTTGACAGAGTAATAATTGCCGTTGCAAGAAATTCAGAAAAAAAAGGATTTTTAAGCGTAGATGAGCGTGTAAAACTTATAAAAGAAAGTATTCTAGATATAGAAAACGCAGAAGTTGACAGCTTTGAAGGGTTAACCATAGAATACGCGAAAAAAAGAGAAGCAAAGGTTCTTTTAAGAGGACTTCGAGCCGTATCGGATTTTGAATACGAACTTCAACTTTCACAGGCAAACAGCGCGCTTTCCGGTGATATTAAAACAGTATTTCTGACAACAAAACCCAAATACAACTTTATATCCTCCAGCACTATAAAAGAAATCTACCTGAATAACGGCGATATTTCAAAATTTGTTCCGGAAGCTGTTTATGAATATCTCAAAAATCGTAAAGTAAGTTAATATATCCTGAAATATCAGCGCAAACTATTTGACAATTAAATTTTGCTCAGGTAGAATAATATTATATTAAGAAAGGTATATGTGTGACAACCATGCAGCAAAATGGAGTATTTGATTTACTGAAAATGTTGGAATTATCACTGGATGAAAGCTTTCCGATAATTCCGGGACGATTTGTAGTTGTAAAACCAAAAGAGATAGAAACATTAATCGATAGAATATATGCCTCACTTCCGGTAGAAGTTCAGGAAGCCAGAGCGTTTTTAAGACGCAGGGATGAAATGCAGCTTGAAGCACAGCAGAAAGCTGAAAAAATTGTTGCCGACGCCCAATTGGAAGCTGATAGAAAACTTTCAGAGGCTGATTTTATAAAAGCGGTTGAGCGTGAAGGCATCAGAATACGAACTCAGGTTCAGGAAGAATGCGAAGAAATCAAGAGAAAAGCTCTTGAAGAGGCCGAAAACATCAGAATGCAGGCGGCAGAAGATGCACTTAAGACAAAAGAAGGTGCCGAACTTTACGCAGAACAGGTTCTGACAAATCTTGAAGGGAATCTGACACAGTTACAACAGGTTGTAAAAAACGGTCAGGTTTATATGGAAAAACTCCGCAGTGAATCGTTAAGCCCTTCAAGATATGAAGCAAACTATGCTTCCGCCCAACAAAATAATTATGTAATTAAGTAAAATATTTTTAATTAAAAGAAAAAGACCGGCAAATAAACCGGTCTTTTTCTATATGAATACTGAATATATGTTACAGCGGATTTGCAAACGGTCACAGTATACTTGCTAATAAACGCTTATAGATTGTTTACAATTAGTTTGCATTTTATTTTTTTTGTTTTATGATGATGATAAGCCGAAAAAAAGAATGTGAGTGAAATCACATTCTTTTTTAAAGAGGAAGAAAATAAATCTAAATACAAAAAGGAAATAAAATTATGGGTATCAAAGGAAAAAATGACAGAATGGTAGTTCTTGCCTGCGAGGACTGCAAAGAAAGAAATTACACCACAGTAAAAAACAAAAAAAATACAAAAGAAAGATTAGAGTTGAGCAAATACTGCCCGACCTGCAGAAAACATACTAACCACAAGGAAACTAAGTAGTGTGAGCGAGCTGAGGGCGACGTCTTTGTGGCGTCGGCTTGCGAGAGCAAGACGAGCAAGCAAAGACCCGACCCGTCAATCGCGAGCGAACAAGACAGCCGAGAATATCTATCGAGGTTGAATGTCCTTAGTTCAGTTGTCCAGCAAGCCGTCGGGCTTGCGTTAGTTCATAATAAGTTCTATCAACTGAACAAGGGTTTGATAAGTTAATAAAATTCACACATACTGTCAGGGGAACCATGACAAACTGTGCGTCCTTAGTTCAGTTGGTAGAACGTCGGTCTCCAAAACCGGATGTCGAGGGTTCGAGTCCTTCAGGGCGCGATTTTATAAAAATAAAAGGAAATACTCAATATGATGGATCCAAAAATAGAACAACTCGTAAATTCAATACAAAGCTACTTCCGCGGTGTAAGAACCGAATGGGGGAAAATCAACTGGCCGGAAAGACGTCAGGTGGTTATAGAAACAGTTTTTGTAATCGTGATTGTGTTTGTATTTACGGTTGCAGTTTATTTGATGGATATAATTTTTAAAGGTTTACTTGGTCTTATCAAGTAAAAACCGATAAGCTTCGGTACAAAGTTAAAAGATAAGGTGGCTTATGACTAAAAAAGAAAAATCAATGGAAGAAGAATTGAACGAAGATAAACAGCGGGAAGCTGAAGAAGTTCAAGCCAAAGAAGAAGAAAAAAAAGCAAAGAAAAGTCAAAAACGCTGGTATATAGTCCACACATATTCAGGATACGAAAACAAAGTTAAAGTAAACCTTGAAAAACGTATTGAATATATGAATATGGGTGACAAAATATTCAGAATAGAAGTGCCGCAAAAAACTGTTACCCAGATGAGAGGCGGCAAAAAACAGGAACGTGAAGAAAAAATCTTCCCGGGCTATGTTCTTGTCGAAATGATTATGGATGAGGACAGCTGGTATGTTGTAAGACACACTTCAGGTGTAACTAAATTTGTAGGTTCTGCAAAACGCCCTATACCGGCACGCGACAGTGAAATTAAAAAGATTATTAACAGATCAACTTCACAGTCACAGAAAATTGAACTTGATGTTAAGGCCGGCGACAAAGTCAGAATTACGTCAGGTCCGTTTGCAGACTTTATTGCAGATATTATTGAAGTTTATCCGGATAAGTCTAAACTTCGCGCAAATGTTTCAATCTTCGGACGTGAAACTCCGGTTGAATTGGAATACAAACAAATAAATAAGATTTAATATTCGGCAGGGCAAAGCTTTCGCAGAGCCGTTCACAAAAAGCTCCGGTTGAGCGGCAGAAATTTGATAAAATTCTAAAGCACAACAAGAGCATGGCAGCCGGATAATTAAAAACAACAAAAATAACAGTACAAAAGACGTGGAAGGATTTTTGCCGGAGCCGGCAAAAACCGTTAGCACCACAAAAGGAGAAAACAATGGCTAAAAAAGTAGTAGGAAAAATCAAGCTTCAAATTGAAGCAGGAAAAGCAAATCCGTCACCTCCGGTTGGTCCGGCATTAGGTCAGCACGGTGTGAACATCATGGATTTCTGTAAGCAGTTCAATGCTAAAACAGAATCTCAGGCAGGATACATTATTCCTGTAGTTATAGATGTTTATGAAGACAGAAGTTTTTCATTTGTGACAAAATCACCTCCGGCACCGGTGTTGATTAAAAAAGCATTAAACTTGTCTAAAGGATCGGCTGTTCCGAATAAAGATAAAGTTGCTGAAATCACAAGAGAACAACTTGAAGAAATCGCAAAAATTAAGATGAACGACCTCAACGCAACAACAATGGAAGCTGCAGTAAAAATGATTGCAGGTTCTTGCAGAGCAATGGGCGTTACAGTAAAAGAATAGTGCGTAAGCAGGAGTGAACAGGCGATGTTTGTTTAACAGACGAGTATGGCAAAACTCCGCAAGACCGCCTTTGTGAATGCAGCATTAGCGAAATTAACAAACAAATCTACGGCAAAGCGAACCGGCATTATGAGTTGTGTGAGCATGCCCCGAAGGCAAAAGCCAAGGTGATTTGACAGGCGGGAATTATATGGAAGGACATTGTCCGCAAACACCATGAAAGGAAATTTTAAAATGTCAAAATTAACGAAAAAACAGAAAAAAGTGCAGGAAATGCTGGCAGACTTTACACAGCCTGCAACTGCAGTTGATGCACTGAAAAAATTACAGGAAATATCAAAAGAAACATCAAAATTCAACGAAACTGTTGAATGCCACATGAGATTAGGTATTGATGTTCGTCAGGCAGACCAGCAAATCAGATCAACAGTTGTATTACCTGCAGGTTTAGGTAAAACTGTAAGAGTTTGCGTAATTGCAAAAGGCCCTAAGGCTACAGAGGCAAAAGAAGCCGGAGCAGATTTTGCCGGAGCAGAAGAAATCATTGACAAGATTTCAGGCGGCTGGTTTGAATTTGATACACTGATTGCAACACCTGATTGTATGGGTATGCTTGGTAAATTAGGTAGAGTATTAGGTCCTAAAGGCTTGATGCCAAACCCTAAAACAGGCACAGTTACAATGGATGTTGCCAAAGCTGTTAAAGATGCCAAAGCAGGTAAAGTTGAGTTTAGAGCTGATAAACAGGGGATGATTCACTGCCCTATCGGTAAAGCAAGCTTCTCTAATGAAGATTTGGTTAAGAACTATGCAACATTGGCTGATGCTATTTTAAGAGCAAAACCATCTTCTGCAAAGGGAACATTTGTAAAATCAGTTTACCTTGCAACAACAATGGGGCCTGGTATCAAATTAGACCCTAAAACATTTGCAGCAGAAGTAAAAGAATTAGTTTAATTCTGAATTTCTAAATAAAAAACACCCGAACTATTCGGGTGTTTTTTATTGAAAAACCATAGCAGATATGATAGAATAATAAAAAAGGAGGACAAATTTATGCAAAATAGAGTTATAGCTTCAAATCTCAGATGGGGGGGGGGGTACAGATAAACTGAACTCTGCTCCAGATAAAGGAGTTCCTAACAACCACAGGCGTATGGTTTTTTTAAAGGCTTTTTCCTTTACGGACTCTTTTACTCAAACTCAGATTTATTCTTACATGACATACCGGTTTTGTAAAAATGCCTTTACTCTGGCAGAAGTTTTAATAACACTCGGGATAATTGGAGTTGTTGCAGCAATGACTCTGCCATCATTGGGTGGCAAGTATCAAAAAGTTTCTACTGCCACACAGTTAAAAAAGTTTTATTCAATTATGCAGCAGGCAATAAAAGCAGAAGAAGCACAAAACGGTCCGCTTGAATACTGGATGCCGGCTTGCGGCACAGAAGACGATTGTTTTGAAAAATGGTATTTAGAACATCTTGATAAACATATTAAGTCAGTAAATAAACGTACAAATCCATCATCAACGCTAAGATATGACGTAACATTTTCTGATGGAAGCGGTTTTGTTGCTTATGTAACCAGAGATTCCAGTATGATACACTTTTTATATTGCACCAATTTTAAATATTGTGGCTCTGAAAAATTTGACGGAGTAAAAACTTTTTTATTTGATATATGTAAACTTAACGGGAAATACCAGTTTGTAACATCACTTTGCATCACTCATGGTAAATCGAGAGAAAAGTTACTGGATGAGTGTTTGAAAGGTAATTCGGACAATGCAGATGTATATTCTCAAGGCAGACGTCATGCCTGCACCCATCTTATTGAATATGACGGATGGCAAATAAAGGATGATTATCCCTGGTTTCAGGCAAAACAACCAGAGAAATAATAATAATATAAATAAAAAGCGGAGCTCAAAAACTTCCGCTTTTTCTATAAAACTGCCATAATTAATTTTTTAATAAGTTCAAGCTGTTCCGGTTTTGCCAGCTTAAGCATGTCATTTATGTCAGATTTTAGATTATCTTTATAGACATTTTTATCATAAGACAACAAATCATTAGGGGTAACATCAAACGCAGAACAAAATTTCAAAAGGGTCGTTACAGTCGGCAAACCTTCACCTGCTTCAAGCCGCGCAATATGCCGAACATCCAGATCGACCATCTCTGCAAGCTTTTCCTGTGTAATCCGTTTATATTTTCTTAAACTTTTCAATTTTTCAGCAAAAGATTTCTCCAATAATTAAATCCTCCATTACTAAGCCTAACCGTATCTTCATATACTTTTAATGGTATTTTTATCTTGACAACACGCTAAAAATGTCATATAATAATTATAAATATGCTATGGAGGTCATATATGCGAAAAATCAAGGCATTTACGCTTGCTGAAGTATTGATAACTCTCGGTATTATCGGTGTTGTGGCGGCTATGACATTGCCGACATTAATAGGCAAATATCAAAAACAGGTTGCGGTAAATAAATTAAAAAAATTCTACTCTGTTATGACGCAGGCAATAAAATTAGAGGAAACAAAAAACGGTTCGATGGAGTACTGGATGCCTGATTGCGACACAGAAGACGATTGTTTTGAAAAATGGTATAATCAGCATTTGGATAAACATGTTAAATCTGTGTTGAAAAGAAAAGCTAAAGGAAGTGCAAAAAACTATGAGGTAGAGTTTGCTGACGGCAGCGGCTTTAATGCTTACGTAAGCAATAATTCATTGATACATTTCTTTTACTGCACAGAATTCGGCTATTGCGGCAGTGAAAAGTTTGACGGAACGCGAACATTTTTATTTTCAATATGCAAAGTTAAAGGAAAATACCAATTTGTAACCTCTAACTGCGGTGCACAAACAGCAACAAGAGAACAACTACTGGACAAATGTTTGAAAGGTAATAATGATGATGCTGACGTCTATTCTAAAGGCCGCAGACACTACTGCACACGACTTATAGAATATGACGGATGGGAAATGAAGGACGACTACCCGTGGTTTCAGGCAAAACAGCCGGAGAAAGAGTAGTAATTTTAACAAATTGACCGTGCCGGCTGTTAATGCTTTAATTAAGGTATGAACTATATATTTTACCTTTTGATAGTAGTTTCAATAATTGCAGGCGCTGTGAACGGCAGACTGCAGGAGGTTGTAAATGCTGTGCTTACAGGTGCCGAACTTTCAGTAAAGGTTGCATTTTCCCTGATTGGAATTATGGCGTTCTGGCTCGGCATGATGAAGATAGCAAAACAGTGTGGCTTAATTGAGTTTATAGCTAAAATTATAAAACCTGTTACCAAACGCATATTCAATGAAATACCGGAGGATTCACCGGCAATAGGAGACATTGCGATGAGTTTTACGGCAAACGCCTTCGGGCTTGCAAATGCAGCGACTCCTATCGGTATAAAGGCAATGGAGGAATTACAGCACCATAATAAAGATAAAGCTTCCGCGTCAAATTCAATGTGCATATTTTTGGCAATGAGTACCGCAGGATTTCAGCTTATTCCGGCAACGGTAATAGCTGTTCTTATAGGAATAGGTTATAAAAATCCAACGTCAATAATTGCACCAACACTTCTCGTAACAACAATATCATTTGTTTGCGCAATTATTATGGCAAAAATTTTCCAAAAATACTGGAAACCTCAAGAGATTACTATGCGCAACAAGAAAAAATGCGAACAAAGCAGGCTTAGAATGTCGACTGCCGACTTAAAGGATGGTGATAACTGATGTTTCAATCCGTAATGAACTTTATTTCACTATGGGCGCTTCCTGCAATAATAATTACCATTTTAACGCTTGGCTTAATAAAAAAAGTTCCTATATATGAGGTTTTTACAGACGGTGCAAAGGAAGGGTTTAAAGTATCAGTAAACATAATCCCATACCTTGTGGCAATAATAGTAGCAATCTCAATGCTGAGAGCCTCAGGAATAATAGAATTGACCGGAGAAGCTTTATCTCCTTTGTTAGCACACTTTAATATTCCGGCAGACATAATACCGGTCATGCTAGTGCGCTCACTCTCCGGCTCTGCGGCACTCGGAATTTTCTCAGATATTGCTCACAACCTAGGGCCGGACAATTACGCAACAACACTCGCCGCCGTTATGGTCGGCAGCAGTGAAACCACATTTTATGTTCTGGCAGTCTACTTCGGGGCGGTAGGAATTTCAAAACTTCGTTATGCGCTTCTGGTAGGTCTGCTTGCTGATTTAGTCGGAATTATTGCTGCTGTCACCGTTTGCAACTTAATGTTCTAATCAGCCGGCAGTCAAAATTTTTGAACTTCCCTGCGATTTTTCTAAACGACTGGAATTTACTAATACTGTCCGATTAATTTAGGATTACACAACTCTTTTGCCTCGCACCAGCTCTGCATAATCTCATCAACCTCCGGCTTAATAACTGCTTTCACCAGCACAGCATAATTTATGTCTATAAAATTTATCTTGTTTACCCTCTCAACAATAAAACTTCTAAACCCGCAATTGTGGCAGTAATGCTCCTCCGGAATAACTTCCCCGTTTTTAATTATAGACTTAAGTTTCACTCCGCAGCACGCACAGCGGGTAATGTACCACCGATTTTCTATTAACTCTCCGCAATCCGGACAATAAGCAACATCCTTATCTGGTGTAATTTTATCGTGGCGGCAAACATTATTCCTTCTAAAATAATCAAGCAAAATCATATTTATCTATTAATAAATTAAATAGAAAAGTCAATCATCCTTATTAAGCCTGTAAACATCAAAGTTTAAAATGCTTGCAAAAACAAGCCAGAGAACATAAGGAATTTGCAGCCACCCCAGAAGCGGCATCAATTTAAAAAATATAAGCGTCATAAATAACACCAGCACAAGCAGAACAAATGAAATTACGCACGATAATCCGGCTTTTTTCCATTTGAAAAATACGTAGGGCCATAAAAAATTCACAAAGACCTGCAGTGCAAATACCACAAGCCCTGCAAGATGAAGTATAGTCTTTGGCAAGAATAAAAGGATTATAAACGACACCAGCATCAGAAAATACAAAATCATCCACGCATAATAAAACGCTATCCCCGGAGGGGCATAAGACGGCAGTTTCAATTGTTTGTAATATTCGTACATAACTAAATATTAACAAATTACGCCTGATAGAACACTGCCCGAAATACTAATATATCAAACAAATACATCATTACATCAGGCAAAATTTAATCAATAATACTTCTATGGTATTATCATCAAATATAAATAAATACATTGAAAATTCACTTATCCGCGGTAAACTCTGCAAATGGGAAAAATCAATAGTGAATGTCTGCATAACACCGGTTACAGCCGCAATTAACAATAAAGAATTCATGCACTCACTGGTTCAAAAAGCAATTGCAGCCTGGAATACTATCTTAAAAAGCCACTGGATAAATCTACAATTCAATCAAATTTCCACTGCGGCTGATGCTGATATAGTTGTTCACTGGGTTCAGGTTGGCAGAGTTTATGAAGGAATGTGCAAGTATCTGAGCGTTGTCGGAACGTCAATAAAAAAAATTTCCATAGAAATAGGACTTCCTAATGCTTACGGCAGAGAAACTACTGATTTGAGTATCTACTGCGCTATAATGCACGAATTCGGACACGCGCTCGGCCTCGGACACGGTGTTGACGTTGATGATATAATGTATGTTCCCCATCAGAAAAATATTTCTACACCCTCAGAAAACGATATTTATGTTTTAAAAGAAATTTATAAATAAAATTAAAATATCACAAGAAAAATGAGAACCTGAACAATCAAGTTCTCATTTTTTTAAAATAGGTGTCGGCAACGAGTTATTTTCCCAGGCGGTGGCCCGCCAAGTATCTTCACCGCTGTGAGTCTTTACGACCGTGTTCGAGATGGGAACGGGTGGTTTCCTCACGCTTGGTTACCGACGAATCTTGTAACCAGTGCTTACGCACTCTGAAAGTTGCATAATGATTATAAGGTTTCGCAATCATCTTAACCATCCTGAAGGATAATTAGGAAAAGCCCTCGTCCTATTAGTATCAGTCGACTGAAAATGTTGCCATTCTTACATCTCTGACCTATCAACCGTATAATCTGTACGGGGACTTACTAGCTTATGCTATGAGAGATCTTATCTTACGGTGGGCTTCGTACTTATATGCTTTCAGCACTTATCC
>CALVBB010000019.1 GCA_944325705.1 Candidatus Gastranaerophilales bacterium
AAAAGATATTGAAACTATCAATAATAATGCAATAGTTATTTGCATAAGTATTTTCTTCATAAATTTATTTTACCATAGAATATATAAGTTTTTACATAATTCACCGCCTTTCGTATTTTTAATAAAAAAAAGAGTAAGGCAGAAATTTAAATCCTAAAAATTATCTTACCTTACTCTTTTGTATAATATTTACTTGCGAAATCCGTCAATATTAAATCGAATTTTCATTTCTGGAAATTTTACAGAAATTTTGTAATTTTTTTTAATATAATTGTGTCCTAATGATACAAGAGGTGTAAATATACTTGATATTATTGACATTAAGAGTAATACTTGACATAGGATGATAAAATGGAATAAATCTTTCTTTCGGGTTTAAATCTACTTTTCTCCGTTTTTTATAAATATAGCATCTTAAGTGAAAAATTTATATAAACGCCCAAAATTGGACCTTTGTTGGTATTCTGTCAGGATTACCTGTTTAACGACTTAAAATACCTGTATTTATTAAACTAACAAATTTTTTTTTTAGCGGTTTTGTATAGAATATGCAGATTACACCGATTACAAATCCATATTATAACACATACAGGCCGGCTTTTGGCACGAATACCCGCTGCGTCAAAAACAAAACCGGTCAAATTTTATACAGAAACACAACCAATTTTTTCAGAAAGGATCTTAAATGGGATATGTTTGGAAAATTTCTTAAAGCAAAATACAAAAATACTGCATATGTTAACGTAATTAATTACGCCTGCTCTGACGGCTCAGAGCCTTTGTCAGTAGCAATTTTATTAAATGAAATTTTCGGAAAGGAAGCTAAAAAATTCTTTCCTTTAATTGCAAAAGACTTTGACCGCAGTGTAATATGTATGGCAAAAGGCGATTATGTCAATATGGATTACTACGATTATGAGGCAATAAACAGGTTTACAAACGGGAAGTTCAACAAATATTTCAAATATACGACCGGCGGGATAGGCTTTAAAAATCACTATCCGGTCAGAGTTAATCCTTATTTGAAAAAATTGATAAATTTTTCAGTTGCAGATATTCGCACTGACACACAAAATATTCCGTCAAGAAATACCGTACTTTTCTGCAGAAACTTCTGGCCGTATATTAAAACAAAGGAAGAAAGGGCACAGCTTGTGCGCAACCTTGCTTTAAGGTTACAGGTTAACTGCACTTTGATTACCGGAAATTACGATAACATTGTTGACATTTCCAAAATGCTTATTGAAAACGGGTTTAAGCATGTAAAAGACCTGCCAAATGTATATGAAAAAGTTAATAAGTAAATATTTTACGTCATTCGTGCTCACTGACGGCTGGGAGTTTTTGTCCTGTAGGCCCTACCGGATTACCACGGATAATCCTTCTTAAACTCTCAGCCGTCATACATCAAAAGACAGCAGCAGGTCTGGGGATCTGTTTTGCAGGCTGAAACAAGTTTCTCTCTTTTATCTGTCATATAAACAGTACCACCTGTTAAAGACTTATGATCATCACAGGTCATATAATGAAATTTATCATTTATATTCAGACGGAATGAAAATATATCCTGCCCGTAGGTATTAGGTTTTTTATATCCGTTTGTGTCAAATCGAACATGCAGGGTCAACGAGTTTGCAAGTCCTGTTTCTTCATCATATCCGCCGCCGGTTAGAGATGTTACCATACTCCCGTCACCGAAAATATATAAAACGGAACTTGAAGAGATAACATTACTGCTTACACATTTGCTAGGAGTTATACAGAATTTATAATCCCCAATACATGAAACATTTGCATCCTTACATCTTTTTAGCACAACCATATACTTCATTATGTATTTATCAAACCAGTCGTACAAAGTACCTGGGTCATGATATACCAGAGTTTCAACCCAGTAACGGGACTCGCCGTTATCGACGGTAGACCTGTTAATCGCCTGTTCATAGCACTGTAAAAATTTTTCAACCTTGCTGCAGTATCCCTCTTTTGAATTTTATTCATCAAAGACGGAAGTGTCATGGCTGCAACAACACTGATAATTCCAAGAGTTATCAGAACTTCTGCCAGAGTAAACCCCGAAAATCTTGACTGATTTAACATATTATACCTCAAAACATTGCTCATCAATCAATATATTATGATTTATAGGCATTTTTATCAATAGAAATCATGATAAATAATCTATTATTTTAAGTTTAATAAAAAGTTATTATGTTTTAGAGGCTTTATGGAAAATTTAAAAACAAAACTAGGGAAAAGAATAAAAAGTTTAAGAAAATCCAGAAATATTACACAGGAACGGCTTGCTGAAATTATTAACATGGATATTACAAGTCTGAGTAAAATTGAAACAGGAAGGAATTATCCGCAGCCCGAAACTCTCGAAAAAATTTCAAAGGCTTTGAATTTAGATATATCCCGTATGTTTACATTTAAAACCCCGGCAACTAATCAGGATTACGTTGAAGCAATAAAACAAAATATTCAGGCTATGGAAAACGATACCCAAAAGCTGGAAATGTTATAATTACGTCTGCAATGATTTAAAACATTTATTGTTAAACTGTTTCCATATTGCAAAAATCTCTGTATCCGCACCACCTGCAGGCTTCTTCTTTATATGAAGGTTCAAATTTGTAAGCCCGAATATCTTCAATTGCGGAATGGAATTTTTCTTTAATTTTTTCACATTCCTCATCGGTCAAATTAAGCGGCAAGTTTCCGGTAAATTCTTCCGGGAAAATAAAGGTTGTTTCCCTGACAGTTCCGCCGGTCTGCTGCTCAAAGTAATACTTATAAAGTCCTATCTGGTTGTAATAATCTTCATGTTCTCCATCCGGACAGATAACTTTATCTGTCTTGGCACTGCCTGTTTTATAATCGTAAATTGTATATGTGCCGTCATCATTTTTGTCAATTCTGTCTATAATACCCTTGAATGTTACACCATCTAGTTCCAAAACTACACGCTTTTCAACGGCAAACAGATTTTTCACGGGAGTATTGCAAAGCTGAACATAATATTTATCAAGAGCCAGTTCGCCTCTCTCCTCATGAATTGTCCTCTGCTGCATTGAGGACATCGGCAGTGAATTTAATTCTTTTTTAAATTCGTTGATGAAATCTTCCTTAGACGGATAACTGCCGTTTTTTATTGCATAGTTAACAGCAAACTCGCAGGCCGCATGCACTGCTCTTCCGTAATTCATGGCATCCGGACTTCCGTCTTTTGCACCTAATTCCAGAATATTATCGTACAAATACTGCCGCGGACATTTTAAGTATGTATTAATAGAGGTCGGTGAAAAAGACCTGCCCTCAAGTTTTTTATCTACAAGTGCACAGAAATCCTTTTTGTAATCATAATCCCGTTTCAGGAGGGATTTTGTTCTTTCATGCCAGAAAGAATTTATATCGTATGTAAAAGGTTCCAGCTCGGTTTCGCAAAAATCTTCAAAACCGTCGAGAAAAGCGGTTGGGGTCTGTGCTTTCCCGCCGATTGATTTTGGATAGGAAAGTCTTAATGTATGTTTTGCCCTTGTCATACCAACATACAGAAGTTTTATTGCGTCAGAGCGTTTCAATTCTTTTAACTCTGCATCGGTTTTATATTCCGAAATATCAAGAGGAACAACCGGCTTTACTGAACGGGTGCTGCTTTCCCAGCTCTGTCTCAAAAGCGACGGCATATACACATATTCAAATTCTCTGCCTTTAGCGGAATGATATGTTGAAAGCTGGACAGCATTCAAAGTAAGAGGAGCCTTGTCTGTTTTAATTGCAATCTCATCATTAAGACACATATCAAGATATTCCACAAAATCTTCAAGGCTGATTTTTTTATAATCAGCAGAAAAATCAACAGCTTCGTCAATGATTTTTTTAAGCCCTGCAATATTTTCTATTCTGTTGACCTCTGAATTTATGTAATAGTCAAAAATGCCTGTTTTGCCGCCGATTTCCAGAACTACGTTTTTCAAGGTTTCATTCGTTTTATAAGCCTGAAGATGTTCAAAGACTTTCAGGATATTTTCAATTTTTTCAGGCTCTTTTAAGGAAGTTCTGTCAACCGCTTTAATCATATCGACAAAAGATTTATAATGTGAGTATTGTTCATAGAGAACCTCAAAATCTTTCGGATGAATACTGAACGGACGGGAAAGCATAAGTTTAAAAAACTTATCCGAATGCAATTCAGGATTAACAAGCAGCTGCATATAATAATAAAAAATAACTGAAGATTTTATTTCAAAAATACTTTTGCCCTCTTTGAGTTCAGAGGGAATATTTCTCTCCTTAAGCATTTCCGCAAACTGTGACAGTTCATCATTGCTTCTTGTGAGAATTGCAATCTCAGAAAGTTTTTTCTCTCCGTTCTCATCAACAGGACAGTCCTGTGAATTTACAAGTTTTTCAATCTCATCAACAATTTCCTGATATTCCTGCAATATATCAGCGTAGCGGTACAGCCGGACTTTTTTATCTTTTACCGTAACTTTCTCATTCATTGCGGCAAGCATTTTATTAATATTGTACCGGCTGAATTCCGGATTACTTTCAAGCCTTCTGTCATCAAGTTCCGCAACCCGTCTTGCCGCATCCAAAATACTCTGTGTGGAGCGCATATTTTCAGTCAGACAGATAACCTTTGTATCAGGAAACTTTTCCAGAAATCTTTCTATAGTATCAAGCCTTGCACCCTGAAACGTATAAATTATCTGGTCATCGTCGCCAACTACAAAAACATTTTTGCTCTCCTGCGCGCCTGCCAGCTGAAAGACTATTTCGTTCTGGTTTCTGTTCGTATCCTGATACTCGTCAACGAGAATATAGTCATATTTGTTTGCAATCTGCGACAGAAATCCGGCATCCTCCTCAAACTTGTCCAGCACGAGGTTAATCATATCGTTAAAATCAACATAGTGCTGTTCTTCCATTTTTGAGCGGTAGAGTTCGTAAAACTTCCAGAGTTCTTCTGCACGCGCAATATTCTTTTTAACATTTTCTATACCGTTCGGGATCCTCTGCGGAATATTTTTTCCCTGTTCAGTTTTCTCTTTTAATTCCTTCTCCAAAGCTGCAAGCTGAGGTTTCCAGTCCGGATTTACATCAATATTATGTTTGAACTTTTCTCCGGTAAGCCTGTTCATTTTAATTGCATCAATACCTTTTGCAATCCTTGAAATAAAATGATAAGGATCGTTGCGTTTTGTCCTGTAGGCAACAGGATTAATCTCGTCAACGCATTCTTTAAGGAATATTGTTGATACGGCAGGCGGGATAACTTTGAAATTTTCAGGAAGTTCAAAGTCGATAAGATTGTCTGTGATAATTCCGTTACAGAAACCGTGGTATGTATAAACATTTACACCGGTGTCAGCTTTTTGAAGCTCTTTTTCTAACCTTGTTCTGACCTCATTTGCTGCAGCGTCGGAAAATGTCAAACAGAGAATTTTTTCAGGATTTATACCCTGCTCTAACATATATTTTATTCTCTGAATCATTGTAAAGGTTTTACCGGTTCCGGGGCCTGCCAGCACAAGGTAGCGTCCTTCTATATTTTCTATACATTCCTGCTGTTTTTTATTAGGCAAAATCTCTGCTGTTATCATAATACTCTCCTAAATTGCCGCTAAGACTTCTTTTAAATATTCTCTGTAATCCTCTTTCAAGTGCTGCGGCTCCAGAATTTCCACTGCAGGCCCCCATTTAAAAAGGTGCCACATAATGTGTTTGCTGCCGCTTGCCTTGAAAGTTACAATTATACTTCCGTCCGGCTGCTTTACTACTTCCTGCGTCGGATGAAAGTTATAGTGCAGAACATCTTCTGCAGCATCTGCACTTAATCGCAGCTTCACCTCATAAATCTCACCTTGATAAACACCGAATGAGCGTTTTGCAAACTCCTTAATATTAAACCCGCCATCTTCAAAATATTCGCGGGTCAGTGAAACATTTTTAATTTTATGCAGAAGGTAGTTGTACTCTCCTTTGCCTTTTCCTTCTTCGCGTGCTATAAGATGAATTTTTTCACCGTAAATCAGTCCGAGCGGTGACAGAATTTTATTTTTACCGTTATAAACCGCTTTTACTTTTAACTTTTCCCTGATTGCCTGACGGATTATTGAAACTGTATTCAAATCAATCTTATACACAGGCGCCTGCCTGATTGCACATCCCTCGCTCCGGAGAAGAAATTCTACTTCATCTTCCATACTGTTGATACGTCTGCGGTTAAGGGTTTTTATTTTGTTAATAACGCTCTGTAAATCTCTGCCGGTAATTTCATCGCAATCCGTCTTTATTTTTTCAATAGCTGCCACCTCATCCGGCGTAAATGACACAAATTCATCCAGCGAAAAATGTCTAAAGCCCCAGCGCTTGCACCTGTCATCAGTTTCTATTTCTTCAATCTGCGGCATGATATTCAAAATGCTGTCGCGCATCCTCTCGGCTGTTCTTCTGGATACGTGAAACTCCTCCTGAATATCAGCAAGCGATACGCCGTTTAATTTTGACTGCATTAAAAGCAAAAGAGAAATTATATCTGAAACTCTTGAATATCTCGGTTTTTCTTCCATTTGCATAACTCCATTATAAAAATAAGAATTGCCATTTCCGGACGTATTAATATTCATACAATATAATTTCTCTTTTTTCAATCGTTCGTGCTATTTACCTTTCAAAAATCTGCCGGAGACTAAAATCCAACAACATTTTTAAGTGAAGTTGATTTTTTAATTTTGACTTCATCCTCAAGCATCTTTGAAAGTTCGGCCGCAGAAGTTATCCCGAGGAAATCCGCTTTCTTTTTAACCGTCGAAAAATCACCGGCGGTCAAACCTTTTATATTTACATCAGCATTCTTTATGCCGAAAAAGTGTTCAAACGCGTTTTCTACCTGTTCTTTTTTCATAAAGTCAAATTTAATTTTAAACGTAAATCTCCTAAGACTTGCCTCATCAAGTGTATCAAGAAGGTTAGTCGTACACACAAACGGATACTCGTGAGCTTCCATCCAGGTAAGCATCTCATTAACCTGCGAGACTTCCCACCTGCGCTGGGCTGAATTTCTTGTATGCAAAAAAGAATCCGCCTCATCGATAATCAGCATAGCTCTTTTGACTTTAGCTTCAGCAAAGGCTTCCGCTATATTATGTTCAGTTTCTCCTACATACATTGACATCAAATCGCTTGCCCGTTTCAGAATAACCTCAATTCCTAATTCTTTTGCAAGATACCTTGCATAAAGACTCTTGCCTGTTCCGGGTTCTCCGTAAAGGCAGAGTGAAAAATTCAGCCGGCCGCATGATTTTATTTTTGAGGTCAAATCTTTTATATCTATATCTGTATTAACTAAATTATCGTTATATTCGGTCATTTCAAACTCTTTCTTCTTTTTTACATTCTTCTTTTTAGTGACAACTCTGGCAACATTCTCTACAAAAATCTCAAAGTCCTCCTGATTTCCGTCAATAAGTCTTGTGGCTTTTACAGCATTTGTAATCAATGACGGCGGAATATCGTAGGTTTTATTAAGTTCAACAAGTTTTGTATTATCTATCTTGAACTTATTTTTCTTTATAACCCTCTTCCAGATATTTAATCTTATATCATCGGTCAGCCTTTCAAATTCTATAGAATAAGTCATTCTGCGCAAAAAAGCCGGATCAACATCATAAATATTATTTGTTGTCCAGAAAACAGGCACCGGAGTTTCTTCCAGAATAGAATTCAGATAAGCCTTTGAAGCAGAACCATACTCAGTAAACCCTCTGTTCATAACATCTTCCGCCTCATCAAACAGAATACATGAGTTTCCGAGTTTTGAGAGAATTGTCTGTTTTGACTTCAAATCCCCCAATCTGCCGCGCCTGTCAGCCTCCTGCGAATTTATCTGCATTTTGACAGAATACATATTAATGCCGGCTTTATTCGCAATAAGCTTGCACAGCTGGGTTTTCCCGGTTCCTACATCACCATACAGCAGAATATTTACCCCTTTTGTCTGATTTTTTACGGCGGATAATAGAATACTAAGCGTCAAATTTCTTTCCTGCTCAAGATATTCAAAATCGCTCCAGCAAAGTTCAGATTTTTGATGTTTGCCGAGAAGAAGTTCCATAATTTGCTTTTCTGTTTTTATATCAGGATTTTGAAAAATCTCGTATATAAGCGAATTCATTTCGTACTCAAAACGGGAATATGTATGTTTTGTCAAAAGGCCTTTCTGCACAAGACTTTTTAGCGAACGTAGTACGAAAAATGATTTCATATTCAAAACATTCTGGCATACGGCTCTCGAATTTGACTCGTCTATATTCGTGCTTTTCAGCATATTGCTGAAAATAGCCTCATTTAATGACTTTACAAGATAATAAATAAATATTTGATACTCTGTATGTGAAAGAGAGTATGTTTTTGCCACAAGTTCACACTTCTTCTCAATTGATGAATGCGACTTTTTAGACGTTAATTTTTCTTTTAAATACTTTTTAAGCAGACGATTATTTTTTCTTACAATAGCGTCGAGTTTCTTCTGGGAAAGTTCCTTGCCCTTTGTCGGCACAATATCGGGAATGTTCTTAAACTCTTTTATAAGTTCGTCCAGCAGTTCATCATAAGAATAGCGCTCATAAAAGAAAAATCCTTCAATGTTAAAATAGTAAGTTAAAAATACTTTCTTTTCAAAATTATCCATATACACAAATCCTTTCTATTTATATTTTAAGAAAGGAGTATGTCAGATACGGTGACACTAAAAAATATTTTATTTTTTAATTTGAAATAAGTTTCAGTCCGGTAATTCCGCAGAGAATTAACGCAATACAAAATAGCCTCACCGCAGTAACGGGTTCTTTAAAAAGAATAATTCCAAGAATAACCGTTCCAAGGGTGCCAATTCCTGTCCATACGGCATAAGCAGTTCCAAGAGGCAGACTTTTGAGCGCCAGCGCAAGGAAATAAAAACTAGCTATCATGCAAATTACAGTCAGGATAGATGGTACAATCTGCGAAAACCCGTGCGAATATTTTAACCCTATTGCCCAGCTTATTTCAAAACATCCTGCAATTAATAAAATAATCCATTCCATAAGATTTTTCTCCTTTCTTTTTATTATATAAAAAAGCCCGCGAGATAAGTTTCGATTATCTCCCGGGCTTTTATCCCTCCGTGTACACCTTTTTATAAGTGAGTTTTCTCTCGGACCAGCCGGCAGCAACCGCGGAACCCTAGAAAACATTCAAATAACTAAATATTTTTTCCTAGTTCATAAGCCTTCTGCGGGTATGGTGTATGATTTACATCTCCAGCAGTCCAGACGCCTGAAGCGATAACTTTTCCGGCATCAGTCCATCCAAGATACCTTAATAATGTTTCGTAATGACTGATTATAGGCTGAGCTTCCCGTTCTGAGGTATCAGCGTAAGTCATGAGAAGAACAGATTTTTTAGAAACGTGAATTTTACCGTTAATAGCATAGAAGCGGTCAATTACAGCTTTAATCTGGGCAGAAATTCCAAAATAATACATAGGAGTAGCAAAGACAACACAATCTGCATCCACGATATTGGCTTTAACAAACTCAAAATCATCTTTAAAAACGCACTCACCGTTCATTCCGCATTTGTTGCAGGCAACGCAGGGGTGAACATTTTTAAACGCAGCATCAAACCGGACAACTGAATGGCCGGCTTCTTCCGCCCCTTTTATAAAATTATCCGCGAGAGTATTTGAATTTCCATTCTTTCTCGGACTTCCGGTAATAACAAGTATCTTCATCTTTTTCCCTCCTGTTTAATTCGATTCAAAACCGATGGCCGTACCGATAACTGCAACTCCTGCCGCCACAATAACGGTACTTTTGATAAAATTCCTTCTGTCCATTACTTTATATTAACACTTTAGAGCCGCTCTCAGTCAAGTTTTTAAATATACTAATTTTAATCTTGCATAACTTTAAATATTACAAAAAATATATATACTTTTATTAAAAAATATCCCTTGTCTGTGACATGAGTAACAATATTTATATAGTAAAGGAGGATAAACGAATGAAAGACAAAACATTTTTGATGATTCCAGGACCTACACCTGTACCAGAATCTGTATTACTTGAAATTGCAAAACACCCGATAGGACATAGAAGCTCGGAATTTTCCTCCATACTTGAAGAAGTTTACGCAAACCTTAAATACGTTTTTCAAACAAAAAATGATGTGTTTATGTTCACCTCTAGCGGAACAGGTGCCATGTGCGCAGCACTCGAAAACCTTGTGAATGAAGGCGACAGAGTTCTCTGCCTAGTTATAGGAAATTTCGGGAACAGGTGGGCAAAAATTGCAGAATCCCGCGGCGCCTTAGTTGAAAAAATTGAGGTACAAGCCGGAGAAGTTATTGCCCCTGAAGTTCTGAAAAAACGGCTGGATGAAGATACAAATAAAGAAATTAAAATTGTAACACTGACACATAGCGAAACCTCAACAGGTGCTGCTAATGATGTTAAAACTCTCTGTTCAATAATCAAAGAACACGGGGCAGTTTCTGTTGTGGACGGAGTAACAAGTGTATGCGCAATGCCTTGCAAACCTGATGAGTGGGGAATAGATGTGCTTATTTCAGGTTCGCAGAAAGGCTTTATGATACCTCCGGGGCTTGCGTTCCTGACTGCAAATGAAAAAGCATGGAAACTTTATGAGCAGTGCAAACATCCGTCATTTTATTTTGACTGGGCGGCTCACAGAAAATCCGTCCGTGCAAACTCTACCCCGTTCACGCCTGCAGTTAATCTGATTGCCGGTCTGAATGTGGCGCTGAAAATGATTAAAGAAGAAGGTATCGATAATGTGAATGCCCGCCACAAACGCCATGCAATGGCACTTAGAAAAGCATTAAAGGCAATTAATTTAAAACTTCTTGTTGAAAATGATGAAAATGCAAGCTATGCAATAACCTCAATTCTTCCGCCCGACGGGATTTCCGTACCGGATATTAGAAAAACACTCAAGGAAGATTATGATATAGTCGTTGCAAACGGTCAGAACCAGCTTAAAGATAAAATTTTCAGAATGGGCACGCTCGGGTTTGTCTGCGACAGAGATTTAATAGCGGCAGTAGGTGCGCTGGAAGCTTCGCTAAAGAAACTCGGACACAAATTTAACACCGGAGACGGCGTAAAAACACTTCTTGAAGAATTAAGCAAATAATTTTTCAATTATACTCCCGATAATTTTCCGGGAGTTTTTCAGAACAAGAATTAACAGGAAAGGTGCATAATGAAAGTTTTAATAACAGATAAAATTAATGAAGCTGCAGGAAAAATTATTGAGGCTGCGGCAGAAGCTGACTTTCTTCCGACAATGCCAGAAGAGGAACTTATAAAAGTTATTCCGCAGTATGATGCTCTTATGGTAAGAAGCCAGACAAAAGTTACAGCAAAAGTAATTGAAGCCGGCAAAAACTTAAAAATAATCGGCCGTGCAGGCGTTGGCGTTGATAATATTGATGTGGATGCCGCAACACAAAAAGGAATTATTGTTGTAAATTCTCCTGACGGAAACACCATGGCTGCTGCAGAACACACTATTGCGCTTATGCTTGCAATGGCAAGAAACATTGCCCCTGCTGCCGCTTCCACAAAAGCAGGCAGGTGGGACAGGTCAAAATTTACAGGATGTGAACTCTACAAAAAAACGCTCGGCATAATAGGCCTCGGGAAAATAGGTTCGCATGTAGCTGAAGTTGCGCTGGCTCTCGGTATGAAGGTCGTTGTTTATGACCCTTACGCATCAAAAGAAACCGTTGAAAAAAACGGGGCTGAATATGTTCCGGATATTGACGATTTTTGGGGAAAATGCGACTTTATAACAGTCCACGTTCCAAAGACTAAAGAAACAGTAAATTTAATCAATAAAGACACAATTGCAAAAATGAAAAGAGGAGTAAGACTTGTAAACTGTGCAAGGGGCGGAATTATTAACGAGCAGGATTTGAAAGACGCAATTGAAGCAGGACAGGTCGCAGGAGCAGCAATTGATGTTTACGAAAACGAACCGAATATTGCAGAATGCCCGCTTATCCACTGTGAAGGGAATATTGTTCTTACCCCGCATTTAGGCGCCAGCACACAGGAAGCCCAGATGAATGTCGCAATTGATGTAGCAGAACAGATTAAAGAAGTTCTCTCAGGCGGATCTGCTTCATCTGCAGTGAATATTCCATCCCTCAGACCAGACAGGCTTGAGCCTGTCAAAGATTACATGCAGATTGCAGAAAACTCCGGCGAACTTGCTATGCAAATGTGCAGCGGACAAATTAAGAAAATTGAAATTACCGCACAGGGAGACCTTGCTGAACTTGATATTCAGCCGCTTGAAGTTGCAGTTTTGAAAGGTGTTTTATCCTCTATGCTTGAAGGCGTGAATTACGTCAATGCACCTTTCCTTGCAAAAAAACGCGGGATTGATATTATATCTTCACGCTCAAAAGTTAAATGCAACTTTGCAGGACTTCTGACAATAAAACTTACAACAGATAAAGGGACTTGCACAGTAGCAGGCGCACTTGTGGCAAAAGATATTCCGCGTATCGTAAAAATTAACGATTACGAAACAAGCATCCGCCCGCAAAAGCACATGCTTCTTGTCCCTCATATCAACAAGCCTTCAATGATTGCGAAAGTGGCAAAAGTTATCGGAGAAAACAATATCAATATAGGTTCGATGAACGTTGTTCAGAAAAACGACAGACACGAAACCGAATCTATTATGGTTATTAACGTCGATTCAGAAGTTGACGGGAACGTACTTTCTGAAATCGAAAAAATTGACGGGGTTCATAATCCGAAATACGTTAATCTGAGCGCACAATAACAGAGGATAGATACAAATGAAGTTAGCAGTTTTTGACTTTGATTCAACTTTGATGGACGGGGAAACCTTAGAATTTCTCGCCCGTGAAACAGGTATAGAAAAAGAAGTAAAAGAAATTACCGGAAAAGCAATGCGCGGAGAAATTGACTTTTTTGAAAGCCTGCAAAAAAGAGTTTCCCTCTTAAAAGGATTAAAAGTCGAAACTGTTAACAGAATTTGCACCAGTCTGCCCGTTATGAAAGGTGCAGCGGAAGCTATCGGCGGACTAAAACAAGCAGGATATAAAGTCGTATGTTTTTCTGGCGGATTTACAAATGCAACAGTTCCTTTTAAAGAAAAACTCGGGCTTAATGCGGAATTTGCAAATACGCTCCATTCAAAAGACGGACTTTTGACAGGAGAATTAGGCGGAGAGATGATGTTTGGCGACAGCAAAGGCAGAATGCTGAAAAAACTGCAGGAACTTCTCGGAATACCGCCGGAGAATACGCTTGTTACAGGCGACGGGGCAAACGATTTGAGCATGTTTAAATATGCCGCAAAGCGCTGCGCATTCTGCGCTAAACCTGTATTAAAAGAACAGGCTAACATAATTATTGAAGAAAAAAATCTGGCGCTCTTGTTAAATAAAATTTAACGGTTTAAAATAATAAAGCGGAATAAATGCTGGTTTACACATGCAAAAAATAAGGGCTTTAATATTAATAGCATTGTTAATGTGGTACGGAACTTCCGTCGCCGCAATAGAGGATACATATCCCGTCAAAAAAGGAGAAATGCTTACACTTGAGGATTGCGTAGGCATTGCAATCAACCACAGCCCGAATATAAAAAAATATGAGTATAATCTTGAAGTAGCCAGAAGCAATGTAGGGATAGCGAAAGCCAATTATTTTCCAACACTGGGTGCCGGTGCCGGAATTTACCAGGATTACAATTCCAATAAAGACTACGATGGCTCATCTAACAGAAATCTTCCATCTGTAGATGTTTATATAAACCAACTTATCTGGAACTTCGGCAAGACAAGCGCACTTATAAAAATGGAAAAGTTCTATCAGCTTGCGGCAGAATACCAGTTTATGGATAGCATCTGCAACACTATTTATGATGTAAAAACAAAATACTATAACGCTCTGAAAGCTCAGGCAATAAGAGATATTGAATATAACAATACATTAATCTGTATTAAAAATTACTGGAGAGCAAAACAGTTTTACGAATCAGGAAAAAAGCCAAAAATCGATTTTGTAAACGCGGAAGTATTTCTGACAGAAGCCAAAATGAGGTTAACTGATGCACAGATGGCTTACGATGTCGCTATGGCAGATCTTGCTAATTCTCTTTATATTGCGTTTTCTCCGGATTTCAGAATAAAAAAAATCAAAACCTTTAACTTCCATGACATTTACACCCCGAAAGAACTCTACGACAAATCAAAATATACAAAAGAAAACAAAATTCCTGAAACCTTACAGGACAAAAATATAAAAAACATAGCATACCGCACCCGAATAGAAAAAAATAATGTGTCGGAAATTGTCACATCAGAACTTCTTGAACTGCCGTTTTCCGTTGACAGCGCTTACAATCTGGCATATAAAAACAGTCCTGACTTATGGGTTCTTGATGCAACACTTGAGGCAATGAAACAATCGCTTTTATACATAAAAAGAGAATACTATCCTGATATTACAGGCTCTGTTGGCTACGGCTTCAATAACACCCGAACACTTGCAAACAACAATCTTAACATGGCGGTTAATATGACCACCGCAATCAACTTTAAACAGCTTAAGCACGAAATTGACAGGGGCAAAGCTCAGGTTGAACTCGCAGAAAATGACATTGATTTGTTCAAACAAAATTTATATTTTGAGGTAAAAAGATGTTTCATTAACGTTAACAAAGGCGAACAGCAGGTAATTAATGTTCAGGAAAAAGTTGAGGAAGCTCTAGAGAATTACCAGCTTGCAGATGAGCGCTACGAAAAAATGGAAAATGATTATATTGCACTCCAGCAGGCAAGAAATAATTATAATGAAGCAAAAATTTTATATGTAAACACACTTTATGACTACAATATGTCACTTGCAAACCTTGAGATTGCAATGCACTACCATCTTGATGACCTTCATCACAAGGCGCAGCACGCGCTGCAGTATCACTACCGCGAAATATTTGACCAGCTTGAATCCGCACTTCATTGTGAATACATAGATAAAGAGGAAAACCACCCGAAACACTAATCAGGTACAACAAGCGTTTTCATAACCCTGCAAGGAACACCGCAAGCAAGCGAATTTGGAGGAATATCTTTAGTAACAAGACTTCCTGCGCCGATAACGCTGTTATCGCCTATAGTAACCCCCGCAAGCACGGTGACATGCCCGCCAATCCAGACATTATTTCCAACCTTTACCGGCTTTGAATAGTTAATCCCGCAGCGGCGTAAATTAGCCTCTACCGGATGATTAAGAGTATAAAAAGAACAGTCCGGCCCGATTAACACATTATCCCCGAAAGTTACTTCATCCGCATCAAGGATTAGCAAATTATGGTTTGAATAAAAATTATCGCCTATTTTAATATTATAGCCGTAATCGCATATAAAAGGCTGCTCTATCAGAAAAGCACTTCCTATGCTGCCAAGAATTGTTTTTATCAAGGAGTGCCTTGCAGGCAGCATATCCGGAGATAGGTTATTATACTTATAACAAAGTTTTTTACATTTCACCCGTTCATAAAATAATGCCATATCCTGCCCGAGGTTAAACTGTCCTTTTTTAAAGCTTTTCATAACAAAAGCTTATACCGAACACCGAAATAACACGTTAACAATGCAGTGATATACAGTTAAACAACTTTATCCTGATTAAAATTATAACCGTCAGCGCAAATCTATGATAAATAGAAAATTTGTTAACATAATGACCGTAAAATGTAATGTATATTCTATAACGACTTAATCTTAGCCGGATCTTTTTTGACCTTTTCTTTATTATCTTCTTTAGGGTGTCTGAGCTTCAGCAATGCGTCATAATCAGGAGTTAAGACTATATCAAAATGAAATCTTCCTGCATGCTGAACAGCTTCGTGTGAGTTTCTAATCATAGGGAAGCCCCAGTAAAGTCTTGCGGTTAAGTCCTTAGGCAGTGTAACTCTCAAGCCGAGCCCAATACCGAGCAGTACATCGTTTGAATCAATACCGGAAGCCCCCGGCCCTTCGCCTTTAAACGGGAATACCATGGCATGATCTACAAACGCCACCCCTTTAACATATTTACCCAAGAACGGGATTTCTTTTTTCTTGTCTTTAGATTTAATAGCAGACGGTGCAATAGGGAACAAAAGTTCACCGCTTAACAAATAGCCGCTTCTGCCTATCAAAAGACCTTCCGAGTAGCCTCTGACAGAAGAAAGTCCCCCTGCCTGAAACTGATCAATATAAGGAACAACATCTTCTTTTGGAATAGCCTGATATGCACCTCTAAACTGACCTACAATTCCATGTCCGAAATCATGCAGTCTGATAAGTCCGCCTTCTAGTTTTACGTAATTTGAATTATTATCAAAAATCGGCATTGCATAAGACACATACTGGTTAGCATACCATATACCGCGTTTGGTGTCGTAACGCATGTTAAAACCGGTTCTGGCACTTGTAATTTTATCAGTGTATAAATCATAACCGTCAAAAGATGTGGTCGCCTGCTTATAATCAACGGAACTGAAACTTGATAATTCGAAATAAGGCTTTCTAATCAACGGTTGATTGAAGTAGAGTGAGTACACATAAGAGCGGCTGCGGATGTTGAACATTTTATAATCCCCCTGAGCAATATGAGCATAGCTTGAGGAGAAGGAGAAGCCGACACGCCCGTCTTTTTTGTTAACAGGAATATTATAGTCCGCAAACGGAGTATTTGAGTGGCTGCTTACATAAGCACCTAAAGTCAGTTTGTCACGGTATCCGAACAAACTGTCATGCGTCAATGCAATACCGCCGCGGAGATTACCGATTGTGGATCTGCCGGCGTTATCAAAAATAAAGCTTGTATGGAACGGGAGTTTTTCTCTGGCAGCAAGTTCTATATCAGTTGTTCCCATTCTTTTTTCACCGGGTTTTAAGTTTGCGCTCAATTCAATCCCGGGAGTATATTTATTAAAATTCAAAACATCCTGTTCAAGTTCAACTATATCAAACAGTTTGTAAGGTTTGGCCGAAATTCTTTTCTTGATATAAGATTCTTTTGTCCATTTATTATCAACAACAGACACCTCGCCGACTTTGCCTTCAAAAAGGTCAATATACAAAGAACCGTCTACAATATCCTGTTCAGGTACAAATGCCTTGGCTGTCACAAAACCTTTTTCAAGGTAGAGAGTATTTATACGGTTAATAATTTCTTTTACCTTATCAAAAGTGAGGTTTTCACCCTGATAATCACTAATAATATTTTCGATTTCTTCCTGTGTTAAAATCTCACTCGGGGCAACTCTGATTTTATCAATATAAACCCCTTTTGTAGCATATTCTTCGGCTCGCGCTTTTATAACATCTTTCTTTTTTTCTTTTTTTGATTTTACTTTATCAGGACTTTCTTTTTGTTCTTTCTGGCGTCTTTTTAAATCCTGCCAATCTTGCTCCTGTTCCTCGCGTCTTTGAAGATCTTTAAGCCTGTCCATGTCATGCACGTTCAAGTTTTGAACCCCGCCAACAGCATCCATCGCTCCTGTTGGAATTTCACCGATAGCAAATGACGCATTATTCATGCAGGAACAGCATATTGCCAGTAATAAAATCTTTTTCCAATCCATCTTAAAATAAATCACCTTTTTTTCAGGATACTAAAGATATAAAAAATATGCACAGCTTGTAATATTATTTTACAAAACTGTAACATAACTTTAGTTTTAGTAGAAAAATTTTTGTATTTTTGTACATGATTAAGAAAACTATCCAAATTCGATGATGATTAAGGGGAAAATTAAATATGAAAAAGGTTAAATCGTTTAAAAGATTTGTGACTAAAGCATTTTCTGTGTTTTTAGCATTGAGCTTTATAATGCAGCAATCGCTTCTGGTACCGGTTATTGCCAGTGAAATAACAGCGGCGCCTGACAGTAATATTGGAGCCGGTATAACACCGAATGGCAACATCTACGATATTACGCCGGGGCAAATTCACGGAAACACCGGATTTGCACACTTCGAAGATTTTAACCTTTCTCAGGGCGATATTGCAAACCTTATCTATACAATGGGTTACGACAAATTTGTAAACCTTGTAAACAACGGAGTTAACATCAACGGTATCCTCAATACTATGATGAATAATAATTTCTACAACGGTCATGCCATATTCGTATCCCCGGGCGGAGTTGTAATCGGGGCATCCGGCGTTCTGAACGTTGGTTCACTTTCTTTAATTACCCCTTCTCAGAATTCCTATAACAATTTCATAAACAATATTGCGACAAGTCAGGATTTATCTGCATTGAAAGCTGATTCTCAGGGAAATATTACCATCAACGGTAAGATTATTTCACGCGGAGATGTAGACCTTTACGGCAAAAATATTACAATTGCAAAAGCTGACGGGCAAAACACCGCAGCAGGAATTGTTGCCGGTGTTCAGGGACAGGATAACCTTGTATTTAACGGTGCAAACGGTGAAACAAATGATGCCATGCTTGCACGTGCTGAAACCCTTTTTAACCAGCTTGTTTCAAATGATATTACAGCAGGCAGCGGTTATGCGTTGAATAACGGGAAAGTTTCTATTGTTGCAAATGCCTCTAATACAGCTACATTCAACAGCGATTCGGCAAATGAAGCTTCAAAAACAGATGCGGTAACGGCTTCCGTAAAAATTGAAAACGCTAAAATTGCCGGTTCAGAAGTAGAGATAAAGGCTACAGCCTCAGACAAACTTGAGGCATCCGCTGACAAAGTGGCGTCTGTAACATCTGACGCAATAACCGGTTATGACAAATATTTTAATATGTCGGATGACGGTGCTTACGACGATTTCACAGGGGCAAGAGCACATGCCGTTATTGATATTATTAATTCCGAAATAAATTCATCCGGCAACGTAACAATTGCCTCAAACGCTTCTGCCGATACTGAAATTAATTCAGACGGCATAGCTGACGGCAAGGCTCTTGTTTTTGCCCTCGGAAATGAAACAAATTCTAAAGTAAATATCACAGGTTCAACAATCAATGCAGGTGGAAATGTCACCGCAGCAGCAATTTCTAAAAACGTTTCCAACATAGAGATTTCGAACAAAAGTCTTGTTGAAGAAAAAGAAGAAGAAGCCAACGCCTATCAGCTTATGGCTTTAAACCACACCTCAAAGTCCGATACTCAGGTAGTAATCGATAACACTTCAACAATTAATGCAGAAAGCCTTGATGCAGGGGCTGTTAACAACACTCAAAACAGTGTAAAAATTGACAATTCCGTAAAATATCAGGCAGAAGGCGAAGATAAAGGCTCTGCTGCCGGAATTTCACTTTTAATTAAAAATGACAGAGTTAACACAAAAGCTTCTGTGAACGGAACTGTAAATACTACAGGCGATGTTAATGTTACGGCACAGAATTTACATGTTTCAGAAACCGAAGTATCAACATCCGGCAGTGAATACAAACCTGATGAAGATAGCGATGCAAACAAAAGCGAGGGAACTACCGATGAAGAATCCGGCGGTTTTATAAGCAAAGTTCAGGGCATGCTCGGGTCACTCACAGGAAGCAGCGAAAACAAAGACAACCCGACAGAAACAGACAATTCTGCGCCTGCAGTTGAAATGTCCGGCGTTGTAAATCTTAATAAAAGTATCATTAACACAAGTGCAGAAATCGGAAATAGCGCCAATCTAAAAGCTGGGGGGGGGGTAGAAATCTCCTCGAACACTGTGGACTATACGAAAAACAATGCCTCCGCAGAATCTACAGACGGCGCAAGATTTGCTCCGGGTGCGGCTGTTGTTGTTAATTTACAGACAAATAACACAAATGCACTTATCGGTGAATATGCAAATGTTACAGCCGATGGGGATGTTAAAGTTAATGCAACAACAGAACTTCCAACAGATGAACTCGGAAGCCTCAAACTTGACATAAAAGTCGGAGGAATAAGCATTAACGACGGATTCTCGGTTACGCCAAACTCTGACGGAAGCTGGGATTTCAGCAGGTTCCAGAATGATGATGACACTGCAGGCAGCGAGGACAGCTATGCTGGAGTTGATCTTTCTGATACGGAATTCAACATTGACAAAAATATCCCGGAATATTCAGACATATTCAATAACATTGCCTCTGCTAAAGCCGAAGGTGAAACTGCAGGCGCTTCAGGAGCTGTTGTATATAATACAATTACAAACAACACAACCGCTAAAATTTCAAATAATGCTGAGGTTACCTCAAATAATGGCAGCGTACTTCTCAATGCTGTAAACTCTGTTGTCAGCTACAACGGCGCAGGGGATCTTACACAGTTGTTTAAAGATCAGACAACCGGCGGGAAAGCCGGCATCGGCGGTTCTGTCTTAATAAATGAATTTACAAATAATGCAGAAGCCCTTATCGGGAATAATGCAGTTGTAAATGCTGTTAACGGGGACGTAGGCCTGTATTCTGCCAATGAAGCCGCTTACCTTTCGGCTATAGGAACAGGTGCAAAATCAGATAAGTTTGCACTTGCTGGTTCAGTACTTGTTCATGATATTTCAGGGAATACTACTTCGCAAATCGGAAACAATGCAAAAGTCAGTGCTAAAAATGTCAATGTAAAAGCCGGCGAAGGTAAAATTGCCGCAGTAAACGACAAATCAGACTTAACTGACGATAACAAAATTTCACTGGATACAGAAAGAAACGCTTCAGACAAAACTTCCATCATCAATATAGGAGGTTCATTATCCAAACAGAGTGAAACAACAGAGGGTGGCGGTTCTCAGGCATCCTCCGGAGGCGGTGTAGGTGCAACTGTAATTGTAAACAGTGTCAACAAAAATGTGAATGCTAAAGTTCTGGATGGGGCAACCGTTACTGCCGCAGAAAATGCTTCTATTACGGCCGCTACCAAATCTCAGACTATGAATATCGGATTTGCCGGAGCTTTTGCAGGCGGTGTTACTGTTGATAAATCTAAAGAAACCGGCGATAACCAATCCACAAATGGTTTTGGCGGATGGCAGGATAAAATTTCATCTATTGTTGAAAAAATAAAGGGTAAAACTTCTGATACTGATGAAACTGTTGCAGATGCGTCAGGAAGTTCTGTTACTGATAACTTAAAGGATGAAGATGTTCAAGGTTCATTGAACAGCACAAATGACCAGAACCAGACAGATAATAAAGACGGTGTGACAAGTACAACTTCACAGGGGCAGACGCTTGCAGGATCTGATAAGCTTTCAACAACAGCAAAGGGCTCAACCGCATCAAACAATTTCTCTGCTGCGGCAGCTGGTGTTGTAACCGTTGAATCAAACGACACTGCGGTTGAGGCTTCTGTCGGAAACGGAACAATCAATGTCGGTAAAAATCTTGATGTAAAAGCTTCTCAAAATAATCAGACCCTGAATATAGCAACAGGTGTGTCTAAAGCCGGAAATCTCGGAGCCGGTGCAGCTGTAAACGTGTCATCGCGCGGCGGTTCAACTCATGCTCTTTTGAATGGTACAAACGTAAATTTCACCTCTGACGGCGATAAAAAATTAAATGTTGAAGCTAATGAAGATAACAATAATATAGATGTTGCGCTCGGGGTAGGAGCAGCATCAAATTCACAGAGCGGCACAAAAGCTGCTGTCGGCGGTTCATTCAATGCAACAGTGATTGATAACGATGTAAAAGCTTCCGTATCAAATGCAACAATTAAAAATGCGGAAGGGAAAACCGGAAATGCTGAAGTTAATATAATTGCAAACAATTACTCAAAAGGCTACAAAGGTGCCGGCGGAGTTTCTTACACAAAAGGCTCCAATACAAATATAGGTGCCGGAATTGCAGGTAATATCAATATTCTTGATAAATCAACAACAGCTGAAATCACAGGGGCAAACCTTGCCGGCGCGTCTGACGTAAACGTAAAAGCAAACAACCGCGGCGGAAAAACTGATGACATAATTTCATTCGGTGCAGCAGGTTCTGTAATTTCAGGCGGTTCTTCGTCTTATACTTTTGACGGCGCAATCGGGGTTGATGTTATTACAAACACAATTACAGCTTCAATCAATAATTCAACTATTGATGCCGCAGGAGATATAAACGCTGCAGCATACTCGCAAATAAGAAATTCAAACATTGCAGGAGCAGCACAATTCTCATCATCAACAAGCGGCTTAGGTGTCGGGCTTGGAACCGTTGTAAATGTTATTAATAATGCAGTAAAAGCTGAAATTGCTGAAAGTACAATTTCAAATTCAGCGTCTGTATCGCTAAATGCTGATGAAATTGAGGTTTTGAAATTCTTAGCTGTAAATATGGGACTTACTACAAGCGGTGCAAGTTCAGCTATGGCAAACGCCATTGTTAACGTTCTGAACAGCGATATTTACTCATACATTACCGGTGGCTCAATTACCTCCTCCGGTGCAGTATCAAATATTGCAAACTACAAAAACGATATTCAGGGAATTACTGCCGTTGCAGGGCTTGCCCTTGGTAAAGGCAATACTCTTGGTGGAAACATCATTACTAATGTTTATACAAATGACACTCAATCAAAAGTTAATTCTACAGTTACTGCCGGCGGTAAGGTGAGTGCAAAAGCTCAGTCTTATGAAAATCTTAATATAATTCCGGCAGCGGCCACTATATCTACGGGTAAATTCGCGGCAGCGGCAAATGTCGCGGCAAACGTACTTACTAACAGCACACTTGCAGAAGCCGGCGGAAGAATAACTTCAAATGGACTTGATGTAATCGCTTACGATAATTCCGATATGGTATCAAGAGGCGGAACTCTTGCAGGAAGTTCTAAAGTTGGTGTAGGCGGCTCTATTGCTGTCGATGTACTTAATAAAACAGTAGGCGCAAAAATTAATGACGGCACAATTGTAAATTCAAAAAATGGGGCTGTTACAGTAAGCGCAACTGCACAAAACGCATCAGGCGGCAAAAAAGACGATAACGGAAACTATATAATAACAGATATTGCCGATATTGCAAAATTGATTGATGATAATAATGTCTCATCTCTTGACGGCTGGCAGATGTCTTATGACCTTGCTGGCGGCGGAACAGCAGGTGTCAGCGGATCTATTATCACAAAGGTTATAAATAATAATGTGACAGCTTCAATCGGCAATAATACAGAAATTATTGCAAGTGCGGTTGACGTTCTGGCAGATGATTATGTAATTATAAATGCAATTGTCGGAAGCTTAACCGCTGGCGGAACAGCAGCTGTCGGAGGTTCTGCATTCGTAAATGTTGTAACAGGTACAACTTCAGCGTCTATCGGCGATAATGCCGTTATAAAATCATCAGGTGATGTTATTGTAAACGCTGCAAATAAAGAAGTTATAAGAACTATTATGGTAATCGGAGGCGGCGCAGGTAATGTTGCTGTTAACGGTTCTGCTAATGTTAATACAGTTGTGAATACAACCTCAGCCTCAATAGGCGATAATGTAAAAATCAGCGGAATAAGTGAAAATTCAAAAGCCGGTGATGTAAAAGTTGTTGCAACAGAAACAGTTGATTCTCAATCTGATAATCTTGCAGTTTCAGGTTCAGGCACAGCATCTGTCGGCGGTGTTGCTTTTGTTAATACATTTGACAATAACGTAAACGCAAATGTGGGCAAAGAAACTTCCACAAACAAAACAAATATAAAAGCAAACAGTTTTGAAGTAAACGCTCGCTCGGAAGAATCTGTCGGCGCAATTACGGCTCTTGTGTCTGCTGCAGGTACTGCAGGTGTTGCAGGACTCGGAATTGTGAATGTTATAAATTCACACGTAAACGCATCTGTTGATAATGCTATTCTTGATGTGACCGGAAATATTGATGTAAAAGCTTCTCAGGATTACAATAAAACTAAATACGGGGATAAAGCGGGACTTTACACAACTTTACTCGGTTTAGATCCAGGCGCTTCTGATAAAATTGATATTTCTGGGTATACTCCTATAATTTCGGCACTTAACGTAACAGCAGCCGGAACAGCTGCTGTCAGCGGCTCGGCTGTTGTTAATACTATAATAAACGATGTTAACGCAAACGTTAAAAATTCCGTTATAGAAAATTCAAGTAATGTAAATATTCTTGCCACCTCGGATACAGTGACTTATGACGCTGTCGGAAGCGTTGCAGCCTCCGGTACTGCGGCAGTTTCAGGAACAGCACTTGTAAATGTCGTAAGGGGCGATACAAACGCTTTACTTGATAATACAACAGTTAAAAACGGTAATGTATCTATTAAAGCTCAGGATACAAATACCCTTAACGGAATTTTAGGCGGGATTACTGCATCAGGTATAGCTGCAGCTACAGGCTATGTTAATGAAAACAGTACAGTAAATACCACAAGTGCTAAAATTACAAATTCAACAATCGGCAGTGAAGATAAGCGTACAGGTGATGTTGACGTGGAAGCTTCAAGCACAAATAATATCGCCTCAATGAGTGCTTCTGTCGGTGTTGCAGGAACAGGCGCAAACGTTCAGGGACTTGCTATCACAAACCAGAATTCCGCAAACACAGAAGCCAAAATTGAAAACTCAAATATTACAGCAGAATCTTTAGATGTTGCCGCAAAAAATACATTTAATGTATTTGACTTAATTGCGGCAGCAGGCGTTTCCGGAGTCGGAGGCCAGGTTGGCGGAAATGTTATTTCAAATGTGGTTAATAATGACTTAACCGCAGCTATTACCGGTACACAGAATAACATTATTGATATAACCGGGACATCCAATGTTAACTCTGAATCTTCCATAACAATGGGGAATGCGCTTGCATCTGCCGGAATTTCCGGTGCCGGTGCAGCTATCGGATTGGCAGTAATCGCAAACATTATGGACAACGATATTCTTTCATACATCGACGGAGTAACTATCAACGGCGGCACTTGGAAGGTTAATGCACAGCAGATTGATAAAATGACAGGCGGGCTTGCCGGTGCAAACTTTGGCGGGCTTAGTGTAGGTGCAAACGCAAACGGGGTTACCAATGTTATTCAAGATAGAACAAAGGCTTATATTGATAATGCTGTTCTTAATGAGGTAACATCACTCACGGTTAACGCAAAATCTGACCAGACGCTTGATTTCAATGCACTCTCAGTTGCAATCTCAGGGCTTGCAGGGGTAAATGTGTCCGCACTTGTTAACACTGTTAAAAATGAACTCTATGCAGGGGTTTCAGATTCAACAGTTTCAAGCAGCGGGGATGTTAAAGTTACAACAGATCAGGATACAACAGTTAAGGCAGTTTACGCTAACGTATCAGCAGGCGGTGCTGCTGCAGGAACAGGTTCTATCGTTAATGTTCTGACAAACAAAAACACAGCAGAAATCAATACTACAGAAGTTGCAAAAAGTTCATCGATTACCGTTGATGCAGAGAATAAAACTGCTGTTACTTCTGATAACTATACAGCAGCAGGCGGCGGCTTTGCAGGCGGATTGTCAGTTAACGTAAATGTTATAGAAAATGAAGTTAAAGCACAGATAAATAACAGCGGTAAAGAAATTTCGACAAACGGAGTATTAAAAGTCAACGCTTATGAAGATTTTGATTTAACTGCACGTGCCGGTGTTATGACAGGAGGAGGGGTTTCTGCAGCTGGTTCTTCAAATGTAAATATCATAAATAATGCAGTGCTTGCGGGAATCTATTCCACTAGTGCCGTAAACGTGGGATCTCTGGATGTTGATGCTGTATCAGATTTAAATTTAGATATATTAACAGCCTCAGCTTCTGCAGGACTGTATGGAATGGCAGGTTCTGTTGCCGTTACCTCAATAGGTTCTAAATTCTCAGACAGTGAAACAGGAGATTATCTTGTTGCAGATAATGGTTCAAACGCTGTTGTTCAAACTCAAGATACTGCAAATTCTACAATCCAAGGGAACGATTCTGTATTAAACAATCTTGAAATTATTGATAAAAACGGGAATAAAGTAAGTGCCGGCTATAATTCAGATTCAGTTGAACTTGCAGGAACTGGTTCAAAAGGCGGAACTTCCGCAAATGTAAATGCAAACGTAACTTCAAACGGGACAGTTGAGGTTAACGCTTCAAACAATCTTCAATTCAATAAAACAAATGCAAATGCTTCAATCGGCGGCGCCGGTGCTCTTGCTGCAAATGTTCTTGTTACAAATATGAACTATAAAACTAACGCTTCACTGGGCGGTAATGTTGCTGCCGGAAGCAATAAAGTTTCAGTTAAAGCTTCAAATAATATTAATGCTAATACAAGTGCCAATCAGGCATCTTTAAGCGGCGTGTCCGTCGGCGGAAATGTTGCATATTTCAGAAACAATGCGCAGACTACCGCTCAAATCAACGGCGGGAAAGTTCAGGCAGGTAATATTGATGTAATTGCTGAATCAACAGATAATATTTCCGCAAAAGCATTCGGTGCCGGAATTTCCGGAGCAAGCGTGAATGCTGTTGTTGCGGATGTAAAAACAACTAACAATACAAAAGCTCTTGTGACCGGAACTGTTGATATAGATGCAGATAATATGAACGTAAATGCAAATAATACAAGCTCTTTAAATTCTGAAATGCAGGCATATCAGGCATCAGGTATTTCAGTCGGAATTCTTGTAAATTCTGCTGTTTCCAACGCCGTAACCAATGCGATAATAGATGCCTCAGGCGATATTGCATTAAATAACGACTTAAATATAGTAGCTGCTACAAACGGTATAACTACGGGTACTACAATGTATCTCGGATCATTAACCGCAATCGGCGTCAGCGGCAGCGAGCAAAATTCCGAAGCCTCTGCCCGATTCGGAGCTTCCATTAATAATTCAAATCTTACTATTTCTAAAGCTGGTAATATTAGTGTGCTTTCAGGGGTTAATACCGATAATAACGCTCTTGCAGGTTCAATAACCGCGGAAGTATTCTCAAAAGAAGCACAGGCAGGATTTGTTACTATTTCATCAACAACACAGAATGCAACAGTAAATACAAATTCTGAGGTAAATGTTAACGCTCAAAATATTAAAGCAGATAACCTGAAACTTGCATCAAACCTTAATAAAACAGCAAAAACCGGTTCTACACGTGGTACTATAGGTGCTGTTTCAGTCGATACACTTAACTTAAATTCAACAGTCGGCGGAACTTCATCTATCACACTCGCCGGCGGAAGCGAAATTGCAAATGCTATTTCTATTGAAATGAACGATACTTCAAATGCTCATAATGAAATGGTTAGTGCAAATCTATCAATTGTTGGAGCTTCTGTTAATAAATCAAATGCAAAAGTTAATTCAAATTCATCTGTAAATCTTGACGGAAATATTTCCGCTGACAGCGTGAATGTTTCCTCAAATGTAAACAGAAACGCATATTCTACAATGAATGCAAAAAGCGGAGGACTGGTTACTGTCGGAACATATAATATTTTAACCGAAACAACAGGTAGTTCAGGTATTAATACTCCCGGCAAAGTAGGGGTTAAAAACAACTTCGACATTACATCCAAAGCAGTGAATCAGACAGAAACTTATTTGAGTGAAAATTCAGCAGCCCTTGCCGCAATTGCGAAAGGCAGTGCTAAAAACAACATTAACACTTCAAATAATATATCTGTCAATAACGCTGAATTAAAATCAGAAAATGGCAATGTAAATCTGAAAGTTGACAGCAGCAACCTCATTGCTATGGAAAAAACCTCAAACTCAGCCGGATTTACAACAATTAACGGCGGAACTTTGAGTAACAATATTAAATACAATGACAACAGCGAAGCAATTGAAATATCAGATTCAACCATCAATGCTAACAACATAAAAATTGAATCTGACGTAGATTTTGGCTCACTGGGACTTATAGAATATGATGACGGGGCATCAGGGTTTGCAACAGAAGCCGGTGCTACTATCAACAACACAATTACGCAAAATAACAAAATAAAAATAAATAATTCTAAACTACAGGCTGCAAACAGACTGGATATTAGACAAAATACAGACAGTGAGTTCCACCAGTTTGTTCAAACAGACCATTCAGGTTTTGTAAACAGAAACAGAGCATACTCATATCTGACAGTAAACAATAACAACACTCTTGATATTCTTGGAGCAAACTCTATTCTTTCCGGTGATTATGTAACAATAGCACAGGATTCTTCAAATGATTTAAGTTCGGAAACTGATACTGAAGCAAACCACTTCGGCGGTCGGGATCCTATGTCTAAATCTTATCTGGATTTAACTATAAATAATGCTATTACTCTTGAAGGAGAGATTAAGGGCGGGGAAGCTGTTCAGATTGACTTTATGAAAAATTCAGACAATAAGCTTGTCCAGAAAGCTGATTTATACATTGAAGCAGCCGTTGCAACAGGAGAGGCTGACGGACATCTTAACTACACAACAAACAACGCACTCAACGTAAAATCGGGTGCTAAAATATCATCAGGCAGAGATGTTCTGGTGAACTACTCCAACGGCAACAACAACCTGACTTCGGAAATCAACTCCAAAAAAATCAGCAGATTGTTGTTCGGTATTCCTATCACCAAAACCAGCAAAAGTTCAAATATTAACCAGCAAATAAATAACTCTCTTGCATTAGACGGAGAGGTTACTGCCGGTGAAAATTACAACAAATACATGCTGATCGACGAAAACGGTAATGTTAATGAAGCAACACTTGAAGGTTTCATCAAAAATCAGGACTATCAGATTGTTGAAGGCGGAACTATTGACGGTGCAGAGTTAACAGAGGATGCAATAGATGAAATCAAGAACCAGATTGAGTATCTAACAGAGCAGAAAGATCGTCTTGAAACAACTGAACAAACCAACAAAGAACAGCTTGCTTTATATGAAACACAGCTTGAACAGCTTCAGGGTATCCTTGATGACCTAAATAACAATACAGATACAATCACATCTGCTGATGTTGCAGCACAATCCAAAAATAATATCCAAAGTACAGTTGTCGGGGATGGAGAAAATCAGATTTCACAGGAAAAATTTGATGAAGTCTACAGCAAATTAACCGATGCAGATCTTACTGATGAAGAAATAAATAACTATTTACAAAATGAATCCGGCCTCACAGATGCTCAGATTACGCTGTTGAACAATGCAATCGACACAGAAAGTGCTAAGATGACAACTACTACTATCGGTGGAGTTGAAACCTCTGTATATGACGGTAAACTGGTATTTGATGCAGAAGATCAGACATTTATAAATCAGGTTCAAGCCAGCTACGACAGTATAAATACCGCATATTCAGATTTAAACAAAATAAACGAAAGCATTTCCAAAAATGTTTCTGATATAGACAGCAAAATATCTTCCCTTAATGAGCAGATAGACTATCTTACTCAAAACCCGCTCCCTAGCATAACTACAGATAAAGCCTCCATAAAATTTGAAAACATTGCGGCAGAACCTTCAAAAATCGAGTTGAACGGAATTTTGAGAGAAGATATTACCGGAAACGGACAGTTCAAGATTTTTGGCTCAAGTGTCTTTATCGAAAATTATTCTGATTATGATCTAATATTCAATAACATAGCGCTCAGCTACGGGAATACAGGCTTTATTGTAAACGGAGAAAATCTTGATAAACTTGCTGTTACCGGAGAAAAAGTCAACGATAACGTTAGTCTTGTAAAAGAATACGGCAACGATAAGATTAAAGATTCCATTACAATAAACAACTACCATGACAGTAAAAATCCGCTTATCTCAAATGCGATAAATTCAAACATAATCTTTAACGGTGTCATAACCAACGCAAACGGAGGGTTCAATGTATTAAACGAAAGCGGAGATATTACATTCAAAAACCTTATCAACGCGGGCTCAACAGATATTGTTGCGGCGCAGGGGAATGTTACATTCGATGTTCCGGCAGGAGAGCTTACACTGAATGAAGGCGACCGGATACTTGCCGGCAAAAATGTTACCGTAAATGCAAACTCTATTGTCAATAACGGTAAAGTTCAGGCAGGTTACGGAGATAGAAACATTACAATTACAGATGATATGTTAACGCATTTCGTCAAAGACTCTGCCGGAAATGACACAGAAGTTATTGACCTTCAGGGTACTGATGTTTCGGATTACCTGAGCGAAAACAACAATATCAAAATTCTCTACACTGATGCAGACGGCGATGGAATAAAAGAAATCGTAGTGTTTAACACTTCAACCGAAGGCGGAAATGTAACCTTTAACGGTACAGTTTCCGGCGAAGGCGAAGTCAGATACACAGACGGTTACAGCAATATTACAATTACAAATAATACTGATAACAAACTTGTTGTAAATAACCTTGCAAACAACAGAATGGACGGCAGTTACACAATTAACGGAACCATTCAACAAGAAAGCGACAAGGTTATTAATCAGGGACATGATTTTGCAAACACAACAATCACTTCAAACGGCACTGTTGATGTCAAAGGCCTGATTGAAAATGCCAAAGGCAAAAAAGAGGAGGACAGCACAGGTTTATTGAATATTACATCGCAAAACGGTGTAAATATTCTGAACAAACTTGATGAAAAAGGTGTTCAGACTGCAACAATTGACGCGCTCGGCAATACAACAATTAAAAACGAAACCGCAGGCGGTATTGTTGTCGAAGGCTTGATGCAGACAGAAGGCACCTCAAACCTTACAAATGATGCAGAAGGCGGTATAACAATTAAAGATACCGGTATTGTATCCAACACTAACGGCGGAGAACTTAACATTACAAATAACGCCGGAGATTTGACAATAACTGAAAAAGGACAGGTTATTGCAGACGGCACAAGCGGCATTATAAATGTTAAAAATACAGAAAATGCCGGTAAATTCTCTATTGCAGGATTGATTAAACATTCCGGTAAAGGAGATGTAAACGTTACAGCCCAGAGTGCCTCAGGACTTGATATTACCTCAACCGGTAAGGTTGCGGCAACAGAGGGTAATATTAAGATTACTAATGAAAAGGCAAAACTTAATATTGAAGGTACTGTTGAAAATGCTAAAGGAACAACAGACATCACAAATAATGGCGATGGAGGCTTATTAATTGCCGAAAGCGGACTTGTAACAAACAAAAACGGCACCAATAACATTACAAACAATAACGGCAGTGCTACAATTTCAGGTACTGTACATAATGATAACGGTGCTAACGTATTAACAAATAACAGTCAGGATGGAATGACAGTAACATCTACAGGTCTTGTTAACAACAACAATGGCACCACAACAGTTTCCAACACTGCAGGCAAATTGACTGTTGAAAATGGCGGTCAGATTGTAAATAACAACGGAGAGACTACAGTTACAAACAGCGGTGACGGCGGCATGGAAATTGCCGGGTTAATCAACAACAAAAGCGGTGCTACAAAAGTTGAAAACACCAATGCAGTCTTGAAGGTTACAGAAACCGGGAAAATTCAAAACGACAACGGCGAACTTGAAGTTAAAAACACAGGCGCCGGTGGTATGGATATAGACGGAAAAGTCGTAACAACAAATGCAAGCAATATAACACTTACAAGCAGCGGGACTGATATAGTAATCGGTCACGACAATACAGATAATAATGTTCAGTCTGGCGGAAGCATTACAATAAACCAGACAGACGGGGATGTTCTAAATTACGGCGGGAACAACAGCACTGATAAGACAATGCTCGCAGCATCTTCTAACCTTATTATGAACGTTATCGACGGAAATATCGGGGCAACTGGTGATTCAAACCCTGGTTTCAGCGTTAACGCGCCGACTAGAAACTACACAGAAACACTTAATATTAATATAGGCGGATCTGTTACTGCAAACGCAATTAACAGTGAAGCTAATCCTGACGGTGTCAGATTAGTCAACCTGAGAAGCAAAGATTCTGATATGAAGGTTAACCACATAAAAGCCGACGGCAATGTAATCCTTACAGCCGCTGACTGGAGACAGCCTGATCAGAACCCGACACCTGATAATGAAGAGTATTTCAGAGGCTATTCAATTACCAATGCTGCAACAGACGGCGGCGCAAATATTGAAGGGCAGAATATTTCTGTTATTTCCAGCAATGAAATAGGCGGTGAAAAGGCATTAACATACAAACAGAGGACTGATGTAAATCCTGATTCTTGGGTAAGTTTTGAAGCTGAAAATGATATTAAGCTAGAAAATGTTAAATCTGATAACCCTACAAACATCTGGCAGCTTATATCAAAACGCGGCTCAATTGATTTTACTCTCGGCTCGGAAGCAACAATCAACGAGATTACGTCAGGAAATCACCTGCACCTGTTAAGCAAGGCAAAAGATTTAACAATCTATAATATTGGAAAGACCACAAGCTTTGAAGATCCGATGGATGATCTGCTTTATCCGCATGATTTAATCAGTCTTGGAAGCGGTGAAGATAGCGTTGTACCTCAAACCGTTGCAATTGAGGTTCTCGACCTTAACGGCGGTGCCGATGCAAATTCCACACTGAGAATTTATAACGCCTATGTCCGCGGAGCAAACAACGGACAAGGTGCATACGAAACCTATCTTGACCAGACATTCCAGAAAGCCGATGTTTCACTGATGGCTGATAACGTCTACGCTAATGCTTATGAAGCTGCAGCCTCAGATGTAAGCACAGTTCATCACCCTGACGGATTTGATCCAAAAGAGAACGGTTCTTACGAAATTGACGGAGAAACACACTATGCAACAGGCTTTAATACAGTCGGAGAAGGAGTAAAACTTTCATTTGATATTGAAGGCGTTAACAAAGACTATGTTGCACAGGTAAACGGCGGCGATACCTCAACAAGAGATTATCAGGAAAGACCAACGTCTGATACTATTGAAATTTTCAATAATAAATATCAAATACCGGGTGACAATGTTTATCTTGCAAATGATGTAACACTTTCTCTGAATTCAGGAGAAGGAACTGCCGAAACAGGCAATAATCGAGGTATGAATATCAACAAAATCTACGCAAACGATGCTTACGTTGATACAAAAGACCTCAACCTTACCATCAGAGATGCTATTATAAATAACTATGCCGAATTCAGAAACGGCAACAGAGATGGAGAAGGCAACTACGGCAGTGATTACGATTACAGATGGCTGGCGGTTGTCGATAATGATTTCCGCAGGCTGGTTGATTCTACCGTACAGATGTACACTCAAAAAACCGGCTCATTCGGGCTTGATATGGGCAATCTTGTAGTTCTTAAAACTCAGGCTCCTATTGTCCATTACAATCCTTACGAGGTTGCAAACCTCTTCAGAAATGAAAACAGCTTCTACAGACTGACATATAAAGACGACAAAATCCAGTATAATACAACAACACCTGACTTTAAGGATATAGATAAAGCTACTTACAAGGCAACAAAACGTGTATCTATGAGATTCCCGACAAAAGGTCAGGAGATTCAATCTGATGTTCCTATTTATGATATTTCTAAAACAGGTGCTCTGATTGACAACAAAAAGAAAAAATTAAAAGTCGGAGAACGCGCACAGGTAAAAATTATCTATGAAGATATGGTAATAGATGTTGAAGTTGAAGTTGTCCGCCTCACAGATGATGAACTGGCAGGGGTCAAATTTATAAACCTCAGCAAGGCAACAGCGAACAAAATTCTTTACCTGAACCTGCGCAGAGCAAATTCAATGAAAGAAAGTTATACAAGCCAGTTATAATAAACAAAACAAAAAGAGTCGTTTTTACATAAAAAAACGGCTCTTTTTGTTAAACGGATATTTCAGCCATATTAAATTTTATAACATGACTTAAGTCATCGAGGCTCATTTCAACCTGATAGCCTATTTTGCCGGCACTGAATATAATTGTGTCAAAATTCTTAGCAGAAGAATCAATTACAGTTGTAAAAAACTTTTTCATTCCGATAGGAGAACAGCCGCCGTGTATATAACCGGTGAGCGGTAACAGTTCTTTTGATTTAAGCATTTCAACAGATTTTTCGCCTGCTGCGTGTGCAGCTTTTTTTAAATCCAGCTCTTTTTCAACAGGCAGCATAAATACGTAATACTTGTTTGATTTTGCAACAGTCACAAGAGTTTTAAAGACCTGCAGAGGATTTTGTTTTAAAACAGCCGCGACTTCAACCCCGCTTACAGCACCTGTGCCCTCGTAACAGTATTTTTTATAAGAAATTTTATGCTTATCCAGCATTCTCATAACATTTGTTTTATATTCCATAATCAATCCTGCTCTGTCTGACGTCTTAACCATTCCATAATTAGATTTACCAGATATTCCTGCTGGTCTGCTGAAAGCACAACACCTTTCGGGAACTTGTGCCATTTACAGATACAGCCTCTGCAGCAGGTAGCTGTGGCGTGCTGTGCAGTAAAGACAGGATGCCCTTTAGTCGGGGTTTGTTTGCCGTCATTTGGAATTTCAGCAGGCGCAATCCTCTTTGCAATAAAATCTCTTGCATGAGATTTTATTATATCAAAACCTTTTTGTTCAAGGTAAAGCCTGTCTTTTTCTTTAAGTTTAAACCGGCTTCTAAACTCTGATTTTGCTAACCTTTCAAAAACTTCATCATACATATTCGCACACTTTCACACCGAGCCAGTCAAGGCAAATTGTCATAAACCTTTCTTTTTCATCCATGAACAAATCCTCTGCATGCCTGCCGTTTTCAAAAAGCTCATAATGTTTCGGGCAGACAGCGCAGTTAAACAGCGTTCTGGTATGCCACTCAAAGACGGTAGGGTCATTCTTGCCTGCAACAAAAAGTACAGGACAGACAATTTTATTTACAATATCTACAGGCTTTAATTTTTTGCGAAGAAGCGGCTCCGGTCTGACTGAAACCCAGCGCTTAGGTTCAAACTTTTTAAAAAGTGTAGGTATCCACGCATCAGGATGCCACATACGATTTTCAATCCTGTAAAAATCAGCTGGCGCAGAAACGGCAATAACCTTATCAACATTGTTCTCCTGCGCAGAATGAATTAATACAAGACCGCCGCCGAGAGAAAACCCAAGCAGATATACTTTTTTGTAATTCTTACGTGCAAAATCAACGACAGCCCTCAAATCCTTTGTTTCTTTACTCATAAATGTATAAAATCCACTGCTTCTGCCATGTCCGCGAAAATCCATTGCCAGAACATCCATATACATTGAAAACTCTACAGACATCTCTTTAAAAGCCCTACTGTCCTTTGTCATAAACCATCCTGGACAAATTATCAAAACTTCCTCAAAATTATTTCTGTAATGGTTAATTCCGATTTTAATATTGTCATCTGTAACTAAAAAAATTTCCTGCATTTCAATCACATCCAGTCCAGAATTGTCTTTTCCTCACCAAAATCAAGCCCCATAGTTTCCTTTCCGACTTTTGTAATAAGAAATTTAAGACTCACATTAAATGCCAGAGGTTCCTGTGCGTAACCTGTTTTCTGGTACATATCAACCGATATAGAATGATTTTCCATATCATAAACCTGATTATAATTCAGCCCTTCATATACACAGAACGGCACCTTTATCTTATTTTCCTCATCATAATACGGCAGTCCGAATGTCCTGCAGATAAGAGGTCTGTAATTATACACAGAACACCTGTCATTTATCAAAAACGGACACTCGTAATTAAAGACGTCGCCTTTGAATTTTTGTTTCTCCTCATTTATTTTTAAAACCTTTGAAACAATAAGTTTCTGGGTTTGCAAATCAAGTGCGGCATATCCGATACGAAGGAAAGAAAATTCAAGCTCTGAACAGGGGTATTCCCCATGCCGGCAGCATTTTGAACAGCCTTCTTTACAGAATATATAAGGGGACTGGGATTGAAAATACTGATTTAACTTCTTTGTAATCAGGTGCAGGTATACACAATAATCTTCCAGTTGATTTTCTTTCATATAAAACCCTTCCGGCTATATAATAGCATATCATTACAGGATTGAAAAACTTTTTTCATACTGTAATATTAAAGGAAAAAAGGAGCTTTATATGGAATATATTATTGTTTTATGCACAATTAACGACCTTGAAAAAGCAAAAGAAATTGCAAAAATTATTGTAGAAGAAAAGTTAGCAGCGTGTGCAAACATTCTGCCTAAAGGCACTTCAATATATTTTTGGAAGGAAGAAGTTGTTGAGGATGAAGAATATTTAATGATTTTTAAAACCAGAAAAATGCTGTTTGAAGAATTGAAATTTAAACTTCTTAAACTTCATCCTTATGATACACCGGAAGTTATTTCTGTAAAAATAGACGAAGGTTCAAAAAACTATCTGGACTGGATTAGTTCCTCCACAAGAGATATTTTATAAAATATTTCAAGGTGTAAAGATTGTTGAACATTTTTTAACATTTGGACAAATTTTGTTCTGTTTGTGATTTATTGTAGTAAAATTATAAAAAAGTTACGCAATAATAAGGATTTGAAATTGCAAAATACTGTTAGCGAAAGTTTAAAAACTGCTCATAATGCTCAGTTTCAGACAAAAAGAAACGGCAATCTTATATTTCTTCAGTCTATAGAAAAAAGACTTAATAAAATTTTTGCAGATGAAATAGATTCGGCTGATTCTATATTCAAATTTGTTTCAAATAATGCCATTCATAAGATGGCATTGTTTTTATCGGGTTGTAAAGGCCGCGCATGCGCAATAGGAATTGCCGGAGAAACAGCAAGCGGCAAATCAACCATTACACTGGATATTATTAATACAATTGGAGTTTTCGCACAGGAATACTGCATTGAAAATGCAATAACACGTATTAATACTGACGATTATTACTACGACCGCTCAGATATGGTTAAAGCAGCAGGAAGCTTTGCAGAGTTTGCAAAACATTACGATTTAGATGTTCCTGAGGCGCTTGAACTTGAATTAATGAAACAACATATAAAATCACTCCTCCATGGAAAAACTGTTTATCTTCCTAAATATGATATGTCCGGCACTGCTATCAGACAGGATAACGTCACAAAAGCTGTTCCGTCAAAAATCATCATATCAGAAGGTTTGTTCACTCTGACAGAAAAAGTTGCAGATGCGTTTGATTTTAAAATTTATGTAGATGTTTCAAGAGATGTTCAAAAAGAAAGATTTTACAGACGTGCAGCAGAAAGAAGTCTCGGTTCCTCAGGTGATGATGTTTACAAAAATGCGCTTAACAAAGCAAAAACTCATATTCATCCGACAATGTCAAAAGCTGACATTATTCTTTCGGGAGAAGCAGACAGGGAAGCCTACAAACTATTCATCAAAAAAATTATTGCACTTGTAAAAGAACTCTACTACAGCAATATCCTGATTTACTCATAACAAATAATACTGCCGGCAGTGCAGAGGCATTGTTAACATTTCATTGCAATACATTTTAATATTATTGTCCTCCAATTGAGACCCTGCCGCCTGCCCCGCAAATGGCGGGAACTATTAAGTATATTTTTGTGAGAGGTGCCAGAAATCTCTGATTTCGAGGAGGGGTTATCAATGAAAAATTAACAGACGCCAGTTCAAAAAAAAAAGGGGGGGGGGGGGGTTTCTTCGGTTTTTTTGTTTTTTTTTTAAACAATTTTT
>CALVBB010000020.1 GCA_944325705.1 Candidatus Gastranaerophilales bacterium
AAAGATGCATACTGGGTTGTCAATGATGGTTCACGTACTACATTCGTGTTATCTGACGGAACTTTTGTTAGTATATTAGCATATTCGGGTTATGGCTCGACAGAAGGGAGTTCTAATGCTGACGGTAGTATTGTTGGTAATACTACCGGTACTGACCCCAGAATTATTGTTGACTTAAACGCTTCAAAAACTCCTAATAAATTTGGCAGGGATACCTTTCTGCTGCAGCGTGTTGCAGGTAAAGGAGTAATGCCTTACGGATACAACGAGGATGATGATACGGTTAATGATAATTGTTCGAAAACCGGTTCGGGCTTTATGTGCGCTGCAAAGTTGATGCGTGAAGGCTGGGATATGAAAGATGATCACCCGTGGTAAACAGCTTAAAAGCCCTGCTTTTTAAGGCAGGGCTTCCGTTTTATATCGTTTGGATATTTTGGGCTTGTTTATTAATTGTTGCTTAGAACTAATCTGAAAGTTGCAAGATTTTTGATAGAGAGCATTGCGTGTTTGTTGTGCTGCTCTTCTGAAATATTGAAGATTCTAATAATTCTCTGGATTTCTTCCAAATCTTTTCTTGAATTGATTTTATAAACATTCTTGATTGGATCAGAAACTACAGACATCATTGTATTTAATTCTTGTTCTTTCATATTAATCCTCTTTCCTTATATTTCTATAAAGGATTTTTTTCTAAAGAAATTGCCTTTTTGAAACAATACCCCTTAATATTTGTTAACATAACCCTGAAATGAGATTATTACCGGCTTTTAAGCGTTGGAGGCCTAACTTCTAATTTAGCGCTTTTTTGGCAGTTTTCCATAATTGGTCATATTCTTCAAGAGAATATTCAGTTAATGGTTTGTCAGCCAGTTCTTCCATTTTCTTAAATCTACTTATAAACTTTTTGTTTGCCTTTAAGAGAGCCTGCTCTGCGTCAATTTTGTTCCAGCGTGCAAGATTCACAACCGCAAACAGAATATCGCCGAATTCCTCTTCCATAAGATCCCGGTTCTCTGCCTGTTTTGCCTCCTGAAATTCTTTAAATTCTGATTTTATACAGTCGTATAATGAAGCCTCATCCGGCCACTCAAACCCCTGCTTAACAGCCTTTTTGCTGATTTTCTGGGCGCTCATCAGTGCGGATTGCGCTTTTGAAACTCCGTCCATTGCGGATTTCCTGTGCTTTTTTTCTTCCGCTTTTAATTTATCCCAGTTATCAAGGATTTCTTTGGTGGAAGAAACTTTTGTATTACCGAAAACATGCGGATGTCTGTGGATAATTTTATTTTTAATCCCACGTGTAACATCTTCTAATGTAAAAGCGCCTTCTTCGCTTGCAATCTGTGCGTGGAGCACTACCTGCAACAAAACATCGCCGAGTTCTTCCTGAAGATGTTTCATGTCATTGTCATCCATTGCATCAACTGCCTCGTAAGCTTCTTCAAGCATATTTGGACGCAGTGACTGGTGTGTCTGCTCTCTGTCCCACTGACAGCCGTCAGGCGCACGCAGCCGTGCTATTACCTCTACAAATTCTTTTAATTCTTCCACATATCCCATATTTCTATGATAGCACAAAGGTTAATTTAATTAATTAAATCTTTATGAATTTTATACAAAATTTGAAGATGTTTTTCATCTGCGTACTGCAGAAGTTTTTTAAACTCGTCTTTTATGTAGTTTTTATCTTTCAGACCGTCAAAGTTGAAAAACTCTTTAATTTCAACATCCAGAACGTTCGCAATGCGTTCAAGTGTTTCTATTGAGGGGTAAGAACCGGCAATTTCCAGTTTTGAGATGTGTTTGGTATCTCTGCCGATAAGTTCAGCAAGCTTTTCCTGTGTAAGTCCCCGGCTCTTGCGCAGTTGTTTTATTCTTATTGCTAATAACTCTTTTGTGTACGGAAAAGCTATATTGATAAATACGGCTTATTTGATGTTGTTTATGAAAACGGGTACTGTGAGGAAGTTGATTTTTCGTTGGCTGTCAGAAATCGAGGTCTGCGCTGTGTTCTTATAGATAATTTGTATGTGATACATCATAAAAATAAAAGTTTTAAGAATACCCGTTCGGAGGCATTAACCAATAATAACAAAATTTTATACAGCCGCTGGGGAAAGTTTTTTCATCAAAAAGATTGCTCTATGACGGATGATAGGACTATGAGCGATTTTATTGTAGAGGTTTTGGCATTTTTAACGGTGTGATATTGCTTGTGGCTAAAATTAAGAAACAAATATAATTTACCGCAAGCATTCCGGAGATATTAATAAACTTATGGATGAATGGTGGTATTATATTGAAAACTACTCCAAACGCGACCAGCTATCTCTTTCTTATGTATTATGGAAAAATCAGGTGAAAATTGAAGATATAAGTATTCCAAACGCAAGAATTGACGATAAAAATTTTAAGATGTTTTCTCATAACCCGGAAAGAACAATAACCGGCAAAATTTTAAGTTTTATTTTCAGGTAAAATTTGCAACTAAAGTATAAGTATTTTTTTTAACAATACACCAAAAGGTTGATTGATATATAAAAAGTTATGATATTCTTATAATGTAAAGTATTTACACACAGAGAGAGAGGATTATATAATGGGAAGTTTTTCAATTGATGCGGTTCGTGAACGTCTGTTTAATTCGACAAAGCACGAAAAAGTTGTGTCCAGAACTTCAAATCCGTTCGCTGCTACTTCTTTCAAAGGTAACGTTTTAACAGCTGATGTTTTTGAAACAAAGGACAAAACAAGTTTTACAGGAAAATTAAAGGCCAGCGCGCTTGTTAGTTCAATTTCTAACATTGGCGCAAAAATCCGTTCCGGTATTGAATCTGTTGCAGAATTTGGTAAAAAGGTTAAAGACAGCGTAATCGGCGGCTGGAACAAGTTAAATGAAATTGAAATCTCCATTGCAAATCCGGTTAAATCTTTGAAAGAAAGCTGGAATGCAATGCAGGATAATATGATTGTTAATAATTATGCTAAAAAAGAACCTGCTCAGTTGGAAACTATGTTGAAAAATGAGCTTGGACTTTCAGTTGCGGCTTAAGGAGGATAGATGATGGACAGAAGAAACGTTAAAAATATTATTGATGCTTTAGCAATTCATCAGGATCCTGATTCTATCAGAGTTCTGAATGAAGTAGGAACAAATTCTTCAATTGATGAGGTTAGAGAAATGACTTCGCGTGCTCTTGTTAAAAAGAATGTGCACGATTCTCTTGAAGTTGTTATCTCAAATCAAGGCAAAGGTATTAACGATTTAAGTACACTTGTTGCTATGAGTACTATTAATGAATTGCTTGCTCTCGATGACAAAACAGAAGCAATCAAAATTCTTGAAGATACCGTTGCAAACCACTCTGAAGAAGACGTCAGAGATAACGCACGTTCAGTAAAAGCATTAATGGCTCTAAGCTGCTAATAATTCAGTCGTAATTGCAGTTAATATAAATAAAACTCCGGTTAGCTATATAAACCGGAGTTTTTAGTGTTTCTGTTCTGAACTTATATCGCAGTTTACACTGAAGCCTCCTGCCATCTCCCCCCCCCTGAACTCTTTTGCCGCAAATTTTGTTTTCTAGCAAAATGGTTCACGGTGACTGGGTTTAAGTTCAGGGAGATGCTGAAATAAATTCAGCATGACAATATTTGTATATCAGGAGAAAACGTGGATTTTAATTAATGTTTATTTATTGAAATAAAATCCGTCAGCTTTAAATCTGTCTATTACTTCCTGAAGCTGTTCGTCACTGCATACAAATGATAGTCTGAAAAATCCCTCGCCATGTGCGCCGAACGCGTTGCCCGGAACAAGAACAACTCCTGATTTTTCTAATACATCCGCACAGAAATCAAATGCCGAGGAGTATTTTTGAGGTATAGGCAGCCAGAGGTAGAAGGTTGTATGCGGCACTTTAGCTTCATCTATCGGCCAGCCGAGTTCTTTAAATCCTTTTACAATAATTGCCTGTTTGTGTTTGTAGTTTTTGTTGCCTTCTTCAATGTATCTGTCGCCGGCTTCAGAGTTAAGTATGTAAGCACATGCCTTCTGGAGCGCTTTAAAGATACCGTTGTCGATGGTTGACTTGCCTTTCCCGAGCCGCTGTACAATTTCCGGATTCCCGCAAACCCAGCCTAAACGCCAGCCGGTTATAGCATAAGGTTTTGAAAGGCTGAAAAATTCAACAGCAATGTCTTTTGCTCCATCTAATTCAAAGATGCTGAAAGGTTTTTCTTTTTCGTCAAAGTATAAGTCGCAGTATGCCGCATCAGAAATTAAAAGAATTTCGTGTTTTTTACAAAAATCAATTACTGATTTTGCGTATTCTTTTGTAGTGCTTACACCGAGCGGGTTGTTCGGGTAATTTATGATAAGCGCCTTAACATTATCCGGATTATAGCCGTCTTTGGTGAGTTTATCAAAGATTTCGTCAAGATTTGGCTTGAAATCGTTTTCGTAGGTCAAAGGCATCGGATACGCAATTCCGCCCGAGCACTGTACAAACTGCAGGTATGAAGCATACCCCGGATCAGGCACAAGAATAATATCTTTCTCAAGCCGGTTTTCTTTCGGAGTGATCAAAAACCTAACGAGGTTTGCAATCCCTTCTTTAGAACCCATAAGCGAAAATATTTCAGTATCAGGGTTAAGTTCTACGCCGAAACGGTTCTTCATCCTTTCTGCTATTGCTTTTCTAAAGTAAGCTTCACCCTTCGGAGTTGAATAAAGATGAATTCCGTCCTCATCAAGAACCTCTTTAAGTTTATCAAGAAGTTCTTTTGGCGGAGCCGCTGTCGGAGCGCCCATAGACAAAGAAATCGGTGCTCTGTTTCTCTTTATTAAATCTGGTTTTAACTGTTCGGTTTTTTCTTTTAGCTTAAACATAATATAAGTGTCAAGCGACATTACGTCTTTGTTAAAAAGTTTTTCTGCTAAATTTTCTCCTTTTTTCATATAAATATCCTCTTTTCTTAATTTTTAAGCAATCATTTTCATTGGGCCTTCGAGCGAGGCTGTTACAAACTGTTTTGTGTACGGGGTATTCTGTCTGAGCATTTCTTCCGGAGTTCCCGCGAACACTATTTTCCCGTCATAAAGCATGATGATTTTGTTTGCCGTTCGCGTAATTGTTGACATCTGGTGGGTCACGACAATTGAGGCAGCGTTGGTTTCCTGCTTGAGCCTTACTATGTAATCTTCTATAAGTGTAGAAGATATAGGGTCAAGCCCTGCTGTCGGCTCGTCATAGAGAATTGTTTTCGGCTCTGTCACAATTGCACGGGCAAAGCTTACACGTTTTTGCATACCGCCTGAAAGTTCAGAAGGAAATTTATTCTCAATTCCTTTTAAGCCGACAAGTTCAAGCTTTTGCTCAACTATTTTCTGTAATTCTTCTTCTGTATATTTGTTGCGGAGTTCGCGCCTTTCACGCAATGCAAAGGAAATATTATCCGCAACATTCAGAGAATCAAATAATGCAGAATACTGAAATACCATAGCAATGTCGCCTTCTGATGTAATAATTTCTCCGCCGTCTTTTTCTATCAGCCCGCAGATGAGTTTCAGGATGGTGCTTTTGCCGGAGCCGCTAAATCCGACTATTGCAAGGGTTTCGCCGTCCTCAACCCTGAATGACACGTTATCTATAACCTTTTTATCATCAAATATTTTTACAAGATTTTTAACTTCAATACTCATAATTTGTCCTTTTTATTAAAAGAAGAATATAATCGCGAAAATCATATCCCATATTACAATAGCAACAAAAGACCAGACGACAGCCTTTGTCGTGGCAAGACCGACACCTTTGGCGCCGCCTTTTGCAGCATAGCCACAGGCGCAGCTGATAAGAGCTATTGTTCCGCCAAAGCATATAGATTTTAAAATGCTTACACTCAGGTCTTTCATATAAACGCCAAGCCATGCAGAATCAAAATAAGCTCTGTATCCGAGTTCTGTAGTCATAGTTGTGGTTACAGCCCCTGCAAGCACGCCTACAATTGAAGCAATAATCACCACAACCGGCATCATAAATAATCCCGCTAATATTCGAGGAACAAAAAGATACCTTACAGGGTCTACTTTCAAAACTTTCAGGGCGTCAATTTGTTCTGTTACACGCATTGTAGCGATTTCAGAGGCTATTGAGGAGCCTATCATCGAAATTATTGCAAACCCTGACATAATTGCTCCGACTTCTCTTACGATTAGTATTGTCATCAAAAGCCCGACAAAGTGGCCTCCGCCCTGTTTTACCATCTCTGAAGCAACCTGAGAGGCTACAATTATTGAGGTCATACCGACAATAGAAAGTGTAATCGGGAGTGAACTTATTCCAAAGCGTTCGCACTGCCACATAAGTTCTTTATGATTAACCTGAAACGCGAGGATGTATTTCAGCGCGGCAAATCCGCTCTGAACAATTCCGCCTAGGGTATCCAAAAAATCAACAATTTCTTCGCTAAGACCTTTGTATATCTTATATGTTGCTGATTGTCTAAAGTATTTTTTGAGCGCTCCCATTCCTTAATTATACTAAAAATTAAGGCTTAAAGTCAATTAATAAGCTTTATTTATTAAGGAATTGTGTGTTTCCATTTCTATTTTATCATCAAGCTGCTGAAGTTTTATTTTTTCGCCGTATCGTTTTTCGAGCGCAAGTTCTATCAAATAATCTGCAAAATGAGTATTTTTTGGCAGAAAAGAGCCGTGAAGATAGGTTCCGAAAACGTTTTTATACCGTGCGCCTTCGGTTTTATCCTGACCGTTATTTCCGTTTCCTGTTGTAATAATGGCAAGCGGTTTTGTTTCTCCCTGAAGATAGGTAAGCCCGCTGTGGTTTTCAAACCCGACAAGAGTTTGAGGTGTAAGAAAGTCTGTCTTTGCTGTAACATTTCCTATAAACCTTTTGTTTCCGGCAACGGTATAGGCATCCATAAGACTGAGTCCTTTAAGTTTATCTTTATCATGAGGCTGGTAATAATGGCCAAAAAGCTGGTATCCTCCGCAAATTCCTAAAAATACCGCACCTCGGTCGCGTTCTTCTGTTAAAAAAGATTTGTGCGAATATAGAATGTCAGCAACTTCTTCCTGCTGTTTGTCCTGGCCGCCGCCTATAAAATACAGGTCATGTTCTTTTATAGTATCTTTTGTGTGGATTTCTTCAAACTCAACCTCAATTCCGCGCCACTCGCAGCGTTTTTTCAGGGTAATAATATTTCCTATGTCGCCGTACAGGTTTAACAATTCAGGATAAAGGTGTGCTATAGAAATTTTTAAAGCTCTGTTTCCCATAAGTGTGATTATAGCACAAATTTCGTGCGTGGTATAATTGTTATATGAATGAAACATATTTGATTGATACACACTCCCATGTAGATATGCTTGAGGAGATAAGCGTTGAGAATGCAATAAAAAATGCAAAAGATGCAGGTGTAAAAAAGATACTGGTTCCATGCGCTTCCCCGAAAGATTTGGATAAGATTTATGAACTTGTTACCGGATATGAAGAATTATACGGGCTTCTCGGGGTTCACCCTTCGGAAGTAAAAGATTGGGATGACAGTCTTATTAGTAAAATAAAAGAGTACTCAAAATCAGAAAAGATTGCGGGGATAGGGGAAATCGGTCTGGATTACTACTGGGATAAATCCTTTAATGACCTGCAAAAAGAGGTTTTCATAAAGCAGATAAAACTTGCAAATGAACTTAACCTCCCTATTTGCGTGCACGATAGAGAGGCGCACAAGGACAGTTTTTATATTTTAAAAGAATACAATAAAACCTCGAAAGTTGTAATGCACTGTTTTTCAGGCAGCGTTGAATTTGCACGCGAGTGTATAAAAGAGGGCTGGTATCTGGCACTGGGCGGTGTTGTAACATTTAAAAATGCCGTTAAGATGAAAGAAGTTGCTGCTGATATTCCATTAGACAGACTGCTTCTTGAAACAGATGCGCCTTACCTTACTCCTGTGCCGTATAGAGGAAAAGAAAACCAGCCGGCTTATGTAAAATTCGTTGCGGAAGAAATTGCAAAACTTCGCGGAATTACTTTTGAGGAAGTTGCAGCTGTAACTTCCAGTAACGCAGAGGCCGTTTACTTTATGTAACTTTTGCCTATTGCTTGAGTGAGGACTGAAATCTTTGATTTTAATGCGTGATGAGCTTACTATATGAGGTATTTGTTTTCGAACGATAGCGAGAGCAGAGCGGGAGCGTGTTGAGAAAATAAATACCTCTGTTTACTTATCTGGCAAAAATATTGTTAGTGTGCTATTTTAAAAATATGAAAAAAGAAAGACTGGACAAATATCTCGTTGATTTAGGCTATTTTGATACCAAAAGCAAGGCTGCTTCTGCCATACTTGCAGGTCACGTTAAAATTAATGATGAATATATTACAAAAGCAGGGTTCCAGATTTCACCGGATAAAGAGTATGATATTTCTGTAAAGTCTATGCCGTATGTCTCACGCGGCGGGTTTAAGCTTAAAAAGGCGCTTGATACTTTTCCTGTAAATATTGAGGGGCGGATTTGTTTTGATGCGGGTGCTTCTACCGGCGGCTTTACAGACTGCCTTCTGCAAAACGGTGCAAAGTTTGTTTATGCTGTTGATGTCGGCTACGGACAGCTTGACTGGAAAATTCGCGCAGACAAAAGGGTTAAGGTTGTTGAACGCACAAATCTGAAGATTTGTGCGTATGAAGATATTTACTCAACTAATGAGCAGGTAGCAGATTTGCTTGTAAGCGATTTATCATTTATTTCTCTTACCAAGGTTATTGCCAATCTGAAAAAGCTGCTTAATCCGGAGTTTCATGAAATGATTTGTCTTATAAAACCACAGTTTGAGGCAGGCAGGGAAAATGTTGAAAAAGGCGGTGTTGTTAAAGATAAAAAGGTTCACGCAGAAGTTATAAAAAATGTTGTTGATTTTGCAATAACTACAGGGTATTCGGTTAAAGGGCTGACCTATTCTTCAATCAAAGGCCCGTCCGGAAATATTGAATATCTTATATGGCTTTCTACAGAAAGAGAAGGCTTTATGCCGGATATAGAAAATGTTGTTAAAGAAGCGTTTGAGGTATTGAATTAAAGCGCCGGCTTGGCTGATTTAATTTCAGTAAGCGGTGTTGCTCCGTACATATCAATGTATTTATAAATATTAGAAATAATCCCCGGTGCAAAATAGTAGTTGTTGTTTGCCGGTGTAATCTTCAGCATTGTATTTTTGTTGTCTACATTTACTATGCTTGCCAGAAATTCTTTATTAACAGCATTAAACAATATATAACCGGTTTTAGACTGCATTTCAAGAGGCTCAAAACGATTTGCGTTAATGCTTGCTATTGTCATGTAGAATAATTTTTCTGCATTCATAGGATAAACTCTTGTGCAGTGCTCAAAAGGTACGTTTTGCGGGGTTACAAGAGTGCTCAAATTCATTCCGGTATTTTGTGTATTTTGCTCGGCAAAGACCGGTATGCCGGCTAAAAATAATACATTTAATCCTATCAGCAGATATTTTTTTATTCTTTCCATGTGTCACCTGTACTTAAGTCAACAACTAACGGAACTGCAAGCGGCTGGTGAAGTTCCATTGCCTCTTTGATTAAAGTTTTAATTTGTGGCAGTTCTGTTTTTAATGCTTCTACTACAAGTTCATCGTGAACCTGCATTATCATTTTAGATTTAAGATTGTTTTCCTTTAATTTTTTAGAGAAATCAATCATTGCAATTTTCATCAAGTCTGCAGCGGTTCCCTGCATAGGCTGGTTTATTGCAGCGCGTTTTGCAAACTCTCTAATCATACTGTTCGGGCTTGCAAGTTCTGCTTTGAGGTATCTTTTCCTCCCGAATATAGTTTCAACATACCCGTGAAGTTCAGCCTGCATAACTGTTGCTTCCATATATTCTTTGATTTTCGGGTAGGTCTCAAAATATTTGTTGATAAATATATCTGCCTCACTGTTGGTTATACCAATAGCCTTAGCAAGTCCGTATTTGCTCTGTCCGTATATTATCCCGAAGTTAACAGCTTTTGCTTTATATCGCATTTCTCTTGTAACATCTTCTACCGGAACTTCAAAAACTTTTGAAGCTGTCAGAGTATGGACATCAATTCCTGACCTGAAAGCTTCTATAAGCCGTTCATCACCTGATATGTGAGCCAGAAGCCTCAATTCAATCTGGGAGTAGTCTGCTGATAAAATTACTGAAGTTTTCTTATTTGCCGGTACAAAAGCTGTTCTTATTTTGTTGCCTTCCTCTGTTCTTATCGGAATGTTCTGCAGGTTAGGGTTTGAAGAAGAAAGTCTGCCGGTGGCTGTGATTGTCTGGTTATATGTTGTGTGAATTCTGTTATCAACCGGATCAATCAGTGCAGGAAGCGCATCCGTGTAAGTTGATTTCAGCTTTGCATATTTGCGGTATTCAAGTATCAGCCTTGCAATATCATATTCTTCGGCAAGTTCTTCCAGCACCTCGGCGCTTGTGGAATAATGCGACCTTCCTCGTTTTTTCTTACTTTTTAATCCAAGCTGGTCAAAGAGGATTTCTCCAACTTGCTTTGGTGAATTTATATTGAAACCGCAGTCCGCAAGATCGTAAATTTTTCTTTCCAGTCTGTGAAGTTGATTGTCCATTGTTCTCGAAAGCTGTTGCAGATATTCGACGTTAACTGATACGCCGTTAAATTCCATCTCTGCAAGAACTTCAGCCATCGGAACTTCAATTTCATATATAAATTTAACCTCATCAGCACTGAGTTTTTTCAGCCAGAATGCTGTAAGTTCAGTTATCATTCCGACTTCATCTGCAGCATGTTTCAAAACGTTGTTGATATCGGCGTCTTTGACTTTTATTTGTTTTTTCTTGTCTTTTACAACAGGAGCATACTCGCAGATTACATGGTTAAGATGTTCAAGAGCCTGAACGGCAATATCATGATTTCTTGCCGGATTTTTTACATAGCTTGCAAGAATAATATCGAATTTTACACCCCTAAGAGTTATTCCGCAGTTTTTGAAAACATTGTAGGCAGTCTTTGAGTCATAAGTTATTTTTTTTATATTTTCATTTTCAAATATAGGACGCAAAAGATTGAATACATAATCCGCATCTAGCTGGGTTTCCAGATTTTCGTGATGCAGCGGGATATAGTAAACTTTATTGTCATACCCTGTTTTATTGTTTAATTTAACCTTGCCGTTATCTAGTTTCAATAAGTCGCTGTAACTTACGGCAATTCCAGTAAGCGTGCTGGAAACTGCACTTTTTATATCCGCGTAAACTTGAAAAGTTATTAAATCCTTGGTTTTTAATTCGTTGACAAGAGCCTCAAAGTCCGGACTGTCAGTAATAAGTTTCCCTTTATAGCAGTTATTTTCTTTGTTAACTTCTGCATGTATTGCCTGAGAAAATATTCCTAGCTGCAGTGGTGATGTTTCAGAGTCTGTTACGGTATCTTGTTTTCTTTTGCCTTTTCCTGCTGTTTCTTTATTAAATGATGCAAGTATTTCGTTAATATTTTTGATAAAACTGTAAAACTGCATTTTTGTAAGAAATTCTGTTACTGCTTTTATGTCAGGCAATTCTACCTTTGTTTTTTCAAAATCAAAACCTAAATCCAAATCTCTTACGATAGTTGCCAGATACTGGCTCAAAACTGCGGAATCTTTTCCATTGCATACCTTTTCCCTGATAGAATTTTCAGGAATTTCTTCACAGTGTTCAAGAACTCCTGCAAGGCTGCCGTATCTTAAAAGAAGCATACGGGCTGTTTTTTCTCCGATGCCGCGAATACCCGGAATACAGTCAGATGTATCCCCCCTTAACGCTTTATAATCAATAACCTGATCCGGATAAACACCGAGTTTGTCGTGTACTTTTTTCCAGTCGTATTCTAATAAATCGCCGCGGCTCGGAATAATAACTTTTATGCAGCCTCTTTTATCGACAAGTTGAAAGGCATCCTGATCTCCGGTCAGAATTAAAACTTTATGTCCTAATTCGCACGCCTGTTTTGAAATTGAGCCGATAACGTCATCTGCTTCATACCCTTCTTTAGTGTAGATAGGTATGCTGAAAGCTTTTAACCCTTCATAAATTATTCCCATCTGCTGCTGCATCATATCAGGCATAGCTTCCCTGTTTGATTTATACTCAGCGTATTTGTCAGTTCTGAATGTGTGGTGGCTTACATCAAATGCCACGGCAATTGCATCAGCCTGCAAATCAGGATTTTTAAGAAGATCAAATATCGCTTTAAAAAAACCATAAACAGCCCACGAAGGTATACCGTCTGTGGTTTTCATATTTGTTCTCTCCAGCGCAAAATATTGCCTGAATGCCAGTGCATGACCGTCAATCAATATTAATGTTTTTTGTTTTCCCATAGTAAATTTCCAAATATTTTACGCTTTAGTTTTTAAGCTATTATTTCTTTTGAATCGCCGTTTGTTTTTGTAGGAAGCGGAACAACCTCCGCATTGTTTCTGTTCTTTACCATATCGGCGGTAACTGTAAATTTGCCTTTGTTTTCTTTGGAAGGAACATCATACATTACATCCAGCATAATTTCTTCAACAATAGCTCGAAGTGCTCTTGCACCTGTATTTCTTTTCAGCGCTTCCTGAGCAATCAAATCGATTGCTTCCGGCTCAAATTCCAGATCAACACCATCCATTTCCAGCAGACATTTGTACTGTTTCAACACTGCATTTTTAGGCTCTGTCAAAATCATCTTTAGAGTTTTTTCATTCAACGGATCAAGCACTGCGTAAGTAGGAATACGGCCGATAAATTCAGGAATTAAACCAAATTTCAGCAAATCATCCGGTTGAAGTTTTTTCAGTAATTTAGCAGCATTAGCTTCCTTTTCTGCCTGTGATAGAGGTGCTTTTGCTCCAAATCCTACAGAACTTCCAACCTGAGCACGTCTTTCAATAATTTTTTCCAGTCCGACAAATGCTCCGCCTACAATAAACAGAATATTTGAAGTATCAACCTCAATGAATTCCTGATGAGGGTGTTTTCTTCCGCCCTGAGGAGGAACATGCGCTACTGTACCTTCTATCATTTTCAATAAAGCCTGCTGTACGCCTTCCCCTGAAACATCTCTCGTAATTGAGGTGTTTTCGGACTTTCTTGAAATTTTGTCGATTTCATCAATATAGATAATGCCGCGCTCGGCTTTAGTTGAGTCAAAGTCCGCATTCTGATAAAGTCTTAGAAGAATATTTTCAACGTCATCACCAACGTAGCCGGCTTCTGTAAGAGTTGTAGCGTCAGCCACAGCAAAAGGTACATCAAGCATTTTTGCTAAAGTTTGTGCCAGTAATGTTTTACCGGAACCAGTAGGACCAACAAGCAGAATGTTGGATTTCTGGATTTCAACATTATTTTTCAAATCCGCAGACTTGTTGTGTTTTAATCTTTTGTAGTGGTTATAAACAGCAACTGCAAGCACTTTTTTTGCATCATCCTGTCCTATAATGTACTGATCTAAGTATGCTTTAATTTCGTGCGGTTTTGGGATAGGTTTTTCAGAAGTTAATTCTTCGGAATTTTCTCCTTCTTTTTCTTTATTTTCAAAAAATTCTTCATCAAGAATTTCATTGCAAAGTTCTACGCACTCATCGCAGATGTAAACTTCAGGGCCGGCAATTAATTTTTTTACCTGATCCTGTGATTTCCCGCAAAAGGAACATTTTAATCTGCTGTCATCATGCTTTGGCATTTCTTTTTTCCTCTTTTATTGCCTGGAGGCTTATAAGCCTCCAGTTTTATACTTATGGTTGAATTAATAGTTTTATTTCAGGTCAGGCTTATTACCTGAGTTATACCCTTTTTATTTTTTTGATTATGTTGCACACCTTACAGTTGCAGCATTCCTGCCTACTTGATAGCATCGCGAGATACGACTTTATCAATCATGCCGTACTCAAGTGCTTCTGCAGGTGTCATAATGTAATCTCTATCAGTATCTTTTTCGATTTTCTTGATTGACTGACCAGTATTTGAAGCAAGTATTTCGTTCAGGGATTTCTTAATTCTGATAATTTCAGCAGCCTGAATTTCAATATCAGTTGCCTGTCCCTGAGCGCCGCCTAAAGGCTGGTGGATTAAAACACGTGAATGCGGCAGAGCCATTCTCTTGCCTTTTGCTCCTGACGACAGAAGGAATGCGCCCATAGAAGCTGCCTGACCCAGACAAATTGTTGAAACGTCAGCTCTTATGTGCTGCATAGTGTCATAGATTGCAAAACCTGCAGTAACGCTTCCGCCCGGACTGTTAATATATAACATAATATCTTTTTCCGGATTTTCACTGTCAAGCAGGAGCATCTGTGCAACGACAAGGTTTGCTACCATATCGTCAATCGGAGTGCCCAGAAATATAATTCTTTCTCGTAATAATCTTGAGAATATATCAAATGAACGCTCGCCTCTGCTTGATTGTTCTATTACTACAGGTACAAAACTCATGTTTTTTATTCCTTTCTTATTTTCATTATATTATACGGACAGCCTGGTTTTCCAGTTTTTATTTGGAAGCTTTCGGCGCAACGATTTCAGTCTTGTTGTTTGCCATCAAGAATTCTTTTACTTTGTCATTGATTGCCTGCTGCGAGAGAGATCCCAGAATTTCCGGATTTTTACTGATTTGTTTCATAATATCCTGTTGAGATACCCCGTAAGCAGTGCCCAGTTCCTGGAATTTTTTATCGAGGTCAGCCGGTGCAATCTTGATATTTTCTTCTTTTGCTATTTTGTCAATAACAAGAGAGTTTTTAATCCTTACCTTGGCATCCTCCTGAATATCTTTTATTAATTCTTCTTCATTGCGGGTTTTAGTAACCATTTCCCAGCTGATACCCTGCGCAGCAAGTCTGTTTTTGTAATCAGCAAGAAGAGAATCAGCTTCGCGGTCAATCATTGACTGAGGAATTTCTACTTCTGCAGCGTCGATTACTTTTTTGAAAACTTCGTTTTCTGCTTTGTTTTTGTTAGCATTTTCTCTTGCCGTGTCAAGATATTTTCTCACATCAGCTTTTAATTCCTCAACGTTATTGAATTTTCCGACTCTCTGAGCAAATTCATCGGTAATTTCAGGGATAATTCTTTCTTTAATTTCATTGATGTGAATTTTGAAAGTGGCTTTCTGACCTTTCAGGCTCTCATCGTGGTAATCTTCCGGGAAAGTAACTTCAATTTCAAAATCGTCGTTAAGGCTTTTGCCGACAATTTGTTCTGCAAAACCCGGAATAAATGTAGAATGACCGAGGTCTAATCTGTAGCTTTTACCTTCTCCGCCTTTAATTTTTTCACCGTTTGTAAAACCTTCAAAGTTAATATTTACAATGTCAGTTGCGTTAGCCGGTCTGTCTAAAACCATTTTTTCTTCCGCATACTGGTTCTGGATGTTTTCGAGAGCTTTGTTGAATGATTCTTCGGTAACCGGAATATCTTCAACTTCAACGTTTAAGCCTTTATATTCACCGAGCTTAACTTCCGGTCTTGTTTCAACGTGTACCGATACTGTTAAATCTTTGCCAAGTTCAAAATCATAAGATGTAATATAAGGCTGTGTAATTACATCCAGGTTATTTTCAGTGATTGCTTCATTAATAACTTTCGGCATCAGGTTTTCGATAGCTTCCTGTTTAATTCTTTCCTTTCCGACCTGTGTTTCAATAACCTGTCTCGGTGCTTTACCTTTTCTAAAACCGTCAATATTTACATACTGGGAAATTCTTCTGACTGCAAGGTTATAAGCATTTGTAGCTTCAATAGCCGGAACTGTAATATTCAATTTTACAACATTTTCTTTTTCATTTTCAACTGTAACTTTCATAATTTGTCCTTTATTATTTACATGTATCTTTCCTGATTATACCTGAAAAAAATCATAGTGCAAGTACGTCAAATATATGAAATGTCTTTTACAAATTGAATTACATGCGTTTTTTCTATGGTACAATTTTTTTATGGTTAGATTGATTAATGAAAAAAATATCTGGATTTTGCAGAAGGCTGTGCTCGGGTATATGAAGCTTCAAGAGCCTCATACTCATATTGTGGAAATTAACCAGAAAAATTTGCGGCCGTGTATTTATGTAATGTGGCATTCTGATCAGTTTTGTGTATACGGACTTCAACATAAATCAAAGGTGAATATACTTATAAGCACTTCTTTTGACGGGGAAATAGTAACCTATGCGGCTCAGGGTATGGGCTTTAGCACAGTAAGAGGTTCTTCCGGCAAGAAGGGCGCGGTTGAGTCTTCAATGCAGATGCTTGAAAAGCTTAATGCCGGCGAAGACGTTGCAATTATGGTAGACGGGCCGGGCGGGCCTTATCATTCTGTTAAAAACGGCGCAATAAAGCTTGCCAGAATGTCAGGAAAGCCTATTGTGCCTGTTTGCTGGTACTCTGCTGACAGAACTTTTCATACACTTCCAACCTGGGATAAGATGACTTTTCCTGTTGGAAGTGTAAAGATTATAAATCTTTACGGCGAGCCTATTTATATTCCGAAAGACCTGCCGGATGAGAAACTTTCAGATATGAAAAAACTGATTAAAGATGCCCTTGAAAACTTGCAGAAAAGAGCACCTGAGGTTTATAAGGAGGCTTTAGAAAACAAATTATGGGACAAAAAGCAATAAAACTCTGTATTCTGCAGATGAATTCCAAAATAGGGGATATAAAGGCTAATCATAAAAAAGTTCAGGATATTGTAGAGCGTGAACTTCCGTCGGGTGCTGATTTTTTAGTTCTGCCGGAAGTCTGGACTGTCGGCTGGTCTTGTGAAGATTTCCCTGCAAGTGCTGAGCCGTTTGAAGATTCGCCAACGCTTGAGTTTTTGTCTAAACTTGCAAAAGCGTATGATGTTAACATTCTGGGCGGAAGCTTTATTCAAAAAATGCCTGAAGGTAAAGCTTTAAACAGTTGTCCTGTCTTTGACAGGCACGGCAGGCTTGCTGCAATTTATTCCAAAAATCATCTTTATTCATACTGCGGCTGCAGTGAGGGAAATTTTGTAAGAGTTGGTGATTGTCCGGTCTTGGTAACGCTTGAAGGGATTAAAATAGGGCTTACTATTTGTTATGATATAAGATTTCCTGAAATTTTCAGAGCATACAGGATTGCCGGAGCTGATTTGATTGTAAATATGGCTGCATGGGGCTCTAAAAAACCTGTTCCATGGGAAACCCTTACCCGTGCCCGGGCAATTGAAAATCAAATATATCTTGCTGCAGTCACTCAATCCGGCCCTATAAAAGACGGAGAATGGAATATCGGTCATTCCAGAATTTTTGATTATATGGGAGAAACAATTGCCGAAATTAAAGATCAGCGCGAGGGTATATGTTCCTGTGACATAAATTTTAACGAAATGTACAAATACCGGAACACTTGTACTATACTAAAAGACATCAGAGATAATTACGAGGTAACATCTGTATGAAAAAAATTTTTAGCATGTTAGGGATTTTTGTGCTTCTGGCTTGTAATTCAATAGCATTTGCAGCGTCAAATTTTAATAAAGTTATTTCGGATTCCGGTATTCCAAAAGATAATGTTTCGGTTTCCATAAAAAATGTCCAAACAGGTGAAGCAGTCTACGAACTTAATGCGGAAAAACTCGTTCCGCCTGCCTCTACACTTAAACTGGTAACCCTTGCCGCATCAGTTGATACTTTGGGGCCTGCTTATAAATTTACGACAGTTATTTATAAATCGACAAACAACGATTTGTATATAAAACTCAGCGGTGATCCGTATTTGTCGGCTAATGATTTAAAAACGCTTCTGGCAGCTGCAATGGAAAAGAAAGTTACAGCACCGAAGAATATTTATATAGACGCTTCTGTCCTGGATGATAAAGACTGGGGTGAAGGCTGGCAGTGGGATGATGATTTAAATATTCTAATGCCGCATTTCAGTGCGTATAATCTTGACGGTAATCTCCTCGGTGTTCTTGTTTCGCCTACAGTAAACGGTGCTCCGGCAGAAATCAGTACAAAAGTTTTTTATCCGGTAACTTTTATGAACCTTGCCGTTACCGGAAAAGAAAACAATATTACATTTGAGCGTAATAACAGTATTGCCCCTGATATGATTACGGTAAAAGGCACTATTTCAAAAAGTGAAGGCTTTGCAATTCCTGTAAATAATCTGAAGCGGTATTTCCGCCTGAGACTCGAAGATGCTGTACGCGATGTTAAAATGGAATATTACGGGAATCTTATAGAAAAAAAACTTCCCACAAAAGACGTGTATGTTGTTGCAAGCGTCAGCCATCCTTTAGCTCTTGCAATGAAAGCTGTTCTTGTAAAAAGCAGCAATCTTGCCGCGGAAACAGTTTTTAAAACAGCAGGCGGAAAATACATAAACGGCACGGGTTCAATTCCGGCAGCTCTGGAGATGTTTGATGCTTACTGTAAAAAGATAGGTGTAAATCCTGAAAATATAAAAATTGTTGACGGAAGCGGGGTTTCAAAAAATAATTTAATGAGTGCTGATTTTATGACAGATTTTCTTTCCGCACAGGCAAAACAGCCTTACTTTGCCTCAATGCAGAAGATTATGGCAACCTCCGGTGAAGGTACTTTAACAGACAGAATGCTTTATTTTAAAGAGAATCTCAGAGCCAAAACCGGAACATTATCGGATATAAGTGCTATTGCAGGATATATTACCTCAAGAAACGGCACTCTTTACGCGTTTGATATAATGATAAATGATGCAAAATCACGCCCTATTGATAAAAAAGTTCTTGAGGAATATATTATCAGAGCCATCTATCTAAATGATTAGCGCCGACACAGGGGGCGGGCTGGTGAGATTGGTTAAGAAGTACACTTAACAGGTGAAGTGTGAGGCTTGAGCAGGTGAATGGTTCAACAATGCTGTGCGCTGATAATAAAAAAAGTGAAGAGGAGGCGATTGGGCTTTCAGCACATCAGTTAAACTTTGTATGAATAAAAAAAGAAAGAGTTGGGGGAAGTATCGAACCCAACTCTTTTTTCTACCTAGTTGTTTTGGGTTGACGGATTAAAGAATATAGTTACCAGAGTTGTTAGGGTTCCCAGAGCTACAGCGCCCGCTGCTGCAGATCGGGCTCTAGCTTTTGGTAGAAATTTTTTAATGGAGGTGTAGCTCTCCTTCAAGTTATCTTTGTTTATAAGCTCAAAAAGTTTGTTAGAGGTTTTTGTGTGTTTGGTTGCAAGAGCCTTTTGCATTTCTTTGTAAGCTGTCTTAACTTCGTAGCCTCTGTCAGGAAGTTTTCGCATTGCCTCAAACTTTGCACGGCGGATTTCTTTTAGGGCTTTTTTATATTCGTATGCAAGTCCTTTTATGTCAGCGCCGGTTTCGGAAGCTTCTCTGATAGCTTCTTTTTTTCTTGTTGCATTTGATAATAGTTCATCGTCAATTTTTACTGCAGAATATTTTTGCCTCCACTTTTTGGCAGCATGTTTGATGCTGTTCTGGTCGGCAGCCCCGGATGTGTGAAATTCATCGGATGCTTGTTGAATATTTTTTAGTGCTGCGAGTTCTTTCTTCAACATCGTGTCTTTAACCTCTTTGGGAAAAAGCTTTTCAAACGTATCCGGCTGTTGTACGAGAAGTCTTTTTAAAGAATATTTCCGCGGAGCAAAAGCATAACCGCTGATAAGACCGACACCAGCTCCTGCAGCCATTGCTTTCGCAGGGTTGATGTATAAGGATTTCTCACTCATGATGACACCTCCTTATTCTATTTATCCTTTTTCTATAACTCCTAATAAACCTGTGCACATACTTTAACTCGTAAATATATTTTTTGTGGTTTTTTCTGAAATAAATTTACATCTTGTAACAATTAGCAGATGCGTTTTCTCTATGTTATACTGTAGAGGGAGTCAGGAAAAGATGGATCCAAGGGTAACTATAATTACAACTACGCATAATATAATTGATAAAGAGCAGACGGATGATTTTAATTTGATGGTAAATCTTCTTGATATGCAGACTTATCCTGAAATTGAACATATTATTATAGATAACGCATCAACTGACGGTACGGATATACTTTTGAAAGATTACAAAAACAAAGGGTTCCTGAACTTTTTTTCAGAAAAAGATACCAGCAAATTTCACGGTTACAATAAAGGAATTATGCGGGCAAAGGGCAAATATATTGCTTTTATAAGTGTTGATGATTTTTTCCATGATATTACTGCTATACAGGATGTAGTTAATCTTATGGAAGCGAACAATGCTGATTTTTCATTTTCACCGGCTTACTGCAGGCATCCGGAAGGCTTTGTATTTCTGTTTCAGCCGGCTATGCACAATGCTTTTCAGGTAATGCCATGTGCGCGTCAGGCTATGTTTTTTAAAAAGTCTGTTCTTGAAAAGGAAAATTATTTTGATGAAAAATTTAAAATAATGTCTGATTTTGATTTAATTATCAGGCTAATGCTAAAAAAGTATAACGGTATATTTTTCGACGGGAATTATACAACGTATAAGCTTGGTGAAAAAGCTTACAATGAGCCTGAAAGATCTGAATCTGAGTGTAAGTCTATTTTTTATAAGAATTATAGAAGTCTGATAAAGCTTGATGATGACATGCTTGATTATATGGTGAAGGATTCTGATTTTCCGCGCGAATTATTAGAAAAACTCAGCACCTGTTTTCCGGAGGAGGACAAGGATTTGTTCTTTGAACGCTGCGAACAAATGCACCAGCTGCGCTTAGATGCGCAGAAAAAATAATGTTAAAACTTTTTTAACTATTTGCAAAATAGCATGTGTAACGTATGATATTAATATATAAAAGTAAAAGGTTAAGGGATTAATATAATATGAAACAACAAAAGATTGCGGTAATCGGCTGCGGAGTATGGGGCAGAAATATAGTAAGAAATTTTTATAACCTCAATGTTCTTGATATTGTCTGTGATCTGGATGAGAGCAATCTCCAGAAAGTTAAAGAACTTTATCCGGGTGTAAAAACGACAAAAGATTTTAATGAAATTATTAATAATCCGGAAATAACATCTGTTGCCGTCGTAACCCCGAGCCATACACATTACAAAGTTGTTAAGGCCATGCTTGAGGCCGGTAAAAACGTTTATGTGGAAAAACCTATATCAACTGTTGCTCAGGAGGCAAAGGATTTGACAGAACTCGCTCATGAAAAAGGCTTGGTGTTGATGGTAGGGCATCTCTTGCTTTATCACCCTGCGGTTAACAGGTTAAAAATGCTTATTGAAGAAGGAGAACTCGGCGATATTGTTTACGCGCAGAGCGACAGGCTCAATGTGAATTTCTTTAAAAATGACCGCAGTGTTATGTGGGATTTAGCACCGCATGATGTTTCTATGATGAGTTATGTAACCGGAAAAGATCCGCTAAGGGTTATTGCTGCAGTAGGATGTTCGTCTGAACAGAACGATATTATGGATATTACACATATTACGATTGAATTTGAAGGCGGTATGGTCGGACAGATTTCGGACAGCTGGATTACTCCTAAAAAGCATGTTCAGCTTCTAGTGAGAGGAACAAAAGCAACTGCTATTTTAGATGATACAGTTCCTGAAAATAAACTTGTAATTTTTGATAATTTTGTAAAAGACAGTTCAAAAAATATCAGTCTTGATTATCTGGAAATTGAACCGCTGAAACTTGAATGCCAGCACTTTATCAGCTGCTGTGAAACCGGCAAAAAAGCCCGTTCTGATGGAGATAACGGATTTATGGTAACAACAATTCTCGAGCAGGCTGAAAAGATTATGCTTGGCGACAGAAGAAAAAATCTTGATGAAGTAAGCTTTGCACTCTCAAGAACAAAAAAGTAAGGAGTTATGATGATTAGTATAAAAGATAATCTTGCAAATATAGTTTCAATTAGCAGAATTTTTGTAGCATTTGCTGCTGTATATCTGCTTTTTATTCCGTCTGATATAAATCTTTTATGGGCATTTATTTTAACAGTTATTGCATTTTCTCTTGACGGTCTGGATGGTTATCTTGCGAGAAAGTTAAATCAGACATCTGAACTAGGTTCTGTTCTTGATATTATGGGTGATAGAATTGTTGAAGTTACATACTGGGTGGCTTTTGCAGTTTTGGGGTGGATTAGTATTGTATTCCCGCTTATATGTGTAACAAGGGCTTTTGTGACCGACGGAATAAGAAGTGTTGCTCTCTCTCAGGGGTATACTGCATTTGGAGAGAAAACAATGCAAAAAACAGATTGGGGGCAGTTTATCTGTGCTTCAAAATTTATGAGAATAAGCTATGCCGTTGCAAAAGTAGGCGCTTTTATGCTTTTAATTCTAGCACATGTCGCAGGATGTCCTTTATTTGCCCTGGTTAACCTGCCGGTGCTGGCTCAGGTGTTTGCATTTATCGCAATTGTTTTTTGTGTTGTAAGGGCGCTGCCGGTTATTTTTGAAAGCGGCTATCTATTTAATAAGGCAGAAAATGAGTAGGCTTAATATTGTTCTTTATGAACCTGAAATTCCGCAGAATACAGGAAATATTGCAAGACTCTGTGCCTGTACAGGCGCTTCGTTGTATCTTGTAGGGAAGCTAGGTTTTTCACTCGCCAGCAAATACACAAAGCGTGCCGGATTAGACTACTGGGATAGTGTGGACTTGCATAAAGTTGATACAATGGAGGAATTGTTTGAGGCGAATAAAGATGCTACCTTTTATTATCTGACAACGAAAACAAAACGTGTTTATACTGATGTAAAATTTAAAGATGGAGATTTTATTGTATTCGGGCCGGAAACAAGAGGGCTTCCGGAGGTTTATGTAATGGATAAAAATGCGCTTACTATTCCTATGAAGGAAGGTCAGAGGAGCTTAAATCTTTCAAATTCGGTTGCAATTGTAGCTTATGAGGTGATACGACAAAATGGACTTTAAGATGCCGCCAAGAAGTGAAAATTCCCATAAAGGAACATTCGGAAGAGTTTTGAATATTTCGGGTTCTGATTATATGCCCGGGGCTGCATTATTATCTAGTCTTGCCGCATTAAAAATCGGATGCGGATATGTTTTTCTGGCGGCCTGCGAAAGGGTAATTGATGCTGTTGCTGCACAGACACAGAATGTGGTATTTACACCTCTTTCGGATATTTCTAATCAGTTAAAGCTGGCAGATGTTTTACTCATTGGCTGCGGATTATCAACATCTGAGGGGGCAGAAATAGTTTTCAAAAATGTTTTAAAAAGTGTTCCGGATATTCCATGCGTTATTGATGCGGACGGTCTGAATATATTATCAAAAATTCAATCAGCGGTGCTTCCTGAGAATACGATACTTACCCCTCATCCGAAAGAGGCCTCAAGACTTCTCAGAAAAGACATGGATGAAATACTTGCTGATATGGAAGGTTCTGCAAAAGAAATTTCAAAGAAGTTCAGTTGTGTAACTGTTTTGAAATCGCATAACACTGTAGTTTGTTCAAAAGATTTTGAAATATACGTAAATCACACCGGCTGTAGTGCTCTTGCAAAGGCAGGCAGCGGGGATGTTCTTGCAGGCATGATAGCAGGGCTTCTTGCGCAGAAATGTGATGCTTATTACTCGGCAAAATTAGGAGTTTATCTTCACGGGCTCTGCGGGGATATTGCAAAAAATGACCTGACCGAATACGGAGTTATGGCTCACGATTTGATCAGGTACATTCCTTATGCTGTTAAATCTATATTATAAAATTATCCAAAGAAATTGAAATTTGGTTCAATTGTTGCCGGTTTAGTTTCATTAAATTTCGGAACAATAGATTTGCTTATAGCTATAGACTGCATAGTTTTGTCATGTCCAATTGCTCTTTGAGTTGTAGGAACATTTCCAAAATATGCACCAACACCTACATACTGGTTAGATCTGGCAGCTTTCTGGTTTGAATTAATAAGCATGCGTGCGGCTTCCTTTGTTTTTTCTGCTGCTAATTTAGCCTGTTGTGATGCTTTTTTCTGCAGATAAGCTTTAGCCATATTGCCGCTAAAAGAAACTGCGTTAATTGTGTTGTTCATTTTTTCTCCTTTTTAATTCATTACGGGGTAATAATATTTGGTTATATGTTATTTATAACTCATAAAAATAATAATTGCTAAAAGTATATCCTAACATTTACAAATATTAATAATAGCTAACACACTTAACACACTTAACACACACGCTCGCATTAAAAGCCTCGGGCATTTTACGCCACCTCCCTTAAAAGGAATGGATTAATTACCCCGCTATAACCAGTAAGAAATCTAAAATGTCACCACGAACTGCAAGCACGAGCTGTATTAAAAAGCTCAACCCGAAGCCGGTGAATTCGCTGCACTCAGGACAGCACCTGCTTCTCTTAACCGCGGCTGTTTTTTCGTTAGGGTAACATTTATATTTCCCTCTGCTGCCGATTATAAATGCCTCTCCGGCACATGTTCATTTATTTAGTTGTTTGTAATTTTACCTGTAATTACGCGTTTGTTTGCACCAGTGCATTCCGGAAGATTGTTTGGAATTCCATAGTAACAGCAGTACCCCAGAACCGCAAAGGCCATGACTTCTTTAAAGTTGCTTGAAATTCCGTAGTCTTCATGCGTTTTCAGGTTTATTTCTGCAGGAAGATATTGTCTTAAATATTTCATCAGCTGTGGATTGTAAGCTCCGCCGCCTCCGATTACGGCTTCTTCAATATCAAGTTCGGGATATATAAATCTTTCGTAAGCCTGCGCAATTGTTTTTGCAGTGAGTGCTGTAAGTGTTGCGATAACATCAGCCGGATTTTCCGGTGCAAAGCGCAGGGCATTTTCTATATATTGTCCTGAAAAATATTCTCTGCCGGTAGTTTTGGGAGGGTTACGGAAATAGTATTCGTCCTGTAGCAGACAGTCAAGCCAGCTTGATGAAATGTTTCCGGATTTGGCAATTTTTCCGTCTTTATCATAAGGCATGTTAAAGAATTTTTGCATGCAGTAATCAATCATCATATTGCCAGGCCCTGTATCAAATCCGAATGTCGGATGGGAGTGTGATATGACCGTAACATTTGAAATTCCTCCGATATTTTGGACGGCAATATTTTTACCTGTTTTCTTAAACCATTTTTCATCGGCAAAGCAAACAAGAGGCGCCCCCTGTCCGCCGGAGGCAATGTCCGCTTCCCTGAAATTTGATATAGTAAGGCAGCCTGTTTCTTGGGCAATAACAGAACTTTCGCCAAGCTGCAGAGTGCTTTTCAGACTTATACCGTCCAGTTTTTCATCAAACGGAAAGTGGTAGACTGTCTGACCGTGGCTTGATATAAAATCAGGTTTGCCGTGTTCTGAAATTAAAACCTTACAAGCATCAGCAAAGCAGTGTCCTATTGCAAAATTCATCAGGCAAATATCTTTGACGTTAGCGTTTCCGGAAAATATCTGAAAAATTTTTGCTCTTATGTGTTCGGGATATTTGTAGTTAATTCCCTGAATAAGTTCACAGCTCAAATCCGGATGAACAATGCAGAGTCCTGCATCAATACTGTCGCATGAAGTTCCTGACATGAGTGCTATAATTTTTTTATCTTTTAATTCATCCATCTTTTTATTTACCCGAAAATGTGTAATTACGATTTAAAAAATCAACTAATCCCCAAATACTCCTGCATAAACATTTTTTCTAAATTAACCTAAATAATAAAAAAATATATCCCTAATCTTTTCTTACACCTCAAGTAAAAACTTTTTAACCTTTTAAAATTTTTTTCTATCCTTTAATCCTCTCGCAAGAATTACTTAGCCATCACCTCTTTTTCTTTCTCTTACCTTGATGTTATCTCTCAAATCTCCCCTATCCGGCAGCCGGATTTATCCATCTGTGTAATTTACTTTATTTGTTTTCCACAAGTATTAATGTAAAACTAAGTAAAATAATTGACAAGCAAAAAAAAATTAATTATTATTTACAATTGACCATGCCCCCCGCTCTAATCATAAAAAATTCAAGTTCTTAAATCTTAATGAAGATTTTTTAATGAAATTACGTAAAATTTTAAAGAGTTTTTTGTTGACAAATTAAATTCCGTGAAAATAAACAGACCATGCTTATTTGAATAAATAAAAATTTTAAAGTACAGAATAATCAAAAATCTGAGCTGTAACTGCATTCGCTAGCCGCTTGTAATCTGCTCAACCTGAAGCAAGTGAACTCGCTGCGATCAGACAGCACTTGCTTTTGAATTTGTTTCGCAGAACAACGGCTGCTCATTTCGTTGAAGTCAGATTTTTAATTATTCTGTACTTAATCTGTATTACTACATAACAGTGTGATTGAAGCCTTATTAAAATATTCCGGAGTAATTGTAAATTGTAGCCAATTTTAGAATTTTGTAATATTATAATAGGAAGGAGCAGCTTTTTTATGAAAGAGTTTTTGAAAAACAATAAGGTTACATACAACTTGATGTCCTTTACCGGCTTCAAATCACTTCTTGTTTTTTCTCTTTTGCTTGAATCTCCTAAGTCCTATCTTGAAATTAAAGATTATTTTGAAAAGAACGAATTTATAAAAGAGTCTATTTCTATAGATACATTGAGAGTTTATCTGACCTCATTACGAATGGCTGGTTGCGAGATAATAAGAGCAAAAAAGACTGAAGGCTCAAAATACAGAATGGTTTCACATCCATTTGAACTTTCGCTTAATGCTGATCAGATAAAAAGTATTACCAAAGTTTATAAGGCTTTGTCAAAAAATATTAAACTTGAAGAGCTAATAATGCTTGACACATTTTTATATAAACTGGCAGACCGGCTTCACAACAAAGATTTCAAAGAGGCAATTGAGGCGGTTTCTCCGCTTTTCGGGCTGGATATAGCCCTGCTGGATGAACTTTTAAAATGTGCTTCCGCAAAAAGGCAGATAACTATCGAGTATAACTCTCCGCGTTCCGGCGTTAAACCTATTGAAATAATTATTGATAAACTCTGTTTTAATAACAATAAGCTTTATCTATACGGAACAGGGCTGGAATATAATCAGTATACCTATCTTCCGGTTTCGAGAATTAAGAGGATTATTGAGATTAAATTAAAAAATGCCATGATAGCTCCCCCGGAAAATATTATCATCGGTTTTGAAATTAAAACACGACAATCAGAGTTTAAGCTCGGTGAAGATGAGAAAATTATTGAGATAAAAGAGAACAGTATTGTTGCTGAATTAAGTACATCTAATCCCTTTATTGCAAAGCAGAGGATACTTTCTCTCGGTTGTGCCTGCAAAGTTTTATATCCGGAATCCTTTAAAAATGATATTATTGAAACTCTTAAACGCATGAAGGAGGGTTACTTCCTTGGCTAGATTGAGTGAAAAATATAATGATTCGGTATTGAAAATATTTGAACTTCTTAAGCTTCTTTCAAATGGAGAGGCACAGTTTTCAGATGTTATAAATATTTTTGCAGATGAAGTCGACGGCGTGAAGTCAAATTCTCATGTAATTTTGAATAAATATCTGAATACTTTAAAGATTTTCGGACTAAAAATTAAGAAGAAAAAGAATACATACTATCTTTTAAACACTCCGTTCAGTATTGATTTAACAGAAAATGAACTTAAATCTGTACTACTCTTAAGGTCAGCGTCTGAAATCTTGCCGGAAGGTAAATCAAAAGAAAGTTTTAATAAGTTTATCAAAGAACTTGAGTTAAGATATAGTGAAAAAACAAAAATTTTGCTCCAATCTATTTCTCCTGATGAAAATTTCGATTTGTCATGCTATTTTGCAAAATTTAAAGACAGGATAAATGACTGCGAAAAATACTGTCAGGAAAAACAAAAACTTGAAATAGCTTATGTTGCCGGCGATGAATTTCAGTCTATAATATGCTCGCCGAAAGAGGTTAAGTACCAGAATAGAAAAGTATGTTTCAGTGTCTATAACCAGCTTAGCCGTCAGATATTTGATATTCCTATTGACTGTATAAAATCAATCAGGCAGCTTCCGACGATTTCCAGTGCGCCGGAAATTAGCATGACAGTTGTTTTCAGGCTTAAAGAGCCTCTTTCAAAATCTTATAAACTGAAAGAGTGGGAATATGCAAAAGGATTTGATGAGCAGGGTAATCTTACAGTAATAAATACAAACGAAGATTTTGACGTACTTTTTGCACGCTTATTGAAGTATGCTGATAAATGCGTTATTGTTTCACCGAAATTTTTGAAAGACCGTATGGTTTCCATTATTGATAAAACTCTGGAAAATTATCAGGATTAATTAAAATTAACATTACCTGATAAAATAAATCTGCCGTGATAAAATTAAATTATGTCAAGACCTTATGTACCATTGCATGTCCACAGTGAATATTCGCTTCTGGACGGCGCTATAAGAATAAAAGATTTAGTAAATTTTGCAAAAGAAAACGGCATGCCGGCAGTTGCTCTGACTGATCACGGTGTAATGTACGGCGATATGGAGCTTTATACAACTGCAAAAGAAAACGGTGTAAAACCTATCTTAGGCTGTGAATTTTATGTGCATGACGGTGATATTACAGAGCGCGATAAGATGCACAATCCGTGTTACCACCTTGTTCTTCTTGCAAAGGATAAAGCCGGCTATGCAAACCTTATAAAACTAGTTTCTGTTGCATGGTGCAAAGGTCGTTACATGCACCCGCGTATAAATTTTGAACTGCTAAAAGAACACCATGAAGGGCTTATCTGTCTTTCAGCGTGTCTTGGCGGAGAGGTGCTGCAGAACCTTTTGAAAAATGATTACGAAGCTGCAAAGAAAACTGCGCAGAGTTATAAAGATTTGTTCGGCGAGGACTATTATATAGAACTTCAAGATCATGGGCTGGACGAGCAGAAACGTACAAATCCTGAACTTATCCGACTCGCAAAAGAACTTAATCTAAAAATGGTTATCACAAACGATTCACACTATCTTTACAGGGAAGATGCAGATATGCACGATACGCTTCTTTGCATGCAGACTAACAGCGAAAAAGATGACCCGAATCGTTTCCACTTTGCAAACAATGAATTTTACGTAAAAACCGCCGAGCAATTAAGGGATTCATTCAGGTGGATGGATGCTGAAATGTTTGAGGAGTGTATAAATAATACCGTAGAAATTGCCGAAAAATGTCACCTGACACTTGAACTTGGAAAAAGTCCGCTGCCTGATTATAAAGTTCCGCAGGGTTATACGATTGATTCCTATCTTGAGTATCTGGTGTATGAAGGCTGCAAAAAACGTTACGGGGAAATTACTCCGGCATTAAAAGAACGAGTTGATTACGAAATCGGTGTAATTGAGCAGATGGGATTTGCTGCGTATTTCTTAATTACATGGGACTTTATTCATTACGCCAAAACCCACGGAATTCCTGTAGGCCCCGGCAGAGGCTCTGCTGCAGGATCTGTTGTTGCTTATGCACTTGAAATTACAGATTTGGATCCGATTAAACATAAACTCTTGTTTGAAAGATTTTTGAATCCTGAACGTTTTACCATGCCCGATATTGATATTGACTTTTGTATTGAACGCCGCGGTGAGGTAATTGATTACGTTACCAAAAAATACGGTGAGGACAAGGTCTGCCAGATTATAACTTTTGGTACTTACGCTGCTAAAGCTGCCCTCAAAGGTATCTGCAGAATTTTGAAAGTTCCGTTTTCCGAGAGCAACAAACTTGCTTCTCTTGTTGAGCCTGCTATAGAACTTGCTCAGGCAACAAATCCTAAAGCGAAAACCCTGAAAGATGCCATGCAGGTTGACGGTTCAGAATTGAAAACTCTTTATGATAAGGATGAACAGCTTCCGGCAGGAGATCCTTCTGAAGGTAAAACTGTCGGTGTCAAAAAGATTGTAGATTTAGCTGTTGCTATTGAAGGAATTAAGAATAATACAGGAACCCATGCCGCAGGTGTAATTATTGCACCTGAGCCTCTGGATCATATCCTTCCGGTACAGCCTTCAAAAGACGGTATTGTTCAGACCGGTTATCCTCCGCATGATGTTACGGAAGTCTTGAGCCTTTTGAAAATGGACTTTCTCGGGCTGAGAAACCTTACAACTATTTATAAAACAGTCGATTTAATTAAGCAGCAGCAGGGAATTGAATTAAAGATAAATGATATTCCGCTTGATGACAAACCTGTTTATGACATGCTTATGACAGGAGACACTGACGGAGTATTCCAGCTTGAATCGCAGGGGATGAAAAACCTTGTTAAAAAACTGAAACCTGACGTGTTTGAAGATTTGGGTGCGCTTGTTGCGCTGTTTAGACCGGGGCCGCTGGATTCCGGCATGGTTACGGACTTTGTAGAAAGAAAACACGGGCGTCAGCAGATTACTTATGCCCATCCGCTTCTTGAACCGGTTCTGAAAGATACTTACGGAACAATTGTTTATCAGGAACAGATTATGCAGGTGTTTCAGGTTCTGGCAGACTACACACTCGGTCAGGCAGACATGGTGCGCCGTATGATGGGTAAGAAAAAAGTCGATGAAATGGAAAAGCAAAAATCTAAATTCATCGAGCGTTCAGCTCAGCACGGTATGTCCTCAAAAGATGCGGAAGCTTTGTTTAACCAGATACTTGCGTTTGCATCTTACTGTTTTAACCGGTCGCATTCGGCTGCTTATGCTTTTGTAGCTTACCAGACAGCTTATTTGAAATGTCATTATCCTGTAGAATATCTTTCAGCACTTCTATCAAGTGTTGCAGGCGATCAGGATAAAACCCAGCTTTACATAGAAGAAGCCCAGAAAAAGGGTATAAAAGTTCTTCCTCCTGATATAAACCATTCGCAATCAACCTTCACTCCTGATGAAGGAAATATCAGATTTGGTCTTGCCTCTATTAAACAGGTCGGAGAAGGTGTTATTGAAGAAATTATAAAAGAACGCGAGGCAAACGGACCGTATAAATCAATTTACGATTATTGCAAGCGGCTGGATTCAAAATGTTCCAATAAGAAAACTCTTGAAGGATTGATTAAAGCCGGAGCTTTTTCTAATATTGAAAAAAGTCGTAAACAACTGATGGAAAATATTGACTATATTACGGCAACGGCTTCTAAGGAAGCAAAAGCAAGAGAATCCGGGCAGGGAAGTCTTTTTGACTTATTAGGTGACAGTTCTGCTGTAGAAGATGCAAAATTCCAGCTTTCAGGTTCTGATGAAGAATACGACCAGCGCCAGATTCAAATTCTGGAGAAAGAATTTTTAGGGTTTTATGTAACCTCTCATCCGCTTTCCACAATTCGTGACAAGCTGCCGTTTTTAATGACACATAAAATATCAGAGCTTCCGGAGTTGAAGAACGAAAAAGTTGTTACTATATGCGGACTTGTGACAGCTGTAAAACAGATCCCGACAAAGAAGGATCCTACAAAATTTATAAGGTTTGTGACAGTGGAAGATTTATCCGGCAAGACGGATGTAATAGCATTCAATAGTAAAATTCAGGAATACGGGCCATTTTTGGAAACCGAGCAGCGTGTCATTATTTCCGGAAAGATTAACCGCAGAAGTGACGATGAACCTCCTGTTATTCTTGTAGATACAGTTAAACCTGTTGATAACTCCAATATATTTACTATAGAACTTACTGATGATTTTAAGTTTGAGGAACTTGTTCTTCTGAAAAACGTACTATGCGACTATCAAGGTTCTGATCCTGTGATGCTGAAAGTAAAGGATGACTATGGCATGTCAAAAATTCTTACAGCCTCAATGTTCTGGGTAGATTCTTCAAATGATTTGTCTAACCGGCTGAAGAAAGCATTTCCGGATAGGCTTGAGATAAATATACGCTCGATGGACACTAAAGAGGAAGATCTACAGGCGGCATAAAGCTAAGTGGGGGCGGGGCTATGTGTATAAGAAGGTAATTAGTGGCACGTGCCTTAGGCTGTCTGCTGTGTTTTTAATAGCATAAAAACAAAATAAGAAAAAAGTGCTTGCAAAAAAAATTTGCCCATGTATAATAAAGAAGTAACGCAAATAAGCGGGGGTAATTCAGTGGTAGAATGCTTCCTTGCCAAGGAAGATGTCGCGAGTTCGAGCCTCGTCTCCCGCTCCATAAAAAAGACTCACCTTAAGTGGGTCTTTTTTATTAAAGTTCAATATTGATGCGAACTTATAAATGCGCCGTCCGGTGGCGTTTCGGATGGATTAAGATTAAAAGAGGGATATTAAAGCATGAAAAATAAAAGTTTATGGATAGGGTTAGGGATACTTTTGGCAGCTGTAATCTTCAGGGTTCTCTGTCTGGATAAAACAGGCGGGCTCTGGTATGATGAACTTGTTTCATATAACGAAGCTGCGCAGGCTGATATTATTCAAGTAATTTCTTATACTTTAAAAACGGATGTACATTTTCCTGTTTATCCGGTCTTGCTTCACCTCTGGACAAAAATTTTTTCATTGTCGGATTTATCATTGCGGGCTTTTTCGGCATTTTTCGGTGTCTTAACTGTTATTGCTGCATATTTTGCCGGCAAAGAACTTAAATCTAAAGAAACAGGGCTGTATTGCGCTGCTGTTTTTGCCATTAACAGCTTCCTGATTTATTATTCACAGGAAGTCAGGCTTTATTCTATTTTAATGTTTTTGATAACCTTATTAACTTATTTTGCACTCAGGTTAAAAAATGTACGGGGAGAGGTACCTGCCTCAATGCTTGTCATTACAGGGTTTTCACTTACTTCATGGTCTGTGGTACATACTTATACAATCGCATTTTTGTATGTAATTCCTGTTTTCGGAGTTTTGTATTACGAAAAATACAGGCAAAAGGAAAACTTAATGACTTTGAATTATGCGGCTTCAATATTTGGAATATTGTGTCTGCCTGCGTTGTTTTTATATTTCTTCAAATTATGCGAATTACACAAATCAGATAAACGGTTACTACTGTGACTGGTCATCTCTGTTTGTAGTTATTCAGGACTGGTTCAGTCCGGTACTTGAAGGGCTTTTGAATAATCCGGTTCACTATATTTCTTATCTTATACATAATTTTACTTTTACTATAATATTTTTTATAATTCTGCCGGTTATTGTTTCTATTGCGGTTACAGGTTATGCTCTCAAAAAAGATAAAGATGCGTTATTGTTAATTATACCGTCTGTTCTGTTTTTTATTGCAGAAATAATTGCATTTAAGACAACAAATTTTAAAATTTTGCCGCGGTATGTTTCTCTTGCGTTGCCGAATCTTCTTCTCGTTCTGGGGCTCGGGCTCTCAATGCTGCCGAAAGATAAAAAATTAAATATAATTATCCCGGCACTGCTGATAGTTATAAACCTTTCTTACTTGTGTTTTTCTCAAAATGCAGCATTCAGTTTGCCGCGTAACGGGTTCCGTGCGGTGGCGGAGCTTATTAACTCTCAAAATTTGAATGACGGCGATTTTGTTGTTGTCTGGAACAGAAAAGAAGTTCTGGATAAGTATGTTCAAACAGATAGACTTATGATACTTAGTCTTTTGAAAGATTTTGCTTACCGCTCTGAAAGAATTTTGGGGCATGAAGAAGAGCTTAACAAGCTTTCTCTTGACAAGCGTAAGGAAATTTTGCGAACCTATTTTGCGGAAGTAATTCCGCCTCGTAACAACATTGCCCTGATGAGTTTTATTTTGCGTAAGATGAAACCTGGGCAGAGGTTTGTTATTACATCAAGCAGATACTTTGACGAATTCTCGCCGGAGGTTTTTGCCGCGGCTGTTAACAATGATGAAAAGTACGCTCTGATAAGTTATAATGATTTGCTTACTATTAAGGCATTGATTGTAGTCAAAGAGATGTGTGCGCGTAATCTGAATTTTAAAGGCCGTTATGAAAATGGCGACAGTGTTATTTTTGTATTTGAGAAATAATACTAGGCTTCGTTAATATCTTTTTCTACAACAGGCGGGATAGGTGATTCGATAATTTTTTGAAGATAAGCGTCATTTTCTTCTTTTACTCTGGTGCCGATTTGTGTTATTTCTTCGTCTGTTGTGAAGAAATTTCTTACGGAATATCTCAGAACCATCATTCCTTTGTCCGGATGTTTCTCATATTTGTAGATATTATATTCAAAATAATTTTTACCATGCTCTGTGCCGTGTGCCAGATAACTCAGCGCAGCTTTATTCGCTTTTTTGTTTTCTATAAATTTTAAAAGCACATCTGTTTCGTTATTTTCAACTTCTTTGCACCTCTCATCCGCAAATTTTATCGGTTTATTTATCTCAGGATAGTAGTAAATCCCGATTAATTGTGTCCGGTTATTTCTGTTTTCTCCTTTCAAAAAATACTCGTTTTCGTACCCTTTTGTTTCCGGTGAAAGTGCACTGTATTTTAAAATATATACGTTGTTGTTAAAATGGATTTCTTCAGCTCTTGCGTAATTCGTAAGTGCAATTGCCGCAACTATTAAAAGACAGAAAGCTAAAAGCACAATTCTAAGCATGTTATTCTCCTAATTGTATTTTATATTGCCGGTTATATTAGAAAAAATAAGTTATTTTTCATAAAATTTAATTAATCTTTCGTATAGAATTGCAGTATAATTTTGTTGGTGTTAATATAATTCTGTAAGTTACATAAGCGGATGTAATTCAGTGGTAGAATGCAACCTTCCCAAGGTTGACGTCGCGGGTTCGAGTCCCGTCGTCCGCTTTTTAGTTTAAAAATGTAACAGAGAAGGGTGCTGGTATAGCGGAGCGGACGCCAGCCTCTCACCCGAGTTTGCCGCTTCAGTTAGTCGCGGCAAACAGGGTTCTGCCCATGGGGTCCTGCCTCGTAAGGCTCGTGTTGCTCGCTAACGATGCAGGCGAGTCCCGTCGTCCGCTTTTAGTTTAAAACAGTAGTCCGGTATTTTTTTGTTATAATAAACTAGAAATGGCAGGTGAATTTTGGATAAGACTTTTGAGTTGATAATAGATGAATTTAAAAACTTCAAACAGGTTGAAGCTATTGCAATCGGCGGTTCCAAAAAAGCTGATACTGCAGATGCTGCTTCTGATATTGATACTTATGTATTCACGGACAACGAAATCCCTGTTGAGTGTAGGCTTAATCTGGTAAAGAAATTCTCATCAAAATATGAAGTCGGCTGTGAGTATTTCGGTGCAGGGGATGAATTCTTGGTTGATAATATGAAGCAGCAGCTTGATGTCATGTATTTTGATAGACGCTGGATTGAAAATGTTCTGGAAAATGTTTGGGAAAAACACTATCCCTCTAACGGTTACACTACATGCTTTTTATTTACAATTAAGCATTGCGAGCCTGTTTATGATAAAGACGGTTGGCTCTCAAGGCTTAAGCAAAGGCTCGAGACGCCTTACCCTGATGAATTGAAACAGAATATTATAAAAAGAAATTTGATGCTTCTAAAAGATAAGCCTTTTGCTTCTTACTATGAACAGATACAAAAAGCGATTTTAAGAAATGATTTGAACAGTATTAATCATAGAATTGCCGCTTTTATGGCAAGCTATTTTGATATAATTTTTGCAAATAACATGCTTTTGCATCCGGGCGAGAAAAAACTCGTTGAATATGCACTTGGACACTGCAAAATTCTGCCTGTAAATTTTGCGGAAAATATAAATAAACTACTTACACAGCCTAATTCGGAAACACTTAAAATTCTTGATGAAATGGTTTGTAATTTGAAAAATACACTTTAGGTTTACCATTTTTTGAAAATGAAAAATACGGCAAGTATTATAAACGCAAACCCGATAAGGTAATTCCATTTGAATTGTTCTTTCAAATACAGAACAGAAAAGAAGCTGAACACGATGAGTGTAATAACTTCCTGAATGGTTTTGAGCTGTGCTGCGTTGTAAACCTCATGCCCTATCCTGTTCGCCGGAACCTGAAAACAGTATTCAAAGAAGGCTATTCCCCAGCTTACAAGTATAACTGCTACAATCGGGGCAGCTTTAAACTTTAAGTGTCCATACCAGGCAAATGTCATAAATATGTTTGAAATTGTGAGCAATATAATTGGAGCTAAATATTTAATCATAACAAAATAATTATATAACAAAAAACTCTTGACTTTTAAATTTTTTCTTAATACAATAAATTCTGTTAGCCGGCATAGCTCAACGGTAGAGCAACGGTTTTGTAAACCGTAGGTTGTAGGTTCGATTCCTATTGCCGGCTTTTGTACTTTATATCGAAACTCTTTATGTATGCTTTAAAGCTTGAGTGCTCACGGGTGCACAATCAATTTAAGCCCTTGTGGCGCAGGGGTAGCGCACTCCCTTGGTAAGGGAGAGGCCACGAGTTCAAATCTCGTCAAGGGCATTTGTGCTGCCTGCAGGTTTTATAATAAGAAGTAAAGAGAGATGATTATTAAAATAGAATATGGGTAGGTGCCCGAGTGGCTAAAGGGAGCAGACTGTAAATCTGCCGTCGCGAGACTACGGTGGTTCGAATCCACCCC
>CALVBB010000021.1 GCA_944325705.1 Candidatus Gastranaerophilales bacterium
TGGAGAGGGGGGTGGAGAGGAAAAATTAAAGTACGAAAAAAAAAAAAAAAAGGGGGGGGGGGGGGATACTTCCGGTTTAACGTATATTACAGAACCGTTTTTCTTCATTCCATCCCCAGCCATACCGGAGACAATTTTCTCTGGTAATCAGAATTTTTCCGTATCCGGCGTAGTTTATTTCAATATTTTCCGAACAAATTGCGTTGTCATAACACATATCTAAATCAAACGCATATTTGACCGCAGGCATCCCGTCAAGCATCCAAAGATAAACACCCAGCACCGCAAGAAATATAACCAAACTTTTTAATTTAAAATCTATAAACACATATAAAAACGCCGTGAGTGCAACAAGTAAAGAATACATTAAGAAGATAGCGGACTGAGTACCTCTAACACCGGCAAGCAAAATTGTAAATATTCCTCCGCCCGCCATTGCTGCTATGATAACCAGGAAGATGATTTTTAATATTTTTAAAATAAGTTTCATAAATACATTATAAAATATATTTATTCAGATTTATTAATAATAATTCCGACATTTTCCACATTAATACCACAGCTTCCATTATTACTCTTCTGGTTAATTCCGTAAAAATCTGCCTGCAAATCCTCAAGGGAATCTTTAACAGCTTCTATGAAGGTTAATCTTTTAGATTTTGTTTTTGTGTAAATATCAATAATTTCTTTTCCGACACTTGCAAGATAAGCTACTGCCTCTCCGCTAAGTCCACGGCGAGAGGCTTCACAATTGGCTTTTGCATGGTAATACTTGTCATATCCGCGGAATGCAATCATCTCCGACTTATTCCGCTGAAAATCATGATACGCCTCCTTCGCTATATTTATTTCATCAAGAATACTGTAACCGAGAGAGGCTGCCGGCATATTTGCGGCAACAAGCATAAGTTCGTCGACAGAATTTTTTATATCTTCAAGTGCTGGAATAACCGTTTCGACTGAGGAGGAAATTTCGTCAATTTTTTCATAGAGCCTCTGGCAGCCACAAGGCTGTGTATTCTCATCCTTAATCATCTCAACAGTACATTTGCAATTCGGATGGGGCTTTGGCGGGACATCTTCTTTCAAAACATACTCTGTTCCGTCCAGTGCCTGACATGCCGCACAACTTCCTTTCGAGGCGTGCCATACATATTTTGCGTTGCTGACAGCACCTTCAAGAAGCACAGGTTCTTCCTCAAGACTTTTACTGTATTTTACAATTCGATCAAGTGATTTTAATATATTTGATTTTTCACCGGCTGCAGCCTCCGTAAAATCTGATTTTTTAAGAGTTTCATATTTGTAAACAGAAGTTTCAACATCCGAAATATTCTTTATTAACTCTTGCGTAAGCGGAAGATTTTCACGTGAAATTGTATCGTACTTATCTAGTACATATTGCTTTAGTTTAGAAATTTTCCGCACATCTGACTGTGAAATACTGTCGTTTGCCGTTTTTAGCTTTAACAGTTTTGCTGCATCTTCAGCGTTTTTAAAAATATTTAGTTTTGCCATTGTAAGCTCCTTTTTCATTTTTTACAAAGTGCTTACAGTTTAAACTATCTTTTAAACGCTCACAAGACGCCGTTTTAGTATAAACATTTTCATATAGGTGTTTTCAGTGTCTTAAATGCCTGCATCGCAAACTGAATAAATGCCTCACACCCAACTTGCAAAATTTTTACTCGCAAATATGTTCCAGAGCCATCTGAAATACTGTTTTTACATGCTCATCGCTTAATGAATAATAAACATTTTTTCCCTTTTTCTGTGCCTTTACAAGTTTTGCAATACGTAAAACTTTCAACTGGTGTGATACAGCAGATTTTGTCATATTCAAAAGAGAAGCAAGATCATTAACGCACATTTCACTTTCTTCAAGCGCCCAGAGTAATTGTATCCTTGTACCATCGCCCATAACCTTAAAAAAATCAGAAAGTTCATATAATAGATTAGTATCAGGCAATAACGGCTTTAATTTTGTAACAATTTCACTCATATTCATATTATAGTTCAACAGTTGTTCAATTGTCAATATATTGTAAAGATTTTTGAAATTACACTTGACAATTGAACAGTTATTCAATTATAATATAGTTATAGTTGAATAATCATTCAATCGTTTTATTAAAAGGAGTATTATGCAACATAATCATGAACATCACACACACAATGGAGGCAACCATCATCACTGTGGTCACGAACACTGCAGCGAAAATCAAAAAGCAATTTTGATACGCGTAATTCTTGCACTTATACTATTTGGAGCCGGATTCTACATTCCGCAGGACTTTAAGTTTGCAGTGTACTTTACGGCTTATGCTATAGCGGGCTGGGATGTAGTATTTAGGGCCGTAAAAAATATATTTAAAGGTGAGGTATTTGATGAAAACTTTCTGATGAGCATTGCGACACTCGGTGCTTTCGGTATTAAAGAATATCCGGAAGCTGTAATGGTTATGGTGCTTTATCAGATTGGCGAGATGTTTCAGGATTACGCGGTCGGCAAATCTCGTAAATCCATAACAGAATTAATGGACATCCGTCCGGATTACGCTAATATAGAAAAGGATGACAAACTTGTAAAAGTTTCGCCCGCAGAAGTTACAATCGGTAGCATAATAACAGTCAAAACAGGCGAAAAGATTCCTATTGACGGAACCGTCATAGAAGGCAGCGCCGTGCTTGACACTTCTGCACTTACAGGAGAATCCGTTCCGTGCAGAGTTCAGAAAGGAAGCACTGCCATAAGCGGATGTATTAACCTTGACGGCCTTTTAAAAATAAAGACCACCAAAGAATTTGGAGAATCTACTGCTGCCAAAATTCTTGAACTTGTAGAAAGCGCAGGAGAGAAAAAAGCCAGAACAGAGAATTTTATAACAAAATTTGCAAGATATTATACTCCGGTTGTAGTTATTGCAGCACTTATACTTGCATTTATTCCGCCGTTCATAATTAAAGGGGCAGTATTCACTGAATGGTTCTCAAGAGCACTGACATTCCTTGTAATCTCATGCCCTTGTGCACTAGTAATATCTGTGCCGCTGGGATTTTTTGCTGGAATAGGAGGCGCCTCTAAGAAAGGAATACTTATCAAAGGAAGTTCATTTATAGAAGCCCTCTCAAAGCCTGATACTGTTGTATTTGATAAAACAGGCACTCTTACAAAGGGGGTATTTAAAGTAGTTTCCATCATACCAGATGGGGTAAGCAAAGATGAACTTTTACAAACAGCGGCTTACGCAGAAAACTACTCTAGCCACCCGATAGCCCTTTCAATAAAAGAAGCTTACGGAAAAGAAATAAATTCCTCAGAGATAAAAGAGGTTAACGAAGTTGCCGGAAACGGAGTTAAAGCAGTAGTAAACGGCGAGGCAATCCTTGTCGGCAGCAGCAGACTTCTTGAAACATACGGAATAAACATTAAAGATACAGAATGCTCAGGAACTGTTGTTTATGTAGCTGCTAACAATAAATATCTTGGATATATAGTTATAGCGGATGAAATAAAAGAAGATGCCGGAGATGCCATAGAAAGCTTAAAAAAACTTGCACGACAAACCGTTATGCTGACCGGCGACATAAAAGAAACTGCAGATACCATAGGCAGAAAACTCGGTATAGATAAAATATATTCACAACTTCTTCCGGCCCAGAAAGTTGAAAAACTTGAAGAAATAATTGCAGAAAAGCAAAAAAATCGCAGCGTGATCTTTGCGGGCGACGGTATAAACGATGCACCTGTACTTACCAGAGCCGATGTTGGAATCGCAATGGGTGCAATGGGTTCAGATGCCGCGATAGAAGCCGCCGATATTGTTATTATGGACGATAAGCCTTCAAAAATTACAGCTGCTGTCAAAATTTCACAAAAAACAATGCTTTTAGTTAAAGAAAATATTGCATTTGCCATAGGTATAAAAATATTATTCCTGATATTAGGTGCATTCGGCATCATAACAATGTGGGGTGCCGTATTTGCAGATGTAGGGGTTGCGGTCATAGCAATATTAAACTCATTAAGAGCACTGCGTGCTTGACAAATAAAATTCTTGTGAATACAGCCTTTAATAAAGGCTGTATTCTTTTTTATTAAAATATTAAACAAAACTTTACTTAATATTTTGTAATATTTAGTAATAATATAGCAATTTTTTAATTGTTTAGATGTTTAATAAGTATATATGGGGCAATTTATGAGGAAAGATAACATTATGAAACAGAGAAAACTTAACAAAGGCAGATTGGCAGTATCATTATTAGCAGCCTGCTTCCTGGCTACACAGTCACTTCAGGCAAATGCTACCGATATTACCGGCGTCACAGGAAACAACGGGATTTACAACATTAATCCTACAGACCAGCACAACGGTGTGGGCTTTAGACAGTATGACAACTTCAACTTATCAGAAGGCGACATAGCCAACTTGATTTTTAAATACGGTACAGAAAATGTATCAAAATTTGTTAACTTAGTTGATAATCAGGTAAACATTAACGGTCTTGTTAATTCAATGAGAGACGGCAAATTTTACAACGGGCAGGCAATCTTCATTTCCCCGAAAGGAATGGTTGTCGGAGCTTCCGGTGTAATTAATGTCGGCTCACTTTCTGTATTAACACCAACCCAGTCTGATTACGAAAAATACAAAAATTCACCGGATCTCGGTTACTATAGATTAGACCAGAACAATGCAGACGTAACTATCAACGGTAAAGTTATTACAAGAGAAGGCATTTCACTTTCAGGCAGAAATGTAGTAATCGGTGATAACGCAGGTATGATTACAGGTATTAATAATAACGATGTTATTAATACAAACAATCAGGCTAATGTTTTATTCAACAACCTTGTAAACACATCAGTTTCAAACGCTAATACACTTGCTGCAAAAGATGGTAAAATTGTTATCACTTCTTATGCTGATAAAGGCGGCACTGAAATTAATGGTACAGTTAAAAACTTTGCTCAAAATGCTAAAACAAATATCGGCAACAAAGGCGCTGATGGTTTAAAAATTGCAGGTACAGTTGAAACAAACGGCGACACACTGCTGGTTAACCACAACGGGGACTTAGAAATCAGCGGTAATGTAACAAGCAGCGGGAAAATCAGCGCTTCTAACTACGGTGAAGCTTTGAACGTTACTTCATCTGCTAAGATTACAAACGACGGCGCACTTTCAATGGTTAACTCCGGCGATGGCAATTTGAACGTAGATGGTACTATCAATTCCGGCGATAACGTTGTAATTACAAATAACGGCAATAACGCAAACATCAGCGGTAAAATTGCAAGCAAAAACGGTTCTATAAATATCACTAACAGAAAAGGCGCTTTAAATCTCAGCGGTACGTTAACAAACAATGATACTTTGAAAGTTTGGAACACAGGCGTTGCCGGTACAAACCTTACAGGTACAATTGCTAACAACGGTTCAGCCGTAATCCAGAACGATAAAGGTGAATTCAATATCTCCGGAACAATTAACAACTCTGGAAATGCTGAACTTGATGTTATCAGCAACGGTACAGGCTTAACCCTTGCAAAAGGCTCCAAGGTTAAAAACGACGGCAGCTTGAGAATGTGGAACAAAGGCGCAAACGGTATTGATGTTAACGGTACTGTTGAAAACAATTCAAAAGCCGTTATCCAGAACTACAACGGCGAAATGAATATCAACGGTAAAGTAGCTAACGTTGATACCTTAAACCTTATCAACAATGGCAGTGCAATGAATATTGCCGAAGGTTCCGAACTTACCAACACTGGTTATCTCGGTGTTCAAAACACAGGGGCTGACGGATTGGCTTACAATGGTGAACTCGTTAACGCTGAAGGCAATACAGTTATTACAAACACCAAAGGCGACTTTATTATTTCAGGAAATGTTAACAACCAGTCAGGCAGAGTAAGCATTACAAACAAAGGTGAACAACTGAAAATTGATTCTAACGCTGAATTAAACAACGCTGACTCATTAAAAGTATGGAACACAGGCAGCGAAGGCACTGAAGTTCTCGGTACCCTCGTTAACAACGGCAATGCTGTAATCCAAAACGACAAAGGCAATATGTATGTTGATGCTGAAATCTATACCGGCGAAAACGAATTAAGACTTACCAATAAAGGTAACGCAATGCAATTCGGCAAAACAAACAAACTTGTTAACGGCGGCGAAAACTTTAAAAAGGGTGGTAATGTAACAATTTACAACTCTGGTGCCGGCGGAATGCAGTTTGATGGTACTACCGAAAATGATGGAGAAATCTTAATCTCTAACCAGAACGGCAGCTTGAAAATCAACCAGACTGCAGACATCAAAAACAACAATAAAACTACAATTACTGCTAAAAACGGACTTACAAACGATGGTTCTATAACAAATAATGGACAATTAAACATTGCAAATACAGGTAACGGCGAAATCGCATTAAATGGTACAATTACAAACTCTAATACCGATAGAAATGCAAGTATGATTGTCAACAACCAGAAAGGTGCTGTTAATGTTAACGGACTTATCGCTAACAACGGTAAAGCAACTATTACAGCCGGCAACGGTTTGACAGTCGGCAAAGAAGGCGTTATCGGCAACACAAACAGCCTTTCAATGCAGAACAAAGGTGCTAACGGTCTGACTGTTAATGGTCAAATTGATAACAACGGCACTGCAATAATTACAAACAAAGCCGGTGAAATGAATATCAACGGAACTATTAACACAGAAAAGGTCAACGAAAATGTTGATGTTAAAACAAGCATCACTAACCAGGGTACAAAATTAAATGTTTCAGAATCTGCCAAACTTAACAACAGCGAAACATTGAACGTATGGAACTCCGGTTCTGAAGGAACAGACCTTGCAGGCACCGTAAACAACTCCGGCGACATCCTGGTAAGAAACGATAAAGGTGCACTTAACGTTACAGGTGATATGGAAAACACTAACAACCTGAGATTACAAAATAGCGGCACCAAGTTGAACTTAGCTGATACAAACCGTATTAAAAACGATGGTTCATTAACACTTCTCAACAACGGTACAGAAGGAACTGCAGTTGACGGTGAAATTGAATCAACAGGTACAACAACAATTACAAACAACAGTGGAAACCTCAATATCAACGGTAAATATACAGGTAAGGAAAATAAATTGACCGTATCAAGCAAAGGTGGAATTAATGTTGGTGAAAAAGCAGAAATCGACAACGAAGGTTCTATGACAATGCTGAATACCGGTGAGGACGGATTAACAATCGACGGTTCTGTAACCAACAACGGCAATGCAATCCTTACAAATATGACCGGCGATATGAACATCAACGGAACTGTTACTAACAACAATGGCAAGTTGAATGTTACAAGCAGAGGTGACGAACTTAACATCAGCGGTACAATTGATGGCAACGGCATCCTGAAAGTATGGAGCACAGGTGAAGGCGGAACTAACATCTCCGGTGCTATCCAGAACGAAACAGGCAACGCCGTAATCCAGAACGACAACGGAGCAATGAATATAAGCGGAACAGTTGTAAACAATGCTAACAAGCTCTACATCACAAACCACGGTACTGAGCTTAACATAACAGAAACCGGAAAAGTTCAGAACAAAGGCAACGTTGCAATCTGGAACACAGCAGACAAGAATATGAACATCAAAGGTAACGTAACCTCTACAGATGGCAGAGTAATTAAAACAAACGACAATAAAAAATAATCACAATGCCTCAAAAATAGAAAAAAGGAAGTAAATATAAATTTACTTCCTTTTTTTATTGTCTAAAATTCAATAAATTCAACACAAAGATAAATCATTTTAGTTTATAAACTGATAATGAACATCACCGTTCTGCTGAGCGGGAGGAGGAGTTTCTGCACCGAAGGTTTTATTCAGCGCGTCATTAAAGTCGACTGAATTAAGCGTGTTATAATATTTTCCGCCTGTTTCATCAGCAAGACAGCGAAGTTTATTTGAACCGTTAACCATTACAACATCAATAATTATATCTTTTCTGTATCTGACAAGATTTCTTACAAATTCACAAGGGTCACCACCGCAGGTTTCGCCGCCATCTGTAACAAGGATAATTTTCTTGCCGGTATTTGCATTGAGCGACACAAAATCATTATATACAACCTGCCTGAGTGCATAAGTAAGAGGGGTTGACCCGCCGATAAGTGTACTCTCAAGACCGCTGATAATTCCGTCTGTATTCATCGGTTTTGCACGACTTACAAGAGCGGTTGCCTTGCAGCCGTTAAAGATTTTAAACGCATTACGGCTTCCCTGCCCGAAAACTCTCAAACCAACATTTGTTTTTTCGGTAATTTTCGGCAGAATACTTACGAGCATAGATTTTGCAAGATTAATCCAGGTTTCCATACTTCCGGAATAGTCGACAAGAAGTTCAATCACATCACCTTCAACTTTCAAAGGAGCCTGAACAAGGTTTCCCTGCTTATAAACAGTCGGAGTATAAACATTATACCTGGACGCAGCCTGCACACACAGCAGACCGGACAAAATCAGCGATATACTAAAAAAAACGTAAAATTTTCTCATCATAAATCAATTATATAATTTTTACTTTACAATTGCAAATCTGCATTTACAAATGACTGTAGTGTAAGTATAATATATTGTAATGAACCTGAAAAAGATTTTAAGTGTTTTTATATGTGTACCTTTCTTCTGGAATTGTGCTTTTGCGGCGGACAGCCTTCACATCTATGAAAGAACAGACAAACCGGTGCCGGAAGAAGAAGTAATCTATGATTTCAGCGATGAGGCACAGGAAGAATTTGACAGAAAAAATCTTATTGTGCCGACTGAGGAATTAAAACCGGTTTCGCAGCCCCAGGAATTTACACTGCCTGAAATTACGCTTGAACATCCTCAGTTAAGCGGCGGGGTTGTATATGTAGAAGCCGGAACTCAGTTTAATGCAATGCTTAATTCGTCAATAAGTTCTGAAAGCATTGCCAACAGCGACAACGTCAGCGCACAGTTAATATCGGACTGGATAGTGAACGGAACCGTAATTGCTCCGGAGGGAAGCATTTTGAGCGGAAGCGTCGTAGATTCCAACAGGGCGACTTTTGCTATGGGGAACGGGAAAATAGGTATTAACTTTAACCGGCTTATGACGCCTGACGGACGGATAATTCCGCTTTCGACAAACAAAGTTTATATAGTTGCAGACTCCTCAAGAGCAGGGAAAATAACAAAACGTGTTCTCGGCGGAGTATTAAGCGGCGTTGCAATCGCGGCAATTTCTATGATATTCGGGGCTGACCCGAGGGACGCTCTGATTAGAGGGGCTGCAATCGGAGGAACCGTAGGTGCGGTGTCGGCAGTAGCCTCAAAAGGGGAAGAAGTTGTTGTTCCGGAGGGAACAAACCTTCAAATTATGCTTGCCGAACCGATGACAGTTCAGCCTTATTAGGGGATTTTATTTATGCGGATTACAATATCTACAAGCCAAAAAGAACAAACTTTCAGCGGTAAAGATTTTATAACAATCGGAGGTAACGAACAGTTCGATTTTTATCTTGACCTTGGATTTGAATATATGCTGACGGTTGAAGTTGAGAATGGAGCGGGAAAGTTTTCCGTGCTGAATAATTTTAAGACAGAGCAGATTTTATTTAAAGGAAAACCTCTTGAGGGAAAACTCTCCTTTGAAAAACTCTGTAAACTCCTTATAAAAGACAGTAGCGAATTCATCAGCATAAAACTTTCTCAGGACAGTGAAAGTTCTGTGCAGAATCTTAAATCAGCCCCGCAGTCTGCATCCCCGGTAAAAACCAAACTTGAAAGCCAGAAAACCGAAATTGACAAACACAGAGTTGCGATTGTAAAACAGATAGCTTTTTCAATAAACGACCTCGGCAAGAGGCTTTCTTCAAACTTCAGGGCAGCAATAATTATAAACATTGCATTATTTATGTCATCTGTTGTGACAGCTTTCGGGATTACCAATTACCTTATGGGGCTTCCGGTAACAGAGAGCGGAACGTTTTTAAATATGCCGACAAACATAAAGGTTTTGGGAATTTTTTCAGTAATAGTGTTTGGTATAGCGCTCACGCTCAAACAGGGAATTTTTATGATGCTTCAGGCGGCAGAAAACGGCAGGTCGTCAAAATTAGCATATAATTTTATGATATTTATATCTGCTATATTTTTTGTGGCGTTTTACGCAATAAACCTCATTTATTATATGAACCCGAACGGCAGAATTGTATTTGCTCTGTTGATTTCGGCCTTTTTCACAATGATAGAGGCAGCGCTTGCTATTTCTGCAGGATATTTCAAATTCAGCGGACACAAAATTTCAAAAGAACTCGACAAATACGAGTTCCGCGAAGATTTTGAAATTGTTTTAAACGGTTATCAAATCTGGATAGAACGCTTCATAAACAGTCTGAGCGATGCAAAATTACACTACATTAGAGAAAAAATCTTTATGCTCCGGCTAAAAGGTGCCGGAGAGATTATAATAGGTATTTTGACAGCGCCTTTTCTTGCGTACGGGGTGTCAAATACCCTTGCAATGTGTTTTCCGGAAGCTGCCGGCTGGGTGAGAATATCTGGACTGAGATTTTCACCGGTATTTCTCATTTTGGCAACAATGCTTATTATTTTCGCATTTTTCTCGTTTGTGAACGCATTTTTATGCGCAAAGAAAATTTCAGGCTCAAATGTAATAAAACTTGATGGATACAGGGATTATCTTTCACACGGCACAGATATTTACGGGCTTGAAAACACAAGAAAGATTAAACGTGAAGAAATCCGTTCTTTCACGATAGGAATTGCTATCATATTCATTGAATTTTCAATGAACACTTCCTACTTTATGACAGAAATAGGCGGGGATTTTAACGGAATATTTTTAAGCCTTATTGCAGCACTGGTGCCGACAGCACTTTTGATTGCAGAAACTTACCTTCTTGCAGGAACAAACTACTCAATATATGCAGCAGATTCTCTTATTTCAAAACTGGATAAATAATGAACAAATTCTTATCAGCAATAATAATTTTAGCATTCATAATCGCCACAGTAACCGTTTTGGTGGTAAAACCGGCAATTTACAAGCAGGTGCTCTTTTCACCTGCTGAAGTCGAAATCCAAACAACAGAACCTGAAATTCAAGAAAAAGAAATCCGCGTAAAAGAAATTCAACCCCTTAAACAAAAAGAAGAAAAAATAAAAATTACACCGCAGGAAGTAATCAAAGAAACTCAAAAGCTTATAAACACTGAAGGAAATACTTCTCAAAAAAATGTAAAAGAAATAAAAAAACAGGAACAAAAGTCATCTGCTAAAGATGTAAAAACTTCTAAGCCGCGGGAACTTCCTGCATCAATCAAAGAAATTCTGAACCCGCAGCAAAAAACAGAAACAAGAACCGTTAAAAAAGAAACCACTGAGACTGAAACAGAAACAAAAATTCAGCCTCCGCCAAAAGAAGTTCAGCCGCCTCTGCAGCAGCCGCAGATTAAACAGCTTACTGAACAGGAAGAAATTATTGTATGGAACCGCTGGCGGAGTAATCTGCAAAACAAAGTTATGAGGGATGTCAAAATTGATGCACCGCTCGGTACAAGGTTTAGATTTTCGTTTACGGTTGACCGCTACGGACAGATTTCCAATCTGAAAGTCTGGTCTGACAATCCTGAATATACCTCGCTTGCCGTAAGACAGATAAAGCCGCTTCTTCTGAGTTATCAGGGGCAGCCTATCCTGAACTTTCCTCAAGGAACAAAACGTATCGTAACAAACGTGACAGGAGGCTTTGTTCTTGCTACATTTGATAAGTACAGTAAGCCGTCAGACTACTCTGATGTTGAAAGAATAAAATACTTGAGGTAAAAATGTTCAGATGTACAGATTGTAATGCAGAATACAAAATAAAACCGGATTACTGCGATTGCGGAAATAATACGTTTGAAGAAGTTCCACAAGCCGCCAAAAGTTTTAAAGCTATACCGGCAGGACAAATTGTATCAATCGTAATATTCATATTCTGCCTTATACTTGCAATAATCCCTTGGACAATTCCTGACAAAAAGCCTCAAAAACAACCGGCTGAACCGCAAAAATCAGAAAAGCCGGCTCCTGCCATTCCGAATATTGATAAAATATGGAACAATACAGTAAAAAAATCCGAACCTGCCGGAAATATTCCGGCACCAGAAATTCTCAAGGATGTTCCACCGGAAACAAAAACTCCGGAGCAACCCATTCAGAAAAAAGTTCAGGAGAAAAAATCAGCCGCAAAAAGTTCCGCGCAGGGAAAACCGGTCAAACCGGCAGCACCATCAGCGCAGAAAACATCCCCACACAAACCTTCAACAAAAACCTCCGCACCTGACAAAAAGCAAACAGCCGCACCTGTTCCGAAAAATACAGCGCAAACACAGCAAAAACCCCAAAAACGTGTTATGGATAAAACTGAATTTGAAAATTACAAAAACAGCATTAGACTTGCGCTGCTCTCTAAACTTGATCTTGTAAAAATCAGCGGCAAAGGGGAATGCGCAATTAAATTCAGCCTTGCACAAAACGGAAAACTCTTGAACAGAGGCTTTCTCTATCAGTCAAATAACAAAAGTCTGAATGACCAGATATATTATATGCTTATGCGGCTTCCTGTTTACAGAACACCTCCAGAAGGTTATAACGGGGAAGTGATAAAGTTGAAGTTCTACATTGATAACGGCGCCTACGAGATTAGCTTTATTGACTAGCAGAATAGCCGCATAGGAGAATTGTTTTATCCTGTATAAAATAATAAATTTCCCTGTATGGGAATCAGAAACTTTATCGTAACAACACTTTTAATATTAATATTCTTAGCTGTAATAATCCCGGGAGGATATTACTTTTACCGGTATCTTTCATATACACGCATCGTTGCGGAGTTTGATGATGCTGAACCGCTTCCTCCAAAGATGAGTGTATTTTATAAGGGCTTTAACATAGGGAAAGTAACAAAAGTAAAGCCTGTCGATGATTACACAAAAACCGAAGTCCACATATTATTTTTTCCTGCAGACCTGCAGCTTCCAAAAAACGTTACGGCACGCGTAAAAAATTATAGAAAAAAGTTTGACTATATCGATATTGATTACCCTGAGCTTCCATCAGAAACAATGCTCAAAAACGGTGATCGTATAAAAGGGAAAACATCAGCAAGTATAGAATCCTTTATGAACGAACAGAGCGAGAATGGCACACTTGATTTAATCGTGGATAATATTTCCGCTTTTATAGACACTCTTAATAATACAACAAAAAATGCAGGGGATTTATTGAATACACTCAACGCCACAGTTAAAGAAAATCAACGAAACATAAACAGAACAACCGGCAACCTTGAGATGACAACAAGAAATCTGCGCTTAACCACATTGAAGCTTAATCGCTCCATTAAGCAGGACATGACAGATGAAAGTATTGAAAACCTCAATCAGACTACCCGCAATATAAAAGAAATTACAAAAAGCATTGACTGCGCAACCAGAAATCTTACACAGACAATGGACAACGTAAATTCAATCACCGGCAACGTAGATGACATAACCTGCACTGTGTCAAAAACCCTCAAAAGCCGTATGGGAATGATGAGGCTTTTATTCGGCAAGCCGGATGATTGCAGCTGCAAACGCTGATTTAAACAACACCCTGTGCAATCATTGCTTCTGCAAGCTTTGTAAACGCAGCAATATTAGCACCTGCAGCATAATTATTTCCGAGCTCGTATCTGTCGGCCGCATCTTTGCAGGACTTGAAAATATTTTTCATAATATTTTCAAGTTTTCTGTCAACCTCTTCAAACGTATAATAAAATCTCATGCTGTTCTGACTCATTTCAATGGCAGAAGTTGCAACACCGCCGGCATTTGCAGCCTTTGCCGGAGCAAATAACACATTATTTGCGAGAAAATACTCAATAGCCTCCATTGATGTCGGCATATTAGCACCTTCACCGACTGCAGTAACTCCGTTTTGGACAAGGAGTTTCGCAGCATCCAGAGAAATTTCATTCTGTGTAGCGCAAGGAAGTGCAATATCTGTCTTAATAGACCAGATAGGGAACGGATTTTCCGCTGTGGCTTCAGTATAAACAGCCTCTTTATGATTTATAAGATAATTTTTAATCCTTCCTCGCTCAACCTCTTTAATACGCTTAATATCATTAAGTTCAATTCCGTATTTATCGTAAATACAGCCGTTGGAATCACTCATTGCAACGACTTTTGCTCCGAGTTCCTGAGCCTTCTGGCAGGCGTAAATTGCAACATTGCCGGAACCGGAAATTGTAACTGTTTTTCCTTCAAAAGAATTTCCGCCGTTACTTTTCAACATCTCTCGCATAAAATAAATCAAACCGTATCCTGTTGCCTCTGTTCTTGCAAGAGATCCTCCGTAGGCAACGCTTTTACCTGTCAAAACTCCGCCTTCGTAGGCGTCTTTAATTCTTTTATACTGTCCGAAAAGATAGCCGATTTCTCTTGCCCCGACACCAATATCACCGGCAGGGACATCAACATCTTGCCCTATATGCCTCTGGAGTTCAGTCATAAAACTCTGGCAGAAACGCATAACCTCGGCGTCTGATTTACCTTTTGGATCAAAATCGCTTCCGCCTTTACCGCCGCCTATAGGCAACCCTGTCAGTGCATTTTTAAATACCTGTTCAAACCCTAAAAATTTAATAATACTCTGATTAACACTAGGATGGAATCTTAATCCTCCCTTATAAGGCCCGATAAGACTGCTAAATTGCACTCTATATCCTCTGTTTATCCTGATTTTTCCGGAATCATCCACCCATGGGATTCTAAATATTATTAAGCGTTCCGGTTCCACCATTCTCTCAAGAATTGCAAACTTTTCATAATCCCCGTTTTTTTCAACAACCGGCTTCAATGCGGACAAAACCTCATCTACAGCTTGAAAAAACTCCGGCTCACCCGAATTTTTTAACTTGACATCATCCAAAACCTTTTCAACATACATACTCATAATAAAATTCCTTATCTGTTCCGGTCAAACAGCTTTCCAGTCTTTACACCTTCAGCCGGAGCCGCATTCGTTAAACTTTTCTATATTATATCACTAAATTACACTTTTGTAAAATTCAAATCTGTGTTATAATAAATAAAAAGGTTATCATCTGTAGACAGGAGAAGTATATGTTTGAAAAATTAGAAAAATTTCAGATTACTATTTTAGCTGTAGTGCTTGCAGCAGGGCTTATCTGGGCAACACAAATCGCAACTGCCCGGATTTCAAAAGATGTAATTTCAGTAACCGGTTCATCCTATAAAACAGTAACCTCAGACAGCGGGCGGCTTGAATTCCGGATTATGACAAGACATGCAACAAAAGCAGGTGCTTACGAGACCATAAGCAAACAGGTTCCGGAGGTTAAAAACTTTATAAAGTCAAAAGGATTCGCAGAGGACGAGATTGAAATAAAATCTCCGAACGGCTATTACACATACAAAACCCTTCCGAACGGAAACTCTACAAATGAAATTGCTTACTACCACATTTCACAGCCAATGTTTGTAACATCAAAGGATGTACAAAAAATTAAAACCCTTTCAGTAGAACTACCTTCACTTATAAAAGACGGCATAGATATTGATGCTTACAATCCGGAATACTTCTATTCAAAACTTGCGGATGACAAGGTTCAGATGCTTGAAGAAGCTACAAAAGACGCAAAACAGCGTGCTGATGCCATGTTAAAAGCTACACACAACAGAACAGGCAAAATTCAGTCTGTCAGAATGGGAGTTTTCCAGATTACGCCTGTTGATTCCACAAACGTTTCAGATATGGGCATAAGCGACACCTCTACAATTGATAAAAAAATCACATCAGTTGCAAATGTTACTTTCCGGATTAAGTAGAAAGGAGTATTTTTATGAAAAAACTTGCACTCTTAATCATTGCCTGCGGAATCTGCACCAGCACTGTCGGAGCGTATCCTGAAATTCCGCCTTCCGCGGTAAACGATATTCAGGGGCTTCAGGGAATACACCGCCACGATATGCAGTTAATGCAGCAGCAGATTTTCAGAAAACAGGAATTTGATGAAACAAAAGACATTCAGGCACAAAAAGAAAAGAAAAAACGTGAACTGGAAAATGCAGACATAAGATCTGACGATCCAGCTTTGAAAAAAATCCTCGAAAAAAGAAAGACAAAAGATGTCAACTTTGTAGAAGAAAATGGTGAAATAAAAATTGAAAATACCCGCCCGTCAGAGCCTCCGGAAAAGGACTCTAAAACTTAATAAATTCTGCCAATTGAGCAAAACTATACGCAAAAAGAAAAATTAATTACTCTGTCCTGCCCTGTATCCGCACCAGGAAAAAATTACAGGCAGGGCTTTTTCAACATGAAGATGCTTAACCCCCGGAAACTTTGCAATGACAAGCGCGCCAAACGCATCATCAACATTTGCAATAGCGTCTTTCATTGTTAATTTTCTATCCGGAACTTTATCCTCGGGGTCATTTATTTTATTTGAAATTTCTGCACCCAGATACATCCCGCTGATTAACCCTGCACCTGTACCAATCATTTTATAGGTACTGTGGTTAAGAGGTTTTATTTTCTCGCATAGTTTTATAGCTCCGCAGACAAGAGTTGTCGGAACTGCCGTATTCATAAACTGAAAAACACCCTCATCCAGTTTTCTTTTTTTATGAATCCGATTTTTCTCTCCTGTCAATCCGGCAAGCACTCCACCTGTGATTGCACCTAAACTCACAGCCATCATCTCTTTAAATCCGTATTCCAGCGAAAAGAATTGTTTTATCCCTTTAATTTTACCATCACGCTTTTTTAAAAAATAAAGGACTGGCAAAGCTGTTCCGACTGCAGCGCCAGCTGCAACCTTCACCCCGGTAAAAACATCAGTTTTTTCACTCTTGTGGTTACGGTAACCTGAATAACCCTTGCGCGCCTTCTGCTCATCCGGAAATGCTTTAAAATAGTATTTGCTTTTATTCTCGTTTGATATACGGTTAAACATAATAATTTAAGGTTATCTCCCTAATAAAGTATAACCTGAAAAAAATTTTTTTTGCCCCGAAAAGCGTAAAGTTTTGTTACTTTTTAAATCTAACCTGAACCGGCTGGCCTTTTTCGATAGTATAGCCGTTTAAATCATCCTTAAATGAAATCTGTACAGGAATAACAAGGGATTTGTTACGGGCATCCATTTCCGGCTCAGTACCCACAGCGTCAATAACACCGGTAAACTTTTTGGAGCCATAATTTTTAATGCGGATATTAACTTCTTTACCTACTTTCAAATCTCCTGCGTGTTTCGGATTGAAATAAGCAGTGACTTTCGGTCTATTAGAATCCAGAAGGACAACAGGTTTATCTTTAACCGCAGTTTCACCCTTGTTCAGATAACTAAGACTAACAACACCGTCTTTTGGCGCGTAAACCTTTGAGGTAGACACATTCTTTTTAACAAATGTTTTTTGCTTTGTGTTACCTGAATCCGATGCCTCAACTGCTTTTTCATAATCATCCTGAGCCTTTGTAAGTTGATTTAATGAGCGATCATATTCTTCCTGAGGAATAACCCCGTCTTTATACATTATTGCAAAATGTTTATAATTTTCTTCGGCATTGTTAAGTTTTTCCTTTTTTACAGCAACATCATTTCCGGATGCAGCCGGCTGTTTAATGACGACATTTTCTACAACCTCTATTTCTGCAATAATTTGGCCTCTGGTAACATTTTGATCTGGTTTTACAAAAATATTTTTAATTTTACCGGAAGTAGAGGCTTCCACAGGAACAAAATCCGGTTCTATAACAGCATCAGCGGTATAGACATAAGCCGATGTATTGTAAGTCCACAAACCTGCTCCGCCGGCTGCAAGAACTGCAGCTATAATAACAGACGTAATTATAATACTCTTTTTATTCATAATACCCTCATTTTGGATAGAATAACCTGCTAACAAAAAATTAGCATAAATCCTTAGAAAAGACAACAAAGAAAATTATTCATATTCCTCAATTTTGACATAGCAAGGAGAGTTACTAACCAGACACCCCTGAGAAAAATCTAAAGAAGGAGCTGGTGTAGGGTAAGCTTCCGGCGGCAACTTGAATGGAGAATCCGCAGGGAAATCATCCTGAAAATTAAAAGACATTGCTTCAGCAGAATCTATTGTTGTACCCCATGCTCTATTCTTAGCTTCATAATAAGAAACAGCTTCCGAAAGATTGCTTTCCGGATCATCATCTACAGGAGGGTAAACAATCCTGGCAAACATATAACGGGTATCGACTTCCGGATAGCCTACAGGAACAACTTCTGTAGAATCAGTAACGACAAAAGCAACAATATCAGCCATTTCGTTTTCCTTCCACTGCGCAGTGTTAGGGCCTTTTTCAGCATTTAAGTCAGCGATAACTACGAAATATTTGTATGTAACACTCATACCGCTGGTTTCCACCTCAGTATGAGTAAATGGCGAGCCGTCAGCATTAGCAGCAATATACAATCTAACACCGTTTGAGGCAAAAATTTGGACTTTGTCCTCCGGATATTCAGTATCTGAAAGGCTGACATTTCTTGCAATGTCGCAATGATTTTCATTAGAATTAATAAATTCCAACAAGGCAGTACAAAAATCATTTGAATCGACCGGGAATTCTGCTCTGGTAAACATTGCATTATAAATAGCAGTATTAATAACATTATACATTCTGTAATATAAATATTTAACGGACTTTTCAAAAGGCTTTATGGTAACGACTGCAATGGAAGCAATAATACCGATTACAACAAAAACCATCATCAATTCCGCTAAAGTAAATGCTTTTTCTTTTTTTATAAACATATCCAACAACCCCATATGTATATGTAAATATTATATCATAAAAATAGTGGATGTGTCAAGGCAGAGGAATCTGTAAATATAGAGTTAAGATTTATGTAAAATCTATCTGAAAATAGTTACATTTTGTAAAATACATGGTATAATAAAAATATACGGGATTGATTATTTTTGGACAGAAAAATGGAGATTTGAGTATGATAAATATGCTTAACAGAACTAATACGCACTCACATAAAGGCTTTTCTCTTGCAGAAATGCTGCTTGTTCTTGTAATTTTATCATTTTTAATAGTGTCAATGGCACCTATAGCATACAACAAAATGCCTAAAAAGACAGACAGAGCTCCACACGGGAGGTTTGAGTGCTACTATGACGGTAATAAGCTTATGCAATACACAGCAGATGAAATATATGGAGAAACTACACCGATAGAAGTTACACAGTGTGAATTTAATCCGCCGGCAAAAGCTTCGTTCTTTATTGTACAGGCAATCGGAGGAGGAGCCGGGGGCACTTATGTTACAGATGATCCATACTCAACAACACCTATATTTGAATCCGGCGTTATAAACGCACCTGATACAGGCTTATACGATAGTGTTAGCCTTACCTGGGGAAGCGGCGGTGCTTATGACCTGAGTAATTGTACTATTGCAGATCCTGGTGATGCAGCAGGCGGCAGCGGCGGCACATGTCCTACATCCTGGCTTGGAACATACTGGAATTCTCATAAGCCGTCAATAACTCTTGATGTTTGCGCGGCTGCAGGTCGCAACGGAACAGCTTATTCATTAACTTATGAGGACGGTCACATAAATAGTGTCCCAGGCGGCAGCGGCGGCCCGGGGACATGCGCGCAGATAACAACAGGTATAACTCTCGGAAGTCCTTTCACCATTAACCCTACAGATCTGGACCTCGGCGGAGGGAACATGACTGTGACAACACCTGACGTTAGCTGTGTTTTAGCCGGGGGAGACAACGGCACAAATGGTCATCTTGCAGGAACAGTCCTGGTTCCGGGAACATCGGGTGGAACACTTTCAACAGATCCGGCCACAGATTGCAGCAATCCGGCATTTTCCAGCTATGTCAGCTACATACATTCAAATAGCGGCGCCGGAGTTTATCAGGTTGACGGAACAGCAGGCCTGCCGGATATAACATACAAAAGACAGGGAACAAAAGCCGCTACAAGATACGGTTTTATGGGGAATAACGGAGAATATATTTCAATGTTTTTCCCTGAATTAACAGAGTCACTTGATATAAGTATCGGCCGCGGCGGAGATGAAGGAACCTCTTATGCTTCTCCTGCAGGAACTGACGGCGGTGATACTGTTATAAAATTGAAAAATGCCTCAGCAACAGAAGCACTAAGAGCAAAGGGAGGTAAAGCCACCGCTCTTGGCGGGAGTTACAACTTCTGGCTCAAAGGGAACACCCTTGTGGATACTGATGCTGTGGATGCAGACGGCAGATTTGCTTTAACATCCGGTTTTTCAACATTTGTTGAACTCGATCAGGACAGCAAAATGCCTTCAAAAATTACAGAAACACTGACCGGTATGGGCGGAGATGGTGCATATTCTATAGTCAGAGAAACAGCATCCGTTGAAACTATTTCGCTTAACGGAGTAGCTATTGCTAATGAAACCTATACAACACCGCCTGAAAACCATCAAGTTTACACATGCCGTACAAGAGATGGCTCAGCACTTAAAGATGATGACGGCAATGAGATAAAATTAAATAATCCGGAAGTTGTATGTCCGGCACAAAAAGGACACAGCGGGGCTGTTGTAATAGTGTGGTAAGGAACCTCTAGATGATAACATTTGACAAAAATAATAAATTAGCATTTTCACTGTTTGAAACACTGGTAGTTATGGGTATAGTTGCTATATTCGTAACAGCCAGTGCTAACGTTTTTACAAAAAAACGTAAACCTGTGGCTGAAAAAGCGTCACACGGCAGGTTTGAATGCTACTACAATAGTGGCACCCTGACACAGCAGTATTTTATTGAAAATATGCCGCGTACAGCTGAAACAGTAAGTATTTGCCGGTTTAAACCAATTAAAAATGCTCAATATTATATAATAAATCTTGTCGGCGGAGGCGGAGCCGGTTCATCTTCATCCAGCGGCTATGGCGGGAATGCCGGAGAATACCATAGTTTCTTTGTTACAGATATAGGAAAAGAATTGCAAATAACCCCCGGGAAAGGCGCTGCGGTTGGTGGTTCCTCAACTTCATCCACTGTTGATACAGTAGATAGCAGCGGAACTAAAACAATAGCAGAGGTTCTGGGCGGCGGATACGGTTTTGATAAATCAACAATGGATGGGAGCCACGTATTAAATTGTACGGTAACAAGTGCAAAATATACATGTTCCAGACAGCCTTATTGCAAAGCTTATACTGATTCTTTACAGGTATCATACTGTGCAATGGACGATATTGCAGGAACAGAGCCGGATGCTTACGTTACAGAACAGTTACTGTTTAACGGAGATTACGGAATTAATAAAACATCAACTATGAGCGGAACACTCGTCAATTATAGCGATGCTGCCGGCAATTATGAACTTTCAATGATGGTGGATACCAATATGACTACAGCAGCGGATGTTTCACAATTTACAAACTATCTGCAGGCAATAGGGATTGATACTGATATAGTTACTGCAGCACCCGGAAACGGAGGAGCTCAGGGGCAGCCGGGAAATGATGGTGCAGCTGTTATAATATGGTAAAAATTTTTGAGAAAGCATAGAGGAGCATTAAATGATACAAATACACAACAAATCACAATCCGGATTTTCTCTTATTGAGATGCTGTTACTACTTATGATTGCATCCTTGATTACAGCCGGATCTATGTCAGTAATTACCAAAAAACATACCCGTGTTCCTAAAAAAGTTGTACACGGGAAATATGCCTGTTACAGAGATAGCAGCGGGGATTTATATGAAGAACGTTATGTTGAAAAAACAAGATTATTTAAAAGAAAAGTTACCGAATGCAAATTTGAACCTCCGGCAAAAGCTAACTACTTTTATATCCAGCTTGTAGGCGGCGGCGGCTCAGGCGGGGATGCAGGATACGACGGGACTACCCGGGCTTCAACTATAAATACTGGAACTACGGATGCTACAGGATGGTGTAATACTAATACAGACCCACTACCTTCATATTGCGCACAGAATCTAATGAGTGATCCTTATTTCATTGATTATTCAGAATGGAAAGGTCTGGTTAGCGGAGATACTGTATATGCCTGTGCAACTTCAGGAGCTGGGGGTGATGGTAGTAATGCTAAACATGTATACAAAACTTCTTACGGGGAGTGTACCTGCAACGGTACAAAAGTTGCAGATTATATATCATCGTCAGATTGTAGCGCATACAACACCGCAACTGTTACCTGCAGCTGGCTCAGTAAGACTGACTCTCAATGGATCGGAGGAGGTTCTGGCGGAGCCAGTGCAACCTGCAGTACCGCAGTATTACCTGTAGATCTTGGGATAACACAAGACTCCTTGCTTCCTGCCACCGGTGCATCAGGAAGCTCAGCTTCTAATGGTAGCGGGCTTGCAGGAGGTGATGGTGACGGAGCGTCTGCTGCTCTCTATATAAATGGCAGTATCGCAACATCTTGCTCGGTTACCGGCGGAAAAGGCGGCGGGCCTGCTTCGTCGGCACCATCTTCTGATTGTGCAACATGTACAACAGTCACCCCCGGCACACCGGGAACTGACGGTACAAGTACCTCATACGCTACATGTAGTGCAGGCATTAATACGCCATCATACACCTACAGTCATGAATACGAAACTAAATATATGACAGCAGGAGAAGGCGGTACTGCCGGAGAATACCTTGCGATATTTGTACGGTCGTTTAAAAGTTCTTCTGTAAAATTAGAACCGGGAAGAGGCGGACTGCCTCCTGCACTTAACTCCGGTAATAACGGAAATCCCGGCGAAAGAACATCTATAAATGATGATCAAATTTCTGTTCCCGGCGGATTAGGCGGGAAAGGGAAGGTTCCTTTGCCTGTAGAAGAATTACCGGCTGAAATACCTGCAGACGGCTCCCCACAAAAACTTTCGGCAGCCCCTACACAATCAAATGTCAAGACAGGACAATCACCGAATGTCTATGGCGCAAAATCCTCATACAACCGTGCTGCCAACATTGCAAATATGGATGATGTGCCGACAGGTTCTGGTGAGATTGACCTGAACACTTTTGGACGCGGCGGCGACGGCGGCACCTCAGAAGATAGGTGCTGGGCCGGCAAGCATATAAGAAAATTTAATGGGGTAGAATTAAGTTCAACATTTAAAGGCCCTATATCATGCTCAGATGCGGATGTATCAAATATGGCAGCCACCGCAGGTAAGCCTGGCGCAATCGTTATTATCTGGTAAAAATAAAAAGGATAAATAAAATGAAGAAAATAACTAAAATTAAATACGGTTTTACCTTAGCAGAAATGATGGTCTGCCTTGCAATTATTTCGATAATTGCAACAATGCTGATACCGGCAATTATGCAGGTAAAACCCGCAAAAAATAAAATTCTGTTTAAAAAAGCATACTATTTGACAGAAAGAATAGTTACCGAACTTATTAACGATGAAGATATGTACGCAACAAAACTCGGTAAAGAAGGATTTGATGAAACTGAACCTGCTGCTGCCGATTCGTCTATTTCCGGCAACACAAAATTCTGCAAACTATTTGCAAGTAAGTTAAATACTGTTGATGATGTACCAAACTGTGTGGCAAACCATATTGCGTTCATCTCAAGCGACGGTATTGAATGGATTATGCCTATCACAGACTTTGCAACAGATGCCAAAATAAAAGTTGACGTAAACGGTTCAGAAAAGCAGCCTAACTGCATGTACAACAATACAGATCCTGATAAATGCTCTGATCCTGATATTTTTGAAATCTTCATTAAAAAAGACGGCAAAATGTACGTTAAAGATGAAATTGCGAAAGAATATCTAAAATCTAACGATACTATAAAAAGATAAATCCTATTGAAATTATTTTATTTTTTTTATAAAATCTCAGTATCATATCAACTTCTGTATGATACTGATTTTTATGTAAAAGGGGAGAATAGTAAATGGATCTACTAAACTTTGTACAGGCTCACAGTGTCGGAGTTTCCGCTGCGATACTTATTATTGCCTACATCTTTATTGCTCTTGAAAAGATCCCGAAAGCAACTGTTGCTCTGCTGGGTGCAGCGGCAACCATACTTCTCGGACTTTTAAGCCAGCACAAAAGTGTTGACGGGGCTCTTAACAGCCTTTATTTTATCAATTACATTGATTTTAACGTAATATTTTTACTTGTATCAATGATGATTATTGTAAACATTGCAACCAGAAGCGGTATCTTTAACTGGATTGCGAACGAAATGCTAAAGCACACAGGAGGCAAGCCGGTTTTAATACTGTTTGTACTCGGCTTATTCACAGCTATCACATCAGCTTTTCTTGACAATGTTACAACAGTTATTTTAATCATGCCAGTCACCTTCTTTATTGCGAAAAAACTGGATATTAACCCCGTGCCGTATTTGATTACGGAAGTTTTCGCATCAAACATCGGCGGCACCTCAACACTTATCGGCGATCCGCCTAATATTATTATCGGAAGTGCTGCAGGGCTTTCTTTTATGGATTTCGTGAAGGAATTAACCCTTATTGTATTTATAATCCTGTTTGTTGTGCTTGCTGTGATGACATTGTTCTTCCGTAAACACCTTGTTACAACTGAAGAAAAGATGAAGCAGGTTGCGGAACTTGACAATTCACATACAATTACTGACAAAGCACTAATGATACGCAGTGTAATTGTCCTTGCCGGAGTAATATTAGGCTTTGTAACTCATGATATGACCCATATTGAAACATCTGTAATGGCAATGCTCGGTGCCAGCTTGCTGCTGGTGTTCGAAAAACCGACCGATATATTCAAGGATGTAGAATGGAACACAATTTTCTTCTTTATCGGGTTATTCATAATCATCGGCGGGCTGGAGGCATCAGGCGGTATTGCGCTTATGGCAAAATGGATTATTAATATTACGGAAGGTTCAAAAGCCGCGGCATCCCTGCTTATTCTATGGGGTTCCGGCTTAATTTCTGGCGTTATTGATAACATCCCGTACACTGCCACAATGACACCTATGATTCTTGAAATTGAAAAGGTTATGGGCGCGGCTTACGCAGAACCTCTCTGGTGGTGCCTGTCATTAGGGGCTTGCCTTGGAGGAAACCTTACAATAATCGGTGCAGCCGCAAACGTTATTGTTTCTGAAACTTCTGCTGCTAAAGGACACAAAATTTCGTTTATGCAGTTTATGAAGTACGGTGTTGTTACTGTATTAATATCACTTGTACTGAGTACAGCATATATTTATTTGAAATTCTTGCGATAATAACTGAAAAAGCAGGCTCACAGGGCCTGCTTTTTTATTATACTTTCAGGCATTGAAACTTCCGAATTATTATATAAAATTAAAACTAACACGGAGGAAATATTATGGTCTTGATTTTAAAATGGATAGGTCTTGCGTTAATAATAATGTTTGCAGGTTGGATTATTCCCGGGATTGAAATCGATAACTTTACAGCGGCTATGATTGCAGCAGTAGTGATTGCACTAATCAATACCTTTATAAAACCGGTATTAATTCTGCTGACCCTTCCTATTAATATTCTGACACTCGGTATTTTCACGCTTGTGATAAACGCTCTTTTATTTATGTTTGCGGCGTATCTTGTTCCGGGAATTGAAATAAGCGGGTTCTGGAGCGCGCTTTTCGGCTCATTGCTAATTTCAATATTTTCTATCGGACTTGCGTGGATTTAAAAAAGGAAGCCTGATTTGCGAGAGGAGGATTGCGCAAACCATAAACACACAACCGGCGGCTTCCCTGACTGTAAAAACTTCTCCGAGGAGAACGATTCCGCCGAGCATTGCAAAGACTGATTCCAGACTCATAAACAGCGATGCAACAACCGGTGTTGTACCTTTTTGTCCGAAAATCTGTAGAGTATAAGCAACACCTGTTGCTATTACACCAGAAAATAAGATAGGTTTTGCCCCGGCAATTACATCAGAAAGCTGAGGATGTTCTAAGCAAAACATCAGTGGCAGAGAAAGAACACATGCCGTAAAAAACTGGACACAGGAAAGCTTTGCAGAATTTACTTTATGTGAATAATAATTAACAGTAATAATGTGAAGTCCGAAAACAAAAGCACTTAAAAGAAGCAGAAAATCTGTAAAATCCACCTGTCCTGTATTCTGAAAACAAAGAAGATACAACCCTGTTACCGCAAGGAGAACGCTTATTTTAACATTTATTCGCAGTTTTTTCTTCATAAATACCGCAATCAGCGGCACAAAAATTATATAAAGAGAAGTTATAAATCCGGCCTTTCCGGCAGGAGCATTTATCATGCAGTACTGATTTATGGAAAGCGCTCCGAACAAGAGAAACCCGCAAAGTATTCCGCCAGCTGCAAGAGTTTTATGCTGGTTAAATTTTTCTTCCTGAGTTCTGGTATCATTTTTTAAAGATAGAAGCTTAAATACAGCAATTACCGGAAGCAGACTTAAGCCGCCAAGAAATGTTCTAGAAGCGTTAAAAGTAAACGGCCCTACATATTCCATCCCGGCCTTTTGCGCAACAAACGATATTCCCCATATAAAAGCAGTTATTAAAAGTGCAAAATTTGAATATACAGCCCTCACATTAATCAACTTCTTCATATCAGTATTGTATACAAAAAGAGGGATAATTTCATCCCTCTTTCATCAAACATGATTTAGCACTCTGTATAAATGTCCGAAAAAATTTCGAGATAAGGAACGTGAGCGAAATTTTTGAGTGGCGTTTGAAAAGGCCAGCCACTGCACGGCGGCGTTGAGCCGGCGGAAAGCGGCAACACTAGATTAGAAGAAAATCTCTAAAGTAAGGTATTTACATCTCAAACTTTTTAGCACTCATTGCTTGGTATTCATCAACCGTCAAGGTATCAGGCGCAAGTGCTTTTGTTTCAAGACCTTTTTCAAGAAGTTTCGGTGCATCCTTTTTTAGTTTATCGGAGGCTATAATCAAGTCACGGTCTTTCTGCTCTGCAATAACCCTGATTGTCATTTCAGTAGGGGCTCCGTCCTCACTTACTTTTTCCTGAACATTATACGAAGGCCAGTTATCCGGAAGCTTTTTAATTACAGTATAATCCTTATCAAGCCCAAGACGCTTGTCAATTTCTGTTTCAAGAATTTTTGCAACATACTCTTTCTGGGATTTAAATCTGCAAGGATAAACAAGCTCTGTACCGATAACTTCTTCCGGATCACGTCTTTCGTATTTTTTAAACAATTCAGCCGCAATCTGCAAATGTCCGAGTTCGTAAGCAAGAAATTCTTCCCAGACAGGTTTTAGCATATCATCAATCTCATCTTCCATACAGTTATTGTACGTACAAACTTCTGTAAATTCATGCAGAAGCAGTTTTTCATACAAAGATTCAGTAGGGTCGATTAGAGATTCATACATGGTAACATGTTCTTCTTCAACGTCTTTTATTTCAGCATAAGTTTCCCTGAGGCACTCATTGCCGTATTCCATACCGTGTTCTGCATAATAGTTGTGTGTCTGCTGTTCACCCGAAACAAGAGTTAAAATATTAACTTTTGTCTGCGGGGTTGCTGTAGCTCTGTCGTAATGTTCGCGCAGACGAAGAATATTGTCATTATGGTGATTCTGTGTCGGTCTGCTTAACATAACATCAGTCTGCGCCTGAACTATGTCATCCGGATCAATACCGTGTTCCATATAAGCCCACTGGCTGTATCTGTACAAATGGTCAAAATCCTCAAGCAAACCAAAATTAAATGTTTCTCTTACATAATCATCCGGTTCATTCTGCGCCATCCAGGCAGTTAAATCAACGGCAACCTGCTCGTAGCCCAGTGTTGTTTCCAGAACTGACTGGTCTGCAGGAGCCATCCAGTTAATTGTTGTCTGCTGCATATCCTCTATACGTTTTGTTTCCGCCAGAAAACGTTTTATTTCCTCATTATCTGTTATTCTTGCAAAATTATGTTTAAAATTCCACGCCTCTATCTCAATCCCGTTCATCAAAATCTGTCTTGTGCGCGTGTAACAGTCCACCTCATATTTATTAAAATGCCGGTGCGCAATTTTATGCCAGCTTCTCAGCTGTTTTTCAGGAGCAATGCCCTTTTCTTTTAACGGATTAAAACTCATTTTTATATCTCCTTTCGTTTTTAGAGCCAATTTGATATTAAATTTAACCAAAAACTTTTTAATCAGAAGTACGGTTAACTTGAAAGTTTAAAGTTTTAATTCCGCTCAAATGCAAAATCCCCGGAATATACTAGCCCTTCTGTAAGTTTTTTGATATACTTAAAATCAAAGGGGTGGTATGGATAAATCAAAAGAATTATTAAACAGAGCGTTTTCTTATCATACGAAAAGAGAGTTTCCAAAGGCTCAAAAGCTTTACATTGAAGCACTGAAAATTAATCCGCAAAACAGCGAAATATTAAACCTTCTAGGCCTTTTAAAATATCAGACAGAAAAATATGACGATGCAGAAAAACTATTCAAAAAATCAATAAAGCTTGAAAAAAACAGCTATACTTACGAAAACCTTACAGGACTTTATATAAAACAGGGAAAGTGGGACAAGGCGGTTTCAACAATAAAAGAAGCTTTTATTACTGACAGCGGCAGCTTTACCCTGTGGTTTAACCTCGGTCTTGCTTACAAAAACCTCGAGAGCTTTGACGCGGCAGAAAAAGCCTATCTGAAAGCTCTTGAGCTTAATCCTGCCTCTGAAAAAGCAAACTTTAACCTTGCCGCCCTCTACCTTCTTCTTAACAATCCGTGCGGGGCAATCACATATTACAAAAGAGTTTTAAAAATAAATCCAGATGACAGGGAAAGCCTGTATTTTCTCTCGCTTGCATACTTCAGAAACAAAGATTACGAACACGGCTTCAACCCCTTTGAAGCACGCCTCTGCCGTGAAACAGCTATAAAAACACAGGAAACGACTTACCCTGATTTAACTTCAAAAGCACCGCTCTGGCAGGGAGAAAATATTTCAGACAAAACAATTTATGTCTATTACGAAGCAGGATTTGGCGATGTTATTATGTATTCCAGATACCTCAAAGAACTCCTGACACGCTGTAAAAAAATAATTTTTAAACCACAGCAGGAACTTGCGGAATGGTTCCGCGAAAACTTTCCGGATATAGAGGTTATGGAAACCTTTAAAGCACAAAATGATATTGATTTTGATGTTCACTCACCGCTATTAAGCCTTCCGTATCTTTTAAAACGAAACAACTTTAATATTTTTCAACCAACCGGTAAATATCTGGCTGCTAACGTTGAAAAAGTCAAATGGTATAAAGACAACTTTTTTAATAACAAGAAAATGAAAATAGGAATAAAATGGCAGGGCAACACATTTTATGAAACAGGAAGGGTTATAAATGTCGAAGCGTTCAACCCGCTGTTTGAACTTAATAATGTTCAAATTTATTCATGCCAGACGTTTGAAGGTTCGGAAGAATTAAAAAAACTCTCCGGCAAAAACATAATAGACTTAAGCAAAACATTTAAAAATTTTTCATACACGGCAGCCGCAGTAGAGAATATGGATCTTATAATCTGCAACGACACCTCTCTCGCACACGTTGCAGGCGCGCTGGGTAAACCCTGTATAATACTTCTGCCTTATCAGTACAACTGGCGTTGGCACCTTGACTTAAGCCATTGCGACTGGTACGATAGCATAAAACTTTATAAAAGAGGGTTAAATGAAAGCTGGCAGGATGTAATTCTGCAGGTTATTGAAAAAGAACTAATGACTAGGAATAAGTTATGAAGAAGAAAATAGCTGTTTTATACATTGCAACAGGACGATATGTCTGTTTCTGGGATGAATTTTATCCGGGCTGTGAAAAATATTTTCTGCCGGAAGATAATAAAACATACTTTGTATTTACTGATGCGGAAAAGTTGAAGTATGAAGAAAACAAAAATATTTTAAAAATTTATCAGAAAAAACTCGGCTGGCCTTACGATACAATGATGCGGTTTGAAATATTTCTTTCACAGAAAGAAAAGCTAAAGGAATATGATTACATCTTTTTCTTTAATGCAAACACAAAATTTTTAAGCAAGGTAGGAGAAGAAATTCTGCCCTCTGCCGAAAATGATTTTTTAATGACCGGTTCTCATCCTGCATTTTATAACAAGCAGCCCGATGAATTTACCTATGACAGAAATCCGAAATCACAGGCATACATCCCTTATGGTGCCGGAAAGCATTACGCAACCGGAGCTTTGAACGGGGGGGGGGGGGGCTTCATATCTTGAAATGTGCGAGAAATTAGCTGCGTTAACCCGTATTGATATTGATAACGGAGTTATTCCTCTCTGGCACGATGAGAGCATGCTGAATAAGTATTTACTTGATAAAAATCCTCTTATTATGCCTGTAAATTATCTTTATCCGGAAGGACGCTGGATGCCGCGCAAATGGTACAAGAATAATCCGTTTAAGGATAATATAAAAATTCTTTCAACTGATAAAGCCCATCCGAGATACGGAGGACAGGACTATTTAAGAGGCTTAACCGATAAGAAGAAAACTCAAAATCCTGTATATTCTTTTTTTGAAAAATTGTTAAAAAAAAATAAAGCGACCGGTGTTAGCAAGCAGACAGTGTTCCCGGGGTATTAAAGCATAACATAATTGCAAAATCTAAAAATTATATGACCGGTATAATCTTGTTGGCGATACCAATATATTTCTCTGCGTTCTGGTTCTAAATCACTTAGCTTTCTGTCAAGCATTACCACAACATTTGTGATAACTGCTCTTGTAGTTACTATTGTAAAAATCACAACTTAGATGATATGGATTGCGTAATAGAGGATATACGAAATCTAATAAACGAATTTAATATCAAATAAAATCAGTTGTAAAAGAACACATGGTATGATTACTTGTTACACATGGTTTGATTATTTTGGGACACTTTGTGTTGGGGTAGAAACCCCAACCTACAAACTTATCTCCTTTTTAATAATAATAGCAAAAAAATTCTTTGATTTATAATAAAATATATAATGAAATCTTATGAATTACGATGTTATAACAAAAAGTACTAATGCTATGTGGCGCTACGCTACAAATAATGATAAGCGACTGGGTAAAGCAGTTGAAAAATACCTGAAAGAAGGGCTTGAGGCCCCAGGGATCGCTAAATATTTGGAAATAGAAAATATGGCTGACTATTTTGCTGATAGAGCAAAATATATGGATTCTGTTTCGTATCCAATGAGGATAAAAGACCATCTTATTGAACTAAAAAATGTACTCCTAGCTCCAATAAGAATTATGAAAACAATTGCAAGGGATAAGAATTTGAGGAAACTATATAGGGAATTTGAAAATAAATATAAGCTTTATTACCCGAATAGTGGGAATAAAAGAAGCATCATATTGTATAAAATAGTTCGGTTCAAGTCTAACTAAGCTTATTTTTTAGTCTTATAGCAAGCTCGCTAGCATAATCCATCTTCATTAGAAGATTCAATGGCACATATACAGCCATACAAACAATAAAAACAAATAAAATCTTTCCAATTTCAAATATCAAACTTGGCTTGTTGGTTGGGCATACTTGCCCAACGATAAATTTGGACATTAATTGGACTGTAAAAATTCTTAAATTTGAGTAAGCATCAGGCTAATTTAAAAGTATCATTTGTAAATCCAAGTCCTAATAAAGTCCAGTTCAGTCCAGTTTAAAAACAATGCATCACAGAGCTTCCGACGGCTAATGTAAAAGAACAACCAGTTCAGGAATATTTGACAGACAGTTCAGGAATTTTGGGACAGATAAATTTAGAAACTTAAATTAATGTTATAAAATATTATATTAATTAAAATAGCAAAAAAAAAATTACAGTTTTTATATTTTCATACGCAACCAAATAGGAGATATTAATAAATGAGAATAGATAATAATTACACTCAAAGACAACCGAATTTTGGTAGTTTGAAATCTATAACATACCAAAGTCATTTTAATCCTGATGTTTACCCTGAAGAATTTGCAAAGGTTTTGAAGGCTATCAAAGAATCAAAAGCGTTCAATGAATTTTTCAAACAGTATGATGTAGATATGTATTTTCATGAGGGGGAAGGTCCTTTCAAGAAGGACTATATTTACATGATGTTAAAAACAACAGTCCCCAAAACTAAAGGTAACAACTTGCGTCCGACATTATATCTTGGTGCTGATCAGGGTCATAATGAACCAATATGTTCCACTTATACTCTGCTTAATAGATTAACCAAAAAAATTAAAAATATAGAATTTTCAGATTTAAAATATAAACTTGATGATGCATTAAAAGAATTGGAAGAGAATGAGAAAAAGAAAAATGCCAGAACGAATGTTGATGAGATTGCAGATAATCTCCTTTCACTGGGAAAACCTAAAAAGAAAAATTTCTTTGAAAAACTATTCGGCTGGTTAAAATAATTAACACTTATTGTAGAATTTCGTAAGTCGTTTTAGTAAAACCGACCTTAATTATATTTCCAAGTAAATTGAAATAAATTTCCACCTAAATTTAAAATTTTGAAAAATTTTTCAACACTGTCCTGTCCCAAAATTCCTGAACTGTCCCAAAATTCCT
>CALVBB010000022.1 GCA_944325705.1 Candidatus Gastranaerophilales bacterium
GTGCTGGGTGCTGGGTGCTGGGTGCTGGGTGCTGGGTGCTGGGTGCTGGGTGCTGGGTGCTGGGTGCTGGGTGCTGGCCAAAACCGGCAGTTTTAAGCTGACAAAACAGATTTCCACTCCGTTACGCTTAACGGCAAGCCTTACGCAATCATACTCTTAGTCGTTGATGTCTGGCGAGAGGGAGACTGTCTAGGACACTGATTGAAGCCTTGTTCACGTGCCCTATCAATAGTCTTTCCCAGCTAATACCTAAACACAACCTGAATTCACAGGAATTCAACAAAGTAAAAAGCTCTCGGCAGCCTATCAAGCTTATCTGCTATAAACTTCACCGAGAAAATCTGTCCAGTAATCTTTTCCTTCCTCTGTCGGGTGGGTATTTGTGAGCGCATAATATGCACAGGAAGTATTTTTTGAAATATCCGATGATGTATTTAAGCAGTATTCGGCTCCGATGTTGTTAAAGTTATTACAAGAACCGTTGCTGCTGCTGCACCCTCCTGGGTTATCCCTGTGCTGCTGACCGATAGGTATAACACGCCCGTCCGTTGTAAATATGAACATAAAATAATCTATTCCGTAACGATTAGGCTTCTTTTGACCATTTATGTCAACGCAGATAACAGGCCCGTTTTTGCCCGCTCTAGGGGCATCATTTAAAATAAAAATAGCTCCGGTCAAATTATTTTTAAATGCACTATTATCGCATAAAAAAGAGGAATCACTGCCTCCGCTGTTTACTCCGCCTGAATATTTCATACCATTTAAGTTATTTATAGAGTAAAAAGCAATAAAACCACCTTCTCCGTCGCTTGTACCATGTCCACCCTGAGTTAAAGATTTTGCCCCTTTGTAATATGAAAAAATTTTATCTGCAAATGACGGGGAAATTCCATGAGAAAGTCCGTTGCTTTCTGAATACAGTCCTGCGTCTGCAGCTGCATCGGCAACAGAAATGCCGTTATCAGCTTTAAACAATCCTGCAACCTGATTTAATTCGGAATAAGTTTTTAGAAAAGCAGTGTGAAGTTCTTTATTGCGGGTTTTATTCATCAAAGCCGGCATTGTCATTGCCGCCACAACTCCTATTATTCCGAGAGTTATCAGAACCTCTGCCAGTGTAAAAGCATTTTTGTCAGCAATTCTCGTCAGGAATAAAAATTTTTCTGCCAATAAAAATGCTTTTTTCATACTATTCATATTCTCCTATTTTACGTTTATTTTTACATGTTTACTTGTAATAATACAAGTTTACATATTAGAAGCATAAATGTCAAGCAGGTAGAATTGAATATTATGCAGGACGAATTATTATTCAAATTAGGGCAAAGTATAAGGTATTTACGTCTAAAAAGAGGCTTATCACAGGAAGAATTAGGCTTTAAATCCGATTTAAGCACAAATTCAGTAAGCTCCATAGAACGCGGGGCATATAATTTTAAAATAAAAACATTGTACAAGATTGCAGAAGCATTAAATGTTGATGTTATGGAAATAATTAACTGTAAATTCTAAAAATAAAACCCGATTAAATCGGGTTTTATTTTTACTTTTTTTTGAACGGAAAATTCAATTCTTCTACAAGATTTTGGTATCTCAAATTATCTTTGTAAGCAAGTTTCCAGTTTCTAAACATTTCTTTTATGTTATTTGAAGATTTTCCGGATTTTTCGACAAGCTTGTTATAAAACTCAGCAGTATCACCGGTTTTTCCTTTTTCAAATCTTCTTATATACATTCTATCTCTTGTTGCTCCAACAGCAGCATTTATTTTCGGGGTTATTTTAATCATTTTTCTTCTCTTTTATCCTGTGCAACGGCATACGCCGCGAATAAGACAGCCGACCTGCACATACTAAAAATAAAATTCTATCGGGGTAAAAAAGACCGGCCACAATGACCGGTCTTTTTATTTAGTTTAAAGCAATATTAATGGCAAAGAGAGCATTCGCCGCAAGCGCATCCGAGAGCTTCTTTAGCTTCTTCCATTCTTACTTTAATACGTCCGTCAACGGCAATTCCTTCACCTGTTGTTTCTGAGATTAACAGCGGGTTAATATCAAGTTCGTCAATGAATTTGAAATCGCTTACCAATTGGGATAATCTCAGCAAGGTTTCTTGAATTTGATCCATTTGAGCAGGTTTTGTACCTCTTGCACCTTCCAGAAGTTTGTATGCCTTTACTGATTTAATCATTTCTTCAGCATCAATATCTGTAAGAGGCGCAATTCTGAATGTTACGTCTTTCATAACTTCAACAAATACACCGCCCAGACCGAACATCATCATAGGGCCATACTGAGGATCGGTAGCAATACCGCAAACCATTTCACGGTTGCCTTTAACCATTTCTTGAATAATTACACCTTCAAGACCTTCGAGCAAGCCTTTTGCTTCAAGTCTTTCAAGTAAGCCTTTGTATTCTTTTCTCAATTGTTCTTCTGATTTGATGTTAACAACAACACCGCCTACATCGGTTTTGTGAGAAGTTGTTTTTGAAGTCATTTTCATAACTACAGGGTAGCCGATTGAGTTACCTAGTTCAACAACTTCATCCTCATTAGTTGCAAGACCATATTTGCAAGCTCTGATACCGTAAGCCTGAAGAACATCGATTGATTCTAAAGTTGTAAGCTGTGCTCTGCCTTCTGCAAGTGACTTTTTGATAATGCTTTCAACTTTAGCTCTGTCAACGTCGTAGCAAGGGATTTTGCCTTCCGGCCTTTCCATCCAGCGTCTCTGCTGATTCAATCTGTTCAAACCGTCAGCAGCCTGTTCTGCATACATAAAGAACGGCATATTTACATCCATATCAGACAATTTTGAGAAGAACTCATTAGTTGTCATGAATACACCTACAACCGGTTTTTGAGGATTTTTAGCTTTAATTTCCATCAATGCTTTAGCAACATCAATATCTTTCAAGCCTAAGAACGGAAGATAGATAGTAATAATCATATCAACGTTTTCATCCGCAATAACGGTTTCAAGAGTTTGTTTGTAGTGTTCAATAGGAGCTGATGCAATCATATCGATTGGATTTTTAACTGATGCTGCTGATGGCAAGAAACTTCTTAATTTTTCTTTTGTAGCATCAGAAATTTTAGCCATCTGCATACCGTATTCACAAACCGCATCTGTTGCCATAATACCAGGACCGCCTGAGTTTGTGATAATTGCTACTCTGTCACCTTTTGGAATAGGACAATTTGCAAAAACTTTTGCAGTTTCAAAAAGGTTCTGTAAAGAAAATTCTCTAATAACGCCTGATTGTTTCAACAAAGCAGCAGCAGCTTTATCAGCACCTGCAAGAGAACCTGTGTGAGAAGATGCAGCCGAAGCCCCTGCTGCAGAACGTCCTGCTTTCAAAGCCAAGATAGGTTTTTTCTTACTTACTCTTGAAGCTAATTTTCTAAAGTTTGCAGGGTTCTGGATTGATTCCATATAAAGCAAAATCTGCTGAACATCATCATCATTTTCCCAGTATTCAATAGCTGTTTCTGCGTTAACATCAGCCTGGTTGCCGATTGAAATAAATTGAGCAAAACCGAGGTTGAGGTCTTTTAAGATATTCAAAATACCGCCGCCCAATGCGCCTGATTGAGAAACGAACCCGATATTTCCTCTTTCCGGAAGAGATTCAGCAAAGCAGCCGTCCATTCTGATTTCAGGGTTAGTGTTAACAACACCCAAACAGTTTGGACCAACACATCTCATGCCGTATTCTTTAATTTTTTCAACTAATTGTTTTTCGAGATCTGCGCCTTCTTTGCCTGTTTCTTTAAAGCCTGCAGTAATTATACACAAGCCTTTGATACCTTTTTCGTGGCACTGATCAATTGTTGAAAGTACAAATTTGGCATTAACAACGATAATAGCTAAATCAACCTCACCAGGAACTTCAAGAACCGAGGTATAAGCCTGAAGTCCTTCGATAATTCCGCCTTTCGGATTTACAGGATAAATTTTTCCATTAAATTTGTATTCCTGTAATCTTTTCATAATATCAGAACCGATGGTGTGTTCTTTTGTTGACGCACCAATAACCGCGATTGATTTCGGTTTCATAATTTTGTCTAACAAAGTCATTTTTTCGTCCTTTCTTTTAGTTTAGTTTGATATTATATTACTTACAATTATTAAATTTTTACTTGTGTCGCAAAACCTTGTGGTTTAATCCTCTATCTCCAGCGCTCTTAATGCGCCATGCCAGATCTTGACAGCAGCCTTCTTTGCTTTTGACATAAATGTTTCCGGCTGTTTTTGCAATTTTGCATCAAATTCATTAATTACATGAGCTGCTGCGCTTTCGTAAACGTCAGCATCAGAGGATACAAACACCTCTGATTTTAAAGCGTTCTTCTTATGGATGTCTTTTTCTCTCTGAGCAGTAAGCACCACCCTGTTTTCTTTGTGGTTTTGTTTTATAAAAAGATCAAACGGTTTGTCTTTAATTTGTTTTTCCATTGAGGCATAAGCTTTTCTAACGTATTTTGCAGGAAGATAGCTCAAATCACCCGGAATAATATTTATTTTTCCCTGAAAATTTTGTTTTGAAGATTGTGAGTTAGAAATGTTTTGTATTTGCATAAAAAATCCTTTCAAATTAGTAACCGTTTACAATCCACTCTCTCACCCTGAATTTTGCACCGAGATTCTGTGCGATTTTTTCGCACGCATCAAGGTCTAAGTGTCTGCCTTTGTATCCTTCTACGACACTGGCAGTAACGTAAATTCCGGCATCGGAACACGCTTTAATAAATTTTTTCACTTCCTCATAAGCTTCATCAAATTTTGGCTGCGACAGCTCATTATATTCGTCTTTAGTCGAGCCGTTCAGACTTACGGAGAATTCATCAATAAGTCTTTTTAACTCAGGAACGACATTTCTTTTATAAACAAAGTTTGCGTGACCGTTTGTATTCACACGAATTTTAGTTTCGGGATAAGTTTTCTTTATATATTCTGCAACCTCTTTCAGAACACCAAATTTAAGCATAGGTTCACCGTAACCGCAAAAAACAGTTTCAGTGAAGGGTGAAGCGTGACGGGTGAGGGGTTCATTATAAATCTTTTCATACTGTTCAATGACATCATTAGCAGTTGAATTTTCGTCATCAAGCCAGAGTTCCTGACCCTTGACATCATCCTTATCATTTCTGAGGCAAAAGATACAATCATTAGTGCATCTGTTTGTCAAATTAATGTAAATTTTTCCGTCTAATGTATAAACTAAAACGTTTGACATGGCTTGCCTTTCCAACAAAATTATCTCACAGGCAAAATTTTTTTACAAGCAGTTATTGCTATTCAATATACAATAGTTTATTTATATCAACCCTCAACACTTTTGCAAGTTCAAGAACTTTACCCAGCGACATATTTATCCTGCCGGTTTCTATCCTTGCAAGATATGTAGGATGAATATTCATAATTTCAGAGAGCTGTTCCTGTGTAAGCCCTTTTTTCATTCGGGCAAACTTTACATTAAGACCAAACTTCTTCAACAGTTCTTCTTTTGTCATATCTAAATTCATATACTTATATGTATAATAATTGACAAATTTAATATATAGATATATAATGATATTATAATAGATAAATATATATAAAAATAAGGATAGTTTATGAAACAATCAGGATTTACATTGGCTGAAGGCGCTATACACGCTGACAGGTTTAAATATTTATGCAAAAGTGCGTTTACACTTGCAGAAGTCTTAATTACTCTCGGCATAGTAGGCGTTGTTGCTACTATGACACTGCCGGCACTTATTGAAAAACACCAAAAACTTGTTTTTGTGACAGAAATAAAATATGCTTACACAATAATTGCCAATGCCTTTTTAGCGTCAAAAGCAGAAAATGGAGATCCAACAGGATGGGACTGGGGTTCTGATTTTAGTAATACAAATATTGAAAGAATTGTAAAAACTTATCTGTCACCATATTTAAACAAAGCAGAAGAAGGGTTGACCGGTGCTAATAATGTTTACTATATAAGACTAAAAAACGGACTGACATTAACTTTTGAATTAGACGGCTGTTCTGATACAGTAAATTGCAAACCGGTCTATGTCAATACATTGTATATTCTGGCTTCATCCAAAGGAAAAACCGGTGCCAGTTATCAAGCAGGCAGAGATTATTCCAGAGAAGATTTTATACTGAGATTTGACAAATCTAACAAAGGTCTTATATTTTTTCATGGAGGTTCAGGATTCACTGCCAAAACAAGAGAAGATGCCATTAACCACTCGCAATTTGGATGCAACAAAAATATACCGCGGAAACAGCGATATAACTGTGCACAGCTAATATTTTTAGATGGATGGCAGATTAAAGATGATTACCCCTGGTAAGACTATTTCTTTTTCTTCTCGTTTGAGTAGTCCTCTGTTCCAGGGAAGCTGTTTTTGCCAGTGGCTTTTGTTGTAATCCAGTACTGGATTTTCGGAATGAATGTCGAGAGGAATGCTGCTGATATTGCAAATCCGATACCCCAGTTGCAGCTGTTTTTAATAAAGTTTTCGCGGCAGACTTTTCTCAATATGTCTTTTGTAATTTCTCCGTTTTTAGCCTTCTTCAATACAAGGTTTACATAATCGGCAATTTCTGCCTGCTTGCGGGTAAAGGTATCTCTGGAGATGAATTTCAATTCGTTATCAAATGAGGCAGGACTTACTTTTCCGGTAAACAGGTTTTCATCCTGAGTTGAACACCTGTACACGTTTTTCAAAAATTCCGGCATATTTACAGCACCGCCTTTGAAGATGTCCTCAATCTGCGCTTTGGATAATACGCTCTTGCCTGTTACTTTCGGCTGGAGTTCGGACATTTTTCTTGCTGTCTGTTCAAAATCGCTGAATTCGGTTTCCGGAACTATCTTTTTAAGATACTCTGCAAATTTGTCAACCTCAATTACATTGTTATTTTTAGCAAGTTCTTTTGCTAAATCAGGAGTAATCATGTATTTGTTTTCAGGTTTTCCGAGAACAAACTCTCTGAACGCGTCAGCTTTCATACTGCCGCCGTTAGCATCCAGAACAGCTTCCAGATGATCGGATACCTGTTTTGCGGCAACAGGGTCAAGCCTGCTGGCTTTACCATCCTGTATTCTGTTAAGCAGCGCAGCTACTAAAGGCATATTAAACATATAGAAAAAGGATGATGTCAAATCTCTAAAGAGCACTTCTGTTCTTTCGTGGTTGTTTCTGGCACAAATCGCCCTGCCGCCCGCAATACCTAAATCTGTTGATAAAAGCTGATATTTCGGAGTATTTTCAAAGCTGTTTGCAAGGCTCAGCATAAGCTGCGGCGACATTCCGAATGAAACGTTTTTATCCTTTGTATTTCCGCTAAGGAAATCTCTCATCGTCAGCCGTGCAGCTTTTGAAGTATTTTGTTTCTCTGCCTCCGGCTTCTCTTTTCTGTGGTTTCTGAGCTGCTTTGTGATTGCCTGATTTAACTTAGGCACGGCAAAACCTACAAGGCAGTTTGCAAGAATAATACTAGAGATTGCTTTGCCGAACTTGAATTTCGCAATAAATTTCTCTGCCTGCGCAGGGTCTTTAAATTTGTCAGCGTACTTTTTCAGGTAGTTCTTTATAGGGTCACGCAGGGTGTCACCCGCTCCGTCAAAATCGGTTTCCGGAAGTTTATAAAGCTTTTTGCCGACGAATTTGTCAATAAGTTTGTTAAAGCTGACAACCCCGCTGAACCAGAAAAAGGCGCCTATCATTTCTTCAGTAATACGTTCACGTGCCTCGTCAAAGCCTCCGCGCTGATATGCCTGATAAGTTCTCCCTGCCTCAACAAATGCTTCCAGCAGAATTAAAGGAGCGATAGAACGGCTTGCGATACCTCTTACAAAACGCCTTCCGTAACTAAAGTCCTTTAATGTCTGATTCGGTTTTACTGTTATATTATTAATCGGCATATCGGTATTCTTTAAAACTCGTTTTAACAAATACTCTAATAACACTGAATAAAATTTTTTGCCCTCCGGCTTGAGGTTTTTAATATTTTGTTACACACAAGTCTATGTTTTAACTTCTCAGATTGACTTTTCAAAATTAAGATTTGTTAAAAATTTCGTGAGAAATAACAATGTTTTTTCTTTACTGTTTTTGTTATGATGTGTGTGAAAGGTCAGAAAAATGACAATTAATGCAATTTCAAGTATAAATACAAACAAACAGACTAACTTCGGACACAGTCATAGAAAGAGCAAAGAGCCGATCAGCGATACTTTAAGATATGGAGTGCTCGCCACAACTCTCACAGGCGTAGGAACAGCTCTTGCATTTATTTCAAAAAAACAGGGATTTTCATTGAGCCCTTCCAGAATTGCTAAAACCCCGATTAAAGATTGGGCTATTTTTAAAATTTATAACAAGAAACATCCTGCGAGAAAGCTTCTGGAACTTGAAGAAAAAGAAATAGTAACTGTTGCTGCAGGTTCAGTTGCCGGAGGTCTTGCCGGCGGATTAATTTTTGATAAAAAAAACCGGAAAGCTAAATTAAGAGAAGCGCTAAATCAGATGCTCGGCAATGTACTTGTTCCGGTGGCATTTGTAGGCGGAGGCGCAAGGCTTTATGACAAATTTAAACATCAGATTTTGAGCCATGTTCCACAGTTTAAAACAGACAGCCTTACTAAAAATAAATTAAAGTTTGCAAAAGGAGTTAACAAATTTCTAAAAATAATTCCTTCTGCAGGAATAACCATTGCCGCACTCGGTGCCGGAATTATTACAGGAAATAAGGTTTCCAATTTTATTAATGAAAAAGTTTACCATAAAAAAGTTGAAAGAAAAATCAGAGGAACTGATTTTGCCCCGCACGTTGATGATCTAAGTATGGCAGTAACACTCATGGCGGATAAGTCACCGATTTCAACAATGATTACAAGAACTGTTCCGGCGTTTCTCTGTGTTCCGGGAATTGAAACAGGCAAAGCTAAAGAATATTAATACTCTTGTAAAAGCCTTAATGGTTTACAAAAGTTGTTTTCACAGTATTCAGCAGTGTTATTCGCAGAAGCCTCCATTTTTGAAAGTTTTTCACCGGAAACCGTCGGATTATTCAGCCGGGAATTTCCAGTAACAGGCGCCTGGGATATTTATATCCGGATTAAGGGCTGAACACGTTCATTTTATAAGCTGAATTTAATGCTTTTAAAGCCTTAAATAACTATGAAGGCCCTTTTATTCTTCTTTTTCTTTCAAAATCTCCGCGAATTTTTCGAGTCTGTTCAAGAGCGGTTTCATTTTCAGTTGAAGGTTTTGTTTGTAATGCTCTGCATCATCGTGACCCTGATTTTTGTACTGGATGTATTCTCTATCCATCTGTGCTTTCACTGCAATCTTTAATACTTCCGGAAGATTAAGAGCAGTCGGATTGTCGCTTGAGAGATTTTTGTAATATTCATCCTCCCAGTCTTTTGACATTCTGAGTTTCCAGTTTGTGTTAATTGTCTGTCCGCCGTAGTTGTATACTGCATCTATCCCGAAGAAATCAGGAAACGCTATCTGAATTTTCTCGGAATTCATAAACAATTCCGCAAAACGCGCCTTAACTCTCTCTATAGGGTTTGAAGCAACTTTCTGGCAAAAAGCATCTCGCTCTTTGGCTCTTGCCGGATCCCAATGAAGAAAACCTGCAAGATAGAGTGGATTCCATGGGGATTTGTCATTGTTAAACGCATGGATATTATCTCTGACAAGCTTTAGAGCAGGAACACTGTCATGTGAACCTATAAGCGCCCAGTTTTTACGCGGACTGCCCTCCGCTTTATCCCATTCAAGCTGGGTTATCCCCGGCAAATGAAGTTTGTTTTTATAAACATCTTTAAATATATCCGTCTGCCAGCCTAAATCTTCCCATACTGCATTTTCAGGCTCTAAATCTTTCTCTTTCATTACAGGAAGTATAATCTTTTCAAGAATCTGTCTGTAATTTCCCTGAGGATCCAGACCTAAATCTGATATTCTGCCGGATTTCAATAAATCCGACCTAAAATTGCCATCCTCAAATTTAATGGTTGATTTATCATAAACAAACGGGTCTACAAGTCCGATTGCATGGTCAATCCTGACGTTTTCACAGGATGCCAGCATTGATTTGATTTTACGTCTGAGAAACTTGCCGGAAGGTCCGAGAGAACCGTCAGGATTAAAAAGTTTCTGCGGATCCGCGACAGGTGCATCCCACATCTGAACACCGTAAGTGCCGCCGCTCGGACAGCCCATTCGCCAGTTTTTACAGAATACATCCGGATTTGTGTACTCATCCATCTTTGAACCACCTACAAGAAAATCATTTATGTAGACAAAGCCTTTTTCCCCCATTTCATCCGGAGCATAATCCAGCATCATTCCTAAATCTTTTCGGAATTGTTTGTTCTCTTTTATCTGCTTTTCTGTCAAAAACTGAGCAAAACAGTATTCATCAATTTTTTTACCTGATTGCTTAACAATATCTTTGTATCTGTTAACAGCCTCAGGATTTTTCTTATCAATTTCTTCAAATAAATTCTTGTCAATACCGCGCCAGGTGTTAAAATCGCCTGTACAATAGTGTTGCTTCAGAACCTGATACACACCCTCTTTAACTACATAAGGACTGTTTGTTTTTTTGAAATCTTTAAACTCTTTATTAAGCTCAAGAGCTTTATCATCCCCGTTTTTTACTTTGTTTCTGAAATTGTTATATGCAATATCAATTAATTTGTCATAATTATCAAAAGCCTTTGAAAACTGAGTATTTGTATAATTTTCACCCGCCTTTTCTTCAGGAAGTTCATATTTTTTAAGAGTTTTCTTATCAAGAATTTTTGCATAATCATCCCCAGTAAGTTTTTCTAAATCAATGAACATATAATTCTTAGCAAAAATTGAACTTGAATAAGGGGAATAATTACCCCGGGAAATTATCCCCAGCGGTCCCTGCTGATTAGAAGTAAATCCGTGCAGAACTTCAAACTCTGCCATCTCCTCTGCACTTTTCCCGAACGGAGAGCCTATCCCCATATCAAAAGTGTCGGCAGGATAACATGATCCGTGCATTATCATTGCAACATCTTTTATACCCAGATAATTATAAGCCTGCTGAATCGTATCAACACGGTATTCTTTCTTTTCATTTTCTCTTAGCCGCCTGTTAAATGACGGTACAAAATTCGCGCCGCTGATTTTTGTAATTTGCATGTTCTTTTTAAAACTCCTGAATAAAAATTTTTGCTATATTGTAGAAATCACATCAACCGGATAGTGGCATCCTATTTCTTCCCTTGTAAGAACCGTTATATCGTTCATATAATTTGACAGAAGAGTAAAAAACAGGTGTCTGTATTCCATAGGAACAATTATATTAGGACTTTCTATCCCTGCTTGCGCAGACTTTTTAACAATTTTTGCGGCAAGTTTTTCGGCAAAATCTCCGTCGATTTTTATAATAAAATCTTCATCTTCTTCAAAACTCGGAGCAAAAGCGTCAAGAGTTTTTTCTGATATTTCAAAAGCGCTGATAATACCGTCCGAATTCAAACAATTTTTACAAATTCTGCGGCCGAGTGCAAGTCTTATTTTTTTCAAAAGTTCCGACTTAGGACAATCTTCTGCATAATCATTCATTTTTTCAAAAATATAGGTAATATCCCGCACCGAAACCCTTTCTCTGATAAGGCTTGTTAGGATAAACCGCAAATCTGAAAGTGAAATAAAATCGGGTATAATATTCTGCACCAGAAAGTCGTTATTTTCGCTCACTACATCTATATATTTGTCTATATCATTGTAATCAAGCAGTTCATCAACATATTTCACAGCTGTAAATTCCAGAACCCGTGCAATATATTCCGCACCGGAAAGACCTTTCTCCCAGAAATCTTTTGTCATTGAATTTTCTATCCAGACAATTTTTCGCCCTGTAATAACATCTTCATCATAAATAGAATTTTTCAACTTTTTCTCAAGGTGAAGCTCGTCTGTATAAAACATTGTGCAATTAGGATAAACCATTGCCCTGATAACTTCCAGTCCGCGGACTTTTATACTGAATTCATACGGATTCAAAGAAGCATCGTCTTTAAAAATAATTTTCGGTATTATATAACCGAGTTCATCCGTAAGTTTCAAACGGGATTTAACAGTAGCCGCAACAAGGGCTTCTTCCGGGATTTCGCATTCAGTATCAACAAAGCCTAAGAGTTCTTCGCTCAAATTTATTGACAGTTTTTCTTCGTGAAGTCTTGAATACATCACATCCGGAGAGGTTGCCCTAGAAAGTTTTGCCCGCAAATCATCGAGTTCTTTCAGCCCTGCGGAGATTTTGTCGTTAAGCTTTTTTCTGCCGACAGAGGCAGGAGCTTCCCCTTCAAGTTCTTTTTTGATTTTTGCGATTTTTTGCTGCTGGCTTTTTATTTTGGACTGAATTTCAATACAGTTTTCATAAGGCGAAAATTGCGGCGAAAGAATTTTTTCCATCCTGCTTTTAAAACTCGAAATATTTATTATGTCAGAATTTTCTGCCGCGTCCTCGCTTTTTGTTTCCGACATAAAAATACAGTTATATTTAAAACCGTCATCCGTTTCGACTTCGTTCATACTGTATAATTCCCAGCCGTTCATCGACATCTCGTTCAAAAGATTCTGGAGTTCCTGAACATTTTCACTTGAACAGGTTTTTATAATATACTGCATTTTTTTATTATACATAATTTTATCCCTTATTACTGTCTGCTATGAGAAGTTTTACAGCTTCCACAGCTGTTTTAATAGCTTTTTCCGTATCGTGCACAACAGGGTTTTCAAGCTGCAGCTTTTCGCGTTCCTGATTTGCAACTGTTAAAAATACTGAACCGACTCTTACTTTCAAATAGCTTCCGACAACAAACAAAGCAGCGGATTCCATTTCAGAAGCAAGACAGCCGAGGCGTTTCCAGGCTTCCCACTTGCTGATAAGCTCATAAGAAACCGGCATACTTTCCGGATTGTGCTGACCGTAAAACGAATCCTTACACTGAACAACCCCGGTGTGGGAAGTATAACCGAGATTATTTGCAGCAGTTCTCAAGGCATTTACGACATCAATATTTGCAACAGCAGGAAATTCCACAGGCGCGTATTCCCTGCTTGTTCCTTCCATACGAATTGCGCCGGTAGCAATCACAACATCGCCACCTTTTACATTAATATCAACCCCGCCGCAGGTGCCTACACGAATAAAAGTTTTTGCACCTACTTTTACAAGTTCTTCAAGTGCAATTGCAGCTGAGGCTCCGCCAATACCCGTTGAGGTCACACTTACTTTAACCCCGTTAAGATAGCCGGTATACGTTGTGAACTCACGCCTGTCCGCAACAAGTTTTGCGTCATCCAAATACTGTGCAATCTTTTCACAGCGCTTCGGATCTCCGGGGAGAATAACATACTCCCCAGCATCGCCTTCTTTCAAACCTATATGATACTGTTCACCGTTTTCGGAATAGTTCATTTAAAACCTCTGCTAATATCTATTACAGTTTCACAGGCTCACCCCACCAGGGGGGGGATGCCAGATTAAAAGACTGCCATTACATACCGGATTTCAATTTCTGAATTACTAAATCAGAAATATCAACACCGCCGACAAAGATTACCCTAAAGTCAACAATTGCATCAAGCTTCTGTTCTACAAGAACTTGTTTTGCTGCGGCCTGAATTTTATTATAAACGAGTTCTTCTTTGTCGTTTTTCAATTTCATAAAAGCATCCTGCTTTGCGTTAAATTCACGTGCGGTGGCTTCTTCAAAGTTTTGTTTTTTCAACGGAGTGTCAAGAGATTTGTACTGTTTTTCTTTATCCACCATATATTGCTGAAGTTCAAGTGCCTTTGCATCAACTTCTTTCACTGCCTGCTGTGCAAGAGGGTATGCTGCCTGAACCTTCTGGTAGTCAATATAGCCTACTCCGGCTGCAAAAGCCTGCTGCAAAGAGGCTGCAAATAACCCGCCGAGTAACAGCACTGCCGCTAATTTAAAATTTTTCATAAAACCTCCTAGTCTTTATATTAATATAGTAAATCACCTACACCAAATGTAAAGTATCCGCCTCTTGAGCCGTTGTCACCCGGATTGGTAAGAGGAATACCGTAATCAATTGACAGTGGCCCCATGCCAGGAATATACAGTTTAACACCAACACCGGCGGATACTGCATATTCAGGTCTGTCGTAGAGAGTATTCGTAATTGTCGGATTAAAAATCTTACCTGCATCAACCCATGCGGTAAGTCTTATGTTATTAAGAAAACCGACTTTTCTTGCAAGTCTTGTTCTGTCAATAAATGGTATCGGCGTTGCAAATTCTGCAGAACCCATGACAAACGCATCGCCCGTACCGACACCGCTCATCTTAAACCCTCTGACCGTATACGGGCCGCCTAAACGGTATGCCATAACTTCCGGCATATTATCCCCGTGAATTCTTCCGCCGGCTTTTGCCATAAATGACAGAGAGGACTTCTTCCCGACCGGAATATATTGTTTAATTGTACCTGTCAATTTCCCGTGGGTTTTGTCAAAGTCTATCAGACCGATTTCTTCATCAAACCTTATACTTGCAAGAGTTCCTTTTCTTGTAACAACATTGGAATCTCTTGAATCATACACAAGCGCCGGACTGAGCGACATAAATAATCCGCCTTCAAGCTGTCTTGCACGTTCTTCAATCGGAACATTATATCTTGAATACAAACCTGCAATTTTGTTATAGTCGCCTTCGCTGACATCTATATTTTCAACACCGAGCGAGAATGTTGAGGTAAGGTGTTTATTTCTCTTTATACGGTGCGCAATAGTAGCCTCTCCGCCAAAACGTCTTTCAATTGCAAGAGGAACCTGATAGCTGCCGAAATCCCTGTAGAAGAGTTTTGACATTAAAGAGGTATCTGCGTTAAGGAAATGCGGTTCAAAGAAACTTAATTCAAACTGCATATTCATACGTCTTAAGATTGAAGCGTCATTAAGGATTACACCGGAACCAACAAGGCCGTTAAGAGATACCCTCTGGTTTCTGCCGAGAAAGTTGTTATCAGCAATACCGACAGAACCGAATACACCGGTAACAGAATCCAGACCTCCACCGATTGAAATATTTGCAGTTCTCTGCTCTTCTACGTTAATCGTAATATCGTAAGTGTCAGGATCATCCGCACACGGCTCAATTTCTCTTGTAACATCTTTAAAAGCCTGCGTTGCATATAATCTCACGAGATCTTCTTTAATCTGGTTTTCGTTATACACTGTTCCGGGTTCTGTCAGAATATTACGGGCAATGACAAAATCTTTTGTCTTTTCATTGCCGGCAATTGCAATAGAATTAACCGTACCTTCTTTAATGGTAATATTAACCGTTCCGTCAGGATCATCAGTTACAGAATCAACGCGGGAAAGAATGTATCCTTTTGAGGTGTAAATGTTTTGAATTTTTGCTATCGCATCATTCAACTGGGAAATATTTTGAGGTTTGCCTTTCATAGGCAGAAGCGGGGCAAGGATTTCTTCTGTAGAAACTACGGTATTACCTTCTATTGTAAAATCTGTCACCGGAGCGTTTTCTTCAAGAATAATTTTCAAAGTAACCGTGCCGTCTGTATTGGTCACGGGAATAGCACGCATTTTTTCGGTAAAATACCCCATGCTGTAAACATTACGAAGGCCGTTCTGGACTGCATCACGGTCATAAACATCGCCGCTCTTGAGGTTAAGTTTTTCAAGGATAAGTTCGGGACTGACAACATTTGTTCCGTGAATCTCAACTTTCTTTAAATATCGCAGATCTTTTTCTGCTGCATCATCACCAACCGGAGATACAGACTGCGAAACGCCTCCTGCATCAGGGGTTTCTCCTGCAAAAGTATCAGCAGCCAATGCCCTTAAAGGACATGTCAAAATCAAAAGAAGGGATATTAATAATTTGAAACTTTTTTTATTGTTGTACAACCTTACCCTCAAGACTTCCCATGTTTCTTAATCAACATTATAGCACAAACTTTTAAAAGTAAAAAACTTAATATTTATATACATTTTAGCCCTCAAGAACGCGCTTGTAGACTTCATTTTTATTAATATTATAAAGTGATGAGAGTATTACTGAAATCTCTTTTGCTTTGAAATTTTTTGATTTTAAAATCTCAATTTTTTCGTCAATATTTTCATCAGCATCTGAAACTTTCTGCCGGAAAACCATTCCGACAAATTCCCCTTTAATCCCGTTTTCTTTAAAATAATTTATAATGTCTGTGACACTGCCTGTTTTTACTTCCTCAAACATTTTGGTAAGTTCTCTGCCGACCGCCGCTTCTGCACCTGGATAGGTTTCCGCCAGAAGCTCCAGCGTACTTAAAATTCTGTTTGGAGATTCGTAAAAAACCACATCGCAAAACTTCGACTTTTTAAAAACTTCCAAAATTTGCGTCCGTGTTTTCGGGAGAAAACCTGCGAAATAAAAATCCTCTGCCGAGCGAGGAACCTGTGATAAAAAAGTTGCAACCGCATTGGCACCGGCAAGAGCGGTTACTGTAAAATTATTTTTCCTTAGTTCCTCCACAAGAACAGAGCCCGGATCACAAAAAAGCGGGGTACCGGCATCGGACACAAGCGCCATTTTTTTGCCGGAATTAAGATTTTCCAGAATACTTTCCAGCCGTTCTTTTTCGTTAAATTTGTGGTAGGAAATACATTTTGTTTTTATCCCGAAATGGTTGAGAAGTTTCTGCGTAACCCGCATATCTTCACAGGCTATTATATTAACATTTTTTAAGACTTCCAGCGCCCTCAGGGTTATGTCGCCAAGGTTTCCGATAGGTGTCGGAACTATGTAAAAATCAAATTCTTTCATAAGTAAATTTTAGCACAGAAATTAAAGTGTTTTAAAAAATTCAACCGGAGGCTTTTTTGTTTGGCTAAAAGCCCAAACCACATTCTCTACAAAAAAAGGGGGGGGGGGTAATTAAGCTCCCTTACTAAGGTGAATTGCGAGCAGAGTCTGCAACGCCAACACGCAGGCGATGGCGGCAGACCCGTTTAGTGCGAGCAATCAAACAGAAGGTGGCACGGTAGTGCCGGAGGGTTTAGAAGGAAAACCCTCACCAGAATTTGTATAATTCGCAGATGCTCATTAACAAATTCTACCCACTTCCAAGGGGAGAGGGCGAAATATACACACCCGCTTCGCAAAGCTCAGCGGTTCCCTTTGTATCCCGGAGGGAGAGGGTGCCATAGGCAGGAGAAAACAATAGAGAACCTTTCACGCCTCACCCTTCACGTTTCACTTTTTGTCACTCTTATCGCCTTAGTATCTAACTTTACGGCAGACACTCCCAGTATGTTTTTGTTTCATCCCAAGGGCACTTGTCTATAATTGCATATACAGCACAGGTCGCTCCGTTTATATTTGACTTGCTTGTATTTGAACATTTGTCCTTAGCTTCTTCAGTATTGTTATAATCGCAATTTCCATCCTCATCACACGTAACCTCGGATTCTTTGTCTGCGGGAAGAAATTTTGTTGTATTTTTTGGACTGTAGAATATAAATATATCGTGTCCCAAAGCATTAGGACCTTTATAAAGCCCGTTTGTATCAAAAGTAAACCATAAAGCACCACAGTTTTGCATAACAGATATTATACTCCCGTCAGATGTTATAAAAGCATTATCTGTATACATATACTGCGAACATCTAGGAGAGCTCATTGTGGAGCTCTTATTAAAATTTCTTGCATTTTTTGTATAATCGATTTTTTCTTTGGAAGTAATTTTTCTAATCTTTCTGTATTTGTTATAGATCTGCTGTGCAAATTCAGAATTATAATTAGGATCTCCATCAGGTCTTTCTTCTGTCGGATTTAGAACATAAACCGGATAGCCGTCTGCTATAACCTGATTGAAAGAACTATACAAAGTCGCATACGATTTTTTAAATGCAACTTCTAGTTCTTTTTTTTGCTGCTTCTGAATAAGCGCAGGAAGTGTCATTGCAGCTACCACACCAATTATGCCAAGCGTTATCAATACTTCCGCCAGCGTAAATCCTTTAAATTTAAACATACACAAGTACCTCCAAAATATAATCTTTTCATTTCTTTTTACAATATATATATTGTATATGACAAATAATACATTGTAGTAATAAATTTGTCAAATAAATAAAATTCTTATATGGAGAAAAAAGAAATTCTTAAAGAATTCGGCAGAAATCTGAAAGCAGAACGAAACCGCGCCGGTCTGTCACAGGAACAGCTTGCCGAAAAAATCGGGCTGTCATACGGACAGGTAATAGGAACAATTGAAAGAGGAGAAACTAATACATCTCTGACTGTTATTGTTTCTATTATGAATGCACTTAATCTGGATTTTGACAAACTTTTTGACAGGAAATTAATTAAATAGTTTTTCTGTATATTCTTTCATTCTGTCGGTAACTTCGTTATAGTTAACGGAAACAGGCGTAGGCTTTGAAGTTTTTATCACATCAAGAAAAACTTTCGCACTCTCAGGCTTTTTGCCGTCAAGAAAGTATTTGGAATTTGCAGCATCAATCCTTGCAGGAACAATTAGTCCGCTTTGCGTCATTTTTTCAATACTTTCTTTTGAGGAAAGAAAAAGTATCAGTTTTATTGCCTCCTGCTTATGTTCGGAAGCTTTTGCAACAGCCCAACCCGAAGCATCAAGAGGAACAATGCTGCCGGCATCACCTTCAGGAAAAGGTGCAATATCCCAGTCCAACCCGGCATCTTCCCTGTATTTTGGAACAAGCCAGCGTCCTGAAACCTGCATGGCAAGACGCCCCTGCAAAAACATTTGCGCCATTGTGGCACTCGCACTTTCTGAGGCAAGAGGGGCCGCATGATACTTTTTTCTTAAATCAGCGTAAAACTCCAAACCTTTTTGCGACTGCGGTAATTTTGTAATGTCGTGCCTCAAGTCATCAGACAGAACCCCTCCACCTTCGCTCATCATATAAGGAAGATAAAATAGTAAATCTTCCTCAAAACTTACACCAAAAACATTCGGGCGGTGAGTTAGTGCCTGCGCGATTTTCAAAAAATCATCCATAGTCCAGTTTTCCTGCGGGAATTTTACACCGTATTTTCTGAAAAGGTCTTTGTTATAATAGACAACAAGGTTCGATACATCACGCGGAATGGCATAAAGTTTGCCCTGCCAGCTCAGTGCCTCCAGCGCCTGCGGATAAAATTCCTGACTTCTATAAGCACTCAAATCTTCAAGAACTCCAGCATTTGCGTATACTGGGAGATTAAGATTATTCATAAAAATCACATCCGGTGCAGTGTTCGAGGCAAAAAGCAGATGAATTTTCTGGAAGTAATTCTGCGGAATGTGCATAAAATCAACTTTAATTTCGGGATTTTCCTTTTCAAACTCATCAAGCAGCGGCTTCAGAATATCGATTTCCGATTTTGAGCCCCAGCTTGCAAATTGAATTACTGTGCGGTTATCTTTCGGAGCACAGCCCGCAAAAACAACCGCACTGAATATTATTAAAATTGATAAATAAATCCGCCTCAATCTTCTCATTCTGTTTCCATACTTCAGGATTTATATGCGCCGGCGCAATTTAAGACGCCGGAACCTGAGAAATTTTATTTCTTACAGTTCAATAAGAACATTCATTTTATCATTGTCAACTTCAACAAGAGAACGGAACCCGTCGGCTTTCACCATATAGACATTCGGGTTATCCTGTCTTACCTGAATTGGTTTTTCCACATTACGGTCAAACTTTTTCAGAACGAAAATTTCTTCATTAATCCGTCCGACAAGAGCGGTTTCTCCATCAAGGTTCACAATATAAAAACCTCTGTTTTTATCTATATTATAACCGGATTTTACAATCAGCCCGTTCAGATAATTTTCTTTTGTATCAGCCTTCAGCTGCGCTATAGGATTTGTAACATTCTTTTTAGCCGGGACAGCTTTTTGCATTTTCATAGAAGGCTTTATCTTAGCAAGGCTGTCTGCAACTTTATTTGACAGACTCGGCGATGCGGTTGCCTTACTGTCATCTTCCGGCAGCGAGAAAAATTCTTCCAGCGAGGACATTGAATAACCTTTTTCCTGTGAGAAAACAGGTTTTGGCTCCGGTGCAGAAGTATTATTTACAGGTGCCTCAGGTAACTTTAACGGGGAAACCGACGGAGCCGGATTTTTCATAAACTTACTGCTTTTTGCAATCAAATCTGCAACGCTCAAATTACCGCCTTCAAGCATTCGAGGATTTGAATGCAGCGCAGAATTGCCGAGGTTTACGTTTTTACCTTCTCTGGCACTTCTCACCTCTTCGCGGGTTTTCGGAAGCGGCTTGTTTCTGTAAGTTTCTTCAAGAGCGATTTTATCGGCAAAAGCTTTCAACTTTTTAACCTTTGGCGCTTCACTGTTTTTAACAGCTTCCGACATCTTGGAAGCAATCACATCATCTTCACTCTGAACTGTAATATCTCTAAAGTTCTGTTCCAGAGTTTTCAAAATAGATTCTTCATCAAGCGGTGTTTTTTCAACATCAGGAGAGTCGTGGAGAAGTTTTTCCAGACTAACCAGATACTTTTCATTTTCCATCATATCGTTAACCTTTTGTTTTTCTTGAACCGGAGCTTTTTCTTTTTTTGCAGGTTTTGCGGATTTTTTAACCGCTGCAGGTTTTACTTCCTTCTCCGATTCCAATTTTTCTATCTGTTTTGCAAGTTCTTCAACTGCATCGTTCATAAATATTGATTTGCCGGTTTTTGCAGGCTTAGCAGGGCTTTTCGGTGCGTGATTTGCAGCTGCTTTTGGCTGAATTTTAACGGTATCGTCCGCTAAATCATATTTTACTGCCGCATTTGCCTTCCTGGAAATAAATGAATATTTTTTATTTATTAACTTTTCTGCCTTGCTGCCTGTTTCCGCTACAAACTGTCTGTACTTTTCCTGCCAGTTGAGGGAAGGATCGCTGATTATATCTTCATAATCTGTAGCAAGCACCGGCTGTGCATTAATATGTTCTTTAAAAGAATTCTTCAGGAAATTGGAATTAATTATAGACGCCTTAATTAATTTAAGCAGGAATATTAACCCCAGAAGCGGAATTAGTATCATCGCAAGCGTTACAGACAGATTTGGCAATATTCTGTCAAATTTCTGATGCAACTGTTTTAAAAACTGATTTTCAACAGAGGTTTTTACAGGAGGCTTAACATCCGCCTTAGCAGCTGCTGCGGGTACCGGCGCGACATCCGGAACATGTTTTGAAATATCAGCTTCTGCTTTTGCTATGCGTGTATTTTCAACAGCATTTGTTTTGGTGTTTTCTGCCTGCGCATCAGCTTTTTTAACTTCCTTAGGTTTAGCTGTTTCTTTTATTTTCTGCTGTGCAACCGCCAGAAGGCTTTCCTTTTTCTCGGTGGTTTCAGCCTGCTTCTGCTTTACAGGAACCATTTTGACAGGCTGCGCCGGTTTATTTACGGTAACTGTTGTTTTAGGCTCCAGTGTTCTTGAATCCGGTATATAAACAGGGGTATTTGTGTGGGTTCTGGATTGCGCTATTAAGTTTTTGTAGGCTTTCTGTTCTGCTGTTAGCGGAACGGAGTTTTTTGCATGCGCTCTTACATTAAGCGGTTTTGTCGTAATCAGGGTAACTTTAGTATAACCGCCCGCTCCGTCGTTTACCGATTTTACATCAATATCGGAAACAATATCTTTTATGCCGGAAAGGTCAGGCTTTCCCCCGCCGGCGCTCGATACATTCGGCATCAGTATTACATATTTGTTATCTGATTTTTTAGTAACTGCAATACTGTCGGCATAGGGGGTCGTTGTGTAGAGCATCACGTCAACAGTAGAAGAAGCCGAATTTGCTTTTCTTATATCAAGTTGTGTTAAACTGTTTGCATCTGCCTGTATAAAGGAAAAAGGCCCTAAACAAAGACTTAACAGTAAAATTATACCTATTTTGCCGGTCTTTTTATTCATTTTAAATCCAATTTTAAATTTCCCTACACATATATATAATACATTGAGTTAAAAAAAATTGCTAATATGTTAAAAAAATGATACTTTTATGTTAAGATAAATATATGAAAAGCGGATTTACAGCGATAATCGGGCGTCCCAACGCGGGCAAGTCGACTCTTTTGAATAAGATTCTCGGTCAGAAGATTGCCATAACAACTGACAAAGCCCAGACTACCAGAAAGAGAATTAAAGGTATCTACACAACAGAAGAAGGTCAGATTGTATTTATTGACACTCCGGGAATTCATAAGCCTTTCAATAAACTAGGGGAATTTCTTCTCGACGAAGCAAAAGTTGCAGTTCCTGATGCGGATTTGATTTTGTTTATTGTTGACGGAACAGAACCTGCCGGCAAAGGTGACAGGTGGATTGCACAGAATATTTTGCAAACCGAAATTCCTGTGATAATTGTTATGAACAAAGTTGATAAGACAAAAAAGCTTGAAAAAATCGAAGAAAATCTGCTTACTTATAAAACTTTATTTGAAAAGAATTATCCGGTAGTGAAGATTTCAGCTAAAACCGGAAGAAACATTGACACACTGTTGAAAAATATTTTTAAAAGCCTGCCTGAAGGAGGGCTTCTGTACCCTGAGGACGTTGTAACAGAAGAAACAATGCGGGATGTGGCAGAAGAAGTTATCAGGGAAAAAATCCTTCTTAACACGTCAGATGAAATTCCGCATTCTGTAGCTGTTAAGGTTGAGAATTATCAGGAAACAGAAGAAATCGACCGGATTTATGCAACAATTTACTGTGAAACAAAGAGCCAGAAGGGGATTCTTATCGGGAAAGGCGGCAGTCTTTTAAAAAAAATAGGAACAGAAGCCCGTCTGGAACTGGAAAAGATAGTTGAGAAAAAAGTTTTTCTCGGACTGGAAGTAAAAGTTGAGAAAGACTGGCGAAAAAAGCAATCCGCCCTGAAATCCTTTGGTTACGAACAGGAATAGTTTCAGGACTTATATCGCAGTTGACACCAAACAACATCTTAAATGTCACTCTAAAATAAATATCAGGGCAGGCTCTGAATTCGTTTGCCTTCTTTTGCCGAAAGCTTGGTTTCGTGCAAAATACTTCCTTCCTGGTGACAGGGGCTTAACAAACATAGCGATTCCGAAACAAGTTCGGAATGACATTTTGACTGTATTTTGAGTACATTTGGGGGTAAACGGCTATATAAGTTCCATAGTTTCCATGATTGAAAATATTTCCAAAGAATGTTAAAATAGAAGCAACAATAATAAGGAGGATATATTTATGCAAAACACAGTTATAGCTTCAAAACTCAGAAGGGAGGTGCAGATAGGCTGAATTCCGCTCTACACAAGGATTTCTGGCGGATATTATTAAGGAATACCAGACGGTGCGAGGATTTCTTCAATTCTTTTTCCTTTACGGACGCTGTTTTTAAGACTATAGGGCAGGGAAATTTTACCGAACTGTCGCAGAATAATAATCTTGTGAAATTACCACTTAAGGAGATTTCTAGGCTTGGGAAATTTAAAACCGGTGATGGTGCTCTCAGATTTTATGAACCCTTCACTTTTCACCCTTCACTTCTCACTTCAAGTAAATATGCTTTCACTCTCGCTGAAGTTCTTATCACTCTCGGAATTATTGGTGTTGTTGCGGCTATGACTATGCCAACTCTTATGAACGATAAACAGAATAAAGAACTGCAGACACAGTTCAAGAAAACTTATACTGAACTTAATCAGGTTGCTAGAATGTTTTATAATGATAACGGGATTTCCGTTTCCGAATACACTGCAGGAGTAGGGGTTAACAAATTCTTAGCGCAATTGCCCAAATATATGAAAGGCATCAAACAATTTGATGACTGGACAGAGTCTGACAGAGATGAAAACAATTCATACCTGACAACTATGCCTTATCCTGTTCATGATATAAAAGGAAAAGAGGTCAAACTCCACTGTGACAACTACGGCTTCCGGTCGGATATTTCCGGAAGAATTTATACATTTAATGATGCTCCAGCCACCGGCGTAAACGGCCCGACAATATGCGTTGACATTAACGGAGAGAAAAGACCGAACAAATACGGGCTGGATATTTTCCTTTTTGAATTCACTACTGACGGTTTTGTTATTCCTATGGAGCAGGAACACAAAGACAATCCTCCAATAAATACCGGCGGGGGCAACTCTGCTTTTTTGCCGGCATCAAATTATTGCGAACAATCTTCTAAAGACATGGGGCAGTATTCCTGTGCAACATTCGCGCTGAGCGACACGCATCCTACTGAAGATGGCAAAAACTACTGGCAGGACTTTTTAGGGAATAAATAACTTCAACAAAAAACGGCAAACAAGGCCCTGAATTTATTTCAGAGGTGACAAATTTAAAAATTTTTAATGGATTTTGCTATATAATTTCCGAAAAAACAGTAAATAAATTTACTGTTTTTTCTTTTCAAATTTTACATCATATCCCAGAAGGTTCACTATCAGCTGAACCTCCGCAAATTTGATAGTTCCTTTGCGCAGCTTTTTTGAAAGATTATTCATTGTAACAGGTTTGGCCGATAACGCGCTCATCTGTTCGGCTATATTCGTTAAAGTATCTGCTTCTTCTGCCAGAAGTTTTTTAATCTCTTTTCTTACGTCCATTCTACCATTATATTAGTTATTGACTTGCTTAGCCCTATATGATAAATTAATAAGGTTTATAGTCGATTTATCAACCATAAATCTTATTTACTTAAAGAAAGGTTAAGAAAAAATACTATGATGTTTGAACTTTATGAAATTATAGACCTCAACAAGACTTTGATTAACGCACTTGAATACTCATGCGAAAACGGTGAGGATAGCAGTTATTCAATAAGGTTAGCAAAAATCATCTACGAAAAACTTCTCAAGTTGAAAGAAAACCTCAACAAAGAAGGCTAAATATTTAATTTGTAGCCTCCGCCGTAGATTGTTTCTATGTATTTTTTGCCGTCTGAGATTTTGTCCAGTTTGGAGCGGAGATGTCTTATATGAACCCTTATTGTTTCAATGTCATCATCCGGAGAGTAGCCCCAAATATCTTTCAACAAACTTGCCGATGACACCATATTGCCATGGTTTTGAAAAAGAAGATTAAAAATATCAAATTCTATAGGGGTAAGTTTTGCAGTTTTTTCGCCGATCTTAACAGAGTATGTTTCAGGCAGAAGCGTGATTTCGCCTAGTGTTAAAAGCTCCCGCGTTGACGCCGATTGTGGTATCTGCCTTGTTCTCTTTAACAGAGCCCTTACCCTAACCTGCAACTCCTCCATCTCAAACGGTTTAACCAGATAATCGTCAACCCCTATATTAAAACCGTTAACCTTATCATTCAACTGTGAAAGCGCTGTAAGCATCAATATCGGAATGTCTTTTGTTGCGTCGTTTTTTCTTATCCTCTGCGCAACCGTAAACCCGTCAACCTCAGGCATCATTACATCCAGAATTACAAGCGAAGGCAGCTCCTGCTTGCACAATGCAAAACCCGTGGTTCCGTCAAATGCCTGTATCACTTTATATCCGCCAAGCTCCAGATTTACTTTTATAAGTTCATTTATTGCTAAATCGTCATCGCATACAAGAATTTTATTCATATAAGCATTCTATATATAAAACAGAAAATTTACAACAGGAGTTTATTAAAAAATATTAACAAATATCACCTGTATGTATGATACAATTCATCTGATTTTTAGGCATATTTATTGTAAAAATTTTGTAAAATTTATTTTTTTAAGTGTTAAATTTACAAATTTTGTGTTTTTTATTGTAATATGTTTATTGCGAAAGCAATATTTTTAGTAGGTAAATATACATTGTATAAAAGGAGGCACATGAATTGGCAATAACATCACCATTTACAGCGTTTCAGGAAAACGGCAAAAAAGAAATCCACTTAGGACAACACGTTTTAGCAGAATTTTTTGAATGTGATCCAAACACATTAAATAGTATTGATAAAGTAGAAAAGTACATGGTGGATGCCGCCCTTGAATGTGGTGCTACTATTGTCCAAAAATGTTTCCACATGTTTAACCCTTACGGCGTGTCAGGCGTTGTTATTATCTCAGAAAGCCATCTGGCTATTCACACCTGGCCGGAACTCGGTTATGCTGCAGTTGACCTGTTCACATGCGGAGACAAGTGTGACCCGAAAATCTCTTACGAGTTTTTGAAAGAAAAATTCAACTCAAGAAAAGCTACTTTCACAGAACTTAAAAGAGGAATTATTGACGAAGAAACAATGAGAGTTGCAGAAAAACCTTTTGAAATTATGCAGCAGTTAGTTGATTAATCCTCCAAATTAGCATAAAGCTTATTAAAACCTCATCACATACATTTATGGAATGTTTGCAACGGACTGGTTTACTAAACCTAAAAACTTCCTTCCTAGCAGTTGTGGTGAGGTTTTAATTTATTTACAAAAGTTTACATCAAAAAGTTGAAAAGTAAATTTTTTTAATTAAATAAACTTTATATATATGTTGGGTTAAATTAATCGGAGATAGTACCATGGGGTTATGGGAAAACAATTTAGCTGCGTCGTTGACGTATCAGGATTTGGGGGATTGTTCTCTGGGAAGCATTCCGGCAGTAACAGGACTGGATGATGCAAGAGAACAGGAAAAAGAACCGGTTAAACCGGAAACAAAAAAAGAAAAATCGACAGTTATCAGCTTTATGAAAAAAGCAGGCGGAGTGTTTCTTCTGGCAGCTGTCGAACTGATTACGAAAATTTTGTAATCGATTAGTGCCGCTCAAAATTTCACAAAAATCAGAATTTTTCGAGCAAAATGGAGTTTAAGTAAAATGTCTACATCAGATTTCAGCATTTATTCAGATATAGCATCAGGTAGCATGAAAATGATGCCTATGCCTGTTATGAACCCGTTTTTAGGCGGAGTGCACTATAATACAAACCTTCTCGGCGGAGCTTCTCTCAAAGGTCATGAGCTGGATTCTGACAAACTTGAACTGATGAACAAAGTTAAGAAAAAAGATACTAATGTATTTTATAAAGCAATTGCTGCACTCGGAGTGCTCGCAACACTGGGATTTTTACGTTTTGGCAAAAGTCATGTACAAATAGGACAAATCAGCTGGAGCGGCAAATTTTGGGAAAGCATTAAAAACGCCTTTAAAAGTGCCGGCAATGGAATAGCTTCCGGATTTAAGGCTACAGGCAACGGAATAGCTTCTGCATTCAAAGCAACCGGACGGGGTATTAAAAAAGGTGTCAATGCTGCAGGTAAAGGTATTGCTGCACCTTTCAAAGCAATTGGCAGAGGATTTAAAAAAGCCGGAGAAAAAATATCAGAAGGTGCCAAAACTGTAAAACAGAAGTTTGCGGAAAGATCAGCCGTAAATTCACAGCAGCCGGAGAAAAGTTGGTTTAAAAAATTAATGTTCTGGAAAAAAGATAAGACTGTACAGCAACATTAGCTGCAGCAATATGGTTAGGGGCACCGGATTATAATTAAATGCTGGACATCTTTTAATCCTTCATTTTTTGTGTTATTATTTACAAAAAATGAAGGGGGAATTTATATGGCAAAAGAATGCAGTTTTGATGTAGTTTCCGAATTTGACAAACAGGAATTGCTTAATGCAATTGACCAGACTCGAAGAGAAGTTTCTTCAAGATTCGATCTTAAAGATTCAAATTCTGAAATTGAACTTGAGGCAGACAAGGCTATTACAGTTACAACAAGCGACGAGATGAAGATTAGAAACATTTACGATATTCTTCAATCAAAGTTTGCAAAGCGAAATTTGAGTATAAAAATTCTTGACCCGCAGGGAATTGAAAATGCCCTCGGAGGAAGGGTTAAACAGGTTTATAACCTTAAAAAGGGCCTCTCTCAGGAACTTGCGAAAAAAATTGTCGCTGATATTAAAGAAACAAAAATAAAAGTTCAAGCCTCAATTCAGGGCGATCAGGTGAGAGTTTCAGGAAAAGACAAGGACGACTTGCAGGCAGTAATAAAAATGCTCAGGGGTAATGAGGATAAATACAATTACCCGCTGCAATTTACAAATTACAGATAATAAAAACGACCGCAAAAGCGGTCGTTTTAACTTATTACCATTCAAATTTATCGCCGGAGTTGTAATTAACATACACAAACGGATTTTTCTTATCCATTAAAATATTATGCAAGCTCTGCGTACCATACGCACCCCAGGTGGAGTCACCAACTCTGTCCCTGTAGACATCTATCCTGTAAACATCTCTGCCAAACTGATTCGGCAATTTATTACCATTAACATCAAAATATATACCAGCACATACCGCTCTTATTCTTGTCCAGGTGACAATATTTCCATCTTCATCTTTTTGAATCGTACCGTCAGGGTTAAAAGAGGTGCCGGTTTCCTCAACTTCATCGCAGCCGCTCTCCATTGACTTAATAGCCAGCACCGCACCATTATTTAAAACTATTCTCGGGAAACTCAGCATATCACCTGCCATATTCATATTGCCGGATGATGACTGTAGCTTTGTTGCGTATTTTACTTTATAATTCAAGTCCTTGCAGCCTTTTGCGTTACTACCTGCATCACAGTAACGGGCACCGTTAAAATATGTTGCAAGTTCTTTTGTAACTGCAACATGGTCTTTACTTGCAGCAAACAATCCACTGTTATCACCCGGGGTACCATATTTTGTCTGAGCAAGAGCAATCGCCTGATTTATCGAGGAATAAGTCTTTTTGACCTGAGTTATAATCTCTTTTTCCTTGTAATTATTAACAAGAGTAGGCAGTGTCATCGCTGCTACAACACCGATGATTCCGAGGGTGATGAGAACCTCTGCCAAGGTAAAAGCGACTTTCCGGTAGGGCGTTAGCACGTAAGGGGTTCGGAAACGTTGAGTTTTCGGACACCCCGAATAATCCAAGACCGGGGGAAGCAAAGGGGGATTTTTTATTAAAACCCTCCGCTGCTGCGCACCACCTCCCTTACAAGGGATGTAATTACTCTCGCCCCCTTTGATAAAGGGGGGCAGGGGGGATTTTATTTCAATCAGTTTCCGCCAAAACGCACGCCAACTAAAGGTTTTACCCTCTTCGGCTGCCTGTATCCCTTGCTCTGTGCCGGTTAAGGAGCTTAAACTACTTGCCCCCCCCCCCGAAAACCCTTGCTATACTTGCGTTTTCCATTGTTTAATCTCCTTTGCTTTTTATCTTTTGAGATCCTGAAACAAGTTCAGGATGACATATAACTTTTACTTTGTATTCCAAATTAAATAAAAACTTTTTGAGGCGATAGCGGGAGCAGCGCGGAAGCGTGTCCGGAAAAAGTTTTTTATTTAATTTGGAATGTCCCGAGCATAAAAAAATTTTTCTCTGCCTTTTTTATTATAACTTATTTACCGGTTTTTCGCAAGTTAATGAATTATTTTATTTTTATCATCCACCATTACAATTGTCGGGGTATGGCTTTCTGCTTCTGCTCTTTCAAAATATGCGTACGAAATAATTATTACTTTATCTCCCGGCTGAACTTTTCTTGCGGCTGCACCGTTTAAGCATATACAGCCGGAATTTGACTCGCCTTTGATTACGTAAGTCTGAAATCTTTCGCCGTTATTTATATCTAAAATATCAACCTTCTGCCATTCTTTAATCTTTGCAGCATTCATCAGGGCTTCATCAATTGTTATTGACCCTACGTAATTCAAGTTGGCATCGGTTACTGTGGCTCTGTGTATCTTTGAAAATAAAAATTCCTGTAACATCTTTTCTACCTCACCCCAAATTTTATATCAAACAAAAATAAATAACAAACGTTTAATCAGCCCCTTGTTAAAAAGAATATCACAATACAATTGGAATAAAAAAAGCGGTATCGAAAAGAGATACCGTTTTTTTCAAAAGGGAAATATGGGAACCAAAAAGGGGAGATATACACCGGCTGTTGAAGGATTAGTA
>CALVBB010000023.1 GCA_944325705.1 Candidatus Gastranaerophilales bacterium
ATTGCGGTAGTGAGGGTTATTGAAGATAATTGGCACGGGTATAAATTCACAGATTTATTAATTATGAATAAGATTAACGGTGATTGGAAAATTGTTGCAAAAGTTTATGATACATTATCTTATGGAGAGTAGTGATGAAAGTTCTTTTACTAAATGGTTCACCACATAAACAGGGCTGTACTTATACTGCTTTATGTAAAGTCGCAAATGTATTAAATCAAAAAAATATTGAAACTGAAATATTTTATATTGGAACAAATGCAATTTCTCCTTGCCGAGATTGCAGAGCTTGTGCAAAATTAGGCAAATGTGTTATTAACGATAAAGTGAATGAATTCCTTGATAAAGCTGAAAATGCTGATGGATTTATTTTTGGTTCTCCTGTTCACTATGCAAGTGCCAGCGGTATAATTGTACCTTTTTTAGATAGAGCCTTTTTTGCAGATTCTTTGAGCAATAAAAAGAGGTTTTATCTTAAACCCGGTGCAGCAATAATTTCTGCAAGACGTGCAGGAACAACTGCAACTTTAGACCAATTAAATAAATATTTTTTAGTGTCAGAAATGCCTATTATATCTTCAAGATATTGGAATATGGTTCATGGTTGGACGCCTGAAGATGTTAAAAAAGATGAAGAAGGTCTGCAGACTATGAGAATATTAGGTACAAATATGGCTTGGTTTTTAGAAATGAAAGAATTTTATATTAAATCTAATCACGATTTACCAAATATTGAAAATTATATTTACACAAATTTTATAAAATAAGATATGATGCATTAAGTCTAAAAGCAAAGATATAAGTGCCTTGCGTATTCAGATATTGAAAATTCCACGGAATTAATAGCCCGTGGAATTTTTAGTTTTCACATTTTACTTTACAGTTTGTAAGATGCTACCTTTTGAATTAGATTATTTCTTCGAATAAAATGATTATTTGAAATTTAATTTTGGGTCAGAAGTGATTTTTATAAACTGGAAAAGTTCACTGTGTATATTTAAGGAGAATTAATCAAATATTTATTCTCAAATAAATAAAGTTAACATTTCTAAATTAAGTGTAAAAAATAGAAATTTTTAATATAATATCCTATTAAGGAGTATAGTAATATTAAAAAATGCAAAATTACTGTTTTGAAAAAGCACTTTGATAAAGAACTTTCACAACAATATGGTGTAGATGGTTTAACAGCTTGTCCAATGTTAAAAGAAGGACAAGAATTTTACGCAGATTGGGAATGTCCCGAAGGATTTTGTAATGAAGCGTGGAAAGCTATTTATCAATATGTATTTGCACTTTCTCACGGAATTGAAGATGTTTTTTATTATGGAGATTGGATTAAAGAAAAAGGAGTTGCTATTGTAAGTTGCAACGATGGATTAAGACCGGTAATCTTCAAAATAGAAGCTACTGATATTGATTCTAAACCTAATAATAATTAATATCTTTTGTATTTTTATCTGTACACATACAACGATTATATTTGACATTTTAAGTAAATAAAGTCCGGTTCGTATATTAAATAAAATTATGTCCTAATGATACAAAAGAAAGAAAAAAGAAACACATTTCCGACTTCAGAGTTAATCTGTAAAACGGAACAAACTTTATTGTTCCTTTTTTAAGATATTATATCAAATGAAATTTCAATTTAGCCAGCTGTTTTAGTTGTATGATTTACTACACGTTGGTGGTGTCTTACTTTTTTAGGCGCAGCAATTAAATCTCGGACTTTTGATGCGGTAAATGCGGCAAGACCGGTTGTCAGACCTGTTAGTATATATGTTGCAGCTCCGAGACGGTTGGTTTTCTTAATCTTTTTAAATATATCAGCAGGCAGGAATTGTTTTGCCATTTTGTTGCCCCGGTGTGTTGCCATTAATTCTTCCGCAACAATCGGTACAAATGTAAGAGAAACAAGTTTGCCTACATTGTTTTTGATAAATGTTGTGGCTTTATCAAATTTATTTTTAGGCTGTTCGCCTTCTGCCTTTGGTCGTTTAAATAGTGCTGTAAGTGTCATCAATGATGCTGAAATCATTGCCGGAGCTCTTAACTTTTGCATTCCTTTCCAGAATGTACTCATGTTTTTGTTTATGGCATGACCCATTTCGTGGAAAGTAGATGCGCCTAATTTATCAATATTTACGCCGATACGGTTTGTTTTAGGAAAGAATGCCGCATTGTTCCCGTTTTCAAAGGTGTACTGCAAAATATAGCGGTATGTTTTTCCTAAGAAACTGTTTCTAAACCAGCCCGGCATTTCTTTTGAAATTGCCTCTGCTAATTTTTTATTAGGCTCGGGAAGATTTTCTGCAGCATTAGAAATAGTATTGCTGAAGCTTCTGCCACTCTGTGACGGGCCTTCTCCTACCGGACGGAAACTGAAAGGCTTTAGAAAACCTGGGATTTTAAAATTGTCAGTTGGTTTCACGTCAAGGATTTCAACCCCCTTAGCCCGTAATCCTGAACTTTCAAACGCATCCTGAATCCCTTTGCGCAAAGTCTGGTTGTCCATTTTGCCGGAAGTTTCCTGCATGTTTCTGACTATCGGTACAGAAACATGTCCGGAAAATTGTTTGATGGCATTGCCTGCCATTTTTCCTACAACAATAGCGCCGGCTGTAGGCCAGAAACCCGGGGTTTTGTACTGCTGTCCGTTGTCTGTCGTAATTATTTTTGACATCTTCTACCTTTTACACATTGGGGTACCTTGTACACTGTTATTAATACGCATAAATATAAATAATTGTTATTATAAAAATAAAATTTTACAATTATTAATAAATTTTATTTTCTTATACTGCAGCGTTCAAGCTGTCTTACAAATCGTACAATTTTTGCTTCTTTGTCTGCTGAAATTGAATCAACTAGGATTGTTTTGCAGCCGAGCAGTTTCCCACAAAGAATATCGGTGAGGGGTCTGTCGCCGACAAACGCTGCTTCTTTTGCGTTTATGTTATGTTTTTTTAGAAATTCTTTTGCCGGTTTTGTGTGCGGTTTTTTAGCTTCAAAGAGTACAGGGAACGGAGTTATTGCCGTTACTTTTTTAATATATTCTCTGTTGTGGTTATTTGAAATAACCGCGGTAAAGAATTTTTCCTGTACTTTTTCCAGCCACTGAATGGTTTCAGGTGCATAACATCCGCTTTTTGAAGCCATAATTGTACTGTCTAAATCAAAGAGCAAAGCTTTTACGCCGGATTTTTCAAGTTCATCAAGATCAATATCGTAAATGCTTTTGAGGTTGTAATCCGGTTTAAGAAACATGTTCTTTTACTCCTGTGGTTCTGGCTATTGCGTACTTGAAATTAACGGGTTCCCTGTCTAATGTTATATAAACGTCATCGTTAGTGTTTCCGAGAGGCTGTTCTTCTCCCTGAGTATTAACAATTCTTGTAATATGTGCCGTGAATTGTTCATCAGGAGTTATAATTTCAACTTCATCATTCAAAAGAACTTTGTTTTTAATTTTTACAAAGAAAGCGCCCTCAGTGTTTTTTTCTCCTTTAAATTCGCAAAGAAAATCGGCACCGGCAAGGCCTTTGGAAATATCATAGCTGTAACTGTCGCTGTTGTTATGACCTAGTGCAAACCCTGTGGTATATCCGCGGTTTCCCACTTTTTTCAGTTCAATAAAATACTTATGCAGGTCAGCATTTCGGTCTTTAATACAATCGTCAATAGCATTTCTGTAAGCTTTTGCAACAGCCGAAACATAATAAAGGCTTTTGGTTCTTCCTTCTACTTTAAATGAATTTACGCCTGCATCGATGAGTTCCGGCAGGTACTCAACAAGACAGAGGTCTTTCGGGCTTAGTATATGGGAACCTCTTTCGTCCTGATTAATCTCGTAATATTGATCCGGTCTGGTGCTTTCTACAAGTTTGTAACTCCAGCGGCACGGCTGTGAACAGTTGCCGTGGTTGGCTTTTCTTTCTCCGTTTGTAAAATAATCGCTCAGGAGGCAGCGGCCGGAAAATGACACACACTGGGAGCCGTGTACAAAGCATTCAAGCTCTATATCAGGAACGCGTCGTCTTATTTCTGCAATATCTGCAATAGGAAGTTCTCTTGCCAGAATTATTCTTGTTGCTCCGAAATCCTGCCAGAATTTTACGCTTTCATAGTTAAGAGTGTTTGTCTGGGTGCTAATGTGAAGCGGCGTGTCCGGCATATATTTTTTGACGAGATTTATAATTCCGAAATCGCTTACGATAACAGCATCCGGGTTTGCGTCCTTAAATTTTTCAATACACCCTTCAAGCAGTTTTATATCATTGTTAAATGCAAAAATATTTAAAGTGACATAAGCTTTTGCACCGAGTTTATGGGCTAAATCGACAGCTTCTTTTAAATTGTCAAGCGTAATAAGCTGACCTTTACGCATTGCTCTAAGGCTGAAATCAACTACTCCGAGGTAAACTGCATCTGCTCCGTATTTAATTGCGTACTCTAATTTTTCAAGATTGCCCGCCGGCATCAATAGTTCTAAATCCTGCATAACTGTATATTACCCGAAAGGAGGTAAATAATCAACTAATTAGGTGATGTTAATTTCCGGTTTGTGTAGACAATAGAATTGTAAGAGATAAATGTTTTTGGAGAGCATAATATGCAAGTAATTGAAAATGCTGCTGATACAATTAAAGAAATCTGGGATTACCAGCATCCTGTAATACATACATGGTTTTTAATGAGTGCTGTATCATTTTGTTTTATGTGTGCATTTTTGTTTTTTGCCATCTAATTTTCAGTGTGGAAAATGTCATCTTTGAGGGTGAATATAGCCTTCCGGAGCAATATCCATTACGGCATAAGCATTAAAATCCATTGACCCAAAAATGAATTTTACCTGATTATCATTTCCGGCATCTATCATTTTTATAAAGTTAACTTCCGGCTCATTAAAATCGTCGTTTGTTTCAACTGCAGGAATTTCTGCCATAAGGTCTTTTGACTGGTATAATTTTATAACCGGTGTTCCGTTTTTCAATTCTCCTTTTGCCTGATAGTGTCCAACAGGAAGAACGGCATCTTCCGAAAGTTTTATAGGTGCAGAAACGCATACAACAGGCAGAGTTTCCGGCATTTGGTTTATTGAATCTGTTTCATTGCTCTGACGGAATTCTTCGCCTTTTGGAATATTTTTATCGCGTTTTTTCTTACCTTTTTTACTTTCCAGAGCTTTTTCAAAATCTTCATCAGTTACCGGCTGCTGCCCGTAAACGTTCTGGTCTCCGAAATTGTCCCATAAATCCCCGTCTGCAAAAGAAGCATTACCTGCCATAAATATCAAAATATACAGAAGTACAAAAATTTTCTTCATACTTATTATTTTAATTATTTTTTCAAATTTGTAAATCTCTAAATTTTAATAATGTTGAAAAATTACAAAAAAAGTTTTATAATAAGATGGTACATAACGAAAGCAAAAGGAGATTAAATTATGAGAAACGTAGTGATAGCAAGGATTTCCGGGGGGGGGGAAGTAGTTTAAGCTCCTTAACCGCCATTGGCACAGGGATGCAGCCAACTTGGGCGGCAAAAATCTCTATAGTCAAGGAATTTTTGCGTCAGTGGAAATTCGAATTCATCCTTTCCGGAGTTTTTTTTGCAGCTGTTCGGGGGTGCTGGTAAAAAAGCCTTTACACTTGCAGAAGTATTGATAACACTGGGCATCATCGGAGTCGTTGCAGCTATGACGCTTCCGGGGCTTGTGCAGAATTACCAGAAAAAAGTTACAGCCACCCGTCTTGAAGCAGCTTATTCACAGATAAGGCAGGCTGTACGGATGTCAGAAGTTAAAAACGGGGAGATTCGTGAATGGCATTTGACGCAGATGAGCGAGGAGGATGCAGGTTCTACAGGTGTCAACAAAACAAAGAAATTTGTTCAGGAATATATTGAGCCTTACTTGAAAGCAGTACATAAAGATGAGCTTATAAGCTCAGGAAGCCCTTATAACTATAATTATTATACTCTGGATGGTGCGTTAGTTAATAGTAACGGTCATACTCACTATAGTATTGCATTAAATAACGGAGTGTATCTTCATTTTAATGCCAATTACGGAACGAGTGACCGTATAACGCTGAGAATTGATATTAACGGAAGGCAAAAACCTAATATTATCGGTATAGACACATTCTATATGTACATCTATCCGAATGTGCAGCTTGTTGGTGAGGGTGAGGAACGCGACACATTACTGGAACGATGTAAAACTCCCGGTGCTGAAATCAACGGCTATTTCTGCGGTGCATTGATTCAGGCTGACGGCTGGGAGATAAAAGACGAATATCCATGGAAGTAAAATGTCAATACGGGTCTGAAAGTTTCACAAATAAACACTTTAAGTATATTTATGCTGAGTATGATGTATGCTTATAAATTCCAGCTTATAATGGCGTTAACTCCCCAGTTTTTGCCGGAGTTGTCTTTTATGTCCTGCAGATTGTAGCGTTGAACCTCCAGTGAAAGCGATGTTTTGGGAGAAATCTTTTGCGTTACGCCTGCAAATACGCCTGCGCTGTTTGTCCATTTATCTGTTTTGTAGTTGTATTTCCCGACATAATGCGGATTTGCATAGAGGCTTGTATTTTTGCCTGCAGGAATATTTACACTCAATGGCGAATACCTTATCTGAGTTGTGCAGCTTTTTATGCCGACAGTGTTTCTTACCCGCAGGTTCTGGTTAAAAATGCCGTTTTTGTCGTAATTTAGTGTACCTTTAAAATCCAGAACAGCCATTGCCTCTTTATTAAAATCAGTTCCTATCCCTAAAAAAGCTGCGGCTGAGCCCCGCTGTGATTTTGCTTTTTCTTCAACTCCGCCTATTGTTAAATTAGTACCATCAAGATTTTGATAAGTATTTAATGATGTAGTTCCCTGTAACCCCGGTACCGGCATAATTTTCCTCCTGTAAAAATCCCCTGTTATTTATATAAAGTTTTTTTAGTTTCGGAAATTGCCAGTTTGTTAACCATTTTTTCAAAATATTTTTGTGTATCAGGTGTATTATATATTATTTGAACACTTTTTGATATTGCTGCTTTTACAAGTTCAAAAGCAGAAAGAGGAACAAAACTGTAAAATTTAACAGATTGTCCGTTTGTGGTTATATTTATTTGAATATCAGGGAACCTCCGCATTTCAGGACAAATCCCGCCATCAAAGTTTATTGCAATAGTTTTTATATCCTGCCAGTTCAGCGGAGTCGAGACTCTGTTAATATCAACAAGAGTTAATTTTTTATCATCCAGTTCCAGAAATCTGTAAGGGGATTTTTTTCTTGAATATAGCAGAACAAGACTTCTTATGACCAGTACAATTATAGTAATAGCCGCAGCTATTATTAATCCGGTTAATCTTTTTCCCTGCGGGCAAATTACAAAAATTAAACAGACGAAGTATGCAAGCATAGCAGCCGTAAATATTTTGTGTTTCGGGTGTTCCTGCAAGTATAGATTTAAAACTTTTTTCATAAAATCTCCTATCAAAAAATACCGGCATTTATATGGCCGGTCTTCGGGTACATATTTTATTCAGCCAGAAGTTTTTCCGCAAGTTCGGATTCTGTTCTGCCGTTGAGCGTTTTGTTAACTTTCTGGAGTTTCTGCGCGATAAGTTCCATATTATCAGTCCATACGAAGTTGTCTTTAACGTATTTTTCAGCTTTGTCAAAATCTCCGTCAATTTGAATTCTCACGATTTCCGCAAGCATTTCTTTTGCAATAGGAACTACTTTATCGATATTTACGTGGATTTTTCCATCAGGTGTAATCTCATACGCGCCGCGTTCCGAAAAATATTTATTTTGCATAACAGTTCGTACTCTGTGTGCCTGAGAAAGCGTCGGTTTTGATTTCAGAAAATTATCTGTAACAGTTGTTACGATAATTTGTTTACGCTGTTCAGGGGTGTACATACCGAGTTCCGTCAATAAATCCACAAATGCAAGTGAGCCCATATCGGCTTTGTTTTCCTCAATGATGTTTCTGTATTTGCCAAGTGACTCGCCGGCTTTTTTAGGCCCGAGGGAGTGAGCGTTTTCGTGGCCGATTGTGAACCAGTGGTCAGCCTCATCAAGATAATACTTCTGCTGATCTTTATCAAGGATTGCGTCTAACCTTTCCTGTAATTTGGCTTTGTCGCTGATAAATCTTATCTGTCTATGGTAAACATTACGTCTGCCTCCGCCGATTTTCAATGATAATTTATCATCGTTCGGAAGATTTTCGGCTAAAGTTATGCCACCTCTGTATTCGCCGACGTTTCCGGTAACTGCGACAAGGTCAACGTCCACCATTGTCTGCTTTGCATCGCCTTTTGTCGAAATATTCTGTTCGTATTCGTCCTTATAAGGCATATTATCAGCCAGGGTCGGAAGGTATTTTTTTATCGCCATCAGTGCATCAGTGCCTTTTTTATTAACAATTCCGACTCTGCCGCCGAGAAAATCCTTCGGGATAGGAGAAATCCCGCGTTCTTCAAGCATTTTGCTGAGTTCTTTATTCTCAACAATAGTACCTGTCATTTCATCTTCGTAGTTTTCTCTCGTAATGGTGAATTCCAGCGGGGTATCCTGTAATGTTGCCCACTGTTTATCCGCATAAGCATCAAGCATCGGATTTGCCATTCTGAGTGCCTGTGCCTGTAATACCAGATATTTTGTAAATTCTTTGTTTGTGGAAGTTTCTGCTGCTTTATCAAGTTCATCAGCCATTTGGGCAAAATCTTCCTGAAACTTATCTATATAGTCAATTCCGACAAGTTCATCTCCTTTGCGCTCAACAACTGAACGCTGGGTGAGGATTTTTTTGACTTCTTCGTCTTTACCTTCATTCAGCATTTTAGTTAAGATTTTATGAAACTCTTCTTTTGTCAAATCTTCAGGATAGACACCTTTCCCCGGAAGATCAGTATGACCTTTGGCAAGATGAATTTTTTCAGACATTGAATCTATTGCGTTTATCCCTTTTTGTGCATCAAAGAGAACCTTTGTCATTTCTGCATTTTTGTTTCCTTTTGCAACTTCTTTTTCCAGATATTCTTTGAATTCTAAGTTGTGCGGGTTATCAAGCTGCATATTAATTTTTTCTAATATATATGCGGCTTTCACAAGGTGTTTGAGCGCTTTCTTGTCGCCTTCAGCAAGCGCCAGATACTCAGGCGCATCTGCTTTTAACATCTTTTTTGTTATTAAATAATCTTTATTTGTTCTCTTTTCAAGTTCTTCTTTTGAAAGGTTAAGTTCAAAATTTCCTTTGAACGCTATATTATTTCCTGCCATTTTGTCAAGCTCCTTCATTAAAACTTCGCTCCTGTCGGTATTCTGTGCTGTCAGAAGCTTTGTATCTTCTTTTTTTGACGGAAGATAGTTCTGATTAACTTTGTTTGTCGTAATTTTATGAATTTCCATAACCCTATTATAGCAGTTTTTTTGAGTAACGCAAGAGGGAACCGGTCGAAATTTATAACTCTCTGTTATGTCTCCCTGAACTGGCTGCAAAATCAGTTGAGCCGAATGGCGAAACGTGATTTTATGCCCCTACCTGGTGTTTTAGGGTCTCATAATTTAAGAGATGCCGTACTGAATAAGGACAGGCTTACTCAAAAATTTCAAGATCCTGAAATAAATTCAGGATGACAAAATTTCTGGCTCGCTTTGTCAAACGAGTTCAGTAGATAATATTTAGCTGCTACAGTGTAGGCTGGTATATCAATCCAAAAAGCCTACTTATGATAGGTTTCGCCCTTGATAATCTTAAAGGCTCTATATATCTGTTCAATCAGGATTAACCGTGCAAACTGGTGCAGGAACGTCATCTTTGACATACTCATTTTAAAGTTTGCCCGCGCAGAAACTTTTTTGGAAATTCCGCATGAGGAGCCTATGACAAAAATGATTTCACTCAGGCCTTCGTTTGTAAGACTCTGGATTTTTTGTGCAAAGTCCTCTGAAGAAAGCTCTTTCCCTTGAATTTCCATCGTGATTACATAGGACTGAGGTTTTATGAGTGATAGTATTTTATCGCCCTCCTCGTCAAGTGTACGCTCTGTAAGGTGTTCATCTTTAATTTCTACAGGTGTAATTTCAATAACTTCAACTGAGGCGTAAGGCGTTAAGCGCTTTAAAAATTCGTCAATGCCGTCTTTCAGAAATTTTTCTTTTATTTTGCCGGGTGCAATTATCTTAATTTTCATTTTGCCATATATAATGTTCTTGACGGGAATGCAAAATCGATGCCTTCTTCCCTGAAGCGTTTGATTACGTCAAGAAGAACCTGCTCTTTAATCTTCAAATATTTTACGTAGTTATTTGTTTTTACGTAAGCATTAATTTTTATATTGATAGAGCTGTCTGCCAGCGTATCCAGATATACTACATAATCCCCGTATATTTCGCTGTTTTTGCTTAAAATTTCTTCAATAATTTCAATTGCACGATGAAGTTTTTCATCGCTTGTGTCATAGGTTACCCCGATGGTTTCAAGAATTCTTCTTTTGTGTGCTCTGGTAATATTTACAATATCTCCGTTTGCTATATTGCTGTTCGGGATAATTGTCAAAGCATTATCAAGTGTTCTAATTTTGGTTGAACGCAGATTAATATCTTCAACAGTACCTTCCATTGTGCCGACTTTGATATAATCGCCGACTTCATACGCTTTATCCGTAAGAACGGCGATACTTCCAAAAACGTTGGCTATTGTTGCATTAGCCGCGAAACCTACTGCTAAACCGGTAATCCCGAAACCTGCAATTAAAGAAGATATTGAATACCCGTGGTTTTGCAAAAGCGCTGCAACAAGAATAAAAAATATTATAAACTTCAACACTCTTGTGAGTATCGGAATAAATTTTATAACCTGCTGTGAATGGTTTTCTGTAAAGTGTTTTTTTAAACGTCCTTCCATAATATCAACAGCCTTACAGAGTATAGTGAGTATAATAATATTAATTACAATTTCTGCAATAAGTCCGAAATGTATGCTGTCAAGCACTTTTTGAATTTTTTCCGCATAGTTAATAATTGTGTCTATCATAATATATCCCTAAAGTTTTGAGCCCGGTAAACCGCTGAGGCTTCAAGTTAGGAGTATTATAGAACAGAGATTATTTCAAATCAAGCAGTATGCAAAAAGGGGAGCTCTTCTCTCCTCCATCCCCTAACCAAAAAACAATTCACCGGAGTGTTTTTTTCGTCAGAGTGCAAATCCTCCGAACTTTCGCAGTTGACGAATTCTTGTCTAGATCTTTGAGTAATTAAAAAGACCCATCTTCAGATGAGTCTTTTTAATTAGCGGAAGACGAGACTCGAACTCGCGACATTCTGCTTGGAAGGCAGAAGCTCTACCAACTGAGCTACTTCCGCAAGGATTTATTCAATTGTGGCGGTTATTTCTCAGTTGGTAGAGCTGAATTATGAACTACGTTACGCCTCCGGCTCCACTATAGCAACTGAGCTACTTCCGCAAGGATTTATTTAATTGTGGCGGTTATCTCTCAGTTGGTAGAGCGAATTATGAACTACGTTGCGCCTCCGGCTCCACTATAGCAACTGAGCTACTTCCGCAAGGATTTATTTAATTGTGGCGGTTATCTCTCAGTTGGTAGAGCGAATTATGAACTACGTTGCGCCTCCAGCTCCACTATAGCAACTGAGCTACTTCCGCAAATTTTTTTAGATTTTTGCCAGACCTATACGCCTGACACCTCTTTACTCTAATATAAAAATAAATTTATTGCAAGTGTTTTTCTCTAACTCTAAAGAATTAATTACAAAATGCTAGCTGACACTATAAAAATTTATCCTCGGGGAGGGTGAAAAATGCTTGAAAAAACGTTATAGTAATAGAGTAAGTCTATTGTATCCAGGCACTTATTTCGGGGTTGCGACAAGATTTTTTCTTAGAGCGGGTTTGGTTTAAAATACAGTAGACTTATTTCTTAAGAAACTATGTACAATTTTATATATCAATGGTTTTCACGTTTGATATACTGCGGCTTGCCGGAAGCGTAACGGCAGGTCTTTTTTCTTTATAATGAATGATTATTTACATAACTTTTGACTTTTGCTATAATTAACATTGTGAATTTTAATTATAGGAGTATTACCATGACAAATGAAGTCAGAGCAAGTCATATTCTCGTGAAAACAGAGGAAGAAGCTAATAAATTGTATGATGAAATCAATTCCGGAAAAGATTTTGCTGCTGTTGCAGAAGAAGTTTCTTTATGTCCGTCAGGCAGCAGGGGCGGTGATTTAGGATATTTTGGTCGCGGAATGATGGTTAAGCCGTTTGAAGATGCTGCATTTGAGCTTGAGCCGGGTGTTGTTTCAAAACCTGTACAGACACAGTTTGGCTGGCACTTAATTCTTGTTACCGATAAAAAATAATAACTATGGAACTTCTGGATAACCTGCGCAAATTTATGCGCGTTAAAAATTTAGACTGTTTGCTTATCAATTCCACCAGCGAATTTCTGGTGGAGTATAATACGCTGGAAGAAAATTCAAGATTCGCGCTGACCGGTTTCTCCGGATCTGCCGGTGATGCCGTTGTTACTCCGGATAGTGTGTTTTTGTTTGTTGACGGGCGGTATCACATTCAGGCTGATATGGAAGTTGATAAAAATATTGTTACTGTTGTTAAGCTTCAAACAGGCGAAACAATGTTTGATGCTATGCAGAAAATTTTTGCAAAAAATACAAAACTCGGTCTGAATTCAAAGAAAAATTCTCAAAAACGTGTTGAAAGTCTGCAAAAATTTTTTGATGTAAAACTTTTTGATTTTGATTTTGTTTTGAAAAATGTTCCGCAGCAAAAAGACGAAATTGTTGATATTGATGAACAATATACAGGCCGCAGTGTTGATGAAAAACTTGCGGAAATTTCAAAGAATTTACAGGAAAATGACGCGTTTCTTTTAACAAATCTTGAGGAAGTTTCTTATCTTTTTAACAAACGTGATTTTTCAAAACCTTATACAAGCAAAATTGTTGCTAAAGCTCTTGTTTATCCGGATAGAGCAAGTCTTTTTACAAGAGAAAAAATGAAAGATTTTGAGCCAGAATTATCTGCAGTTAATGGTAAAATTTTTCTTGATAAATCATCTGTTAACGCTTACGATTTTCAGCTTGCAGGAGACAGAGCTGAGGCGGTCGAACAGAGTCCTGTTCAAAAAATGAAAGCAATAAAAAATGATGCGGAACTTGAACATTATAAAGATGCGTTCAAAAAAACTGATATGGCAGTGAGTGCAGTTCGTGACTTTATTGAAAACAATGATAATATTTCGGAGTTTGATATTGCGCAAAAACTTGAGGAATTTTTTATAAAATTCGGTGCTAAAAGTTTGAGTTTTAAATCAATTGTTGCTAAAGATAAAAATTCCGCGCTTGCGCATTATTCAAAGTGTTCAAAAGATGAAATTATTAAAGATGGATCACTCGTTCTGATTGACTGCGGAGCGTATTATGAGGGCGGGCTCGCAACTGATATTACGCGGGTATTTGTTAAAGGAAATCCTTCTGTTTTGCATAAAAAAATCTACACAATTGTTCTGAAAACTTTCTTAAATTGTTTTAATTATAAAAATCCGAAAAACGGATTTGAAATTGATAATTTAGCGCGCGAAATTTTTGCAAAAAATCAGGTTGAAAATTTTGTTTTTAATCACGGTTTGGGTCACGGTATCGGGGTCAGCGTGCATGAATATCCGCCGAGTTTATCGAAAAATGAAATTGCAAAAACTGAACTTAAAGAAGGTATGTGTTTTTCAATAGAACCAGGGCTTTACGACAAAAACTATTTCGGTGTAAGACTCGAAAATTCATGCTATTTTAAAGACGGAAAAATAAATTCCTTTGTCAATATGAATTATGAGAAAAAACTGATTGATTTTGATTTGCTGACTGAGCAGGAAAAGGAATGGCTTTCCGAATTTGAGGTTAAATAAAAATGGATATTACAAGCGTAAATAATGAGCAGGTAAAAGATGCTGTGAGGCTTCAGCAAAAAAAATACCGTGACAGCGAAGATAAATTTCTGCTGGAAGGATTTAAAGCAATTCAGGAAGCTTTTTATGCAGGGCTAAAAATTGAAAAAGTGTTTGTAATTTTCGGAAGAGAAAGTTCGTATTCCTTTTTAAAAGATAAAATTATTTTAACAACAGAAGCGGTTGTGGAAAAAATTTCTACAACTGAAAGCGCTCCGGATGCGGTTGCTATTGCTTATAAAAAACATTACAGCAATAATATTTTAAAAGCCGCAAAAAAAGTTGTTCTTCTGGAAAATGTAAAAGATCTTGGGAATCTTGGAACAATTTTGCGAACTTCTGCTGCGTTCGGTGTTGACGCTGTTATTTTATACGGAGATTGCGCGGATATATACAATCCGAAATGCGTTCGTGCGTCTGTCGGAAATTTGTGGAAAATTCCTGTATATAATTTTAAAAATATTGATGATTTAAAAATTTTTGAAGATTTTCAGCGGATTGCAACTTTGCCGCGCGCAGAAAATTTTTTAAGGGATTTAAAAACTTCAAAAAAATGCCTTGTTATGTTCGGTTCGGAAGCGGATGGTTTGAGTGGTGAACTTATTAAATTTTCAACAGAGCATGTAAAAATAGAAATGAAAAGTAATGTTGAATCCTTAAATCTTAGTGTTTCATGCGCGATTGTTTTATATAAAATTTTTATTTAATATTGTAAAATTGCAGCCGGATTAAAATTTATAATTCGTTTTTATAGTAAAATATTCTTATGGATATTTTGGAAGTTAAAAAAATCTGGAGTGATGTAAAAGCGGAATTAAGGACAACTATCCCCGACCATGCTTATTATACCTGGATTGATTCAATGGAGGCTTCCGGATTTGATAATGATACGTTTTCTATCTTGACTGTTCATGCCATGGCAGTGCAGATTGTCCGCCAGAATTATTTTAACAAAATTAATGAAGCATTTAAAAAAGTTCTCGGAAAAGAAGTTGAAATTACCATAAATTATGATGACGATTTAGCAAAAAAATACGAGAAAGCAAAGAAAAAAGAAAGTGCAAAGCCGCGCTCAATTATTCCTGTTGAAAGTACAGAAACAAAGGTCATGGATAACCTTGCGCAGATGCAGTCTTTTTCAAACTTGAATCTGAAATATAAATTTGAAAATTTTGTTGTAGGAGAAAACAGCAGGTTTGCGCATGCTGTGGCGTATTCTGTTGCGCAAAACCCTGCCAAAAAATACAATCCGCTTTTCATCTACGGAGCTTCAGGCCTCGGCAAAACCCATCTTATGCAGGCAATCGGTCACTATATTATTTTCAATAAACCAAAACTTCGCGTAAGATATATTAAAACAGAAGAATATATGAATGAACTTATCAAAAATCTTCAGCAGGGCGGAGACAGAAACGGAAGGATGGATAAGTTCCGCGAAAAATACAGAAATATTGATGTGCTTTTGATTGATGATATTCAGTTTCTGGAATCAAAAACACGAACCATGGAAGAAATTTTTCATACTTTTGACAGTCTTTTGAATAAAAATAAACAGATTGTAATAACCTCGGACAGGCTTCCGAAAGATATTCCGACACTTCCTGACAGAATGAGGACACGATTTGAGATGGGGCTTGTGGTTGATATTACACCGCCGGATTTTGAAACGAGAGTCGCAATTTTGAAAAATCTTGCAGAGCAGATTTCATTGCATGCGGATTTTAGTGTTTTTGAGTATATTGCAAATAATTTTGTAAACAATGTAAGAGAACTTGAGGGCGCATTTAATAAGGTTAGTGCTTACGCAGATATTGAACAGGTTGAGGTTACACTTGAACTTGCGAAAAAAGTTCTTCACTGCGAGGATGCCAAAAAAGAAATCACAATAGATGATGTTGCGCGTGCCTCTGCTGATTATTTCGGTGTAACGGTATCTGATTTTCTCAGTTCCTCACGCAGCCAGAAAATCTCCGGGGCAAGACATGTGGCGGTTTATCTTTCAAGAGAAATTACCGAAAAAAGTTTTGAAAATATTGCAGAATTTTTTAATAAAAAACACACGACCATGCTTTATTCTTACGAAAAAATTAAAAACGATTTAAAAACAAACAGAGAACTCGAAAGATCTGTTAAAGAAATAAAAAATTTATTGAAAAAATAAAGGAAATTTTTAAAAAATGTACGACTATATTAAAGGAATTTTAGCTTCAAAAACATGTACCTCAAGAGGGTGCTCTGTTACGGTGGAAGCCGGCGGCATTGGCTATCTTGCAGAAACTTCGGCGCGTGATTTTTCAGAGTTCGGGCAGAGCGGTGATGAGGTAAAAATTTTTACAGTTTTAATTCACAGAGAAGATAAAATGAGTCTTTGCGGATTTTTGCACAAAGAGGACAGGGATATTTTTAATATTTTAACTTCTGTCTCAGGGGTGGGAAGCAAGATGGCGCTTACACTTCTTGACGAATTTCAATCATCTGAACTTATCGGTTTTGTTATTGAGGGCGACTATAAAGAATTAACAAGAGCAAAAGGTGTCGGGCCGAAACTCGCACAAAAAATTATTCTTGAATTAAAAGATAAATTAATGAACTTTAAACAGTCCGAACCGATTGAAATTAAATCAGTAAAAATTCAAAATTCTCAGGCTGTTGATGATGCCCAAACAGTCCTGTTGTCACTTGGTTACGAACGTGATGAAATTAAAAATGCAATGTCAAAAGCCGCTGTAAATTTGAAAGAAAATTCTTCTGCGGAAGATATATTGAAAGAAACTTTAAAAATTCTCTCAATTTAACAAAAAAACCATTATTTAGTGGATGTTATTTAAAACAAATTTATTTATATTGTTTTCTATACAAAACCAAGGAGGTCCTATGAAAAAAGATTACGAACAAATTATCAGCAATTACAACGGCGGCGATTTAGATTTGTCAGGCTGCACAATCAAGAAACTTGAACTCGATCATGTTGAAGGAAGTTTGAACTTGACAAAATGCGTTATTGACAAATTAGTTATCGGCTGGGTTAGCGGAACTTTGAACATGACAGGTGCAGATATTAAAAATATCGAAAACCCTATCGATGCTCAAACTGTTATTATGACAGGTACTAAAGTTAAAAAATTGCCTGCTCATATCTACACAGACAGCTTAACTATTGAAAAGAGCAACATCACAAAATTAAACACAGACTTAAGAGCTAACACTTTGAACATCAGAAACACTAAACTTGAACAGTTCCCTAAAGATGTTACAGTTAATACTCTTATCGTTGATGCTAAAACCGCAAGAAATCTTCCGTTATCAACTCTCAGACAGTGCAATTACATCGATATGGATGGTACTGTCTACTCTCAGAGCAATGTTAGCGGTTTCAATTTCTGCAGCGTAACTTCAGAAGTTTCTGAAAACACTATGTGTGCTGTATAAGTAATTCGTTAAAATTACAAAATTAGAATAACCTTCAATAATTTTTGAAGGTTATTTTTTATCTTTGTCGCTCATAAATGTAACGGATAAATTAGACTAAAAGCATTATCAATCCCGCTAAAGCAAGTGCCGGCCCGAAAGGAAGATATGTAAATTCATCAGGATTTTTTAACCCCTGAATAACCTTCCAGCATACAAAAATTCCAAGAATACAAAGTACCGCTGCCGCAATTACAAGGATTATAAAATTTTCAATGCTGTATTGTGCAAAATAAAAAATTCCGGCATAAGCAAAGAATGCAATTAATGAAATTAAAACTGAATATTCTTTTTTTATAATCAGTTTTTTCATGAATACCGGCAGCGTAAATAAAAGCTGGATTCCGACACTGAGTGCAAGAATAATTAATACATCAATCAATCCGAATACAGCGCCGAGGCCTGCTGCAATAAATGTATCGCCTTCCCCGAACGCGCGTGTTCCTGCCAGAAGATAACCCGCCCTTGCCACAATTTCCATAATTAATGCTGCGGCAAGCAGCCCGAGAACAGAAGATGTAAGCGGATTGTTCAAAAGCCATTCCGGTGTTATTGAAAATCCGAAAAGCGAGTTGTGTGCATTGAGTATTTGCAGCACGGTAAGATATATGCCGTAAACAATTCCAAGTCCGGCAAGAATATATGTGTGTACATCAAATACAACTCTTTCTTTTATGTCAGTCACCGATATTACAATCAGCATTGAAGCGATTGCAGCTGCGAAAATTGCGTCAACTCTTGTTCCATATTTGAAAAATATTGCAACAAATATTATGCCGGTAATAAATTCCACAATCGGGTACTGGAAACTGATTTTTTCTTTGCAAAACCAGCATTTGCCGCCTAAAAGCAGAAATGACAGTATTGGTATATTATGCCACCATTTTAATTTGTTGCGGCACTTCGGACATTTTGAAGGCGGAAGAACAATTGATTCTCCGCTAAATGCTCTCAGGATAACAACATTTAAAAAACTGCCGATAACAGCACCCAGTGCAAATATAAACAATATAACTACAATTAATGAAACAGGCATTTTCTCCTCAATTCTCATTATGTTTTATCAATTCATACATTTTATTTAAAGCTTTTTTAAGCCGTCTTGAAACCTGCATCTGCGACATGTTCATTCTCTCTGATATTTCGCGCTGGTTTAAATCTTCATAAAAGCTTAGTTCAATAACTTCTTTCAAGTCTGGAGGTAATTTTTCAATTGTGCTGGCCAGCATAATTCTGTTTTCATAAGAGTTTAAAAATTCCTGATAATCTTCTGACGGAATTTTGTCTATTAAAAAAGTGTCATCATTATCATTTGTTACAGTCTGGTCAAGTGATACAGTATTTTTGCAAAGTTCAATATCTGAAACTTCTTTTATTTTTTCGGCAGGCAAATGCAGATAGTCTGCAATCTGTTCTATGGAAGGATCTTCAATCCCCATATTTTTTAGTTTTTTCTTTGCTGAATGAACCTTGAAAAGTAGTTCCTGAATTTCGCGCGGGGTTTTTATCAAGGAAGCTTTGTCTCTCAGATAGTGCCGAATTTCGCCTTTAATAAAATATGTTGCGTAAGTGGTGAATTTTGTGTTCATGTTTGGTTTGTAAAATTCAATTGCTTTTACAAGTCCGAGCGAACCCACCTGAATCAAATCTTCATGTGAAACTCCAGACTGCATAGAAATAGAAATGGCAATGCTTTTTACAAGATCCATTGATTTTTCGACTATACTCAAATGCAGCATACGTTTTTTCTTTTCGTCAGTGCATTCTTTGTATGAGGATAGCAGAGTATCTATATCTTTATTTTGTTTAGTACTGCTTTTCAAAGAAAATCTCCAATCCTACATTATAAATTATAGCACAATAGATGTGTTGTGTAAAAATGCTTAAATTTAATTAATATTTTTAGTGCCGAAAAAATTTTTGTGATATAGTTTTAGAATAGAATTAAGGTTTGGAGTATTAGATTATGATTAGCATAAAAGATGTAGAACATGTTGCAAAGTTAGCAAGACTGGAGCTTACAGAAGAAGAAAAGGAACTTTATACAAAACAACTGGGTGATGTTTTAAAGTATGTTGACCAGATGAATGAAGTTGATACGTCCAGTGTTAAGCCGATGACTCAGGTGATTGATTTTGTGAACGTAATGCGTGATGACAAAGTCGTTTACGAATATACAAAAGAAGAGTTAATGGCTAATGCGCCGGAAGCTGAGGATGGCTTTTTTAAAGTTCCTAAAATTAATTAAAAAATTTTCTCCCGCAAATCCTGCGGGAGTTCTTTATTAAATTGAATTGAGATAGATTGGGGTTAGATATGACAAAGTATATTTTTATAACAGGCGGTGTAGTTAGTTCTTTAGGAAAAGGAATTATCGCGGCATCTCTTGGACGGCTATTAAGATCAAGAGGTTATTCCGTAATTAACCAGAAATTTGATCCATATATAAATGTTGACCCGGGAACAATGAGCCCTTTTCAGCATGGTGAAGTTTTTGTAACCGATGACGGCGCGGAAACCGATTTAGACCTCGGACATTACGAAAGATTTACCGATACTAACCTCGGCAAATACAATAACGTAACTTCCGGAAGCGTTTATCAGACAGTTATAGAAAAGGAGCGCCGCGGAGATTATCTCGGGGCTACAGTTCAGGTTATCCCGCATATTACAAATGAGATTAAGTCGAGAATTGCCGGTGCTTCAAAACAGTTTAAACCGGATTTTCAAATTATTGAAATCGGAGGTACTATAGGTGACATTGAAAGTTTACCGTTTATCGAAGCAATAAGGCAGTTTAAAACAGAGGCTGGTATTGGTAATGCAATTTCCATTCATACAACTTTGCTGCCGTATCTGCCTACCTCCGGAGAATTAAAAACAAAACCGTCGCAGCATAGCGTTCAGGTTTTGAGAAGCTACGGTATTCAGCCTGAAATTCTTGTATGCCGGACTACAAAACCTATTCCTAAAAACGAGAAAGAAAAACTTGCGCTTTTCTGTTCTGTTCCTAAAGATGCTGTTATTGAGTGCAGAGATATGAAAAGTATTTACGAGGTGCCGCTTGCCCTTGAAGAACAGAATATGGCTGGCGTTGTGCTTGATATGCTGAGAATGGAAAATAAGAAAGCTGATTTGAGTAATTGGATAAAGCTTGTTGAAAATATTAAAAATCCGAAAGGCTCTATAAGAGTTGCTATTGCCGGTAAATATACAAAGCTTTCAGATGCTTACATATCTGTTGTGGAAGCTCTAAAACACGCAGGATACGCTGACGATGTTAAGGTTGAGATAAAATGGATTAACTCTGAGGAATGTCTTGATTATCAGGCATGCAAAGAGTTGATGAAAGATGTTCAGGCGGTTGTTGTTCCGGGAGGTTTTGGCGTCCGTGGAATTGAGGGCAAGCTTAACGTAATCCGTTATGCAAGAGAACATAATGTTCCGTTTTTGGGATTGTGTCTCGGTATGCAGTGTGCGGTTATTGAATATGCAAGAAATGTTGCGGGAATTAAGGATGCAAATTCAAAAGAATTTGATGAAAACGCACAGCATCCGGTAATTGATTTAATGCTGGAACAGAAAAATGTTCACGGATACGGCGGCACAATGCGATTAGGCGCTTATGATTGTGTTTTGAAAAAAGGTTCAAAGGCTCAAAAAGCTTACTGCAAAGATAAAATTTCCGAACGTCACCGCCACAGATATGAAGTTAATAACGAATATTTAAAACAGATTGAAGATGCAGGGCTTGTATTCTCTGGTATGTCGCCTGACGGAATGCTTGCGGAAATAGTAGAGCTTCCGAAGCTTGACTGGTTTGTGGCATCGCAGTTCCATCCTGAGTTTAAATCACGTCCGGAAAGGCCGCATCCGCTTTTTAAAGGGCTTATTGATGCTGCTGTTAAAAAAAGATAACTTGTTTGCACGTAAAAAACTGTACAATTTGATTTGCGATAAAACGATTAGAAGATAGCGAATGTGAGAAATAATGAGTGCTGCAGTTTGCGGAAGCAGCAGCTTGCATATCAGAAATTTTTTGTTGACTACGGGTATTGTTCGTTGTATTTTTATAAGGCAGTGACTTTATTTGGGGAAATTTTTATGGAAGAAAATAACAATTTGAAAAGATTTACAACCGCACAGTTTTTAAACTTTTGCCTCGGATTTTTCGGTTTGCAGTTTGCATGGCAGATGCGAATTATTTTATCCGGCCCGGTAACTGAAGGACTCGGGGCTTCCCCGTTTTTATACGGGTTAATCTGGCTTGCAGGGCCGTTTACCGGTATGGTTGTACAGCCGCTTGTCGGTGCATTGAGTGACAAAACAATATCCCCGTTCGGCAGACGCCGCCCTTACCTTCTTGGCGGAGCACTGTTTGCATCGGTTGCTTTATGGATTTTCCCGAACTCGGAAGGCGTTGCAAATATTTTGCATAATATCACTGGGATAAATTTTCCGGCATGGACAGCTTTGTTTATTGCCGCAATTATGATATGGGTTATTGATGCGTGTGTAAATATAGCGCAGGGCCCATACAGAGCTTTAATTCCTGATGTGGTTCCGCAGGAGCAGCATTCTCTTGCAAACTCTTACATAAGTCTTGCCATTGGTCTGGGGTCTGTTGTTGCGGCAGGTACCGCTCCGTTTTTGAAATATTTTTGCGACTATCAGATGTCTATTGATGCTCAGTTTATTATGGCTGCGCTTGCCTTTACTCTGGGGATGCTCTGGACTTGTATTACGATACAGGAACATCAGCAGCCTAAAAAGGAAATTATAAAAGATGTTGCTGCTGCTGAACGTGAAGAAGATACTTTTTTTGATGCTTTGAAAAACTTTTTTGCACTTTCTCCGGAAGTTTCAAAAATTTGTGTTATGCAGTTTTTTACCTGGATAGGAACAATGTGTATGATGATTTTCTTTACACAGTATTCGGTTCATACTGTTTTCGGCGTTCCGGATTTGAGTGCGGCTACTGAAGATATGGCAAATGCTTTTGAAAATGCAACACTTGCTGGTACCAATTTTTCTTCAGTTTGTTTTGCAATATTTAATCTGGTATGTTTTCTTGTTGCCATTCCTATCGGGGTTCTGTCAGCAAAGTTTGGCAATAAAAAGGTACATGTTATCTCATTGATTACAATGATACTTGCGTATCTTGGAATGGCCTTCAGCAGTGATAAACTTATTGTTGCCACAATGATGGGTGTTGCAGGTATCGGCTGGGCAAGTATTTGTGCACTTCCTTTTGCAATGCTTTCGCAGTATATCAAAAAGGGTACAGAAGGTTCTGTTATGGGTATATTTAACATTTTTATTGCAGGACCGCAGGTGTTTGTGTGCACAATTGTTGCATGGGTAATTTCCAAGTGTGTATTTTTTATGCCGGGCGGCTGCATAAATTACCATTGGGAATATACATTCTTTATCGGTGCAGGCTGTCTTGCTGTTGCCGCATTAGTTGCAAATTCAGTTAAAGAAAAGGTATAATGTTGACGTGGAAAATAATAGCGATCAGGAAAAGAAAAAAAGAATTTTGTTAATATATCCGCCTTCACCTGTTATGAACAGAGAGGACAGATGCCAGCAGCCGACAAAAGAGCTTTTGGTGATTCCTCCTTTGCCTCCTACAGATTTGATGTATCTGGCTGCTGTGTCAGAGCAGGCAGGACTTGAGGCAAAAATTGTTGATTACAGCCAGGGCGGGGATTTCGAACTGGATTTGCGAGAATTTAAACCGGATTATCTTTTGATAAATGTTGCGACACCGACATTTAAGAGTGACCTGTCTGCATTGACTGTGGCAAAAGAGATTTGTCCGGATATTGTGACTATTGCGAAAGGTGCAGCATTTTTGACTGTGGCTTTTGAGGTTATGTATTACCAGAAGGATCTGGACGTTATACTTTTCGGAGAGCCAGAGGAAACTTTGCGTGAACTTCTAGAGGGCAAGCCTTATGAAAAAATTCTCGGAATATATTATCGTGACGATTTAAGGGTTAAATACACCGGAGCCCGTCCATTTATTGAGAATCTGGATGAATTGCCTTTCCCTGCACGGCACCTTGTAGATAATAATATTTACAGACGTCCTGATAATAATAAGGTTCAGGCAGTGATAAAAGTGTCTAGAGGGTGTCCGTTCCATTGCTTTTTCTGTCTTGCAACACCAGTTTCCGGTGCGAAGGTCAGGAAAAGATCTGCCGAAAATATTATTGAGGAAATTAAAGAGTGTGTTGATAAGTACGGCATTACTAATTTCCTTTTCTGGTCAGATATTTTCAATATTGATAAAGAGTGGACAATGGATTTGTGCCGGAAGATTATCGATAGCGGGCTTGAGATAACTTGGTCTGCAAATACAAGGGCTGATACTGCGGATGAAGAAATGGCAATGATGATGTATAAAGCTGGCTGCCGTCTGGTTAGTATCGGAGTTGAGAGCGGTTCTCAGGAAATGCTTGATAAAATCGGCAAGAGGATTACACTTGATGATGTAAGACTGACTGTTAAAATATTTAAGAAGGCCGGTATAAAGATTTATAATTATTTTGTTATAGGGCTTCCATGGGAAACCGAAGAAACCGTTGAGGATACTATTGATTTTGCAATAGAACTTGATAGTGATTTTATAAGCTTTTATACAGCAACCCCGCTTCCGGGAACTAAATTTTATGAATATGCCAAAGAACATCATCTTATAAATTCTGAAACATCGTTTTCCAGCGCTTATTTTTATCCTTCCGTAAAATCCCATGAGCTTTCAAAAGAGCGGATATTTGAATTGCATAAAAGAGCTATAAAACGATTTTATCTTAGACCTTCTTATATTTTGAAGATGCTTTTCCGGATAAGATCAAAAGAAGAATTTAAAAACTATTTCAGAGCCGGAATGAATCTGCTTCTGAGAAGATAGCTGCTGTCTAGTCGTTTATAGCTTTGGTTATAACAATGTAGTTAAATATATAAAACAAGACCTGATATTTTATCAGGTCTTGTAGTTTTTTGTATTTTATAATCGCCAAGCTTATATATGCAGAATGAATCCGCCTTTGTCTGCATTTTGAAGTTTTTCTCCTTCGATTTTTGCGCGGAGATTTTTGATGTATTTATAAACGTAATCTCTCGGCAGGTCAAGCAGAGCCGCAAGGTCTTTTGCATAAACTATCTGGTTTTTGTGTTCTGCAAAATGGTCGAAAACTTTTTGTTCTCTGTCTGTAAGTGCTTTTTTAAATACAACTCTAACTTCTTCTCTGAGATTAGTTACCGGTTGTTCTTCTTTTACAAAAGCTTTAGACGGAGTCTTTTTGGCTTTTGCGGCAGTTTTGCTCTTTGCAGCAGAAGTTTTAGCCGCAGTTTTTTTGACCGGAGCTTTTTCTGTCTTTTTCTTAGTCTGTTTTGCTGAAGGTGCATTAATCGGAGTAACATCAGCATCAATTTCAAGTTTCAATCTTGAAATTGAAAACGGAGAAGGTGCGATTTCCTGCTCTCTTTCAAAAGCTCTCTGCGCAATTGTACTAATTCTTTCACCTTTAGTCTGTCTCCATTCTTCATCAGTTGACATAACCGGCTGACCTTTCAGCACTATGTCGATTAAATCGTTGGTAGGTTTAGCCTCCTCTATTTTCTTTCCTAATCTGGCAGCAAATTCTTCCAGCGTAATTTTTTCTAATGAGCTTCTCCATTGTTTAATCTCTTCTTTGCTCAGATATTCAGACATTAATAAATCTCCTTAAACTCTGTATGTATAATCTCTGTATATTTTTTAATCTAGCATAAACCATGCCGAAAAAATCAAAATGTTTCATAAAGTAAATTTTTATTTTTTATTGTAACAATCTATTTTGCTGGGTGTGCATTCTACTGATTAAGTACATAAAGAGGGCAGCTTGCCGCCCTCTTTATAAGGTGTACCAAATTTAATATTCTACTCCGACATTGTAAGGTGAATATTCAATTTTATCCTCAGTAAGAACTTTTTTAAACAATGAATCTATATTTATTTTCCCATTACTGTTGAAAGTGTGTCTAAATACGTCCGCCCCTTTCTGGTTAGGGCCTTTTTGACCGTTTGAATCTAAATAAATGTATGCGCAGCTATCAGTTGTACCGGTTGCTTTTTCAGGCTGTCCGTCATCACCTATAACAAAGTTTCCGTTTTCATCTCTTAAATTGTATTCATACTCCCTTATACACTGGCTGTACTGTATTATTTTAATAATACTGCCGGTCTTTAATACGATAAAAGGCTGTAAAATATTATCGCCATATCCGGTTTGCCCGTAACCGTTATTAATTTTTTTGTTTGAGAGTACCATATATTTCTGGCATACATCTTTTTTATTACCCTGCCCGCAGTAGGTTGCGCCTTCCAGAACTTTGAAAAATTCTCTGTTTACTTCATCTGTATTTTTGCTTGTGTCAAACAAACAGCTAGCATCTGCACAATCGTTTTTTACTGTATACAATTTAATTCCGTTCATTGTTTCAGAGTAAAGCTTTTTTGCCTGAGAAACAAGAACTTTGTCTTTGTATTTTGCAACTGTGGACGGCAGTGTCATCGCGGCAACTACCCCGATAATCCCGAGGGTTATGAGGACTTCAGCCAGAGTGAAAGCGGATTTTCGGAAGGGCACCGAGTGAGCGAAAGCGAACCCAGCCCGTAAGGTGTCGGAAAACCACGCTTTTCCGACATCCCGAATAATCCGAATGTCGGCTTTTCGGCGTGTGAAGCA
>CALVBB010000024.1 GCA_944325705.1 Candidatus Gastranaerophilales bacterium
AGAGCCTTGGAATTTTTTTGTAATTCCTCGTGTGTGTAGAAGGTTAGTGTGTAGTAGGTAGTGTAAATAGTAAGTGTATGTTTTATATCTCGTGTTTATTTAATTCTGATTGCTTACATATTAATAAAGTATTTTGCTTTTATATAATTGCTATATATAAAAGATTTCGTTACATTTCTTAATATAATTGCAGAAGCTATTCTGCCGGCTTACAGGTACACACTGAACAATAAAAAAAACTCTATCATTTCTGATAGAGCCTTGGAATTTTTTTGTAATTCCTCGTGTGTGTAGAAGGTTAGTGTGTAGTAGGTAGTGTAAATAGTAAGTGTATGTTTTATATCTCGTGTTTTATTTAATTCAGATTACTTACATATTAATAAAGTATTTTGTCTTTATATAATTGCTATATAAATCATACTTCGTTACACTTCTTAACATTAACAGAGCCTTTCGCCGCAACAACGCATTACTGAACCTCAATCGTACGCATTTATATCCTACAAAAACATTTAAGGCTATGCAGATTCCGAAATGCCCGCTCCATTATCGAGAGCCTTTCCCGGTCAACTACAGCACAATATCCGGAAATACAAGCTTTAGATACTTTTCATAATCGTCCTTTTCAAAAAAGCCGACAGAAAATTCTGCAGTATTCTCACCTAACATCTGAGCATCCGGAACTTCCAGCGGCGGCCCTGCAGGAGTTGAGCGGGCAGGGTTTTTAGGATTTGAAATCACGCCGACAGAACGCAATAGCGTGACTGAAAGCTTGTTTTCAAAAACCTCATACTCTGTAAGCCCTTTTGTAACGATTCCAAAACCCTGAGCCCCTACATACCTCTGCAGTGGTGCAAAATTAGTTTTTGCTTCTATTCCGCGGGTTTTAGGGAGATTTTTCCGCATATCATAAAAAGGATTGAACTTACGCTCTATTATTGTATTCATATCTTCTGAATACGTTGTATAAACCGGCTCTGGCAATATAAACCTAGCCTGCCAGAGGTGATTTTTTAAAGTATTATTCCACTTGATACTGAAATTAATAAGCTCATGGAAAGTTAACTTTACATCAAAAAAGCTTGTTGCAACTGTTAATACGCCATCTTTATCCGATGACGACAGGATTTTTGCAATCTCGCCTTTGTCATCTTCAACAGGGCCGAAGTTATAAGTATCACCATCATCTATACATCTGTAAAATTCTACGCCTATTTTCCGGAAACCGCTCGTAATCTCCAATCCTGTGGTGCCGTCAACATTTTTAATTACATCAAGCTTCAAATCAGCGCTTGTTTTAGTCTTACGGCGAAGAACATAAATATCCGTAAAATCCTCGGTAACAGGAATTCGCTGGGTGTCATACAAAAGACTGCTTTCAAACCCTCTGAAATGCGAAATTACATCACAATCAGACTTTATTTCTGTACTTTCAAATTCATGCGCCTTATCTGATTTGTATTTCAGGCGTAATTCTTCAATTATGCTGGTTGCTATCTGAATAATTTTTTCGTAGCGGGTAATATTTTCTCTGTGCACCAAATCGGTAGAACATCCGCAAATGCCGTCATGCGCCTGATTTTTCAACAAAAGCTTATAAGCATATTCAATAACATTTTTGTAAGCCCCGCCGTGTTCTTTTTGAAGCCGGTCAGCTTGCGCTAGAAGATAGGTACACTTCACGTTATACTGTTTCAGGTTCATACGTGCAGAATAACTTCCGGGAAGGATAAAAGTTTTACTGTTATCGCGCAATTCATCATTCCACTCAAACTGTTTAAAATTATCCCTTACCAGTTCAAAGTATTCAAACAACGAACCTAAAGAAATTTCATAATCCGAAAGCAAGGCATTAACCTGTTTTATCTGGTCAGCAATATCAGGTTCAACCCCCAGATGATCAGCCCCGATTGGAAGCAACAATACATCAGAGGATTTAGACGCAATTTTATCAAGGTTACCTTTGAGCCAGTCTGCCTTTTCTTCTATTGTCATTTTAGAAGAAAAAATATCCATAAAATAACCTCTGATAAGGTTTACCGTATTTATTCCGTTAAACGTAAATTCTGATGGAATATCACCGCAGCCGCGCCAGACAACACATTTATCAATACCGAACTTTTTTAAAATTGGCGGAATGTTTTTGCTGTGTCCGAAAGTATCTGCAAGATAGCCGATAAAATCATTACAGCCGAAATCTCTTGAGATTTTAAGCCCGATTTCAAGATTTTTTTCAAAAGCTGTACGGTCAGTCAAAAACTCGTCCACCAGAGTATAAAAAGGCCCTATAAAAAGATTTTTCTCAGCAATAAGCTTACGTACCATGGTTTCTTTTTCCGGTCGTATTTCAAGGTAATCCAGAAGCGCCGCAACCTGTCCGTCAAAATAAAACGACGGAATTTTATGCGTCTCAAGCATTTCAAGAACATTATCAAAAACCCTTAAAAGCCGGAGCCTGAAAACTTCAAATTCTCTGTACCATTCCCTGTCCCAGTGCGTATGCAGATATGCGATAACTTTCTTTTTCATAAATAAATTATACACCACATGCCGTGCATAAGTAAATATAAACTTCCAACTTGATTTTCCTCCATTAAAGCCTGCCGGACAGGGGAATAAAAATTTTCGGCAGATAATTTATTCTCATATTAAATCCGCAGCCGGCATGAAATTTTGGCGGCAGCAAAGAGAAAAAACGGCTATCAGAGGAGAAAAATATGAAAAAAATATTTACACTTGTTCTCGGAATTATTTTATGCAGCAGCAGCGCACTTGCGGCAAGATATGTCACTACATACACGCCGGCGCAACCGGTATACAACAGAGGTATTTATAACGGCCGGAATAATTTAAGAAATTACAACAGATATAACCGCAAAAATTATAACAGATACCCGCGCAGAATATACGACCGCCCCTATGACAATCCCCGCTACATAAACAGATACGGGTACGGGTATAATAACTACTCCGGCAGCGGAAACGGCCTGCTTAACAAAATAACAACCTTCTTTACGGGAACACCGACAGGTATGACACCTCAGGTTAATCCCTACTGGAACGACAATTTTTATGCGCCTAACGGTAAACAAACGGATTTTGCGGGCAGAAACGGCTGGTACCATCACAATGACCAGATTGGCAGCGGTGTCGGCATAAAAATACTTGACTAACCGGAAAAAATCATTAAATATATCATACGTTTAGATGTTTCAGGACTTGCCGGAAACCTTCATAATAATGGCAAGAGAGTGTAGTCTAACATGCCTTTTCGTTACAGGTTGCAAAAAATTCTGGACTTCAGAATCAGAAAAAAAGAAGAACAGCTGCAGGTAGTGCAAAAAGCCCAGCAAGCAGTGTATGAAGCAGAAGAAAATATCCGGAAAAATAACGAAGAAATACGCGACACTCAAATAAACATGCGGCAGGCAAACCCCATGATGTACGAAACCTATGACAAATACTTGATACATTTGTGGGAAAAAGCGGAACAACTGGAACAAATAAGGCAGGAAGCCCAGCGGGTTCTGGATATAGAAAAACAAAAGCTTATCAAGCTTGAACAGGGCGTGAAAGTTCTTGAGAAGCATAAAGAAAAAAACAGAGAAGCCTATATCGCAGAAGAAAAAGCCGCAGAATTAAAACAGTTTTCAGAACTCGGTGTTACAAGATTTTTCGCACAGAGCAAAGAAAAACAAGAAGAGGAAGAAAAAGAAGTGCTGAGGCAGCTCGCACAATTGGAGGAAAATACATAATATGAACATAGAAACTTCATCAAATGCAGCAACCGCAATTTTTCAAAAATCAGAGCTTGCAAGCACCACAAATTTTCAAAAAACAAACCGGAGCAGCAAATCTTTTGAAGATGAATTAAAAACAGCTTCCGGTGATGAACCGGCAGAAGTTGAAAGTAAAGATACAGAAATAGAAGATACTGATACAGAAGATAAAGTATCTTCCAAAACCGAAGATAAAAAAGCAGACAACAAAGAAAGTAAAGTTGAAAATAACAAAACTCCGGAGGATGGACAAAATGAAAACTCCGGCAGTGGCTCTAACAGTCAGAACGGACAGAATCAGCAGACTCTCCAAGGTGAAATAAGCACTTCCGATTTAATGAACATCCAAAGCGGTAATTACGCATCACTTTCTGATGAAGTAAAAGCCTACCTTCAGGCAAACGGCGGAATGTTCGGGTTTAACGTAATGCAGGCCTCAACCAGAGCCGAAATTACAGGTTTTGCGGCATCTGTGGATTATACAAATATACAGATGTCTGACAGTGATGCGCTTTTCTTTTCAAATCTTGTAAAAAATACAGACATGTCCGGTCAGAGTATTGCCGGAGAATTGCAAAAAGCGCTTGATGCAGGAAATATTCAGCAGGTGCAGTCAACAGCAAAAGCCTCTGCTGCACTGATTGCAGCTCTGCAGGAGTCTGCTAAAACAAATCAGCCGTTCAGAATCGATTTTGACAAAGACGTTTCTGTCATTATAAAAGTAGACAAGGAAGGAAAAATTAACGCAAACTTTATCCCAGGAGATAAAGCCGTTGAGAATTACCTGAGAAACAATATTGAATTTCTAAAAAACAGATTTACGGAAGAAAATATTGCCTACGGTGATGTAAACTATTCAAAATCAAGACAGGATAAAGAAGAACAGAAAAAACAGAATAATAAGGAGAACGATCATGAATGATTCGTTTGTAACAGCACTGAATACCCAGAAATCAACCCAGAACTGGATGGATGTTATTGCCGATAACATGACAAACATCTATACACCGGGTTTCAGGGAAAAACAGGTAAACTTTAAAACATTTCTAGGCGGAGCTATTGCTGATGACTATGATAAAAAGACCGGTCAGGGTAAATCAACACCTGGAACAGCCAACGAAAACCTGTTTCTGGAAGGTAAAGGCTTTTTCCTTACAAAAACACCTGAAGGCAAAAGCGTTTACACCCGCCTCGGAGAATTTACATTTGACGGAGAAGGGGTTTACCGCGCCAAAAATGGAAATACCGTTCAGGGATATATCTTAAATGATAAAGGCGAAATCATGCAGGGTACAAAATCAATCAGTGCAGATCTTTATCAGGAAACAGCCCTGAAAGGTGGCGCACTGGATATACCGACCACCAATATTAAGCTGTGGATTGATCCTAATAACGGTAAATTTCTCGGCAAATATGATGATTACGAAATAAAAGAGGACGGCACAATTTACGGAAAAGCCGACAATGGCAAACGTACCGTTCCACTATACAGAATTACAACAAGAAACTTTCACAATGCAGCAGCACTGTATGAGATAAACGACGGATACTTTATAGAAACGGAAGAATCCGGAAAACCGCTTCTGGGGTGTGGAGAAATACGTTCAAGTTTGTTAGAAATGTCAAATGCTGACTTTAGAGCAAATATTTCTTACTTCCAGATGGCAAAGCTACAGATTGAGATTTCAAACAAACTTATTTCCTCCAACAAAGAGCTTCTTGAAGAAGCTTTGCGTCTGGTTGGTTCATAATAAATAGCATAATACCTTATAATTTTTTAAACTCCATTTACGAAGGGACTCCTTGAAGTCCCTTTTTGTTTTATATATCATGACAGATATTATGGCTTATTATAAATTTAAAATATTAAATTACAGGAGATATGATGAAACTTTTAGAAAAAATTTTTAGTGCTAAAAATACTTATATTTATAAGGATTTTACCATTTTGGGCAAACAAATACGGTGTATAAACACAAAAAAATTTAAACAATATTTTAAATCACTTCCCCTGATGGTACATGCAAAAAGCAGATACGGAAAAGCGCTGAAAACCTTTTATACCCTGATTGCAGCTGAGGGGGGGGAGGGCTTTTGTGTTTCAAATTGTGATTTTGACAGCGAACAGTTCTCTGCCGACTACAGAAAATTAACAGCAGGACTTGACAAAGACAGTATAGCTACCGTTGATTCGGCAATGACAATTTACAAAGCATATATGGATTTTGCAAAATTCAAAAAGCCGACTTTTCAAGATTGGATTAATACCGGACACTCTTTGAAACTGCCGTCAGATACAACAATAGAACATCTGAATAAAGATTTCTGTGACAAAATAGAAAAAATAAACGACAATTTATACAGGTATAAAGACTATCTGCTTCCGGTAAACCACTTTGAATCAAGTGTCTTTTACCACAGACACAGCATTGACAAACTGAAAACTCTTGATAAAATCCGGAATAAAAATATTATTGATGTAGGCGGCTTTATCGGGGACAGCGCTATTATATTTTCTAAATACACAGACAAAAATGTCTACACATTTGAAGCTTCACCGGAAAACTTTGAACTAGTCAAGAAAACACTTGAACTCAATAGAACTGCTAATGTCATTCCTGTCAATATTGCCCTCGGGGATAAAGTTGATGATGTTCTTTATGTAACAGGCAGCAGCTCAAGTAAGACAACAACCTCACACAAATGTGAAAAAGCCGAAACAATTAAGGCAACCACACTTGACAGTTACATTGAAAAAAACAATATTGACGTAGGACTAATAAAAGTAGACATTGAAGGGTTTGAGCAGAAGTTTTTAAAAGGTGCAGAAAATACCATAAAAACGCAAAAACCTGCACTGTTAATCAGTATTTACCACAGCTTTGACGATTATATGCACATAAAGCCTATTATTGAAAGCTGGAATTTAAACTACACCTTCAGAATTATAAAACCGGAGGAAAATCCGCTGCTGGAGACTTTACTTGTAGCGGAAGTGCTTGATAAATAACCCTACTTTTTATCACGAAGTTCCAGAGAGCATCCTATAATATCTGCGATGATTTTCATTTCACGATAAGTTATTGTTTCGTTGCGTAGTTTGTTTGAAAGATTAGCAAGTGTATACGTTTTACCAAGACGTATACCGAGCTTTTCTGCAACAAATTTAAGCGTCAACCCCTTCTGATACAAAACTTCTTTCAACTCTGTAACTATTCTCATATAAATATCATTGCATATTAAATCTTTTAGTTTACAAAATTAAATAAATTAGTTGACATTATTAAATTAATACGTTTATAATAAATATATAAATTTAACTAAATAAAGGGGATAACATGAAAAAAGCTTTTACACTCGCCGAGGTTCTTATTACACTCGGAATAATCGGGATTGTTGCAGCAATGACGCTTCCAGCAGTTGTTGCAAAATATAAAAGACAGGAAGCAACCGCAAGGCTTAAGAAATTTAATTCTATGATGGCACAGGTAGTTATACTTTCTCAGAATGATAACGGGGCTATAAGCACCTGGGATACCTCCATGGTGCCGGAAGATTTTGTAAGAAAATACTTTGCACCATATCTTAAACATCTAAAAATAGATTCATATGGCGGTGATGACGGAAAACATTACGGCAGAATGTACTTTGCGGATGGAAGTTTAGTACGTATTATGAGAGGCGACTGCATGGATTTTTACTTTGACACAAACGGCGACAAAAGACCTAATAAAGTAGGATTTGACCAGTTTGTATTTCTTGCATGCGATACAACTGCTAGTGTATGGTGTACACAAAAGGGATGGTGTACTTATCACAAGGCATCTATAACCACAAGAGAACAGGCTTATCAGGAATGCAAGCAGAACGCAATGTACTGCTCGGTGCTTTTAGAATACGACAACTGGGAATTTAAAGAGGACTATCCTTACAATTTTTAAAATTTTTAAGCAAATGTAAAATCTTGCGCCATTTAGGGTTTTGCGCTATTCTGTAAGTATGATTAAACAGCTGAAGTTGAAAGATTACATTTTAATAGACGAACTCACGGCGAATTTTCATGAAGGATTGAACGTAATTACCGGGGAAACAGGCGCCGGAAAAAGTATTCTGATAAGCGCAATCGATTTAGCGTTTGCACCTCGCGTATCAAAAGAGGTTATCAAAAACGGCTGCGACAAGGCTGTTATTGAACTTACTATAGAGAACAACAAACACAATCTAAAACCCCTCTTTGAAGAATACGGCATTGATGATGCCGGAACTGAAATAATTCTTTCAAAAGAGATTACGCAAAGTTCCGTCAGAACCCGCATCAACGGAACACTCATTAATCAGGACTTTTTAAAACAGATAAAATCGCTGTTTCTGGATATACATTCTCAGCACCAGACATACGTTTTTATGCAGCCGAAATATCACATAACCCTGCTTGATAACTATGCAAAAGACGTTTACGGCAGCAACCTCGAGGAATACAGAACCCTTTACAGAAAATATCTTGACACAAAAAATCTTCTTGAGCAGGCAAAGAACTCCGCAGATACGACAGAATCGCAGATAGAATTTTTAAAATTTCAAGTAAATGAAATCGAAGCCGCAGAAATTCAATCAGAAACAGAGGATGAAGAACTCAATAACGAACTTGAAGTTCTTGAAAACGCCGAAAAACTGAAAGAACTAACCGGCGCCTCCTACTGGGCGATAAACGGCGACGACGGCTCAATTATGGAAGCTCTCGGCAAAATCAAGCAAAATATTTCAAAAGCTGCTTCAATGGACAAAAGCCTTGAAGAACTTGAACAAAACCTTATTGACGCAATAGAAAGGCTCCATGATGCAGGTTCAGAACTTCGTGACTACAGCCAGAACCTTGATAACGATACCGAAAGGCTCAATGAAATTCAGGAACGCCTCTTTCTGCTTGACAAACTAAAAAGAAAATACGGAGGGAGCCTTGCCGAAGTAATTAAAACAGGACAGAAACTTGCAGAAGAACTTGCCGGAATTGAATTTTCAACACAAAATATTGAAGAACTTGAAAAAGAGGTTTCAAATATTCACTCCAAACTTGTTGAAAAAGCCTCTGTAATTACGGAAAAACGTCAGGATTACGCAAAAGTTCTCTCTGTTTACATACAGGAAAAACTCGAGCAGCTGGAACTTCCAAAAGCTCGATTTGAAATAAGTGTGACGCCGAAAGACCTTTCATCTGATGGTGCGGATAATGTTGAATTTTTAATTTCCACAAACGTTTCGGAAGATTTGAAGCCGCTTGCCAAAGTTGCCTCGGGCGGCGAAATTTCGCGTGTAATGCTTGCCATAAAATCGATTTTCGCACAGTCAGACGACATTGATACTGTTATATTTGATGAAATCGATACAGGTATCTCCGGCAAGGCATCGCAGAGTGTTGCAGATGAGATTAAAGAGCTTTCAAAATACCACCAGATAATTCTTATCACTCATCAGCCTATTATTGCCTCTAAAGCTGACAAACATTTTTATGTAAGAAAATCTCAGTCTGACGAAACAAAGGTTGAAGTTTATGTACTTACCGGAGAAAATAGGATTAAGGCGCTGGCTGAACTTGCCGGAGGCGAGATTAACGAGCAGTCAATTGAATTTGCAAAATCGCTTGTTAATGCTTAAAGCCTGACTTTTCAGACAAGACAAGGCGGCACATTTTACATGCCGCCTGAAAAAATTAATCCTCAATAAAATCTCTGAAATGCTTTAATTCTTTACGATGGCGCATTTTAGTGAGTGCAATATCTTCTAATTGCCTTATTCTTTCTTTTGAATAGCCCATTGCTTTTCCAAGCTGTTCAAGCGTCATCTGGGTTTCACCGTTTATACCGAAACGGCAGTTAATAATTTTCTGCTCTCTCTCGTTTAAGGTGCTCAAAAGATGGTTTATGCTGCCTTTGATTGCGTTGTTTTTAGCCTGAACATCCGGAGAATTATAGCTTTTATCTTCAATATAATCACCTACACACAGATCATCGGTTACGGGAGTTTCAAGGCTAATGGGCTCTTTTATAATTGCCTTTTTTACTGACTGAATATTTTTTACTGTAAGCCCGAGTTTTTCGGCAATTTCGGCATCGGAAGGTTCACGCCCGAGTTCAAATGTCAAATAAGAATACATTTTTTTGTATTTGCGGATTTTATCTGCCATGTGGACGGGGATTCTAATTGTCTTTGAGTTGTTAGCAATGGCACGCATAATCGTCTGCTTAATCCACCATGTTGCATAGGTCGAAAATTTAAAATTCTTTGAATAGTCAAATTTTTCCGCAGCCTTAATCAGTCCGAGCGAGCCTTCCTGAACTAAATCCATAAACAGCACGCCCTGTCCTATATATTTTTTAGCAATACTCACAACCAGCCGCAAATTCGCCTGAACAAGTTTACGCTTAGCTATTTCGGCACTTTTATCCCCGCCTTCTTTAATTTCTCTTCCAAGCTGGCGTTCTTCTCTGGAGTTTAAAAGTTTAATTTTGCCGACATCTTTCAGGTACATCTGCAAAATATCATCTTCTTTAGCTATAGAACTGAAAGTTTTAACCGGTGCATCATTTTCAAGCCCGTCATCCTCAAAGGAGTGAATATTTTCCTCCTCTGCCGCCACAGTCGTTGTAAAATCACTATATAGTGTGTCTAGACATTTTGTAGTAGTTTCCGGATTCATAGATAAACCTCTCTCATCTTCAAAAGTTCCAACAAATATGACACAGCATTTCGCTATACATAATGAACACAGCAATGGCTACACAATCGTCCAATGCTCAAGTTCCGTACAAATTAGTTGACGTATATTTAACGAAATTGTTGCAAAATTATTTTCGTGTAAAAATAAAATTATGGATGAGAAATACAAAAAGAAACTGGATTGTGAAAGAATTTGCGGGGCTGAGGAACTCAGGGCTTTTGTAAGTTCTCTGCACGTGGAAAACTTCATGCCCGGAATCCGCAGGGATAAATACGTTCAGGACAGCCACGACTTTAGCATCCTGAAAAACGGAAACTTTAAAGCAAACCTGCATGTACATACCAGAAACTCTGACGGTGCCGGAAAAACAGAGCAGCTTTTACTGCACGCAGAAGCCATAGCAAAGTATAATTCACGTTTTAATTCACAATTTATGCTTGCTATCACCGACCACGACACCATTAACGGTGCAAGAGAAGCCTTTGAAATCTTCAGAGATAATCCTGACAGATTTCAGCACTTAAAATTTGTACCGGGGCTTGAAATTTCCACAGTTGAAACAAAACTTGAGCAGCAAACTGCCCCTAACTCAATACATCTGCTTGTTTACGGAATAAACCCTTATGACAGACAACTTGATGAATTTTTGAAAGAAAAAAGCCGGCTGAAACTTGAATTAACTCAAAAAACACTTACAGAACTTAACCGTGCACTTTCAAAAGACTTGGGCTTTGAATTTACACTTCCGGAAGCGGCCCTTGTTCATGAAATGATTGCAAAGGGTTTTGATGAAGTAAGGCGGCCGCTTATGAAGTACACAACCGCAAAAATTCTACATAACTACTACATTAAAAATCCGGATTTCACATACGAAAAGCCCGTCAGAAAATATAAAGAGCTTTTCAGAAGTTCAGAGCCATACTGCATTGCTTATAAAAAAGCTCTTGAACAATACACAGGGCAAGAATTGCCGCCTGTTTCGCAGGAGATAGAAAACGTGCTTCAAAAAGCGCAATCTATCTACGAAAAAGCACACCCGACAATGGAAACTACTCCGGCTGCTTTTTCATCTTTTGAAGAAACAGTAAAATTCATTTCCTCACTTGAATACGGAGTTATGGCGGTTGCACATCCCGCAAGAATTAATATCAACTGCATAAAAAGCTCTCCGGAGGACATTTTCACAAATATTTTTGAAAACTTCAAATCAGCAGGCGGAGAAAAAGCAATGCTTTATGAAGGCTACTACGGTTCATATTTTGGAGAACGCGCAATTTCGCTTCTGCCGGAGATTGACAGAGCGGCTGCAAAATTTAGCCTTATTCCCTCTGGCGGACTGGATTCCCACGGACGCGACGTCATTACCAGAACCCCTTATTCGTAATCACAAATTAAGTGCACGTGCAAAAAGTTCTCCAGCTTTAGCGTTATAAGCCCTGCCGTCCTCTTTTGTGAAAAGATTTTCCCAGTGGCTTTCAGGGGTTCCGTCAGCTGAATAGGAAGGATTAGTCATCATAAGATGGTGGGTGCTTGTATCGTATCTGAGCGGGAATAAATCTTCCATCTGCATAAAGCTCGGAAGCTTGTCGCTTGCATATTCATAGCCGAAAAGACATGTATTAATCCTGTTCAGTCTGTCCTCATATCTTGAGCCGCCTTCATCGTTATCATTTGAAACTTCAATTCCGGGAGCATACTCCCGTGAATACTTAAACTTTTCAGACCACAGCTTTACATTTTCAAAGTCATCCGGCGGAACAAATGCAGTACCGGATGTAAGCCCGAGATTTTTGTATCTTTCAAAATCACCTGTAGACTTTTCCCCGACAAAGCTTAGTGTTGTTTTTCCGGAGCGCGCCCTTATCTGTTCTACAATATACTGCATTTGAGCGTATTCAGGTAAATCCCCGACACCGGTGTAATTTGTGCAGTCATAGCCCCCTATATGTTTGGCAGAATCCACAAAAATCGCTTCAAATCCGAGCTTCACGAGTTTCACATGTTCATTAATAAAAATTTCCTGATGCTCGGGATTGCACCAGTTAAACCCTTCTTCTCTGTCCGGATAAACAACTTTAATTTGATCTGCCGAAATTACAGTTCTGAAACCTGTCTTAAGTCCGTGAAAATGCGCGAGGTCATTAAACGCCATAAACTGTTCCTCAGGTGAAATCTTATCAGATATTGCGTAATCAATAATATTCCCGCTGTATGAGGCGTTAAGTTTTATTCCGTAAATTGAATTTTCCTCAAACGTGCCTTTATTGAAACCATCACCGAATATATTCGGGAAAATCTGCGATAAAATAACACAGTTTGCCCAGCTTTTTGCAGAAGGAGGAATTGCAGGCAATAATTTTATTGAACTTAAAATCCCGTTTTTGGTTTCATTGCCGTGCATTTCAGCTATTGCACGGTTATTAATTTCTATATAATTTGCAAGCCGTCCCCATTTGTCACCGTAATCCGGAGTTTCAATATTATCAGGAAAAGTTTTAAAAAATTCCTGACACTCGCAAAGGGTTACAAGAGATTCGACAGCCTGCTTAACGCTTCTTTTTAAAAGCTCGCATGGAAGAATATTTGCAATCCACTTTTTGTTTCCGGAAACATACATGTGCTCAGAGCTCCACTTATCGTAATGTAGATGAGTATTGTGCCCTGTGGCTTCCAGTAATTTGTTGACGTTATTCATGACAAAATGATTATCAAAAAATAAATAAAATTTTTCATCAGACAAAAGAGCAGGCAGAATATTAGATATTTTAGTATTGTAAAGACAGGTATTTTAAGATACTATTCTGACAGGAGATATTATGACAGACGAACACGATTACAAATATTACACAAATCTCGGAATTGAAAAAACAAACACCGGGGATTTTAATGAAGCTCTTGAGGCTCTTGATAAAGCAATAGAACTCAAGCCGGATTACGCACTTGCTTATTTTTCAAAAGCAGTAGTCTTTCACAATCTTAATCAGCTTCAGGCAGCTTATGAGAATTACACCAAAGCAATTGAGCTTAAATCTGATATGATTGATGCTTACTATAACAGAGCTCAGACCATTCTTGCATTTGACAATCCTGATGAGAATGAATTAAAACAGGCGCTCACTGATTTAACAAAAGCCGCAGAGCTTGATATAAAATTCATCGATGCACTATATTTTAAAGCTGTTGTGCAGAAAAAATTAAAGGACTATGAAGGTGCTGTTGCAACACTGGACAAAGTTCTTGAAATTACACCGCAGGCACCTTACTCCAGAGCGCTTAAAAAATTAATTCTGCAAAAATATCTAAACAAATAAATTTAAAAACTACACATTTATTTTGAATATAAGCGATGTATTTATTCCGCCGAAGGCAAAGTTGTTTGACATGACAACAGGTGTGTCAATTTCGCGCCCCTGCCCTTTAATATAGTCGAGTTTTCCGCATTCAGGGTCAACATTGCTAAGGTTAATTGTAGGGCAGAACCATTTTTTACGGGCCATATCAAGAGTTAATACAGCTTCTACCGCGCCGCAGGCACCAAGAGTGTGACCTGTGTAGCTTTTGAGGGAACTTGTCGGAACTGCGCGTTTAAAAATATCGTAAGTTGCGTTGGTTTCCGCTAAATCACCCTGAATTGTTGCCGTGCCGTGAGCATTTACGTAGCCTATATCGTCCGGCGAAATTCCTGCATCTTTCAGGGCAAGCGCAAGTGCTGATTTCATAGTGTCGCGGTTAGGGCTTGTAATATGGGTTCCATCGGTTGAGGTGCCAAAACCGATGATTTCTGCATAAATCTTTGCGCCGCGTTTTTTAGCGTGCTCGTATTCTTCAAGAATCATTGTGGCAGCGCCTTCTCCTATTACAAGCCCGTCTCTGTCTTTATCAAATGGAGCCGGTGTAATGTCAGGCGTCGAATTCTTCTGGCTGGTTGCGTATAAAGTATCAAAAATGGCAATCTGTGTCGGATGAAGTTCTTCTGCACCGCCTGCTATCATAACTGTTTGATAGCCGTTTTTTATGGCTTCATAGGCGGAACCTATTCCCATAGAACCTGATGTGCAGGCAGTTGAGGTTGTGATGAGCCGTCCTGTAGTTTTAAAGTAGAGCGAAATATTAACCGCTGTTGTCTGCGGCATCATTTTGACGTAGCTTCCGGAGGTTACGCATTTAACCTCTTTATCCACCATCATTGAATAGAAATCTATGAGGGTATCAAGAGATCCTGTCGAGGAGCCGTGACTTACACCCGTTTCGCCGTTAGTGATTATTTCATTACCGAGAAGGCCCGCATCTTCTAAGGCTTCTTCTGCGCTCACTACGCTCATTACGCCCACTCTGCCCATGGTGCGCATAACTTTTCTTGTATAATGCGGTGGAATTACAAAATCCTCTACAGGTGCGCCGAGGCGCGTATTTAATCTTGTATACTGCTCAAGTTCGGGAAGATATTTTACGCAGTTTTTGAATGTCAAAAGTTTTTCAAAAGCTTTTTCTCTTGTAGCGCCGAGAGGGCTTATTTGCGACATACCTGTGACAACGACTCTTTTCATAAATATAGGCCTCCGTTGACAGAGATTACCTGACCTGTAATATAGGAGGCATCTTCACTCATAAGGTAATTCACAAGGCTTGCAACTTCTTCGGGTTTTCCTGCGCGCTTCATCGGGATAAGTTTTTTCATTTCATCCACCGGCAAATCTTTAATCATATCGGTTTCAATCACTCCGGGCGCAATACAATTAACTGTAATTCCGCGTTTTGCAAGTTCTAAACTTAATGCCTTAACAGCCCCGATAATGCCGGCTTTAGAAGCACTGTAATTTACCTGCCCGCGGTTTCCCGATAAACCTGAAATCGACGACATTGCAATAATTCTGCCCTTAATACGGTTTTGAATCATCGGCATGACAATCGGTTTTAAAACATTATAGAATCCGCCGAGGTTTGTTCCGATAACGTCGTCCCACTCATCATCTTCCATTGCAGGGAAAACGTTATCTCTTGCAATTCCTGCATTCAGGACAACACCATAATAAATACCGTTTTCTTCAATATCTTTTGTAAGGATATTTTTGCATTCTTCGCGATCTTTTACATTGAACTGTAAAATCCTTGCACCTGCGCCCGAAGCTTCAATTTCTTTTTGAACCTCAACGGCTTTTTCCATATTTTTGTTGCAGTGTAATACTATATTATAACCGTTTTTTGCAAGATATAAGGCGGAAGCTTTTCCTATTCCGCGGCTTGAACCGGTGATTAAAACCTGTTTTTCCATTACTCTCATACTCCGTTATTCAGGAAATCAGAGGCGTTTTGGGGCTTGTAGACGTTGACCGCTGCCTTTGCGCACTCTATATCATTATTATAAATAAAACACTCAAAGGAAACAAGTTCATTGTCGCCGAAAATTTCAACCGCTTTAATTGTGTAGGTTTTTCCTTTTTCAAATTTGTCGATATTGCATTTGTAAGAGCGCGTTCCGAGGAGAAATCCGATGGATGGTTCTTCTTCACCGGATTTGAAATGAGAATAGCACCCGATTGTCTGCGCCATAAATTCAATTCCTGTGACGTAAGATATTCCGTCGAGTTCTTTATCAAAGAAAATGCTGTCCTCGCGGATTGTGACTGTGGTTGTGACGCTGCCATTTTCGAGATTGATTTCTTCAATGTCGTCAATGAGTATCATCGGGTGATTATGCGGTAATATTTTTTCTAAATCGTATTTCATTTATTTTCCTAGAATCATAACTGCGTTTGTGCCGCCAAAGCCGAAGGCGTTGCACATAATATAATTGAGGCGTTCTGTTGTATCGTTTTTTTGTACAAGCTTGAGCGGCGGGAGTTTCGGGTCGTATTCGCCATCGTAAATGTGCGGGAAAGCCTGACCTTTTTCAAGCATAATGCAGCAAAGCGCGGTTTCAATGGAGGCTGACGCGCCGAGGCAGTGTCCTGTCATCGGTTTTGTGGCGCTCACCGGAACTTTGTCTTTGAATATTTTATAAACAGCGTTTGCTTCCATTAAGTCATTTGAAACGGTACCTGTGCCGTGGAGATTTATGTAATCAATTTTCTCAGGCACTAATCCTGCTTCTTTTAGTGCGGCTTTCATTGCGTTTGCCGCCTGAGTACCCTCCGGATCAGGGGTTGCTGCATGGTAGGCGTCGGATGTTTCGCCGATACCTAAGATTTTTATTCCGTCCGCGGCATCTTTTTCAACAAGAAACAAGGCTGCGGCTTCTCCGATATTCATGCCTTTTCTGTTTTTGCTCAACGGGATTGAGCGTTCTTTTGATAAAACTTCAAGTGCCGTAAAACCTGCAAGCGGGAATTTTGAAATCTCATCCGTTCCGCCGACTATTACGGCATCACAAATGCCTGCATTGATAAGTTTTCTCGCCGTTGAGAATGCTTTTATTCCTGATGAACATGCCGTTGATACCCCGCAGAAAAAGCCTTCCAATTTGAGGTAATCTCTTAGAAATTCCGCAGGATTGCTCATTTTTAGGTGTTCGGGATTTTTGGTCTCTTCGAACTTGTCAATCCCTGTGTTTGTGGTTGCAACGACGATACCGATTTTTTTTCCGTCGTATTTGTTTAAAAATTTTTCAAGGTCGGGCTTCATCTGATTAACACAGTGCAGAAGAAGCCTGTTGCAGCGGAGGTTATATTTATCATCCGTGATTTCAGGGAGTTCTGCCGTAATCCTGAGGTCCGGAAGCTTTCCCGCAGCACCGTTTGAGAAAATTTCTTCTGAATTTTCTCCCAGTGAACAAATTGCACCTGTTTTTGTTATCGTAATCATCTTTCCTCTGTGTTAATATAATAGCATGAATGAAGTTATTTTTGATATAAAAAAGTTTTCTTATATATACGGTGATGAAATTGATGTTTCATTTATACCGATGCTTCTGCGCAGAAAGCTTAATAAGTTCGGGCGAGCAGGGCTTTATACACTCTATAAGGCTTATGAAAACGGCACAAATCCGAACCTCGTTTTTGCCTCCTGTTACGGCGATATTGAACGTGTTGAAAAACTTATCGCGCAGAGAGAAGAAGACGGCGAAGTCTCTCCTGCCGGTTTTAGTTCATCCGTCCACAACGCGACGGTCGGGCTTTTTTCTTTGTTAGAAAAGATTAAAACCGCCTACAATTCAATTTCTGCCGGAGAAAAAACTCTTTCGGCAGGATTTCTTGAGAGTGTGGTTTCGGGAGAATCTCTGTTTTGCTACACAGAAAGCCTCGGCGGGGTAAAAAGTATTTCTGTTTTGACAACGCCTCAAAAAGACGGTAAATTTTTATTGTGTGATAATTCCGAAAATCTGCCTTCACGTGATGGCTTTGAGGACTTGAAAGACTTTCTGGAAGAAAAAACAGACAAATTTGTAAGTGATTTGTATATGGTTAAACGAAGATGAAGATTTTAAGGGCTGTTCTTGTAATACTTGAGATGTCACTTTTTGCAATCGGAGCAATGTTCATAGGCTGCGTTATGTTTCCTGTATTAGCCATGTTTTACAAAGGAAAAAATCGCCGTAGAAAATTTGCAACAGTAATCCGCAGTTCGTGGAAATTTTTTATATTTGTTATGGAAAATTCCGGCATAATTAATATTCATGTTGACGGGAATCTGGGTGATATAAAAGGAAAGGTGGTTGTTGCTTCCCACCCGAGTTTTATTGATATAATCCTTTTAATAGGAAATATGCCGCCCTCACTTTGTCTTGCAAAAAAAAGCCTTTTAAAAAATCCTTTTATGAGAAATATCGTGAAATCACTTTATATAATTAATGATGTTGAGCCGGAAGTTTTTGAAAAATCCGCAACAGAAGCATTAAAAGACGGATATAATATTGTAATTTTTCCTACAGGAACAAGAACTATGCCGGGAGAAAATGTAAAATACCATAAAGGTTCCGCGCAAATTGCTATTGCAGCAGGTGTGGATATTGTTCCGGTCAGGATAGAGACGGATTATCCTTTTCTTATAAAAAAACATTCTCCGCTTGATGCAGGAGCAAAACCGGTGAATTACAAATTAACAGTTATGCCTGAGATAAAACTTTCGGATTTCCCGCCGGAACTCACTGATATTAAACTCCGCAACCACATAACCGCCCGCATAAAAGAATGTATAAATTGACTTTAATTTCCACTTGGGGTATAAATTTATTAAAGGAATTAAGTAGATGACTCTGGAAAACGAAATTAAAGAATTAATAATAAAATCCCTGGAGCTTGAAGATATCAAGCCTTCAGATATTCAGGATGATGAGCCGCTTTTTAATGACGGACTCGGACTGGATTCCATTGATGCGCTTGAACTTGGTATGGCGCTGAAAAAAAAGTATAATGTAACATTGTCTTCCGAAAAAGAAGAAAACAGCGAGTATTTTTATTCCGTAAAAACAATCGCAGATTTTATCAGGAGTAACATTGGTGAGTAAGAATTTTACACACGAAGGAATTTTGAATAAATTAACGGAAATTCTTGTTGATGATTTTGAAATCAACGCGGATTTAATTAAATCTGAAGCAAATCTTTTTGATGATCTTGAACTTGATAGCATTGATGCTGTTGACCTTGCTGTTAAGCTGCAATATTTCACCGATAAAAAAATTGCACCGGAAAACTTTAAGAAAATCCGCACAGTTGAAGATGTTGTTAACGCAATTGAAGAATTGTTGAAATGAAATTGAGATTTGTCCTTCCGTTTTTTTTAACACTTTGCGTAATTTTGTTATTCCATTATACGCAGTTTTTTGCGGTAAAGTTTTATCCTGTGATTGCTAATTTTACAGCTTTTATGGTGTTTTTTGTGTCGTCGTTTTCGGAAGAAACCGTTATTCAAAAATTTGCAAAAATGCTTGAAGGCGGCACGCTGGATGATTTCACGAGAAGTTATACCCGCAGATTAACGTATGTGTGGTGCGTTTTTTGTTTTTTGAACCTTTCTATATCAATCGCAACAGTCTTTATGGCGGAAAAATGGTGGGCACTTTATAACGGATTTATTTCTTATCTTGCATTAGGAACTATGTTTGCGGTTGAATATATTGTGAGAGTAGTTTTAAGGAAAAAGTATCAAAAATGATTTTAGAAAAATTTTTTACTGATAAATATGACGATTGGACGGTTTTTGTAAATCCAGATATGACGTTCGGCGAATTTAAAAGATACGTTGCGGGGCAGACAAAGGAGTTTAAAAAATCTGAAAAAGAAAATGTCGTATTATTATGCGAGAATTATTTTGATTTCGCGGTGAACTTTTTTGCGGCGATTTTTGCGCGGAAAAATATTTATCTTTTGACAGATAGAACCCGTCTTTCTTTGCTTGATTTTGAGTATATTCTGCCTGATGCTCCGCAGGCTTGCAGCGGTGCTTTTTCAGGTGATTTTGATGCTGATAAAATTCAGATAAACCTTTTTACATCAGGTTCTACCGGTGTGCCAAAAAATATTATGAAAACTATTTATAATTTTGAGGCGGAAGCTCAATCCATTATTGATGAATTTAATCTTTCAGGGGATTATATTATAGCGTCGACTACATCTTCCGCACATAGTTTCGGGATAACTTTTAATTTCATTCTGCCTTTCTTAGGCGGGTTCAAGATTAACCGTAAAAAAGTCGAATTCCCCGAGCACTTGAATATTAAAGATAAATATATTCTTATTTCGACTCCTTCATTTATGGAAAAGCTTGCAAAATACGATTTTGAGTTTGAATATCCGCCTGAGAGAATTTTTCTTGCCGGAGCGAAAATGAAGCCGGAACTTTATGATTATTACAGCAGATTTACGGACGTCATTGACATATATGGAAGTACCGAAACCGGCGACATCGGATGGAAACGGGGCGGCGATATTTTTAATGTATTTTCAGATGTGGAAGTTGACGCGGCTTACGACGGAAGAATTATTGTTAAGTCTGAATTTTTCCCTGAAAGAGAGGTTATTCTAAATGACCTTGTCGAAAAACTTTCTGAAAATAAATTTATCTTAAAAAAACGCTCTGACAGGATTGTTAAAATTCAGGAGAAAAGAATTTCGCTTGACGAAATGGAAAACAACCTGAAAAAACATAAATCAGTCAAAGACTGCAGATGTTTTGTGTACGATGACAAATTTTGCTGTGCGGTTGTAACTGATGACGTTGAAATTCAGGCGTCTGATTTGCGGCATTTCCTTTTACAATTCAGTGAAATAGTTCCGAAAAAGTGGCGTATTCTGGATGAAATTCCAAGAAACATGAGCGGGAAAATCGACACTATGAAACTAAGAAAAATCTTCGGCGTAAATATTTCTTATCCGTTTATTTTTTCGCGTCAATCGGCTTCTGAGGCAGCAGAGGTCGAACTTTTGTTCAGAGAAAATTCAAACTTTCTTAACGGACATTTCGATAAGTTGCCGGTTATTCCAGGGGTTGTTCAGCTTTACTATGCAAAATTCTTTGCTGAAGATGTTTTCGGAATTTCGCTTCCGCACAACCAAATCAAAAAGGTTAAATTTTCAAATGTTATGAAACCTGAAAATAAAATTAAATTAAAACTTAATTTAAAAGAAAAATCGCTGGATTTTGCCTACCTGTCGGATGACAAATTATTTTCTTCAGGTATATTTGTTATAAACAGGTAAAAGAGCTTTTCAGCAGAGGTGAACTATGAAACTTGAAGCAGAAACATTTATAAAAGTACAGTTTTATGACCTTGATCCTATGAACGTGGTCTGGCACGGGAATTACATAAAATACCTTGAAACCGCAAGATGTAATCTGCTTTCAAAAATCGGTTACGATTATGACGACATGCGTGCGGACGGAGTTTCGTATCCGGTTGCGACAATGGAGGTAAAATTTATCAAGCCGTGCACATTTAATCAGAAGCTGCGTGTTGTTGCAGCACTTGAAGAAATTGAGCCCTGTATGATTATAAAATACTTAATTTTTGACGCTGACACCGGAGAAAAAGTTTTCAAAGCAAAATCAATGCAGATATGCGTAAACAACCTTACCAAAGAAAGTATTTATTCTGCACCGGAACGTTTGAAAGAAAAGCTTGCTTGTTGTAAGCTTTAATTATGAAAAAATTTGCCGTTTTAATTGTAACAGGATTTTTATTATTAACAGGGAGCTTTGTATCGGGACAGGATGTAGTATTTCAGCACCCGTCCGAGGCCTCAAAAATCTTTGTTCCTGAATATAAAAAAGTTTCATGCACATTCTCCCAGACAAAAACTATTCCGAATTCAAAAGCTTACATTAAATCCGGCGGAAATTTTAAGCTTAACGCAAATTCTGGAGTCGTTTTTGAAACCCTTTATCCGGTTAAAACAACCACCGAATACACAAAAGGTCAGAACAAACACATAACAGATATTATAACTGCTGTTTCCAGAAAAGATTACTCATATCTTAACAGAAACTTCGATTTATTTTATTTAAAAAATGGCGTGAACTGGACGCTTGCACTTAAACCGAAATCATCCTCAAAAGCCGGCGCTGTTATGGAAAATATTATTATCACAGGCTCAAATTATATCAGCACAATTGAAATAAATACACTCAAAAGCGGAAGTACAAAAATAAACTTCACAGGCTGCAAGTCATTGTAAATTTTTAGATTAGGAAAGTATGAAAGTATTTTTAAAAATTTTATTTATTTTAATTTTTATAGCAGCAGGCGCGTTTGTATTTACACATCCTGCTAAAACTGAAACAAATATTTTAAAAGCAGTATTTTCCGACAATTCTGCAGATGACATAATCGTTAAATTAAGCGGACGCTACTCTTCAAAAATCAATGTTCTGGTTGAAGCGGAAACACCGGAAACGGCCAGTGAAACAGCATCAGAATTCTATAACGCAATCGATAAAACAATATTTGAAACAGAAAATTTTGACACAGCAAAACTTCTTGAAAAATACTCAAGATACAGCAAAAATCTTCTCTCAAAAGAAACCGCCAGAAAGCTTGAACAAAACTCCTTCAGCACGGTTGAAGGGGAGGCTTTTGCAAGACTTTACGATCCTGTAGGATTTATGCTGCTGCCATTGAATGAAGACCCTTTCATGCTGTTTACCGATTACATAAAATCTCTCGGTTCAGAAAATCCTGATGAATTTGAGATGAACGGAAAATATTATAAATTTTTATCTCTCAAAATAAAAAACGATACAGCGCTTTCACCGGAACTCTTAAATGATAAAATTAAAAATCTTGTGAGGCTTCAGGACAAACTTTCTACGGAGGAATGCAAGATTTATCTCACAGGAACTCCTGTGCACTCTTATTATGCAAGTTCAAATTCCATGACAGAAATAAACATTATCTGTCTGCTGTCCTCAATTTTTATAATATGGCTGTGCTATTACTATTTCAGGAATATAAAACTTCTGATACCTATTGCAGTGAGCTTGGGCTTTGGAATGCTCTCAGGCTATTTTGCAGCATCGATAATTTTCCACAAAATTCATGTTCTGACCTTTGTTTTTTCAACAACTCTGCTCGGAATTTGTATTGATTACTCACTCCACTATTTTATAGAAAAAGACCTCTCCAAAATAATAAAAAGCCTTACCGTCAGCATGCTTACAACCGTAAGCGCCTTTGCAGTGCTTCTATTTTCAGGCGTTGAACTTTTAAAACAGATTTCTGTATTTACAATGACAGGACTGCTCTGCGTTTATTTAATAGTTGTACTTTTTTATCCGCTTTTAAAATTTGAATACTCGCCGCGAATCATCAACTTTTATCCAGATGATACTTCAAAAAAATTTATTGCACTTACAGTTGTTATTGTTGCAGCATTTGGAATGATTTCTCTAAAATTTAACGACGATATTAAAAACATGTACGTACCTTCAAAAAAACTTCTTGCTGCGGAAAAACTTTTTGCCTCTGTAACCGGCGGAAACAAGCAAACTGCGTTTGCTGTTGTGGAAGGCAAAAATATTCAGGACATTCTCATTAAAGAAGAGAGGATTGCGAAAAATCTTGACGTGAATAACTATCAGGCACTCAGCAAATTTATCCCGTCTGAAAAACAGCAGAAAAAGAATTTTGAATTGCGTCAAAAACTCTACAAACACTCACTATCTAATTACGCAACTTTTCTGACAAAAGACGAAATTAATAAGCTTCTCACAGAAAAACCTTCTGAAAATTATCTGGAATTTGATAAAAATTCTCCGTTTGCAGACTTTCTGGTCAGTGAAAACACATCTGTTATGGTTCTGTATGATTTCAACCGGCCGGAAATCATTGAGCAAAACGGCGGCAAATACGTTAATGTTCAAAAAGATATTTCCGAACGAATTAAAAACTGCAGAGTTTCGTGTGTAAAAATTCTGCCGGCCGTGTTTGTGCTTGTATTTTTACTGCTTTCTTTTATATATAAACCGCTCACTGCCGCAAAAATACTTGCACCTTCAATAATTTCATCAGCATTTGCAATCGGACTTGTAAATATTATTGGAGAACCTATAAGTTTGTTCCATATACTTGCAGTATTTTTGATAATCGGTTTCGGACTTGATTACTCGGTATTCAGGGCCGGCGGGGTTAAAAATTCATCTGATGCCGTACTGCTTTCCTGCGCAACTACGGTTTTCTCATTTTTGCTTCTTGCCTGCACAAGCTTTAAACTTATCAGTTCTCTGGGTTTCATTCTCTCTGCCGGGCTCACTGCATCTTACCTCACAAGTCTTATATTTAACTATCCTCAACAGGAGGAGGACGCCCGATGAAATGGTATCAGGCAAAAGAACAGGCTGCAGGAGAAAAACGCCTCTATATAACATGGCTTATATACAAAATGCTCGGGCGGAAAGCTGTCCGTATTGTTGCAGTTATAGTAACATTTTTCGCATTTTTAGGTGCAAAAGAAGCCCGCAGATGTTCTAAAAAATACCTTGAAATTATCGGGCTTAAACCATCTTTATACAATAAATTCCGGCATTTTCTGGAATACTCGTTTTCTCTTGTTGATAACATGGAAGTTTTTTCAGGAAATTATGACACCGGCCGCATTATTTTTAACAGCGGACAAGATAAAATATACTTTGATGAAATTATATCTCACGGTGCATTTTTAATTTTTTCACATCTAGGAAATATAAATGTTCTGCGCGCGCTGGTTAATAAATACAATCTTCCGGCTAACATTTTTATAGCAACTGAACAGAGCAAAATCTTCAACGGGTTTATGAAAAAAATTGAGATAAATGTACCGTTTACAACTTATCCTGTTGAAAAAATCAGTATAGAAACATCAATTGAAATTAAAGATAAACTTGCCCGCGGAGAACTTGTTTTTATTGCAGGCGACAGAACCTCAAAAAACAGCACAAATACCGAACAAAAACTTTTCGGACAAAAAGTACAGTTTCCGGCGGGCACTTTCAGGTTTGCAAAGCTTATGGAATGTCCGGTTTATTTTATATGCGCACTTAGAGAAGGAGATAATTCAAAAGTTTACCTGAAAAAATTTATCTCCGACGCACCAAAATCAGAACTAGCTGACGTTATGCAAAAAGAGTTTGTAAGCTTTTTAGAAAAACTTACCCCCCTTGCGCCGTTCCAATTTTTCCACTTTTATGACCTGTTTGAAAACTAAAAATGGAGCGTAGGGGATTCGAACCCCTGACCTTGACACTGCCAGTGTCACGCGCTACCAACTGCGCCAACGCCCCTTGCGACGGTTTATGTATTTTATTTTTAATTTTTTTTGGGCGGGCGCAGCCCCCCTTCAAATTTGATACTTTATCAAATTTGTGGGTTCCCTGCCAACGTCCCTTGCGATGCCTCTCATATTAAGTTGAAAAATTTTTTAGGAGTTTCGCCCTGTATGTCATGCTGAATTTATTTCAGCATCTCTTTGTTACTTATAAAAAAAGGAGCAACCAGTGTTACTCCTTTTATTTGGGCGTTAGAAGACTCGAACTTCTGACCCTCTCCTTGTAAGGGAGACGCTCTACCAACTGAGCTAAACGCCCTCAAACTTTATTCACTTGTCAACTCTGTTTTTAGCTCAGTCGGTAGAGCCTATTTTGAACTTACGCT
>CALVBB010000025.1 GCA_944325705.1 Candidatus Gastranaerophilales bacterium
GTAAATCGTTGCGTCTCACAATAGTTGTGACTGTTCAGAATCTCTTTGTCATTAGCGCCCGCAATGGAAAAAGATTTGAAAAAATCAAAGCGCTTAATATTTTCTAAAAAAGTGTGCCAGAAACCCTTGTCCTGAGCGGAAGTAAATCTACCCTCCCCTTTTTCTGAGTTTTGAAGCTATAGTTGTGTTTTCCATAAATTTCCTCCTTTTTTATTATAATAACAGTTTTTTTAAGAATATTCAAGCTGTTAATCTAAAATACTTCTTAATTTTTCTAATTGTTATAGTTGATTTATCGATAATAATCCTTATAAATATATCATCAGAGTCAGGAAAGTGTAATATCCATTATAATTACGATATGAATATAAATCAGCGGGTAAAAATTCTATTAGCCTCGGAAGCCGTAACATTAACCAAGGTTGCGGACAGACTTGCAAAAGAAAAGAACAAGAAAATTACAATGAATAATCTTTCACGAAAACTGCGCAGCGAAACTATAAAATTTGCCGAAATAGAGATGATAGCGGATTTACTCGGTTATGATATTGAATTTGTGAAGCGAAAATAGAATTTGTGCTGTTGGTTATCTTGACATTGAGTTGTGTCTTATTTATCATAAAAGAACAGGCTGAGGCGACATGGCCAAGTGGTAAGGCAGAAGCCTGCAAAGCTTTTACCCCCGGTTCGAATCCGGGTGTCGCCTTTTTTACATATCAGGAGAAACGTTTATGGGTAAAATTTTCGGTATATCAAACAATCCTGTTTCAACTATTACATCGGCGCTTGAGCCGTTAAAGCTTGAAGCCCCGAAAGTTCCTGTAACAAAATTGTATTTCGCCAATGCGGAAGATAAGTTTGTGCCGGCAAAGCCTTACCATAAATCAAATCCAATAGTAAAAATGCGCAATGGTATTGGAAAGCTGATGTCACATTTCAGCCATGCTAAACCAAAAGCGTATAATAGTAATTGGCAAACACTCTGATTTTCGATTGATTCAGAGGCGTAAGATAGGATAACCGACCAAAGGCCAAAAGTTTGAAAATTAAATAAATTGGAGGGCGATTGGCAAGGCTCCGCTTTTCGATTGAGTATCGAAAAGTGGAGGGAAGGTAGCGCAAGCTACCAACAAGCCAAAAACCTGAAAATTAAATAAAAATTATGGGCGGTTGGCGCAGTTGGTAGCGCATCACATCGACATTGTGGGGGTCACGTGTTCGAGTCACGTACCGCCCAGATTTTAAAGAAAAGACTGTTCAGGCGGTCTTTTTGGGTTGTTAGAAAAATGCGACATTCGTGTTTTACAAGAATGCCACATTACATTTTAAAATTTTGGTCTACTGCGATAGTAACCTTTAACTTCAGTACCGTCAGAGCGAGTGTAAGAATTTACATATATAACTCCTCCTCCTGTCATTGCTTCATTCTGTAAATCACTATTGGTCGGCATTGTGCCTCCCATTGATTTAATCTGGGCATCAATTTCTTTTTGGTATTTTTCAAATTCATCAGACGACATTGCTCCAACATCTTCTCTTGTAAATATACGGTTATTACCGGTTAACGGGTTTGTATAGCCCGACAAACCTGATTGGTTGTTTCGCGTCTGAATGCGTTGTGGCATTTCCAAATTAAAAGACAGCAATCCAAATTGTTGCGCAAGGCTGTTAATATCTATATCAGCTGCGAAGCCAACCGGAATACCGTTATTGTAAATGCCTCCGATGCCTCTCGTCGGGGTAAATGGAAGTTTAGCTTCCTGGATATTTTTTATACTATTAACAATATTTTCCGGGATACCGGTATATTTTCTTTGGTCATTCGGATTCGTTATTAGTTGTCCGTTGCGCATTCTCTGCATAACTTTATCAGCAATAATATCATCTCGCTGTTGTTGTGAAAGTTTCATAAATTTATCTCCATACTCTTTTTGAATTTCACTTGCGATTTCACGCCCTTGATGATTGTTCCAAGAGTCCATATTCCATTCACCTTGTGGATTGTTTGGAGTTTGGTTTTCATGTCCTATGCCAAACGCTTTACTTCCTATATTTCCATATTTAAAGTATAAATTAGCACTTAGAAATGCGTGTTTAAATGCGTCAGCTTCATTGTTCCAGAATTCATGTCCTTGTCTTTGGCTTGTTTCAAAACCAAATTTCTTTTGATAATGCCATGTTTTGTTTACAATTTCATCATTAAATTCTTTTTGTTCTTCCTTGTCTTTGTAAAATTTATAAGCATCATTATATTGTTGTAAAAAATTTGACATTTTATTTTTTCCTTTCTTTTTTTATGTCTTTGTAATATTATTGCCGTGTGAATTTCCTAGATTTCAGAAAATATTTTTTTGCGAATATATCGGCACTATGGTTTTATGTTTTAGTTCGTTTGATTATAAATTATAAAACAACTGATTATCCATCGCCAAGTCATAATGATGCGTTAGCTTTAGGCTCAGTCGACTTTGCCATGATACTTTTGGCAGGGCTAGTATTAGTTTTTCTTGTTTTTGCTACAATACTTGAAATATTGCTAAGAAAGTATCTAATCGAAAAGAAGTTCCGTAATTTCAAATTAAACATTAATATTAAGATACCAGAGTTTATAAATGCTATTTATAACGTAATATTTTCTATAGGATTAATATCGGCCGGAGTTTTGTTTATAATTGCTATTATATTTATTGTTATAGCAATGATTATGTGGATAGTAAATTCTATTTCATCATAAAGCCTCGCTTTCTTTGTTCCAGGTCTGTAACAAGCGGATGCAAAATTTTGCCGGTGTAAAATTCATCAATAAATGAACAGAATAATTATACTACATTTATAGTATTTTTTGTCAAGTTTAAAAGGTTTTTATGCCGGTTTTAACTTCCTCGAAAAGCTTTTTTTAAAATTTCACTATAAGAAAAAGTGTAAGTATCATTCCAAGCGAAATTGCTGAGGATATTCCGACAAAGAACCAGAAGAACGGAAATTTGTTTTTCGGGGTTGAGGTTCTCATCGAATAAACCTGAGATTTTTTCTTTTTGGAAGGTGTTATTTTATTCTCAGCGCGTGTAACTTTTCTTTTTTCTTCTGCATATTTTTCTGCAAGTGTTTTTTTCTCTTTTTGGCCCGTCACAAGCAGTGTTGTATCATAACGTTTTTTCAAAATATTTTGGCTTGCTCCTCTTGCATATACGGAATAATTTATCGCAACTTCAAAAGCTCTTTGCAGGCATTCAAGAGCTTTTATTCCGTCTTTATTCACAACGGAAGCGTGAGTTGATGTGTTGCCGATTTTTTTTAGAAAATACAAATCGTCCAGAAACTCTTTTTCCTGTTCCTCACCGGTTGTTTTATCTTTAAGAGTTGCAAGCATTTCGTCAAACGTTGCATCAGGTGCCCGCTCGGCACCAAGAACTTTTTTGCATACATTTTCACCAAAGCGTCTGGTCTGTGTCATACATTGTTCAAAATATTCGTCCCTGTATAATTTTTCGGCTTCCGCTATTATTTCGTATAAATTTTTGTCTACTTTTTGTAAAAAATCAAAATTGGTTGTCATAATGTTTTATGGTACATTGCGTAAATTTTGATGTCAATAATAAGAACGGCGGACTTTTTGACAAAAGTCCGCCGCCGTAATTTTGTCCGCCCGAAATCTTGCGGGCACAACTTTTAATAACTACTTAGAAATTCTTCCCGGAACAACAACTCCGCCTTTGAGATTCTTTTTGTAGAATTCAACGTGCGGCTGAAGTACACTGTCAAGAACTTCCGGCAATTCTTTGCCTGTCATAACAGCGGTAACTATTTCCTGATAAACTGTTGCGAATGCTCTTAATTGAGTCATAGCGCCCGCAGCTTCAGGTGTTAAGCCCATTTTAGAAGTTTCAACGTCTTCTCTGAAGAATGCGCCTGTGATTTCGTAAGATTTTGTTAGTGCTTCGATGTATGCGTCGGCATTTTCTCTGCAAACGCCTTTGTCTACAGGAACTGTGAGAGCAAATACGAGTTTGTTTGCAGGGTTGAAGTGTGCTTCTGCACTGTGGTGCATAGCATCAGGAACCTTGGCAACCTGTTTGAGAGTATCTTTTACTGATTCATTTTGCATTTGAGCGTGCCAGTAAACAGTGTTTTCAAACATAGAACCCATATACTGGTGAACAGATGCTTCAATTCCGTTTAATTTAGCATCAGCCCAGAAAATACCTTCTTTCAATGCGTCGTTGAGTTCCAAATCATCAGAGAGTGACAATTCTGAAATTTCCTGAGCGGAATTCAGTAATTTTGTCATATCTTCTTTAGAAAGCCCTGCCCAGATAAGGGTGAATAAAGCGTGGTCATCGAATGCTGAAAATCTTCCGCCAACGTCATCGTGGATGTATAAGTCGCCAATCCAGCCTTCAGAATTTGATGTTCTTCTGAGTTCGCTTTTTTCTGCATTTGCGTCGGTTACTGCGATAAAGTGTTTTGCTGCGGATTTTTTAGCTTCTTCTTCTGACTGGCCTTTTGCTTTGTAAGCGTCAATCATCATTTCCTGAACTCTTAAGAAACCGTCTTTAGTTTCAAAAGTCGAACCGGATTTTGAAGCAATCATAAAGTTAGCTTCAGTGATGTCACCCAGCCTGTAGAGAAATCTTTCAAGGCTGATTGAATCGACGTCTGAATAGAATTCTACAGAGTCGTGGCGGACGTTAAGTCCGTTGATGCCGAGCATGTGTTCTACAGTATGTTTTGAACCGCCGATACCCATAACGCTTAACTTTTTAGCGCCTGTTTGTTTTTTGAATGTGTCAACCATGGAATAAAGGTCGTCTAATCTTTTCAACTGTTCCTGCGGGAGGTTAACCCAGTTGAGAAAGTGTCCTTTCTGGTTTGCTCTTTTTGAAAATTCTTTTACAAATTCAGATGTTTTTGAAGAATATTTAGAGAAATCAACACCTGAAAAAGTTGTTTTTACTGATGAATTTTTAGTTAACATAGTTCTCTCCTTTTTTTGATAACTTTTACTTACATTGTAATATAAAAACATAAAACATGTTATCGGAAGGAGAGAGAAGTTATCCAACTTCCTTTTTATGTTCACTTTTTCTTTTTTGTTGCGAAGAAAAAAGAAAAAGTGAACCGAAAAAGAAAAACACGCAAAAGAAACAGCAATGCTAGCGCATTGCAAGATAGAATGGCTGTTGTGAAAAGCAAAGCTTTTCACCTCTCTTGCTCGCTATCGCGGCAGAGCCGCACGCTCGCATTAAAACCGACCTGTGGTCGGTCGCCGAACGTGCACGAAGTTCGATAGTGAGGCTAAAAAGGTTAAAATGCGTCAGCATTTAACTCCATCCATTCGGTCTTTGCGTTGCGAAGCAACGCTGGATTAACAGCGTGTTTTTTCTTTTTTAGCCGATATTCTTTCTTTTTGCATCGCAACAAAAAGAAAGAATATCCGGTGCAGGGTTTGGGGCTGCACAAGCCCCGATAAAATAAGTTATCCCTCACCCGAATTTCTAAGCTCACCATTGTTCGCTAAGAAATTCTTCCCTCTCCCGCAAAGGGCGAGGGTATTTTTCTTCCGATAACATATTTTATGTAAAAATTATTTGTTTAAAATAATTTTTTATGTTATTTTTTATCTGACAATTAAGGATTTATATGAGTATTGAATCAGATTTAGAAGAAGTTCGTCAGATGTGCGAATACTGCGACAAGTGTGCGCTTTGCCAAACCCGTACGAATATCGTTTTTTCCGGCGGGGTTCCTAATCATAAAATGATGCTTATCGGCGAAGCCCCAGGGTATTATGAAGATCAAAAAGGTGAACCTTTTGTCGGAAAAGCAGGCCAGCTTCTTGATAAAATTTTTGAATCTGTCGGGCTTTCCCGTCATAAGGATGTTTATATCTGCAATACTCTTAAATGCCGCCCGCCTGAGAATAGAGATCCGCTTCCGGAAGAAAAGGATGCTTGCAGGGCTTATCTTGATGCACAGATTGAAATTCTGAAACCCCGGATTATTCTGCTTTGCGGAAAAGTTGCATTATCTTCTATGCTTAATACCTCAACAGGAATTACAAAAGTCCGCGGGAAATGGTTTGACGGCCCTTTCGGAAGCAAAATGATGCCGATTTTTCACCCGTCTTATTTATTACGCAACGATTCGCACGAAAAGGGCAGCCCGAAATGGTTTATGTGGCAGGATATTCAAGAAATTAAAAAGGCTTATGATGCCCTTGACACAGCGGGTTAAATACCGTCCCAGTAGCTCTCATCTGTAAGTGCCATTTGAGTGCAGGCAATTCCGTTCATGGTATTTGTTGATGTCTTTGAACAGTAATCCTCTGCTTTGTAATTTGTTCCGTCTGCCCCCATTGGCATAAGCTTCCCGTCCGATATTATCTGAAATGTAAACAAATCCTGTCCCCAGATATTCGGCTTTTTAGTGATACTGTTGATGTCTATTGTAATATATATATAACTGCTATAGTTTTCTATCATCACAAGCATACCGTTTTTCATCACAAATTGTCCGTCATCTAGCGGTACTGAACTTATTGAATTGGAAGCTTTATTGTAAGTTTTGTATATATTTTGAATTAACTGGCTTGTTGAACCGTTATCGCCTGTTATGGTTTTGCCTGCGCCGCATAAAACGGAATTGGTTGTTCCTTGATCTCCGCCCCATTTGCAATCAATAGGGTTATCAAAGTATTTAATAAATTCGCTTTTAAAAGTTCTGTAAGGATAGTTTGCAGGAATTACAGGGTAGACGTTATCGGCATTCATTCTTTGCAGCGCCTGTTGTAATAATGAGTATCCTGTTTTTAAACCGTTTTGAAGTTCGGCTCTTTTGTTTTTCTGAATCAGCGCCGGCAGTGTCATTGCCGCTACAATTCCAATTATCCCGAGAGTAATTAAAACCTCGGCGAGAGTAAAACCGTATAGCTTTTTCATAGGCTCTCCTGTATAAAATGCAATTTTGGAATACTATTACTGCATGTTATATTAGTATATTTTGTATAATATGTCAAGATTAATAAAAAACACTGTATATTATATAATAACTTATTCCGTAAATTTCGGTTTAAATATAAAATATGGAACTGAAAAAACAACTCGGAAAACGAATAAAAGAACTTCGCGAACAGAGAAATCTTTCGCAGGAATATATTGCAGAACAATTAGATATTCATCCGGCTAATTACTGGCGTATAGAAAACGGTGTTTCATATCCTAAGCCGGAGAATTTGGAAAAGATTTGTGAAATTCTGGAGGTTAAGCCTCAGGGGCTTTTTACATTTGAGCATCTTAAAAGTCTTAATGATATTAAGTCCGAGTTACACGAAATTATAAACAGTAATGATGATTTGGCGCGTTTAATCTATAAGTTTGTAAAAACGCTAAAGGATTAAGGGAATGGACTTGTGCAAAAGAGGCTCAAGTCTATTTTTATATTTGGGGCTTGTGCAGCACCACCCCCCGCACTGACATTCTTGTTCTTTTTGCGAAGAAAAGCGCATTGCCGCCAGAGGGCAAAAGCATACGGAGTATGCGTGCCCGTTTAACGGCGGCAAGCAAGCAAAGAAAGAACGTCAGACAAGAAAAAGAAACACGCTAATTTCCTGCGTTGCTTCGCAACGCAAAGTCCGAATGGATGTAGTTGCCAAAACTTCTGTCTTATATGTCATTCTGAACTTGGTTCAGTATCTCTGTTGAGATCCTGAAATAAATTCAGGATGACAGAAGTTTTGGCAAACGCTTTAGCCTCACTATCGCACTTCGTGCACGTTCGGCAACCGGCTGCAGGCCGGTCTAAATGCGAGCGTGCGGCAAAGTCGCAATAGCGAGCAAGAAAGGTTGAAGGCAAAGCCTTCAACTGCTTCCATTTAATCACGCGGCGCGCAGCGACGCTGTAACATTTGCGTTTTTCTCTTTCTTTGGTTCGTTTCTTTCTCTTTTACACGCAATAAAAGAGAAAGAAATGAACATATAAGGAAATAAATCTGAGTCCTTTGCGTACAGGTTTATTTTCTTAAGCTTTTTGCTTTTTAACTTTTAAAATATACAAAAGCGGGATTATTATAATACACAAAAGCGCAAGCACCGTAAATACATCAAAAAATGAAGCAAGTCTTGCCTGCTGCTGTAATTGCCTGTACAGCATTCCGTCAGCTTTCCTTGCGGCCAGAACAGACGGGTAAAGGTGCATAAATTTTGCTTTTAATGCTGCTAATTTATATTGAAATATCGGATTGTGCGGGGAAAGATTCCCGACAAGATAATTCTGGTGAACCTGCGATACTCTTGCTATGAATGTTGCGGAAGCGGATGTTGCAATTGCTGTGATAATATTTTTAAATAAAGCGTGCAGGGCGGCAGCGTCTGCGTTTTTGCTTGCCGGAAGTGTCTGGAAAGAAAGTGCCGTAATTGGCACAAAGGCTGTTGGAACCCCAATACACAGCAATATGTTCGGCAAAATGATACTTTCTATTGAAGATGTCGTATTCATTTGTGTAAGCATCAATAACGAAACCGCAATTGTCACAAGCCCGATTGAAGCAAGAACTCTGCTGTCTATAAATCTGGAAATTTCTCCGACTGCAAGCAGCCCGATAAGGCAGATGATTGCTCTCGGAAACATTGTTAACCCGGACATAGAAGGGCTATAGCCGAGCAGACTCTGTACAAACATAGGAACAAGCAATAGTGTAGAATAAATCATTACGTTTATGAAAGAACTTGCAATTGTTCCGAATAAAAAGTTTCTGTCCTTAAAAACCCTTATATCAATAACAGGATATTTGTATTCAAGTTCCCATACATAAAAAAGCACGAATGAGAATACACAAATTCCTGTGAGCCAGCAAATCCATGTTGTATCAAACCAGTTGAACTGCTGCCCTTTATCAAGAACAATCTGCATACACGCCATCGCAATTACTATAGAAAAGTATCCGACGTAATCAAATTTTTTATTGTATTTCAGTTTTTCGGGTTTGTCACTTTTTACGAAGAGTTTTACCAGCAAAAAAGACAGCATACAAAGAGGAATATTTATAATAAAAATCCACTGCCACGAGTAGTTATCGGTTAAATAACCGCCGAAAAAAGGTCCTGCAAGCGGTGAAAACATTGCGGCTACCCCGAATAAACCCATTGCAACCCCTCTTTGCTCCTCAGGAAATACTTCTAACAGTATAGCCTGACAAAGCGGAAGAATACAGCCGCTTCCAATACCCTGTATAATTCTTGCGGCAATCAGCGCTTGCAGATTCGGTGCAAGCAGACACAAAAGACAACCGAGACAAAATACCCAGATACTGTAATACATCAAAAGTTTTTTACCTATTGTTCTGACCAGATACCCTGTGACCGGAAGCATAAGCCCGCCCGAAATTATATAACACGTAATTACAGTATTGGTTTCGTATTGAGTTGCTCCGTAGAAGCCTGCAATGTGCGGCTGGCTTACGTTTGTGGCGGAAGATGCCGCAAGCGCCAAAAATGACGGCAGCAAAACGGCAAGTGCAACTATATAGGGGTTTGTTTTTTTTTCTGTAATAGTGTTTTCTGACATTAAAAACCTCAATTTGGTTGAAATGTTGAAGGGTTTTAATTATAACAGTCATTTTCGGATTTTTGTTGTTGGGCTGAATGCCTAACCTACATTTCTATAACCGGTTGAAGGGTTGAATAGTTTCTAACATTTCAACTTAACATCCTTTTAACCTTTCAACTTACTTCACTTTTACCTTCGGTACAACAGACATTCCCGGTACTATGTTGTAGTCTGAAATATCTTCTTTAAAAATAATTTTTACAGGAACTCTCTGTACAATTTTGACATAGCTTCCGACAGCATTTTCCGGCGGGAAAAGACTGGATTTTGCGCCGGTTGCACGCTGTATGCTCTGAACTTCACCTTTGAAGCGTTTGCCGGGATAGGTGTCGATTTTTATAGAAACCGGCTGATGTTCTTTCATGTGTGTAAGCTGAATTTCTTTGAAGTTTGCAACAACCCAAACTTCTTTCGGAACAATCTGCATTAAAGGCTGTCCAACCTGCAGATAATTTCCATTTTCAACGCTTCTCGCTGAAACTTTTCCGCTTTGAGGCGCATAGATTTTTGTGTATTTCAGATTTAATTTTGCCTGTTCAACTTCCGCCTCAAGCCGTTTTATATTGGCCTCCATTGATTCTGTTTTTGCCTGATTAGATGCAAGAGCATGTTTTGCGGCTTCAGAGCGTTCGGCTGCGGCTTTGTTTTCCGCCTCGGATACTTCAAGTTTGGTTTTGCTGTTTTCAAAATCCTGTTTGGAAACTATTCCGGATTTATACATTGCTGTGTATCTTTTGTGGTCTTTTTGCGCAAAATCAAGTTTTGACTGGGTTGAAGATATATCTTCAAATGTCTGGTTAACATTTGCTTCGCCGCGTTCAACTTCTTTTTCTGTAACATTTAATTCTGCTTTTGCCTGTGCAAGTTTCGCTTCTGTTTCGTGGAGTTTTACTTCATAGTCAGTCGGATCTATTTCTACAAGAAGCTGTCCGGCTTCTACATCGTCATTATCATCAACAAGAAGCTTCACAACAGGGCCTGATACTCGCGGAGCTACTGTAATAAGTCTGCCTTCCACAAATGCATCATCTGTTGATTGAAAATATGTTGAATGTATTGCGGCCCCTATTCCGAGAAGAACCAACGCAATTGCGGTAGCAGTCGGAACTATTACCCTTTTCTTCTGATATTCATGGCGGTTCTTTTTAGCTTTTTCTTTTCTTATTTTAATTCTAGCTTTCGCTTTTTGTTCTATTTTTTCGTGGTCTAACGGTTTAAAATCATCATCCTCCGGGGTGTTTTTATTTTTTTCGTCCATAATTCTTCCTCTATATCTGTATATTTAATTCATTTTCCAAATTTTCTTTAAATTTCTGTAAAACTTTTAGTGTAATCAGCAGCTCATCTTCCGGAACCCCTTCTATCGTGCTCTGCCATAATTCAAGAGCTGTCGGGATTACTTTGTCAAAAACTTTTCTGCCTTCATTGGTGATAGCTATTTTATAAACTTTTCTTTTGTTAACGTCCGGTGTTTTGGTGACCAGTTTCATCTTTTCAAGAATTTTAATGATTCTTGTGATATTGGGCCGGTCTTTCAGAGTCAGAGCGCCGATTTGCCTCTGGTACAGTCCGTCATGGTCAATGAGTGCAGCAAGCACGGTCATCTGTTCGGGGGTGATTTCGTAACCCAGCGCCGTGAACCTCTGGACTGCTATTGCCCGTGTCATCTTTCCGATACGCACAAGCTTCATTCCTATCCGGCTTTTTAAAAGTTCCAGTTGTTCCATGATTTTCTTTGTGTTATTATGATAACACAAGCCGGTTTAATTTTGCAAGCAGCTGGTTGAAAGTTTTAAAGCAAGCCGCTTTTGCAGGAATTAAACTCCGGCATGGTTTAAATGATAAAGGAAAGTGAAGCATGAAAATTGTTAAAATATTTATTACCCTGATGCTTTTGTTCTGCGGCGCACTTGCCGTAAATGCAAAAGATGCCCCTCTGCTGGCCGACAAAATTGAATATATGAATCTCGACTGGTGGAAAAAGTTTGAGGATGAAAATTTAAATAATTATATGCAGTTTGCGTATGAAAATAACAGGGATTTAAAAATTGCAACTGCTTCCACAAAGCAGGCGCAACAGGTTGTAAAATTATCATTTTCAGACCAGCTTCCGCAGCTTGGAATCAGTGCACAGATAGGGCGTGAGTTTACCGGTGCAACTACAAGATTCGGCGATCTTATAATTCCTGATTATTCGCAGAGCCGATTTTTACTCCCGCTCACTATGACCTATGAGGCTGACATCTGGGGGGAAAATTACCTTAAAACAAAAAGCGTAAAACAGCGGCTGGAAATGATTAAGCAGGATGAAAGAGCTTCTTATATTTTTATTACGACATCGCTTGCCTCAAATTATTATAACCTTATAAAAGCGGATAAGCTTATCAAAAACCAGCAATCGCTTGTTGATTTGCAAACAGAAGCTGTCAAGCTTTATGAAAAAAAATACGAAGGCGGGCTCTGCTCTATTAATGACGTCCTGTTTGAAAAACAGCTTTTGACAATGTTTAAAGAAGAATTAAACACCCTCAAAGAAAAACAGGATGTTCTTGAAAATCAGCTGAAAGTAATTCTCGGCGACAGAAATATTACTGAAATTAGCCGGAGTGCCTTTGATACTGTTAAACTGCCGGAGCTTCCGCTTGATATTCAGTCAGAAGCAATACAGAACCGGCCGGACTTAATCAAGAGTGAATATTATATTAAAAAACTCGGTATAGATGTCAGAGTTGCACGCCGTGACTTTTTGCCTAAATTCCTTGTGTTCGGTCAGGTGGGGTTTAATGCGTATCAGCTTTCTGACGTGTTCGGCAAGCACACGTTTTTGTCAAACGCGGGAGTTATGCCGTCTCTTGATTTGTTCACCGGCGGAAGAAAAATGGCTATGCTGAGATACAAAAAGTATGAATATCAAAAAGCTCTTCAGATTTATGAAAAAACAATTCTCACTTCGCTGCAGGAGGTTAACGATGCTCTTGTAAGCGCTAAAACAGCACGGAAAAATCTTGACAGCAGTAAAGAACGCTATACTCTTGAACAGAACAAGTTTGAACTTGCTGATAAAAAGTTCGATATTGGAGCCTCCTCTGCGGTTGATTTGATTAAGGCTCAAGAATCGCTACTTTTGTCTGAAAAATCTATGGTTTCTTATACTGTTGATGCAATCATCTCTGCAATAAATGTCTACAAATCAGTAGGCGGGGTAGATTATATGCAGTTTCAAGAAGCAATATAGCTGGTATATATAAATAGTATATTAAGAATTGTTAAGCCTTATTGAATAAATAAGGCAATTTTTTTATCAAAAAATCTTTTATATAAATACGGGGATACAAAATTAACGAGGAGTATAGATTATGAGAAACGAAGTTAAAGAAGTTAAAGTACAGAACAAATTATCAGCAGCAGCTTACGCATATATGACAGTTCCGGTAGCTCCGGCATCTGAACTTCTTGCACAGCTTCTTAAAAAAGCAGCTTAGTACAAAGTTTAAAACTGCCGGCAGTCGTTAAGCCTTATTAAAAGACAGAATTTTAACAGTATCACAATTACAATTGCAGGCAGGAGCAGATTGAAGCGGAAAAATAAAGAAACATAAAAAGGCCTCTTGGGTTTATAAGAGGCTTTTTATGTAAAGGTCAATATCTTCATCCGAAATCATTTCTGTTGCGGCAACCAGAATCCTTTTATCATCAAGCTTTAAGCCGCCTATTATATTGTTGGATTTTAATTTTGCAAGAAATTCATCTGCATTGCCGACTTCAATTACAAATTCATTGTAGAAATTTTTATTTAGGGTTTTTATTCCGATTTCAGATAGTTTTTCAAAAAGTTTGTGTGCATTCTTAGCAGAAAGGTATCCGGTCTGCCGGAAGCCTTTTTCGCCTGTGACACTGAGATATACTGCAGCGCACAGTCCGGTGAGCGCCTGATTTGAACAGATGTTGCTGGTGGCTTTTTCTCTTCTTATATGCTGTTCACGTGTCTGGATAGTGAGCGTAAACGCCTGATTACCGTCTTTGTCAACCGTACGTCCGGCAAATCTCCCCGGCATCTGGCGCATGTATTTTTCTTTGCAGGCAATAATACCGGCATGAGGTCCGCCGAAACTTACAGGTATGCCGAGACCCTGAATATCACCAGCCACGATGTCCGCCCCGTATTCAGCCGGAGGTTTAAGTATAGAAAGTGATGAAATATCTGTACATACAATAAGTAATGTATCCTCCGGTTTTGTTATTTCAGTAATTTCACCGTAAAAATCAGGATTTTGTATAAGCACGCAGGCGTAATCTTTTGCTGCGGAAGGAATTTCTTCAAATAATTCAACTTCAATTCCGCCTGCCCAAGCGTAAGTTTTTATGACCCTTAAATATTCCGGGTTAAGTTTTTTCGATACAAGAACCTTATCTCTTTTCTGAATGCGGACAGCCATAAGCATTGCTTCTGCGCAAGCCGTTGCCCCGTCATAGACTGTTGCGTTTGCAATATCCATTCCGGTAAGCCTGCACATCATTGTCTGAAATTCATACATTACCTGTAGTGTTCCCTGAGAAATTTCAGCCTGATAGGGGGTGTATGCTGTAAGAAATTCAAATCTGTTTGCTATCTGTGAAATACACGCAGGTATGAATTTGTTGTAAACTCCGCCGCCAAGAAAACTTATAACATCAGTTTTGTTCTTTTTTGCAAGCGCTTTAATTTTTTTTTGAACTTCCAGTTCGCTCAACGGCTTTTCAAACCCGAAATTTTCAACCCTTGCGTTTGCCGGGATTTGTTTAAACAAATCTTCTGCAGATTTTAATCCGATACTTTCAAGCATTTCTGCTCTTGTTTTGTCATCGTGTACTAAAAAATTCTTCATTATTCAACTTCTTCTTTATAATCTTCGTATTCCATTAAATCATTTTGTTCTGCAATATCGCCTGTTGCTTCAGCTTTAACCAGCCATCCTTTTTCGTAACAGTCCTCATTTAGTGTTTCCGGAGCATCAGCAAGTCCTTCATTCACTTCAAGAACTTTAAAGTTTATCGGGGCATAAATTTCTGAAGCGGCTTTTACAGACTCTACAGTTGCAAAAGTTTCACCTTTTTTAAAGTCGCTGCCGGTTTCCGGAAGTTCCAGATATACTATGTCGCCAAGCTGCTCTACTGCATAATCTGTTAATCCGATTGTGTATGTTCCATCGTCATTTTTAAGAATATATTCATGAGATTTGGAACAAAGAATTTTTTCTGTGATACTCATTTATTTATTCTCCTATATTTTTATTCTGTTTTTTTTGCAGATAAATGGTTTTTTAACCACTTCGGCATCGTGTAACTTTTCTCTTATCATAACTTGAACAATTGAACCTGTGCAAATATCTTTATTATTTTTTACATAAGCAAGCGCAATATTTTCACCGAGTGTCGGTGAAATCCCGCCGCTGGTAACAATTCCGATGCGCTCTCCGTTTTTGTAAACTTCATATCCGTGTCGTGCTATACCTTTATCAAGCATTTTAAGTCCGATAAGTTTCTTTCTGCCGCCGTGTTGGAGTTGCTCCATAATTATTTCTTTCCCGTTGTAATCCTCCTGTTTATCTTTAGGAATAGACCAGCCAAGTCCTGCCTCCACAGGGGTTGTGTCCTCATCGAGGTCATTACCGTAAAGGTGCAGAGCGGCCTCAAGCCTCAATGTATCGCGTGCGCCGAGGCCTATTGGTTTTATATTGAATGCTTCACCGTATTTAAGGATTTTGTCCCAGAGTTCTTCTGAAAATTCATTTTCAACAAGAAGTTCATATCCGTCCTCCCCGGTATAGCCGGTACGGGAGATTAAGAGTTTTATTCCGCAGATGGCTGCCGGTTTTATTGTGAAGGATTCCTGATGTGTTTCAAGCCCCATTGTTCTTAAGAGCTCGTCTGCTTTCGGCCCCTGAACTGCAAGCAGCGAATAATTATGCGACTGATTATCAATTTTGACATCCAGACCTTTTTTGTTTCTCACCATCCAGTTTAAATCTTCATCAATTCTTGCAGCGTTGCAGATTACAAGATAAAAATTTATCCCTAATTTATAAATAATTAAGTCATCAATAAGCCCGCCTTTTTTATTCGGAAGCTGGCAGTAGACAGCCTTTTCATAAGCTAATTTTGAAATATCCTGTGGAACTATTTTTTGCAGGAATGCTAAAGAATCTTTTCCCGACACAAACACTTCTCCCATGTGCGATACGTCAAATACTCCTACGTTTTCCCGAACTGTCTTGTGTTCCTCTATAATTGAGGTATACTGAACAGGCATGTGCCATCCTGCAAAATCTACCATCCGTGCCCCGAGTTGTACATGTTTGTCGTGTAAAAATGTTTCTTTAGTCATAATAATCAAGCCCCCTTAACGAAATTATTGTCCTTTTTAGTTTTAAAAATGTCAAGTTGAAAATCTTTTAAGGAGCTGTTATAATAAAAAAGTACACAGGTGCGCGGCAAAGTAAAGACTGCTAAAGAAAAAAGAGGATTGAAACTGTCAGAAGCGCACCAAGAAAAGCGAAAAGGAGATTAAATTATGGAAAACGCAGTAATAGCAAGGTTTTCGGGGGGGGGGGGCAAGTAGTTTAAGCTCCGCAACCGCTATTTGGGAGGGAATACAAGGGGATGCTGCTGAAAAAAGAGCGTCCTGCCTAAGATTTGGCTTTACGCTTGCCGAGGTGTTGATAACTCTGGGCATAATTGGAGTGGTATCGGCAATGACACTGCCAACGGTTGTAAATAATACGCAGAATAAGCAGCTTGAAACAGCTCTTAAAAAGGCCTATTCAATTCTAGGGCAGGTAGTCCAACGTGTTGTACTGGAGGATCTTGGAGGCGTTGTCGATGCCGCAAATGGCAAGGAATTAAGTCCATACTTTGTTAAATATTATAAGCAGGGCAATCTATGTAATGGTTCTGATACGGGAAACGGTTGTCCTAATTCCGGTATTGGTACAGGTAATTTTTGTACCTTTATGCAGAAGAATTATAAAACCTATAACGGCAAGTCTAATCCGGCATGTGTAGGAAATGATGTTATTTCTAATACTGTTGATAATACTACAATTTTTTTTGATGCTCCAAATTTGGCGGGCAGTGAGGGTTCTGCTACAGTTGGAAAAATTCTTATGGCAATAGATGTAAACGGCTGGCAAAAAAAGCCTAACCGCTGGGGGCATGATATTTTTATGTTTCAAATAACAAAAAATGGTAAACTTTTGCCAATGGGTGCAGAAGGTATGTCGTGGCCTGAGGAGGATTATTGTTCCGGAACATCATCTTCGGTTAATAATGGTTACGGATGTACTGTAAGAGCTCTGAGTGATAAGGATTACTTTAAAAATCTGCCTAAATAATGAAATAAGGACGGTTGTTATTTAACAACCGCCCTTAAAATCAGCTTTCCTGAATTTTTTTATACAATTCAATTTGTTTTGCAGAAATATCTTTCGGTATGATGATTTTTATTTTTGCGTTTAAATTTCCGTAACCGCCGGATTTTTTAGGAAGCCCGAGATTTTTGAGCCTCAGCATCTGCCCTGAGGAAGTTTTTGGCGGAATTTTGATACCTATATTGCCATGTAAAGTCTTAATGTCTTTTTTTGTACCGAGAACAGCCTCCGGTGGAGTTATCTCTACTTCTCTGGTTAAATCTGTTCCGTCAATATCATATTCAGGATCTTTAAAATGAATTATCAAATATAAATCTCCTGCCTGACCGTAAGCATCAACCTTCCCTTCGCCTTTAAGTCTTACCTTCTGGCCTTCTTTAACTTCCGGCGGAAGTTTAACTTTTATTGATTTTGTTACATTTTTTATGCCGGTTCCGCCGCAGGCAGAGCAATAACCTCCGCCAGGAGGGCACTGGGTGCATCTTTCCATTTCAGAAAAGCTTACACTTACGGGTTTTTGATTAAATATATCTTTTGCAGTTATATTCAAAGTTTTAGTTATATCCAGATCTTCTTTTGGAGTTTTTGTCTGGCGGGTGCTTCTTCTTTGAGTTGTTCTCTGCTGAGCCCCTCCAAAATCAAACCCTCCAAAGTCCATGCCCTGATGTCTGCCGCCGGCTCTTGATGCAGCTCCGCCCATCATCATATCCCCGAACAATGAACTGAAAAAGTCGGAAAATCCGCCCATATCCTGTCCGTTAAAGCTGAAACTCTGATAAGCGCCGCCGTTGCCTCCGCCAAAATTAAAATTTTCAAATCCCGGAGGCGGGGTGTAGCTCTGACCGCCCTGCCAGTTTGAACCAAGGCTGTCATATCTCTGACGTTTTGCCTTATCGCCAAGAACTTCATAGGCTTCGTTTATATCTTTGAATTTGCTTTCTGCTTCTTTTGTTTTATTTACGTCAGGGTGATATTTCCGTGCAAGTTTTCTGTAAGCCGACTTAATTTCGGCTTCTGTTGCATCGCGTTTTACACCCAGTATTTCATAATAATCTTTGTATTCCATAATTATCTCCTATTTATTAATATAATATAAAATTTGGAAAACCCCTTAATAATTAATTATTTTTTAATGATGAGGAAGTTGTAAAATTATTAATTGCAAAAAATTTTTGCTTGTCGTAGAATAGAAATTAATTAAAGGAGAGAGGTATATGGAGACATTAGCAAAAAACGAGGGTTTAATTACAAAGATTATTGGGCCGGTAATTGACGTAGAGTTTAATCAGGAAGATTTACCTGAAATTTATACAGCGCTTCATATTATGAAAGACGACGGTACTTATGTAGTTGCAGAAGTTCAGCAGATGCTGGGTTCCGGCAGAGTTAGAACTGTTGCCATGTCATCCACTGACGGATTAAAAAGAGGAATGAAGGTTATAAATACTAACGAACCTATTAAAATCCCTGTCGGTAAACCTATTTTGGGAAGAATTTTAAATGTTGTCGGCGAGCCTGTTGACGAAATGGGGCCAATTGAAACTGACAATTATCTTCCTATCCACAGAGAATCTCCAAAACTTGTCGACCAGAATACAAATATTGAAATTCTTGAAACCGGTATTAAAGCAATTGACTTGCTTCAGCCTTATCAAAAGGGCGGAAAGATTGGGCTGTTTGGCGGTGCCGGTGTAGGTAAAACAGTTTTGATTATGGAATTGATTCATAACATTGCGCAGGAGCACTCCGGTGTATCTGTTTTCGGCGGTGTCGGCGAAAGAACTCGTGAGGGTAACGACTTGTGGAATGAAATGAAAGAATCAAACGTTATTGATAAGGTTGCTCTTATTTACGGGCAGATGAACGAACCACCTGGAGCCAGAATGAGAGTTGGGCTTTCTGCTCTGACCGCTGCTGAATATTTCAGAGATTTTTCAAAACAGGATGTACTGCTGTTTATTGATAACATATTCAGGTTTACTCAGGCAGGTTCAGAAGTATCTGCGCTTCTCGGACGTGTTCCGTCAGCCGTTGGTTATCAGCCGACACTTGCTAACGAAATGGGTGAACTGCAGGAAAGAATTACTTCTACTAAAGATGGTTCAATAACCTCTGTTCAGGCTATTTACGTTCCGGCGGACGACCTGACCGACCCTGCTCCTGCAACAACATTCTCACACCTTGATGCGTCAACTGTATTATCAAGAAATATTGCTTCTCTTGGTATTTATCCTGCTGTTGATCCGCTTGAGTCTACTTCAAGAGCTCTCGATCCGCATATTATAGGAGAAGAACATTATAATGTTACAAGAAAAGTTCTTGAAATTCTTCAAAAATACAAAGAGTTACAGGATATTATCGCAATTCTCGGTATGGATGAACTTTCTGAAGAAGATAAAGAAACAGTTAACAGAGCAAGAAAAATACAGAGATTCCTTTCCCAGCCGTTCTTTGTTGCTGAGCAGTTCTCAGGTATTCCTGGCAAGTACGTAAAACTCGCCGATACAATTAAAGGCTTTAAAGAAATCATTGAAGGTAAACATGATAACCTTCCTGAACAGGCTTTCTATATGGTAGGTACTATTGATGAAGCTGTTGAGAAAGCTAAAACTCTTTAAACTGTAAGGTAATATAATTATGCGATTAAAAATAATTACACATGAAAAAGTAGTTTTTGATGAAGATGTTGATGAAATCTACACCCACGGTGTGGACGGCGAATTCGGCATCTTGAAAAATCACGTTCCGCTTATGTCCGCTCTTGACATAGGGGTTACAAAGGTAATCCAGAACGGGCATACGATTAATTTTGCAACTATGGGCGGAGTGTTGCAGTTTAAGGATGATGAATGTATTATTCTGACTACAACTGCTGAGCGCGGCGACCAGATTGACGTTGCAAGGGCAAAGGAAGCACTTGCCAGAGCAAAGGCCAGACTGGAAGAACATCAAGCTGAAATAGATGCCAAAAGAGCAGAAGCTGCAATGGCTAGAGCTATGGCAAGATTGAAGGCTACACTGAACGAGTAAAAAAAATACTTATAAAAACGGCGGCACCTTTCCACGAAAAGGTGCCGCCGTTTTTATCTTGGATTAAATTTTATAAGGGTAATCATCTCTAATCTCCCAGCCGTCAAAGTATATAAGTGCTCCGCAGGCGCCTGTTGCATGAGGGCTGCTCTCAGTATTTGTACATTGTTCAAGTAATTCATCTCTGTCGTTAAGACTAAATGTGGCAGTTGAGCCTACTTTAAGCACAAATGAGCTTCCACTCCGAAATCGTATGGTAAAAGCAAATGTATCCCGATTAAATTCATTCGGATTTCCCTGACAATTAATATCATAAAATATGTGTATCATTCCTGATTCGCTGTTACCGCCACCTTTAAGCAGAGAAAAGCAGCCACCATCGCTGAAAATATATACAGGGCTTTTAACTCCTCCGCCCATTAACCTTCGAGCTATGTTCCTGCATCCGTTGTCGTTGTCTGTAGAGTTGCATTCCTTTAATCCTGTAAAATACGGGAAAAGATACTTATTAACAAAGGCATCCATCTGTTTTCCGTTATTCTGATCTGCCGGAAAGTCCCAGTATTCCATTGGTCCGTTTTTGGCAACAGACATCAGCAGGGCCTGATTAAGCGTAACGTAAAATTTCTTAAGCCGGCTGACAACTTCTTGTTTTTTATAATTCCCGATTACCGCAGGCAGCGTCATGGCGGCAACTATTCCTATAATACCAATAGTAATCAGAACTTCTGCAAGCGTAAACCCGTTTTTCCGCTTAGTTGTATTAATAATCATATTACCTCCAAAAATTTTGCCTATCTGTCATTATTATATCCTTATTAGTCATAAAAATCAAGATTTAATATGCTTGTTAATCTATTATTAAATTTTGTTTATTTGATTATCATAATCATTAATGGAGGGCAGATGAACTTAAAACAAAAACTGGGCAAGCGTATACAGGAATTAAGGAAGTTTCAGAATATTACTCAGGAAAAGCTGGCAGAGATAGTTAACATGGATATTACAAGTCTGAGTAAGATTGAAACCGGCCGCAATTATCCTCAGCCGGATACGCTTGAAAAAATTGCATCGGCTCTTTCGGTTGATATTGAAAGGTTGTTTGTGTTTAAGAGTAATTTTACAAAAGAAGATTATATAGAAGCTATTTATAAGAATGTTGATTTTATAAAAAATAATGAGGAAAAGCTGAAATTTTTATATACAGTGATTTCATCGCTTGTTTAATGTAAAATTATTTTTATGGAAAAGACGTTCTGGAATATCTATAAGACATTTTTTAAAGTAGGAACCTTGCTTCTCGGCGGAGGATATGTAATTTTGCCGCTTCTGCAGAGTGAACTCGTTGATAAGAAAAAATGGTCAAACCATGATGAGTTATGTGAATATTATGCGCTCGGACAGAGCCTTCCCGGGATTATTGCAGCAAATATGTCAATGTTTGTCGGGTATAAGCTTACGGGGCAAAAGGGTGCTCTCGCCGCTGTTACAGGCATAATTTCTCCTGCGTTTCTGTCTATAATTCTAATTGCGAAGATTCTTGAAGAACTGATTAGTATGAAATTTATTCAGAGTATTTTCTGGGGGGTAGGTATCGGGGTTGTAATTCTCGTATTGCTTGCAGTAAAAGAGATGTGGAATAAAAGTGTAATTGATAAATTTACAATGATAATTTTTCTTGCAGCATTTTTGCTTTCGTGTTTTAAAGTGTCGCCGGTGCTTGTGATAATTTCGTCTGCTTTTGCGGGGATCCTCTATCATATTCACAAACAGAACGGGAAAGGCTGTGAAGAATGATTTATTTACAGTTATTTCTGGAATTTTTTCACATAGGGCTTTTTTCATTCGGCGGCGGATATGCGACATTGCCGTTTTTGTATCATATAGCGGAAGTTCAGCAATGGTACACCGCAAAGCAGTTGACTGATATGGTCGCGGTATCTTCAATTACTCCGGGCCCGGTAGGGGTTAATGTTGCGACTTTTGCGGGATTTACAACTTCTGGAATTTTAGGTTCGCTTGTGGCAACTACTGCGGTTGTGTTGCCGTCTTATGTCCTTGTTATAGTAGTTTCAAAGCTGCTTGAAAAATTCAGGGAGAATAAGTATGTGCAGGCGGCAATATACGGTTTAAAACCTGCCGGCTGCGGGCTTCTGGCTGCTGTTGCGTTCAGAATGTTTGCGGAAAGTTTTAGTATTTTGGGAACTGTAATATTTCTGATATTGCTGTATATAAGTTTTAAAAGCAAACGGGATCCGTTGTTTTATCTTGGGGTTTCAGCCCTAACCGGCCTCGTGGCTGGATTTTTTCATTTGACTTAGTTGAAAAGTTTTGAAAAATAGATTATAATAAAAAAGGCAGGATAAAATAAATAGGAAAAGCAATAAATGTTTTCTCGAACACTCTCCCGCTTAGCTCCCGCTATCGTCTCGAAAACATTTATAGATATTCCAGAAAAAGTAAAGATATAAAAAAGAAAAGGAGAATAAACGATGGGAAACACAAGAATAGCAAGGATTTTCGGGGGGGGGGGGCAAGTAGTTTAAGCTCCTTAACCGGCACAGAGCAAGGGATACAGGCAGCC
>CALVBB010000026.1 GCA_944325705.1 Candidatus Gastranaerophilales bacterium
CGCGGGGCACGGCGCGGGGCTGGCGCGGGGCACGGCGCGGGGCTGGCGCGGGGCACGGCGCGGGGCTGGCGCGGGGCACGGCGCGGGGCTGGCGCGGGGCTGGCGCGGGGCTGGCGCGGGGTATGGAGCGGGGTATGGACAAAATTTACTGGTATTGCAGTCATTATTCACAATTGAACATTTTACCACTGCAGGTTAGCCGTCAGGCTATATTTATGCTAACATCAACTTATGATTAGGGAAGATGTATCTGAATTCCTCCAGAATAAAAATGCGATAATGTTCATTACCACAATTATTTTTATGGCAGGAATATTGTCTTATTTTAATAATATTGCAATACAATCAGCCTTTATAATAACTGTTATTGCAGTGATTGTTCTGTGGAAAAAATATATCCCGCTTAAATATATTCTTTTATGGATATTGGTATTTTACGCAGGATTTTTTAACGCGTATTTCAGGGTGAAAAACACTGATATGCTTGCTGCAAAAGCACCTGCTGATGCTGTAATTGAAGGGAGAATTGTTTCAATCCCCAATAGCAGCAGCGCAGGGAAAACAAAATTTTTCTTACAGGCAGCCTCGCTGAACAATGAAACAATCAGCGGAAAAACTCTTGTCACGATAAGTTCCGACGATAATGATTTTTCAGAATTTAACATCGGAAACAGATACAAAATAGAAGGGAAATTAAGGAAACCGTTTGAAGCCGGCAACCCTTCACAGTTTGATTACGGGAAATACTTACGCAATTTCAATACATATTCTGCATTTTATGCGGAGAAATCCGGCTGCAGCACTATTGATGAAAAATTACCGCTCAAATGGACATTTTTGCAGAAATTAAATAACGTGAGAAACAGAATTATTAATACACACGCTAAATATCTTAAAAGTCCGGACCTTGAAATCTTAGGCGGAATTGTATTCGGCGATGACGCAGTGGCACCGCCGGATTACATAAAAACGACTTTTACAAACTCCGGGCTATTGCATATTCTGGCAGCCTCAGGAATGAATGTCGCATTTATTTACGGATTCTGGTATTTTATATTGCGAAGACTCAGGGCGCCGTTTGTATTTACGGTAATAAGCGGGATGGGTGTGGTAATTTTATATACACTTATGACCGGTCTCGGGCCATCTGTTATAAGAGCCGCTTTGATGCTTCTTTTTATTCTTGCAGGAAAACTCATAGACCGTGATGCACACAGTGTAGCGCTTCTTGCACTAGTTGGCGGATTAATGCTTATTTATAACCCTGCATACATAAATGATGTCGGCTTTCAGCTTTCATTTCTGGTAACATTCGGGCTGCTGACAACAGCCGATGTTGTTATGAAAAAGTTTGAAGGCTCAAAATTTTTAAACTGGTTTCTCGGCGGCATACTTATTCCGGTAATCGCGCAAATCTGGGTTATCCCGGTGCAGATGTTCTATTTTAACACAATTAGCACATATTCTGTTCTTGCCAATATAGCGATTATGCCGTTTCTGAGTGTTATAAGCTTTGGCGGGTTTGTAAGTTCTGTTATAGCAGTGTTTCCGCCGTTTGCAAAGTGGGCATGCCTTTGTGCAGATTTTATACTGAAATATTTGCTGGACATCCTTGTTGCAATTTCAAACTTTTTTGCGCATCTACCGTACTCTGTAATAGAAACAACACACCCGTCCGTATTTCAGGTACTTTTATACTACGCAATTGTTATGTCACTAACTTACTTATGCCAAAAAGGATTTCACAAAAAACTGATTATTTTTATATGCGCAGCAGCAGTTATTTTAACAGGTTCAACAGTCAAACTTCCTCAAAAAACGCTCGACATAATTACTTTTGACGTCGGAAATGCAGATGCGTTTTTAATCAAATCACCTGAAAACAAATACTTTGTTATTGACACAGGGAAAACGCCTTATAAAAGCGGATCATCGCAGGCTGAATTTATTATTCTGAAATATATGAAAGACAGGGGCATCAAAAATATTGAAGGACTAATAATAACACATTTTGATAATGACCACTCGGGCGGAGCGGTTGATATACTTGAAAGCCGCATGGTTAAAAAGAGCTACATAAACACATTCGCGAACAAATCCTACACATCTTACAAAATTTATAAAACTCTGAAAGAAAAACATATCAAAACAGAAATTCCTGCGAACAATTCAGTCATCTATCGGGAAAATAACTTTGAAATACGCACTTTCAGGGCAAATCTGGATAATGACAACGAAAATTCAATAATTACGCTTCTGAAATACGGAAACTTTGAAATGCTTTTTACCGGAGATGCGGGAATAAGAGCATTTGAAGAGATAAAATCCGGACTTCCTGAAAACATAGAAGTTTTAAAAGTCGGTCACCACGGCGCGAAAAATGTCGTGAACGAAGAAATGCTTACGAGATTAAAACCGGAAGTGTCTGTAATTTCAACCGGCTTAAACTATTTCGGTCATCCTGCAAAGGGAACTCTCGACATTTTAAGGAACACAACTATTTACAGAACCGACAGAAACAATTCAATCAAAATCACCTCTGACGGGAACGAATACAAAGTTCTGACATACAACAGGACAAATCACAAATATGAAATTAACAAGGTATTTCATAGCCTAACTCCTTAGCTTTAGCAAAAACGATTTCAGCCTCTTTTGTTTTCCCGAGGTTGCTGAGCGCAACGCTTTTGAGGTAATACGCACCGGCGCAGCCGCTGTCAACAAGGATTGCTTTGTTGGCAAATTTCAGGGCTGACAAGTTTTCACTGGTGTTTAATGAAACGCTTGCCATTCCGAGGTAATTATAAACATCCGCCGGATCCAGCGAAATTGCAGTGTTATAGAAATCCATGGCTTCGTTGAACTTGCCTAATTCCTGCAGCGCCCAGGCTTTTCGGTAATGCGCGTAGGCGTAATCGCTGTTTACAAGCAGTGCTTTATTCGCCCAGAGCACCGATTGTTTAAACTGTTTAATTTTTGAGTAACAGTAAGATATATTTGCGTAAGCGTCTATATACTGGCTGTCATGCTCAATACATTTTTCATAAACTTTTATGGCATCATCATATCTTCCGAGTTCTTGCAGCGCCCAGGCTTTTCTGAAATAAGAATAAGCATCATCTGCCTTCAGAAGGATGGCTCTGTTTGCAAACTCTAAAGATTTTTCGTGGTCATCTTTCTTGGAATACGCATAAGAAATCCACTGGTAAAAATCAACATCTTCAGGTGAAATTTCAAGGCCTTTCCGGAAGCAGTCTATTGCTTCATCGTATTTGTCAGTATCAAGAAGGATTTTACCTTTTCTGAAATAGACGTAAGAGGAGCCGCTGTCAAGTGCTATTGCCATATCTGCATATTTTTCTGCAAGTATATCTTCGCCGATGGCGGAATAACAGTAAGAAAGGCTGAGAATTATGTCCTCATCGCGCCTGTTAAACCTTAAAGACCGTTTATAGTAATAAATCGCCATATCAAAATCGCGGAGATTTTCGTAAGTTTCTGCGAGTTTGTAAAACAGGAAAAGCGACGGGCGTGTTGTATATTCAGCAAACCTCAAATATCTGAGCGCTTTGTTATATTCACCTTTACAGTTAAAGACTTTTGCCATAAACCCTAATATAATCTGTTTATCATCAGATTCCCTGTAAAGGCTTCTTAGCATGGAAAGTGCTGTATCGTACTCACCGGTATATATATAGCACATGGCTTTTCTCTGTCTGAGGTCGCAGCTGTCCTGAATTGCAATACACTTATCAATATATTCTATAGTTTTATCAAGATCGCCAAGCTCGCCGTAGGTTTCCATCATTTTGTAATATAAGTTGTATTCATCGGCGTAACCGTATTCTTCCGCAAGCTTAAAATACTCGATTGCTTTTTCGTAATTTACGGGTTCTGTAGAATAGTTAATAAAACCCATATTATAAAAGTAAGCAGGACAGCATTCCACTAGATTTTCAAGCTTTTCACCTAGATTGTCCGCGCGTTCAAGTTCGCCGCAATACTTGTAAAGATGCACAAGAAAAGCTTCAATAAGCCAGTTATCCGGTGCAAGTTCTTCTGCTTTGAGTGCATTTTTAAGGCATTCAGACTTATGCCCCAGTCTGCCTTCAGTAAAAGCAAGCCTTATATAGCCGTAGGCATAATTTTTATCAAGTTTAACAGATAATTTAGCATACTTGAGTGATTTTTTATCATCCCCTGCAAAGACGTAAGCCTTTGAAAGATACGCACACTTTTCAGCTGTTGCACGGGTTTGTTTAATATCCTGTTCAAGCATCCGGACAATAGATTCTGCGGTGACTGGATTAATCATTTCCACAGCGTCTTCGTATTTAGTATAGATATTATCGTACAAAATACACCTCTACCATTTTACAAATACAAATACGGATTGCATTTGAAAAAACTTTAGAGGTTTTGGCAGAAAATTTACATAATGTAAAAATTTAACCTTAAATCGAAACAAAAATAATATTCTATACAACCCTTGCGGCATCTTTATCTTCAAGAGCAGTCGCAACTTCGTCAAGTATAAGTTTTGCAGCGGCAACCCTGTCGTCTGCAGTAGTTATCGGACGTCCGATGACCATATAATCCACGCCTGAAAGAATAGCATCACGCGGGGTGTCAACCCTTACCTGATCGTTTACGGAAGCCCAGGTAGGGCGTGTAGCAGGGCAAACGATAATAAAATCTTTGTTATCAATCTGTTTTCTAATCCTTTTTGCTTCCTCGGCGCTTGCTACAACGCCGTCGAGACCGGAATCGTAAGCCACTTTTGCAAGCTGCAGCACGTAATCTTCTATGCTTTTTTCAACGCACAATTCTTCTGTTAAGGTTCTCTGACCGAAACTGGAAAGGAGAGTAACGCCAAGAATTACAGGCGGTTCTTTTTCAAGACGTTTTGCGGCAGCCTTGACCGCTTTTACTGTTCCAGCAATCATTTTTGAGCCGCCCTGAATATGAATATTAAAAAGATGGATATTATTTTTAACGAGGTTAATACAGGCTTTCTGGACAGTGTTTGGAATATCGTGAAACTTGCTGTCGTAATAGCATCTTCCGCCGAGTTTCTCAATAAGCCTTACTGCCTCAAAACCGTAAGAAACAATAAGAGGGAGTCCTATTTTAAAATAGCCGACATAGTCTTTCAATTCCATAACAAGTTCGCGTACTTCGTCCAGAGTATCAACATCAAGAGCCAGAATAATTCTATCTTTCGGACATTCAGGTTTAATCATCTTAATCCCACCTCACAATACATAAACAGAATACCATACACACAATTCAAAATCAATAAGCCGGAGTTTGCCCGAAAACTCTAACCAGCTAACAAACAGCCCTGATTATGGTAATGTAATATTGCAGGATAAAAGATGCTCTTTTCGAAAAGAACTAACCGACAACAGAAATTGAGACTTCGGGTTGGTTCTCGACTAGAAAGGGGGTCGATATGAATAAATTCAATATTATTAAAAAACGGCTCTCATCAACACAGATAAGAACCGTCTGACCTTCTAAGGGCATCCGGCAGTCCGACAAACTGCCACCATGTGTTTATATTATTTACTATTTTTATTCGTTTGTCAAGTGTCGGGTATGGGTGGGGTGTGAGGTATGAAAAGTGAAGAAAATCGTACCAGCCTCTTGTAAGTGAGGCAAAAAAAAGCGGAAGTCATAGCCTCCGCGGATTATAACAAAAAGATAAATTGTATTTGAGCCTCCGGCATTAAATGTTTGCCTTTCGCTCGCTGTACCGGATTATTCGGATTGTCGGGAAACTCAACGTTTCTCGCCGCCTTACGGGCTCGCTGCGTTCCGCCATGCCGAAAATCCAGCTGCCTTATTCGTTCGCGCTAATTGCCGGCGCCGTAGAGAACAGCTTCACCGGCTCTGGTAGCAGGAAGGATTGTCTGGTCGTACATAACTACAGGATAAATATCTGTAGGGTTGGACACTACACAATTATCTTCGCTAGAGGTCGTATCACATTTAACTTCTTTGTTCGGATTCTTTTCACCATTAACGTCGATTACTCCTTTGCATTTATTTTCAGTAGTTGTTCCGTTACCTTCTGTACAGCCGCTGGCATTTTTTTCGAAAGTAAATACAATACCATCGTTAAAATATAAAGTATAGTTTGAACTTGCCTTACTGCCGAATTTTACATCACCGGCTTCCCATCCAGAATCTGTGCCGGAACCTGTGGAAGTTTTCACAACATTCATACGATTGTTAAACAGGTTGTACAAAGAAGCTGAATTACCGTCAGTAGCTTTAGCTGCACTGGTTTCAGTAGCCTGAGACATATCATAGTCATCAAGTGCTACGTTCAAAACTACAGCCTGTGAAAGCACCGACAACGCTTTTTTATAAGCTGTTTTGTACTGAGCACCGTTTGTAGAGTTCATCAATGTAGGCATTGTCATGGCAGCTACAACACCGATAATACCGAGTGTAATCAACACTTCTGCCAAAGTAAACGCGTTTAATTTTTTCATAATCCTTTCACCTTTCTCTTAAATTAACTATGTACAAATATCTTTATACTTTTTATATTTACTGCTCCCTGCAGTTTTTACACCATAAGGGCAGTTTTTCTTGAGAAAATTTATTATACACTTATTTTACCACATATATATCATTTTGTCAAGATAATTGATATATATATCATATAGAATTGTTATAATGGTTAATATACTTGAAAAAAGAGGTAAAACTTTGGACAAAAAAATACTGGGAAAACAGCTTAAACAAATCCGGATTTCGAGGGGCATGTCGCAGGAAAAGCTTTCAGAGCTAGTATACCTGTCCCCGCGCCAGATGAGCATTATTGAAACCGGAAATTCTTACCCCTCGCTTGATACTTTTGTCAGGATTGCCGAAGTCCTCGAGTTTGATATAAACGAATTTTTTAACATCAGAATAAAAGAAAAAGACGAATTGCGTATGTGTATTGTTGAATTAATCAAAGCCACAGACACAAAACATCTTAACCTTATCAAAGATATTATTGACGCAGTTGAGAAAAACTGGCGTTAAACCTCATCAGCATCCGCTTCTTCCGGAAGTTCCGGAAGCTTTTTTGAAATAACCCCGCCGAGATTTTCTATTTTTTTAATTTTACTTAAAATATTACCTTTACCGTCAAGCTTTACAAGAGCGGAATTCAGACTGTCGCGTGTTTTCACCAAATCTGTATATAGAGCCGCAGCTTTATCGTACAGGCTCCCGCACAGTTCCGCCATTGCAAGGACATTTTTATTCTGCCTGTCTACGACATAAAAAGCCTCTATTATTCTCAAAGCCGCAAGGAGGGTTGAGGGAGAGACCGGCATAACTCCTTTTTCCCAGGCAAACTTCCAGAGTTCACAGTCATCGCAAAACATAAGAGAATAACAGCCTTCTATCGGTATAAACATCAAAACAAAATCAGGAGAGGTTTTATCTTTCCAGTAACCGCGCTTTGCAAGCCCTGATATGTGCGATTTTGTAGAATCCTTAAACTGCTTTAAGCAGCTTTCTCTTGCCGCGTCATCTCCTGCATTTACATAGCTGTACCACGATGAAAACGAAGTTTTAGCATCAACAAACACAAGCCTGCCTTCCGGAAGTTTTATTGTTGCATCCGGTATTCCGTCAGTAGCCTTTGACTGCAGTTCATAATCCTCATCCTTTCTCAAATGCGAGGCTTCCAGAACCTTTGCAAGCACAATTTCACCCCAGTGTCCCTGCCGTCTGTTGTCTGATTTCATTACATTCACAAGCGAACCCGCATCCTTTGAAATCTGATTTCCTGCTTCCAGAAATCTCTTGATATTCGTATCAAAATTCAAAAAATTCTCAGATTCTGTTTTTAGGTTTTCTTTTGCAAGTTTTTCAAAATCCTCAATCCTGTCTTTAAAGCGGTTAAAAAATTCCTCCAGTTTTTCGGAATTTCTTTCGGATAGTTGTGCCGAACTGTCTTTTATCACACGGTTTGCAGTGTTTTCAAAATAGAGCTTCATCTGCTCTAATATTGCCTCTTTTGCGGCGCTCTCGCTTTTCCTGCTCATATAAAACGGCAAAAATACAGCAATCCCGCCCAGAATAAATCCCGCTGCAAATATTATTATTTCCATTTTCTATTCTCCGTTCTTAGACTGTGATATTATATTAATAACCCGTCCTAACGCAAGAGGCTAACGAGGCTTCAGGAAAAGCTATATCAATATCACCTAAACTAATTAGATATTACCACAACAAATTTAGACTAAAAAGATTAGGTCAAAAATTTCAATCTAAAAAATCAACCATGCCGCAAACCATGGTGTAGAGCATGGTTGAGGTGTTTTCTAAATCCAAAGATGTAAATCAGTAATTCATGCTTTACAGGCGTGTATATCAATCAAGGCATGGATGAATATTACCCTCTGAAAGTTGTAATATGTTCAGTGTAGAGGGAAACAGCTAATAAGTTTAAAAGGGGAAATAAGATGAGAGAGTTCAAAAGAAAAGCAAGAATTTTATTAATTGATGACAACGCAGACCACTTAAGAGGCGTTAAAGAGTTAATAAACCTTGAAACAAGTTACGATGTAGTCGGCACCACAACAAGCGCCAATATCGGCATTAACCTTGTTAAAAAATACCGTCCGGATCTCGTGTTAATGGATATAAATATGCCGGAAAAAGATGGCTTGCAGGCTATTCAGGAAATTGAGAAACTTGAACTCGATGTTAAAATTATCGCACTCAGCGGTTACGATGACGCTGATCTTATTTTCAGAGCTATGAAAATCGGCGCAAAAGGTTATGTTCTAAAGACTATGGCTTCCGCCCAGTTAATCTTTGCTATAGATGAAGTCCTTAACGGTAAAGTTTATCTTCCATCAGCTTTATCTTCGAGATTTTTTGAATACTTCCAGCGCTCATTTAAAGCTGAAACAAAACCTTCCAATGAAGAAAACCTCCTTAACTACCTTACAACAAGGGAAGAAGAAGTCCTCGATCTCCTCACACAGGGCAATAACTACAAGGGTATTGCAGGCAAATTATTTATTTCTGAAACTACAGTTAAGACACACGTTAATAATATTTTCCAAAAATTACAGGTTAACGACAGAACGCAGGCTGTTCTGTATGCGCTGAATAACGGATTTACAAGCAAAGTCCGTGCTAAAATTTCAGCATAGGAGATTGGATAGTTCAATTAAAAGGTTTAGCTTGTATTTTTAAGCTAAACCTTTATTATAATAACTGTTGGACTTTCCAGTACCGACGGGGAGGACAAAAGGGGATATATGCAAACAGAGTTACTACAGCAGCAGGCAAGGTGCATTGCACACGAAATCCGGAACCAGATTTCGGTTTGCGATGTTTACTGCGAAATTATAAAAAAACACCTGGAAAAAGAAAATGTTGAAAATGAATCCATTAACAAGGCACTCAACTGTATTCAAAAATCCGCAAAACTCATTAACAACTCGCTGATTGACCTTAAATCCATTGACAATATTAAACCTCAGGTCTGCAGCCTGAAGCATATCATCGAAGATTGCACCAATCTTGCTCAGGTCTACATCAACGAGAAAAAAGTTGATATTATATGCAATATCAAAGAGGATGTTTCTGTCTACGCTGACGAAAATAAATTGAGCGCCTGCATCGTAAACTTAATCAAAAACGGTATTGAAGCCATTGAACATAAAGGCGAAATCATAATTTCTACACAGGTTAAAGACAAAACAGTCCGGCTTTCAATATCTAACAACGGAAAACCGATTACCCCTGCAGCCCAGAAGGATTTGTTCACAGAAGGCTTCACTACAAAAAAAACTGGAAGCGGCCTCGGTCTTTTTATATGCAAAAACAATCTTCAAAAACAAAACGCAGATTTAAAACTCATTCAATCAACCCCGAAAAAAACAGAGTTTGAAATTACAATTCCTGTGCTGGACTAAACAAAACGGTTTACACTTGGAAAATTTTGCAGGCAGAAATCAAAAAATTAAAGGCGGATGGAATATCATCCGCCTTTGTGGAATTATTTCTTAACAGGTTCTGCAGTTGCCTCTGGAGCCGCTTCTGCCGGCTGAACCTCCGGGGCAGGTTGACCAATTTCTTCCTGTTCCGGTGCAGGAGGGAACGGAGGTCTTATGTGGTCGCCATGATGTTTCTTGAATTCTTTTTCAAAATGTTTTCTTCCTTCTTCTTTCATTTTGTTCAGCTCTTTAAGCTGTTTTTTGGTAAGGATTGATTCAAATTCCTGCATATTCTGTCTGCGGATTTCTCTTGCCTGTTTGTGAAGTTCACGCATCTGGCCTCTGAGTTCTTTAATCTTTGCCTGCTGTTCTTCAACAGAAATTTTAGAACGCTTTACAGCCTGTTCTTCATCTTTAAGAGCTTTCATCTTTTCCATAATCGGTTTCATCTGCTCATGGCCTTTCATACGGATTTCTTTTGCCTGAGCCTTCTGTTCATCAGTTAATTTAAGACGTTTTTCAAACTCAGCTTTTTTCTTATCGCATTCAGGTTTTCTAGGCGGCTTGTGGAAGTCCGGAGCCTGTTTTTCAACGGCCGGTTCTGCAGCTTTTGTCGGCACAGCAGCCTGCTCTTCCGCCGCATAGACCTGTGTTGATGCTGCAAATGCTAAAATACTTGCTAAAATCAAAGTTTTTTTCATAATTTTTAGTCCTTTCTTTTTTACAGTAAGTCTTTAAGTTCAACCGCCAGTTGCTTTTTGGCGTTATAAATACGGGATTTTACGGTTCCCACCGGACATTTAAGTCTTTTTGCACATTCTTCATAAGTATAGCCGTTTATTTCGCAATACATTATGACCTCTCTGAATTTTGGCTTAAGATTGTTTATCGCCTTTACTATACGCTTTTGCCGGTCATTCCGGATAAGTTTCAACTCCGGAGTTGATTTTTTATCCTTTAAATTTAAAAGTACGGTGTCATCTTCTGTGATTAACTGTTCCCGCCTTTTTACAGCTGATTTCAGATAATCTTTTGAAACATTTTTTGCAATGGTGTTTATCCAGCCAGTAAAAGAGCCCTGCTCTTTGTATTTGCCGGCATTCTTCCAGACCTTCACATACACTTCCTGCTCTAAGTCCTGATTTTCTTCATTTGTAATCAGTTTTATTATGCTTCTGATATTTTCTCTATTTCTCTTTATTATATTGTTAAAGTTCATTAATCCACCATAATTAAGCCGTATGAGTCTACCGGAAACCCGTAGTCCTCAATTGTCAGAGGTGCGCCGTATCTCAGGGTATCTGAAATATCCTGATTAAAATTAATTATGCCGAACAGCGTTCCGCTCAAGAGTATGGCAAACGCCGCACAGGCAATCTTTAATCTTCCCCGCTCAGTTCTGGCTTTAAGTATTTGAGGTTTTGCCTCCTGAATTAATTCTGAAACCCTGTTCATTAACTCATCCTCTTTTCTGCAGTCCTCACAATTTTTTATGTGTGAGCGCAATTTTTCTTCGTCTGAAAAAATAAATAAGGCTTCATATTTATTACATTTTTCGTTCATGTTTTCAACCTCTATATCATTATAACGAATTTCAAAATAAAAAGTTCATTTTTATGAATTAAATATTTGCACCATTTAATTTTTGTAATAATATTTAACAGGTTAGCAAAAATTTTTATTTACAGACTTAAAAATAACTACTATGGCACTGGCTGATAAACTCAGAAAAATATGTCTTTCTCTCGGAAAGAACAACAAACCTACCTATGCGGTAATCGCAATCGCCTCGGTTAAAGGGATTTGCCGTCCGATGTTCACAATGATGGACAAAACAGAAAAACCTGAAACAAAAAAATACACAGCGCTCAGAGAAGGATTAACCGAACTTATTGCAATCCCTGTTTACTGGGCCAGCGGAGAACTTGCCGGCTTCTGCTCAAAATTTATTACAAGAAATATAAAAAAAGAGGATTTCATACCGCAAAAAATTAAAGCGCTGATGAAAGACGGCATTAAAAATGAAAAAGTCGAAAATGCACTTAAAGATGCCGCAGAAAGTGTTATCCAAACTAAAAATAAAGTTACAAATAACCTCCGTCTTGCAGGAGTGTGCACTGCCGCATTGCTTATTATTCCTGCAGTATGCTCGGCTGCCATAAAACCGGTTGTACACAAGATTATTAAGCCGCAGCAAACTAATGACGAAAAGCCTGTCATGCCGGAAAAGCGTCTGCAGATTGCCCCGAGGCCTAAGATGGTAAACTTTGGGGCAAATCCTTATAAATCCGCTTACAGCAGACTGCAGACCGGTCTGAAGATAGGAGGTATCCTATGATAAGTCCTCTTGTAAAAGCATTAACAAACCCGACGCTCACCTCGCTATCCCAGAACACAAATGCGTCCGTTGCAACAGAAACTGTATTAAAATCAATCGGCAGACCGGGGTTTATTCTGATAGACAACGACATTGATCCGGATACAAAGAAATATGCCGCAGCAAAAGAATTTTTATATCAGGCAACATGCCTTGTTGTTTATGCTTTACTTGTAGTACCTCTGTTCAAACGCGGTGCATTTAAGCTTGCTAAAAATAAAATTTTCAAAAATGATACAGATTTTCAGAAATTCAGAAGCCTTAAGAACTATGAATCCTACAGAAAATATGCAGCCAAAAGACTTAAAGACCGTAAACTTCTTCTGCAGCAGCACAAACTTCAGGACAAATTCACCCCTGAAATTGAACAGGAATTAATTACGGAAGAAAAGCCGAAAAAGTATGACCTTGTAAAAGGCACAATAGAACTTGGCTCATTGACCGGCTCCGTTCTGGGGCTTGCAATCCTTGCGCCGCAGCTGAGCCATGCCGTAATCCATCCGGCGCTGAGGTTTATAGGACTTGAAAAGCCTAAAAAGCCTGACAACTCACATCATGTTAATACTAAGGGATAATTGATTTCAGATAATCAATTGAGCGTTTTGAAATATACTCAGCCTTAAGCTTTTTATTTTTACGTTCTTTTTTAGGCAGATCAACTGGCGCAACAATTCCCCAGTTGGAATTTATCGGCTGAAATTTGTCATGGTTTTCATCGGTAATATAATGAGTTAATGCACCGAGCATGGTAACATCCGGCAGAATAAGAAGTTCTTCTCCTTTCAAATAACGCGCCATGTTAATTCCGGCAAGGAGGCCGGAGGCTATTGACTCAGTGTACCCTTCCGTTCCGGTAATTTGCCCTGCGAAAAATAAGTTTTCACGGCTTCTTAATTGCAGTGAGGGCTTGAGAAGTTTCGGAGAATTAATAAATGTATTCCTATGCATTACGCCGTACCGTACAATATTAACATGCTCCAGTCCCGGAATTGACTGTAGTAACTCTTTTTGCGCACCCCATTTTAAATTTGTCTGAAACCCGACAAGGTTATATAACGTTTTTGCCGAATTATCCTGTCTTAACTGGACTACAGCATAGTTTTCGATACCTGTTTGTTTATCGATAAGACCTACAGGCTTCATCGGTCCGAACCTGAGAGTATCAACCCCGCGGGAAGCTAAAACCTCTACAGGCAGACAGCTTTCAAAAAACTTTGCATCCTTTTCAAAAGTTTTCAACTCAATTTTCGGAGCATTAATTAATATATTATAAAACTTCGCATACTCCTCTTCATTCATAGGACAGTTAATATAAGAGGCCTCGCCTTTGTCGTAACGGCTTGCGTAAAAGGCTTTGGTAAAATCGATACTGTCACGCTCCACAATAGGCGCTATTGCATCAAAAAAATACAGATGCTCACTATTTGTAAAATTTTTAATATCATCGGCAAGACTATCTGATGTAAGCGGGCCGGAGGCAATAACCACAGCTCCTTCCGGAATTTTATCAACTTCCTCTCTTATAATATTAATTTCAGGGCATGCCGAAATTTTTTCTGTAACGGTTTTTGAAAAGAGCTTTCTGTCTATCGCCAGCGCCCCTCCTGCCGGAACCTGACAGTCAAATGCTATATTAATAAGTTCGCCGCCGAGCATTTGCATCTCTTTTTTTAATAAACCTGACGCATTGGAACAATCTGCCGAACCGAGACTGTTAGAGCACACAAATTCCGCAAAATCTCCGCTTACATGCGCACCTGTAGTTTTTTCAGGACGCATTTCGTATAAATTAACATTTATTCCTCTTTTTGCCAGCTGCAGAGCGGCTTCACTGCCGGCAAGCCCGGCCCCGATAACATTTACTTCCATATTTCCGTTATTCTTTCATGCTCAACTTCTATAAAATGAAGTGCTCAACATCTTTTATAATACTTAACAAGATTAAAACAGATCATCTGATATGTCAATTTTATATATGTTTTTTTATTAATAATAAGAATTATTGCAGTTTTTGTAAATTTATTATTATATTTGTAGCAAAAAACTTGAAAAAAATAATACGATTAAGTATGATAATTACACTTATTACAACTTTGTTAATTTATCTTAAAGAAAGTTACCCAAAAAGGCAATAAGAATTATTTAGAATTTTTTTAAATAATATGTGTAGTTAGTTATGAAAACAAAAAAGTAGGAAAATGTCAGTAAAAGCAATCAATTCAGCGCTCCACTCCGGCGCAAAAACCAGATGCGGGCAAAACGAAGAAAAAAACAAGCAGCATTACAATCCGTCATTTCAGGGATTTAATCCTGTTGTAACTTTAATGGACGCTATTGACCGGGGCGGATTTGCGGCATCGTTTATTGCGCAGGACGGTATCGGCATGGTTGCCCCTAGAATTAAAGAAGGTCTGAATAGAGGGCGTGAAGAGGATGCAAACGGGAAAAAAACAGGCCCGCTTAACTGGGATTTTGCAAGAAAAGAAGGCGTTAGAGAAATTCTGAGCGGCCCGAGCGCATTTCTCATCCCTGCGGGCATGCTTGCAATTATAAAAAAATACAGCGGAAAAGCGAACAATGTTTCTATGGATATGATAAGGGCTCTTGGCAAAAATTTTGAAGAATTTGCCGGCGACAGCGCAAACAGAGAGGCCCTGACTGATAAAGCCGCTACTAAACGCAACTTCTATGAAAAAATCTTTCGCAACGTTTTAGACGTCTCAACTGAAGGCAAACTCACTCCGGAAGAAGTTAATAAACTGGCAACACATTATACTAACAAAGTCATTGAAATCGAAGGCGCCAAAAAGAAAAACGCGTTTAAGCACCTCATAGGACAATCCGTACCGAATTCAAAACAGGATTTAACTCAGGCGCTGACTGATGAGTTTATGCTGTTGAGAAAACAGAATGTTTCCCCTTCTGCAAACGAAATTGTGGCAAGCCTTAAAGTTGAAGGGAAAGAAAAACCTATTAGCCTTTCATTCAAAAAATTACTTGATAATATGAGAGATTTCAGCGATGATGCAATAGATTCCGTAAATAAAACTCTGAAAAAAGATGCCGGCACCGATGTTAAAGAATTCATACAGAAATTCACTAAAAAACGTACCGGCTCAAGATTTATTACAAACCTTTCTATGTATCTTGCAGTTGTCGGCTTCTATACAATTATTCCGAAGCTCTACAACCTCGGTTTAAAAGGCAATCCGGCACTTAAAGGCACCTCCGCACAAAATTCCCAATCGGAGGAGAAAGACAAAAAAACAGACAACAAAAACACTCAGCCTAAACAAACTTCATTTCAGGGGAAAGAAAAATTCTTCTCAAAAACAGGTGACGCTGTTATGAATACCGGATGGGCTAAAAAGATTTCCGATAAGCTTGAATTTGACGGGCCTTCTATGTCAGTTCCTGCAATGTTAGCCCTTTTGTTCGGCTTCTGCCTGCCTCCAAGATACCTTCAGGCTCAGGATAAATACGATAAAGAAGAAATACTTGTACGTGATATATCAAGCTTTACCGCAATATTGTTCGGTGCAAAAGCTCTGGCAAGGGTATTCTCTGACGGGTTTGCCAAACTTTCCGGCTTAGCGTTGAACACAAAACCGGAAGATCACAAAAAATCAATCTGGCACAGACTCAGAGATTATTTTGCACCATCCTCAGGCTCAGGCGTAAACGTATTGACCAGTGAAGAAATTATTTCCAAATACACAAATATTGATAAATATCCGGGTGGTATCAACGGCTTCTTTGAATTTCTTGAAAACAACGGCGGCAACATCAAGAAAGTGCTTAAACTCGATAAAGATGTTAGGGCAAATGCCGAAAAGATAATCGGCAAAGATCTTAAAAATGCAACTATTGATGAAATTAAAGCTGCATTCAAAAATGTTAAGGACAGCGACGCTCTTGAAAATATCTACAAAGTATTCAGAAACAGAAATAACAAGTTTATAAATTACGCAAAAACAATGAACAGTTCATTCGGCTTCCTGTCTACACTGGTACTTGTTCCGTCATTTATGATATGGCTTGCAAGAACTTGCGAGAGAATGACTAAAAACAGAATTGCACAGGAAAATGCAGCAAACGGAGGTAACCAAACTGAACAGGCAGCTAAGCAGCAGGCTGCAGCAATCAGCAGTACAGAAGCTGCAAAGACAAGCTTTAACCTAAATAACAAACCTTCAATGGCAGGGTTTCTGGCAAAATAATCAAAAGAAAGCACCGATTTAAAAACTTGTTATGACAAAATTTTTGTAAAAAAAGAGGCGGAAAAGTTAGAAATAACATTTCCGCCTTTGAAAAACACAGTAATAACTAATCTTCTATTAAAGCATTAATATCAGCAACCATTGCATCAGGATCAAAGCCGTGTACTCTGGCTCCTGCTTCAAGGTTTTCAAATCTGGCTGCAGCGCAACCTATACAGCCCAAGCCATATTTCTGAAAAACTTCAATGCTCTGCGGATATGCCTGTGCAATCTCCATAATATTCATATCTTTTGTTACTTTTCCTGCCATAATATTTTCTCCTTTTGTTGACTTTTTTTCATACACCATTAAATACATTATACACGAAAAAGATAAAAAGAAGGATGTGTATATGGAACTGTTAAAAAAACTTTTTAAAGATGACGAAAAAATCATAGGACTGTGTGCTTTTAGAAAAAAACCGGAAAGGGTCTACAGCTTTGAACCACAGTTCAAAGCAACAAGGCTCGTATACTGTACCAACACTAAAAACAACTTCTTTTTACTTTAATCAGGACTGCTCCCGTAAGGGGAAAACAGTTCCAATAAATACTACAACAGCCGTTTTATATAAACGGCTGTGTCTTAATTTTTATTCGGGCTTGCATTATTATCCAACTAAGTCTAAATGTTTTGCTAAGGTTTCAGAACCGGCAATTTTCGGATGTTCAAGATTATACGGCGAATTTGATGCACTAAAAGCTTGAGACATAAAAGGATTTGCCTTTGATTGCTCCAGTTTTTGCGCATTCAAAAAGTTTACCGGTTGTGTTCTTAAGAAATTCACTGCATTTAACGCTGAAATTGTCATTTTTTAATCCCCAATCTAATTTATCCCTATACTTTAATAAAGTAAAAAGGGATTAAAAAATTGCCATAAATTCCAGTATCATTAAGAAATATTAAGCTAACAAATCCAACGATCGCCCTAGCGTAGGACTATTTTCCACAGACGGTCTGTTCAGGCTGTAAGCGCCGTTTGTGAAAAAGTTTACCTCTGAATTTCGCTGCTGTCTGCCGCCTGAGCCGTCATTGAAGCTCACGGGCTGAACACGGTAAAGCTGCTGGGCTTGTACCGCTTTGATTGAATCCAACATCTTGACCTCTTTTTGATTTAGTTATATTTGCTCTCTACATATATGAAAAATTTTGCAAAACCCGAATTTCAACTATGGATATTTTTGTTACAAATTTTACATTTACAATGACTGAATTGTCCACGGTTGACCTATCCTCTGACTGCCATCAGATGGTTTTTATTTCCACGGATAGTCCGTTTTTAAACTCCAGCCGTCTGCCACAATTTTTGCAGCGCAATACCAGCCATTGCCTGATGAAGAACAATCCGCATTAACTTCATCTTCCGTCATGGCATAACCGTCCGGTAAAATGCCTTTCCCGTTTACTCTTGTAAATCTAAAAACATCTATTCCAAACTGATTCGGATTTTTACTTCCGTTCAAATCAACGATAATTAGACCTGAAGGAAGGTTCTCCTCCTCTCCATCTTCATTTAACTGTAAGGCAGCAATTGATATAGATATTAAGGTGCCGTCAGTTATAATAAAAGGAACCCGGAGTACATTACTTGTAAACGTAACTGTAGACGAACCGCCTTTCAAAAGAAGCCACGGCTCGTTAGAGTTATAGCCGCAATGCGAATATGTCTCACAGGTCTGTAAAATTTTAAAATACAGAAACCAGTATTTTTCATAGTAATCATGGGCATCAGAACCAACTGTCGGAACTTCCCAGTATTCATAAGGCCCATACTTCGCCTCAGCAAGCTTAAGCGCCTGATTTAAAGTTGTATAAACCTTTTGCATCTGGCGCTACTGTCTGCTGTTTCTTATACTTCCCGACAAGGGCAGGAAGTGTCATCGCAGCAACTATACCGATTATTCCCAGAGTAATCAAAACCTCTGCAAGCGTAAATCCTTTAAAGCAATTCTTCATAAATATCACCTTTCATATTAAAACCCTTTATTTGATATTACTATTATGTATTATTTATTACTTTTTATCAATATATTCTATATAAGTGTGGTTATTTTACGGACAGCGTTTTAATAATATACAGATAAACGGGGCGAATATGACGACAAAAAAAGAATTACTAGGGATGAGAATAAAAGAGTTCCGCGAAAACCGGAAGTTTACACAGGACAAACTTACAGAAATGGTCGGTATTGATCCCAAACACCTCAGCAGAATTGAAAACGGCAGGAATTATCCATCATTTGAAACTTTAGAAAAAATTCTTGACAGCCTTAATGTTTCTTATGAAGACATATTTAATTACTCGCATTTTATTACTAAAGACGACATGATAGAACAAATAAATGCAAAATTATCCCGTCTGAATTATGAAAAATTGACATTTATTTTTAAGATGGTAAATGAGATTTAGCGATTACTGGTCACTTTCGTGGTGGTCTTTATCCTTCATCAGTTTAGCAAAGTCTGAAGGCTTAATACTCTGAACAAACTTTTTAAACTCCTGCGCTTCTTCCTCATCTTTGGCTGAATCTGTGGAAACCGAGCCATTTGATATTACATTTGCGGTCACAAAAATAGGAGCATCTACCCTTATAGCCAGAGCGATAGCATCAGAAGGCCTTGAATCTATCTCAAGAACCTCATCTTTATCGTTTTTCAAAAACAATGTTGCGTAATAGGTATCTTTTTCAACATCATTAATCTCAATTTTATCGAGTTTGTAGCCGGTTTTTTCAATTATGTTAATAACCAAATCATGAGTCATAGGGCGTGCAACAGAGAGATTTTCAATCTTTCTGATAATAGCGCTGGCTTCTGCCGAACCTATCCAGATTGGAAGGGCCTTACGGTTCTCTTTGTCGTGAAGCACAACAATCGGAGAGCCAGTTCGTGTATCAAGGGCAATTCCCATAACTTTCATTTCTATCATAAAAAACTTTTCCTTTACGTTTAAGATTTACCAACTACGCCAGCAAGCGGAGAAGACGCGCTTGCAATTTCTTTTTTCGGCATTCTGCCAGCTTCAAAAGCTGCTCTGCCGGCCATTACACCGTATTTAAACGCTTCTGCCATTTTAACTGGATCGGAAGCCTTTGCTATTGCTGTATTAATCAAGCAGCAATCCGCACCCCATTCCATAACGGTAGCGGCATCTGAAGGAACGCCTATCCCTGCATCACAGATTACCGGCACATGTGCCTGTTCAATAATAATCTTAATATTTTCAAGAGTTTTTATACCCTGACCTGAACCTATAGGGGAAGCTAAAGGCATAACAGCAGCACAGCCTATTTCTTCCAGACGTTTCGCAAGAACAGGATCTGCATTTATATATGGCAGAACTGTAAAACCTTCTGATACAAGAATTTTTGCAGCCTCAACCGTTGCAATCGGATCCGGCATCAAATATTTCGGATCAGGAATAACCTCAAGCTTAATCCAGTTGTTAATTCCCATAGCTTTTGAAAGATGTGCAACACGTATAGCTTCTTCTGCGGTTGCACAGCCTGCAGTATTCGGCAAAAGCCAGTATTTATCCAGATCAAGATAATCCATTAATCCTACATGACCTGGAGCTTTCATATCAACACGCCTGATTGCAACTGTCACAATTTCTGCACCTGAAGCTTCATGGGCTTTCTGCATTGTTTCAAAATCATCAAACTTTCCGGTACCCACCATCAAACGTGAATTAAAAAACTTATCTCCAATTTTTACAGTCATAATTAATCTCCTATCTTATAAAAGTATTATAGACCGGAAAAAAAATAAATAAAACCATTTACGAAAAAAAATATTTATGATACATTAAATTATATAAAAAAGCCGGTTTAAAAACGGCATGACAAAAGAATAAAAATGGAGTAGTGGCCGAGTGGCTGAAGGCGGCACCCTGCTAAGGTGTTATGTGGGTCTAACCTGCATCCAGGGTTCAAATCCCTGCTACTCCGTTTTTTAGTCCGCAAACTGAGAATCAGTGCAGATACAAAATTGAAAAACCGCCCACACAGGGCGGTTTTTGGCATGTAAAAATTTTAAGAGAATTTTTCTCATCAAATTTTCGCAACTTTTTAAACTTTTCCTGCCAAAATTCTCTTTTTCATTTTTTCGAGGTGCAGATTGCGCTAGTCTTTTATTAAAACATGATTTCCATTAATCGTAACCCATTTACCATTAGCATTTTCTGACGATGTTGGATAACTTTTTTCATGTGTTTTGGCATCTGACGGTAAATCGTTTTTATAAGGAATTCCGATACTGTTCATTTGGGCAAGAATTTCTTTTTCATTTTCTGAATATTCTTTTGTTGACATTTTTGA
>CALVBB010000027.1 GCA_944325705.1 Candidatus Gastranaerophilales bacterium
GCTCATGGCAAGGACGTCAACTTTGCTGTGGAGCGATTTAATTTCATCGGCGATACCTGCAATAGTATCAGAAATTTCCTCGTTAACTTCAGAGGTGTCGCTCATGGCAAGGACGTCAACTTTGCTGTGGAGCGATTTAATTTCATCGGCGATACCTGCAATAGTATCAGAAATTTTGTCGTCATCGTCATTGGTGTCACTCAACGCAAGAACATCAACTTTTTTATGAAGTTCTTCTACTGCATCGAGAATTTTTGCGGCCGAGGTATTAACATCCTCTGAAATTTCAGAGTTGTCAGACATCGCAAGAATGTCCACTTTTTCGTGGAGTGTTTTTAAAACATCCGTAACTTCTTTTATCTGGCTGTTAATATTTTCTGCAAGTTCCTGTGCCGCATTGTTTTGCAAATCCTGTTTTATATTATCAAGTCTGCCGGAAATATCGTTATTAAGACCGGTAATAGTTTCTTTTAAATCTCTATCTGAGCTTTCTACACTTGATTTGTATTCTTCAATTTTGTCGGAAACATCTCCTCCCAGGCTTTCCAGTGCAAGCATAACATCGTCATTATTCAGCATTACAGCAAGACACTCTTTCAGTTCTTCATTTCCTGCGCTTAGTTTTTCATCAAGTGTATTTTTAATATTCTCAAGTGTAGTGCTAAGTGATAGTTCCTGTAGATTGTTGTTCTGTGTAATTTTTTCATCAAAAGCTTCAAAATCTTTATGCCATTGTTCTGCCAGTGAATTTGTTTTTTCAAGAGTTGAGCGTACTGTCAAATCTATATTGGCAATTGTCGTATTAATAAGTTCAAGGTTGTCTTTTGTGAAACTGTTGATATAATCTTCCAGCGATGCACATCTTGAAACTATATCTTTGTAGGTGTTTTCAATTTTTATATAAGAATCGTGGTTTTCTATTAGGTTGTCTTTTAATTCTGAAAGCAGGTTAAGATAGGAAAGTTCAACCTGATTTTTGATTTCGGAAATAACAAAATTAAAATCAAATTCCAGAAATTTACCGACAGCATCTTTTAACGGTTCAAATTCTTTTACTAGATCTTCTGATTTTGTGTTGACTGCATTCAGAACATCTGTATTGACAAGTTCAAGTTCCTGTTTAATGCTGGAGAGTTTGTCGGAGAGATTTTCTCCGTAAAGGTCATAAGTATCAGCCTGTTTTGTTTTAATTTCATCAAGGCTTATTGTTATATAATTTAGGCTTTTATCAATAAGTGCGGAATTCTCCTGCACAACTTCTTTTATGCCGGAAGATATATCGTTTCCGGAAACTGTTATTGCACCGGTTATTTCGTTTAATTTGTCTAATATATCTGTAAGGTGTCCGCTTAAGGCTGTAGAGTTTTCGTCTTTTACTGAGCTTATCTGTTCCTGAATTTTCAAAATCTCATTTTTAATATCAATGAATTCATCAAGTGAACTGTCTATTTTTGTTCCTGTTTCCTCTGAAATTTTATCAACAGCAGTGATATATTCCCCTAGTTTTGTCTGTAGTATTTCAAGATTCTGTTCATAGTTATCCGATATGTCGTTTAATTTTGTTTCAAGGGCGGATAATTTTTCTGATGAAGCAGAAGTGCTGTTTTGTACAATTTCTTCAATGCCGGATTTTATTTCGTTAATCCGGTCTGTTATCCCTTCAATTTTGCCGGAAATTTCTTCGGAGTATTTACCTGAATTTGCGCTTAAAATTTCTTCTGTTGTTTTAAGATTTGCAATTAAGGACTGCTCCAGATTGGTCCTGCCTGCAGCATTGTTTGCGGTTATATCGTTTTTAAAGGCTTCAACTTTTGCAAGCAGTCCGCCGATACTCTGCGCTATAATATTAAAATCTGTTTTAATATTTTTATTTATTTCATTTTTTGCATCGGTAATGCTTTCGCTTTCAGAATTGTTCTGACCGTTTAAATCATTTTTCAGCGAATTGATATTTTCTGATATTGCGTTAATTTTTTCCGAAATATCCTGAGAGAATTGGCCTGTTTTCTGTGCAATATTTTCTTCTGCAGTTTTCAAATTGGCAATGACAGATTGTTCAAGCTGGCTGTGGCTGTTAACATGATTTGCCGTAATATCTTTTTTAGCAGTTTCAAGCTGTCCGAGCAGTGCTCCGATACTCTGTGCAACAGAATTGAAGTCTGTTTTTATGTTTTCGCTAAGTTCATTTTTTGCGTTATTAATACTGTCAGCCATTTTGCCGGCAATCAGTTCTGAAGCATCCGGATTTTCTTCAAGATACTGCCGGATTGAATTAAGTTGATCATTAATATAAGAAAATTTTGCAGCAACCTCATTTGAGTATTCATCGGTTTTTTCTCTAAAATCTTCGTTTAATTCGTTTCTTATATCATTTATTCTATCTATAAGCTGTTGTAAAAGCTGCGTGGTTTCATCTGGCTTATCTTCAATATGTTGTTTAATTTCAGTAAGCTGTCCGGATAAATTCTCAAATTTTTCATTAAGATTAACTGAATAAACTTCGGAATTATGTTTGATATTTTCATTCAGCGCATTTTCGGTATTGTTAATACACTCCATCAACTGTTTTGTAAACTGCGGAGTTTCATCCGGATGCTCCTCAAGGTGTTGTTTTATAGCACCCAACTGTTCAAAAACAGATGTAAATTTATCCGTAATATTCTGTGAGAGCTGTTCTGTATTCTGTAGAACGTTTCCTTCAGATATTTTGATATTATTTGATATAGCCTGTTCAATTCCGTTCCTGTTTATTGACTGGTTTGCAAAAAGTTCATTTTTTGCCTGTTCAAGTTGTGCAAGCAATTTTTCTACATTTTGCAAGACGAAATTTGTATTTTCTCGGACTTCGTTTTTCATTCCGTCGGAAATTTCATTGCATTTTTCTGTAACAGATTGGACACTCTGCTCTGTTATTGAGTGTATAAGTTCGTTAATTTTGTCTAAATTAGACTGTAATTTTTGTTCAATAACAGCGTTTTTATCCAGATTTGCAATCTGGTTTTGATTTATAATTGAAAGAGTTTTATCTATAGTTTTTTGAATGCTGCTTAATGTTTCTTTATGTACTTCGTTGTTGTTATTTATAGAAGCATTGTAATCATCAATTTTCCCGTTCATATTATCGGAGCACTGGGAAATATTGGCCCTCATACATTCAAGGATTGTTTTGACATCGTTAAAATTGCCGCTTATGTTTGTGTTAATTTCACCGGTCAGCTCTTTCAATGAGGCATTACCTGTATTTAATTCCTGCCTGAGCTCATCGGAGATTGAATACAGTTTGGTGTTAAAATTATTTAACTGATTTGAAACAGTTCCGGTAAGTTCTTCCAGCTTATCGCTGTTTGTATTTATAGTAGAGGTGATATTGTTTTGAATATCGTCAAGTTTTATTGAAGTTCCTGCAATATAGTCTTTAACTTCCATAATTTCGGACATTGTTTCCCCGAATTTTATATCATTATTTGAAGCAAAATTATTGACAAGGCTTGTATATTCTTCTATAACTTTTTGCAATTCATCAAATTTTTCATTTTTGGAAGAAACATTTTCCTGAATTGAATTTAAAAAGTTTTGAATATCGTTGATTTTGCCGGAAACATAATCCTTATAATTATCTTCTTTTTGTTCAAGATTGACATCGAGATTCTTAATATCTGTTGAAAGAACTTCAAGTTCCTGAAGCTTTCTATCGAATATGTCAGATACAAGAGAATCCTGACTGTTCTTCATTTCTTCGGAAAATGTTATGAAGAGTTCTTTTATTGCTGTCAGGTATCCGCTCAGATTAACGGAAACATTCTCTTTAAAATCGGCAATCTGTGCTGAATTTTCTCTGATAGTTTCTATAATTTTGTTGAGATTTGTATCGGAATTCTCTTTTAATTCCGATTTTATGACATCAAGATGATTGAATAAATTGTCGATTGAGGTTTTTATATTATTAATATTATCTGCGAGATTTTGTTCGGAAGTTTTGATAATTTCTGTAATTTTAATATTTGCGTCATTCAGTCCGGCAAGAAGCTGTGCGCTGTCATCAAAATTTCGTGTAAGAATTGTTTTCAGACCGGAAAGTTCATTATCAAGCTGACCGGCTGCTGCTTTCATATCGTCTGACAGCACGCTTATATTATCTGCGGTATTCCGGAATATTTCGGATTTAGTTGTATTGATTAAAGTAATTACAGATTTAATGTTTTCTGATAAAGCTGAAGCTCCGCCTGTTAAGTTACTGCTTACTTCCTGTTTTGCAGCCTCAAGGCTTTCTTTTATTGTATTTGCAAGATTATTTAGGGCTTCCTGTTCTTCTTGCGGAAATAAATCTTTTAAAATAACGGATTTTTCAACAACCCTGCCGAGTTCTTCCTGAATACCTTCAAAGAAGCTCTGTTTGTCATAACTTATTCCGCTCACAGCCTGTCTGAAATTTGCTTCAAACGCCTGCAGGTTTTCTAAGAATCTGTTGAAATCATCGCGGGATATGGCTGTAGAAAGTGTTCCTTTGATTTCTTCTATTGAGCCGGTTAACTCTGAAAATTTTTCTAAATCTTCGCTCTTTTTTGCACTAAAAGCTTCTTTTAAACTGTCAATAAGCAAAGAATTCTCATCGCTGTTATCATTGAGATAATCTACTTTTGACTTTATATCAACGAGAATTTTATTAACATCTTCCGAATTAATTTTATTTTCTTCCTGTAACCGGTTCAGTATCTGAGCAAGTTCTTCTACATTTTGTGCCATTGATTTTTTTGCTTTCCTTTAAAATATACATATCCCTGCATAATATATTAACAGAAGCAGTGCAATTTAAGCAAAAATATTAACGAAATTTATTACAATTGTAAAGATAAAGGCTCTTTTTTGTTTGTAAGTGCTATAATAAATATTAGACTATGTAAAACAGGCATGGGAAAGAAAGGTGAATGATGAGCCATATAGTACTGGATGAATCCAAATGTAAAGCATGTTACCTTTGCATTAACGAATGCCCTAAAAAGCTGTTGAGGGTTGGTTCAAAAACAAATAATCTCGGGGATCATCTTGTTGAATTTTATGATCCGAATCATGAGTGTATAGGATGTGCGATGTGTGCAACCAGATGCCCTGATTTAGCAATTACAGAAGTTTACAGAGGATAAATTTATAATTATGACAGAATGTTTAACAAAAACAGGTAAAAAAGTTTTAACCAAAGGTAACTATGCAATAGCCAATGCGGCTGTAATTGCCGGATGTCAGTGCTATTTCGGTTATCCGATTACACCGCAGAGCGAGATTGGCGAGTTTATGAGCGGGAAAATGCAGGAGCTAAAAAGAGGCTATGTTTCTGCGGAAAGCGAACTTGGCGCAATTAATATGGTTATCGGAGCCGTTGCTACAGGGGTAAAGGCTATGACTTCATCTTCATCTTGTGCAATTTCTTTAATGCAGGAAGCGCTTTCTTATGCAGCCACGGATGAATTGCCGGTTGTACTGGTAAGTGTTATGAGAGGCGGCCCGGGGTTAGGAAATATTTACCCGTCGCAGGGTGATTACAACCAGGCAACAATCGGCGGCGGAAACGGAGATTACAAGCTTATTGTTCTTGCGCCTTCAACTGTTCAGGAATGCGTTGATTTGACCTATAAGGCATTTTACCTTGCGCAGAAATACAGAAATCCTACTGTTCTTCTTGCAGACGGAATGCTCGGACAGATGATGGAACCGGTTGAGTTTGGCGAATATCCGTACCCGGAAATTGATAATTCTGATTGGGCTCTGACCGGTGCAAAAGGACGCCCGTCGAGAGTTATTCGTTCTTACGGCCCGCTTGCGGATGATAGATGCGTATTTTTAAATAAACTTTTTGAAAAATATAAGACCATAGAGGAAAACGAAACAGAATGGGAAGAATTTAACACTGATGATGCAGATATTATTCTGGTAAGTTTCGGCGGCCCTTCAAGAAATGTGAAATCCGCAATGAAAGAGTGCCGCAGACAGGGGTTAAGGGTTGGAATGTTCAGACCTGTTACACTCTATCCGTTCCCGTCAAAAAGATTAAACGAACTTGCCGGCATAACTAAGAAATTCTTAGTAGTCGAAGTTAATATGGGGCAGATGGTGAGAGATGTCCGGCTTGCCGTAAACGGTAAAGTTCCGGTTGAACTTTTTAATAAGCCTGTTGGCTCTCCGCCGGAAGTCGATGATATTGTTAATGAGGTTAAAAGACAGATAAAGGAATAACATGGCAGCTTTAACACAAACTTTTAAAATACCTGATTCAATCAAAAAAGGTGCAAAATATTCATTTTGTCCGGGGTGCGACCACGGTGTTGCCGTAAGACTTGTAGGCGAAGCGCTGGATGAACTCGGAATTAGAGAAAATACAATTGCGGTAGCTTCAATCGGTTGCTCTGTTACGATTTATGATTTTATGGAAGTGGATTCGCTTGAGGCGCCTCATGGACGGGCTCTTGCGGAAGCTACCGGTGTTAAAAGAGCAAGACCTGATAAATTTGTTTTCACCTATCAAGGAGACGGCGATTTTGCATCTATCGGGATGGCAGAAAGTCTGCACACTGCTTTGCGCGGGGAAAAAGTTACGGCAATCTGTATAAATAATACAACTTATGGGATGACCGGCGGACAGCTCGGGCCGACGACTCTTCTCGGGCAGGTTACAACTACATCCCCTACCGGAAGAAATATTGAATATTACGGCTACCCGATTAAAATAGCAGAACATATTGCCCTTTGCGACGGAACCGCATACAGTGCAAGAGTTTCCCTTGACAGTGTGGCAAATATAAGAAAAGCTAAGCAGGTTATCAAAAAAGCTTTTGAAATTCAGCTTCAGGGGCTGGGTTTCAGTTTTGTAGAAATTTTATCTACCTGCCCGACAAACTGGAAGATGACTCCACAGCAGGCTCATGATAGAGTACGAAATCAAATGATGGAAGTTTTCAAACCGGGCGTTTACAAAGACATCACAGCAGACAGGAATTAAAAGGAAAAACTATGGAAAAAAATTTCATTATTGCAGGATTTGGCGGACAAGGTGTGTTACTTGCAGGTGAAGTGCTTGCAAATGCGTTTATGATGGCCGGTAAAAATGTTACCTGGTATCCTTGTTACGGTGCTGAAATGCGCGGAGGTACAGTTAACTGTGAGATTGTTATGAATGACTCAGAAGAAGTCAGTGCTGTTAATAAAAAAGAAGCGGATTTTGTAGTGGCACTTAATCAGGCTTCGGTTGATAGATTTGTTTCAAAGATTAAAAAAGGCGGATGGATGATAGCGAATTCTTCTTTGGCAAAAGAGATAAGAACAAGGGCGGATATAAATTATCTATTTGCACCTATAACAAAACTTGCTGAAAATGTAGGGAATATAAAAATGACAAATATTCTTGCACTCGGCATCCTTGCAAAAGTAAGCAAACTGGTAACGTTAGAATCTCTTACAGAGGCGCTTGATGCAGTTATTCCTGCTCATAGAAAAAATTTGATCCCTTTGAACCTAAAGGCATTAAAAATAGGCTATGAGTATGATTTATTGCCTGTATAAATTCAAAATCACCTAAAAAGCTGATTTAAAACTTTAAGATTGAGATTATTCTGTATTTTGTAAAACGGATTAAGGAATTTTATTAAGTATAAACTTCTAAATCCATAGATTTTTTATGAGGTTTTTTTAACGTGAAAAAAGAACTACTACTGGTTGCGATTAAAGAGAAAGAAAAACAGCTGGCAAAATTAGAAAAACATATTGAAAAAAGTTCTATCTGCTCCGAGTTATACAACAAAGTCGTTTTGGAAAAAGCAATCCTGAAAAAAGAACTCTCAGATTTAGAAAAAAATAAATTTGCCGAAAAAGTTAAATTTCTGTTTCCCCGCAAAAAGACACTAATTTGTGATTACTTTAAAGAGTAAGCTAATTCTGCAATTCCTGATGTAAGAAAAGTTGGCTTATAAAATTTGTAATTAATCTAATTTAATGCTACAATGATTTTATAAGTTTTTGGTTAGAGTGTTATAAAAAAGGAGAAAATTATGACAGAAAAACGAGTATGGCTCTTTAGGGAAGGAAACGCATCCATGCGTAATCTTCTCGGCGGAAAAGGAGCTAATCTGGCAGAGATGACAAATCTGGGTCTGCCGGTGCCTCCGGGGTTAACGATTACAACTGAGACATGTATGGATTACATTAATCATGGCAACAAGATGCCTGCAGGGTTGATGGATGAGGTAAAAGCGGCATTGAAAGATGTTGAAGCGCAGGCTGGAAAGAAATTCGGCGATGCTGAAAATCCGCTGCTTGTATCAGTCCGTTCGGGCGCAAGACTTTCTATGCCCGGGATGATGGAAACTATCCTTAACCTTGGTATGAATGACAAAACCGTTGAAGGTATGATTAAATTAACAAACAATCCTAGGTTTTGCTATGATTCATACCGCCGTTTCTTAACTATGTTCGGCTCGGTTGCATGGGAAATTGAAAGACAGAAGTTTGAAGATTATCTTGACAAAATTAAAGAAGAAAAAGGATATAAATCAGACACTGATTTAACAGCAGAGGACTGGAAATCTTTAATTGAACCTTACAAAGCTTTAATTAAAGCCGAAACAGGTAAAGATTTCCCTCAAGATCCATACGTTCAGCTTGAAGAAGCTATTGAAGCCGTATTCCGTTCATGGAATATTCCGAGAGCTGTTGCTTACAGAAACCACTACAAAATCGACCACAACTACGGTACTGCTGTTAACGTTCAGACAATGGTATTCGGTAATATGGGCGACGATTGCGCAACAGGTGTTTCATTTACCAGAAACCCTTCTACAGGTGAAAATAAATTCTACGGCGAATACCTGACAAATGCTCAGGGTGAAGATGTTGTTGCAGGTATCAGAACTCCGAAACCTATTGCAGAACTTGAGCACGAAATGCCTGAACTTTACAAACAATATGTTGATATTGCAAAAAAACTTGAAAAAGGTTACAAAGACGTTCAGGATATGGAATTTACAATTGAACGCGGCAAGCTTTATATTCTGCAAACCCGCAACGGTAAAAGAACAGCAGCAGCTGCTGTAAGAATTGCTGTTGAAATGGAAAAAGAAGGCATTATATCTAAAGAAAGAGCCGTTGAACTGGTTGATCCGTATCAGCTTTATCAATTACTTCTTCCAAGTTTTGATACTGAAGCTAAAAAAGAATCTGTTCATATTGCAACAGGTCTTGCCGCATCTCCTGGTGCAGCAGTTGGTAAGATTGTATTTGATACCGAAGAAGCTGCAGCACGCGGTGCAAACGGCGAAAAAGTTATCCTTGTCCGTATCGAAACATGTCCGGATGATATTCACGGTATGATTGCATCTCAGGGTGTACTTACTCTCAGAGGCGGAATGACTTCCCACGCTGCAGTTGTTGCAAAAGGTATGGGCAAACCTTGTGTTGCCGGTGCTGAAGATCTTGTTATTGATCTGAAAAATGAAACTTTAACCGGTAAAAACGGCAAAGTTTATCATAAGGATGATATTATCTCGCTTGACGGCGGAACAGGTGAAGTTATGGAAGGCGCAGTTAAGACTTCTGTTGCTAAAATGGATGAAAACTTCCAGCAGCTGTTCAAATGGGTTGATGAAATTAAAAAACTCACAGTTCGCGCTAACGCAGACACCCCTGCAGACGTTGCAAAAGCACTTGAACTTGGTGCTGAAGGCGTAGGCCTCTGCCGTACAGAGCACATGTTTATGGATCCGGAAAGACTTCCTTGGGTTCAGAAGATGATTATTGCCGGTACTCCGGAAGCTCGAAAAGAAGCGCTTGACAAGCTTCTCCCTATGCAGTACGGCGATTTTTATGCAATGTTCAAGGCTCTGGGCGAACTGCCTATGACAATCAGACTGCTCGATCCGCCTTTACATGAATTTCTCCCGAATAAGGATGAATTGATTGCAACCGTTGCTGCTAAAAAAGCTAAAGGCGAAGACTACAAAGAAGATGAAAAACTTCTGAATATTGTGGAAGGTCTATCCGAATCTAACCCTATGATGGGCTTGAGAGGCTGCCGTTTAGGGCTTACCTATCCGGAAATCAATGAAATGCAGGTAAGAGCAATTTTCTCTGCTGCATGTGACTTGAAAAAAGAAGGACTTGATGTTAAGCCGGAAGTAATGATTCCGCTTGTAGGCCACGTTAATGAGCTTAAGACAGTTCAGTGCCAGCTTGAAAAAGTTGCAAAAGAAGTAATGGATGAAAAAGGTGTTAAGGTTGATTATAAATTTGGTACAATGATTGAAATTCCGCGTGCCGCTTTAACTGCAGATGAAATTGCAGAATATGCAGAATTTTTCTCATTTGGTACAAATGACCTTACACAGATGACATTCGGATATTCAAGAGACGATGCGGAAGGTAAATTCCTTAAACGTTACGTTGAACAAAAAATTCTTCCGCGCAACCCGTTTGAATCTCTTGATCAAAAAGGTGTCGGTCAGTTAATGAAAATTGCGCTCGATAAGGCTCTTCCTGTAAGACCTGATTTGAAACGCGGTATCTGCGGCGAACACGGCGGTGACCCTGATTCTGTAAAATTCTGTCACAGAATAGGATTGCAGTACGTTTCCTGCTCACCGTTTAGAGTTCCGCAGGCAAGACTTGCCGCAGCGCAGGCAGTTGTGGAGGAAAGTAAGTAATTATGAAAAAACAGGTTTTGTTATTAACAACTTCTTTAATTTTTGCTATGGTATCAAATGTATCTTACGCAGGTTTGTCGCCGGCATTTTATAAAAATCTGGAGCAGTGCAAACCGCACTACGAACTTGATAAGGATTCAGATACTGCTGTGAGAATTAGCGGAATGGAGGACGGAACCTGTACGGTTATTTACCAGACGGGCTATGTTTGCCACTATAACAGGGAAAAGTTGAATGAATTATTGCAGACGCAAAATTTCCCCGGTTCATTTTTCCCGCTGCTGATGGATCACTTAAGAGATCCGGGCGTGTGTTATACGATAATTGATGGCAAAAAAGTTCCCTACGGCAACTAAAATTGGAAAGACCTGAGTAAATTCTACTCAGGTCTTTTTATAATATAATATTTATATGGAAGCAAAAGAGCTGATAAAGTATCTTAAAAATCTCGGGATAGAGGTTCATACAACAACAAAGGCGCGGGGGCATCAGGGGTTTTTTCTGAAAAACAGAATTGATATTTCAAAAAATATTCCGCCGTATAGAGTTATGCCGACGCTGGTGCATGAATTTGCTCATTATATCCACTACAATCTTGAGCCAGAAATGCCAAAAACTGGTGGCTCTTTTGAAAAGCTCTTTAAACAAAACAAACCGGAATTTGAAGCTGAACTAATTAAAGTTACAAATTTTGTAGACGAAAATTCTATGTGTGTAAAATTATCCGAACATAAGGACAGGGTTAAGGAGCAATTAAAAAAACAGGAAGTTATAATTAAAAAGTTTTATCCCGAGTTTCAGCGCTCAAAAAAGTTTAAAGAATTTGACAAATATATAAAAAAATCTAAGGCACGCTATCTTTTAAAATATGACAGGGTGAAGCTTCTCGGCGGCTTGTTCCGACGCTCTGTTGAAATTTATTCAGTTCAAAACATTGAGCGTGATTTTCCTGATATGCCGGAAGCTTTTGCGGCTTACATAAGACTCCGTTCGCTGCAAAAAAAGCAGAAAAGAATTTCCGCAAGGATAAACAAGTTAAAAAAATATTATACAAAACCCGCCGAACTTTTTGCAAGATTTGTGGAGGGAGTTTACCTCGATAGAGAATGGACATGTGCCCTTGCGCCTAATGTTTCAAAAGAGTTTTTAGCTTTGCTTAATAACGGATATTATGGTAAATTGAAAGATGTAATTGAAAAGTTTAATTAGGAATTGGTTATGGTTGAAAAAAGTGTTGCTCAAATGAAAAAAGAGCTTCAGGAATTTTATTTTAAAAAAGTTAAAGACTATTTGCCTGAAATAAACAGGATAAGAAAACATGAAAGAGTAAATACAATCTGCATGTTATTTGTGTTTTTGTCTATGGCCGCAATTTTTGTTTTGGGAAATCTAAAACTTGAAAAGCTGACTTTTATATTTGTTGTCATACTCGTTTTGTCGATGGCTGTCTTAATGTTTAATAACAAAAATTCAAAGTCAAAGTCTGTTACTATTGATGTTTCCGGAGAAAGTGCCGTTAAGGGCAGATTGATGAATGATTTTCTTAAAATTTTCGGAGATAACTTTAAATGGTCTAAAAATGATAGTAACAATAATATTAGAGATTTTTTAATGGGGATTGCAAAACTTAATATTATGGGTGGCATACTGATAGGTAATATTGATGACACTATTGTTGGAAAATATATGGGGGTAAATTTTAGAATTCTCGAGTTTGACACGTCACTATCTTTGCACAACGTAATGGCTTACCTGGCGCTTGCTCCGTTTTTAATCGGATGCGGATGCAGTATGTTTATGGTGTTTGTTTTTATAGTAATAATAATTTCAACAATTATTAATGTTATGTGGCTTTTCTGGTTAATTCCTGCAGTAATTGTTCTTTTACTTTTAATATTAATTTATTCGCTTTTGACATACGTACCGTTTAGAGGAGTTTTCGTTGAATTTGATATGAATAAAAATTTTGAAGGGCATACTTTTTTAATAGAAAATGCTCCGTCAAACAGGGGGATTAATTTTAATCATGCAGATTTTGGTGAAGTTAAGCTTGAGGACGTTGAGTTCAACAGGAAATACAAAACTTATTCAACAGATCAGGTTGAAGCAAGATTTGTTTTAACTACAGCGTTTATTGAAAGATTTAAAAATATGAAAACAGCTTTTAAAGCAAAATACATAAGGGCGGCTTTTAAGGATAAAAAAATTACCATTGCAATTGATGCGGGTAAGGATTTGTTTGCCATGGCAAATCTGAATAAAGACACGGACGCACAGACTTTTGTTGAATTATTTAATGAAATTTTATCAGTTCTTGCGCTTATTCAGGCACTGAAATTAAATCAAAAAATCGGGCTGTAAAATTTAAGACTTTGCTGCTGATAAAATCCCAAGGTTAAACTCTGCCGTACATATCTTCGTATCTGATAATATCTTCTTCCAGAAGCAGGTCGCCTTTTTGAACTTCAATAATTTCAAGATTGTCTTTATAAGGGTTTTGCAGAGAATGGATAGCCTTAAGCGGAATATCAACACTGTGCCCCGGAGAGAGTACAAGTTCTTTGCCCTCAAGAATAACTTTTGCCATGCCGTTTAGCACAACCCAGTGTTCGCTCCTGTGATTGTGTGACTGCAGAGATAATTTTTGTCCCGGATTTACATGGATAATTTTAGTCTGGAATCCGTCGCCCTGCGCTATAACCGTATAAAATCCCCACGGTCTGTAGACGGTTTTATGAATCAAATGCGTATCGTCATTTTGCTTTTTAAGGGTTTCGTAAATATGCTTGACTTCCTGCGTGCGATCTTTTTTGCAGGCAAGAATTGCGTCCTCGGTTTCTATAATAACTGTATCTTCAAGCCCTATTGTGGCAACAAGTTTTGAGGACGCATATACAAAAGAGCCTTTTGAACCCTTATCAAGAACGTGTCCGATAAATACATTATCATTTTTATCTTTCGGGCTGACATCGTATATTGACTGCCATGAACCTAAATCGTTCCAGTCGCTCTCAAGTTTTACCAGCGTAATCCTGTCCGATTTTTCCATAACCGCATAATCTATTGAGATATTCGGCATTTTGTCAAATTCAATGAATGGAATGTCTCCGGTTTTGTTGAAATCAATGTTCTGTGAAATTTTTGCAATTTCCGGCGCGTATTTTTGGATTTCTGCTGTCAGTGTGGATGCTTTGAACATAAAGATACCACTGTTCCAGAAATAAGTTCCTGCTGCAACATATTTTTTTGCGGTGTCTAAATCCGGTTTTTCTACAAATTCTTTTACCCTGTAACCGTTTTCGATTTCTTCAAGAGTGTTAATGTAGCCGTATCCTGTTTCAGGGTATGCAGGTTCAATGCCGAAGGTTACAATGTAACCTTCCTCGGCAAGTTTTTCTCCCTTTTTAACTGTCGATAAAAATTTCTCTGTGTCTTCTATCAAATGATCCGACGGAACAACGAGAATTACCGGATCGGAATTTGACTTTTGCATAATATATTTTGCAGCAAGCGCAATGGCCGGTGCTGTGTTTTTTGAAACAGGTTCTGCAAGCACAACAGGACTTTCTGTCAGCGCGCCGAGCTGCATTCTTACATTTGAGGTGTGTTTTGTGTTTGTAATACTTAGAATATTTTCTGCCGGCATGCAAAATTTCAGCCTCTCAAAAGTTGTCTGTAAAAGACTTTTGTCTGAATTAAGATTCAATAGTTGTTTTGGATATAACTCTCTTGATAAAGGCCACAAACGGCTTCCGGAACCGCCGGCTAAAATAATACCGTACATTTTAACTCCTCTTATTATGTAATCAGCTATAAAAATATTATATTATAAAAGAAGTTTATATGTATGAATTATTATGAAAACTTAACGTGCCTTAGCCGCTCATTAGAAAAATACGGCGGAGATTATCCGAGATGTTTTAAGAATTCCTTTACGGCATGCTCTGGATTTTCCGCGTTAATAATTGCTCTCACAACGGCAATTCTTTTTGCGCCGTTTTTTATTACTTCATCAACATTTTCAAGGTTAATGCCGCCGATTGCAAAATATGGAATTTGAATATTTTTGCTGACCCAGTTTACGTATTCAAGCCCCACTGATTTTGTAGTTGGTTTTGTCGGTGTTGTGAACACCGGCCCGACACCGATATAATCCGCGCCATCGTCAACAGCTTTTTTTGCCTGTTCCGGAGCATGGGTTGAAATCCCGATTATGGCGTTATTCCCTAAGATTTTCCTTGCGGATGCAACATCCATGTCGTCCTGACCGAGATGAACCCCGTCGGCTTCCAGAATGTATGCAATATCTACCCTGTCATTTACTATGAAAGTTGTGTTATATTCGGCACAGAGAAGTTTAATTTTTTTACCGAGTTCTATAATTTTGTTGGCACTCATAGTTTTTTCTCTCAGCTGGAGAATATCAACCCCGCCTTTGAGAGCCGATGCAACGGCATTTAGAAAATCTGTTTCTGTTTCAAATTTGTCAGAGTTTGTTACAAGATAAAGTTTTTTATTTTCAAGCATGTATTTGTTATATTGTTCTTTTAATTTATCCCACATAATTTTCTCCAGTGTATAAGTTTTGTATCGCATATTTTCAAATGCTGCGGCATGCTCCGGATTATTGACAGAGTATTCTGCAAGCACCCGCAAAGCCTGCTGTAATCTTTTTATATTGGCTTTAAAAATTGTTTCAATATCACATCTTTTGTCGGGATTTTTGATACAAATTCCAACATCATTTTCCGTATCGCGTGCCGCCAGAAGCTCTGAGTAATCAGCCTCTTGAACCATGCTTAACTGATGGCGCATGATTTTTAATTCTTCTGACAAATTTTTATCGTTAAGAATAAACCTTGTGATTTCTTCAATAACCCTTAATGCTTCATTCCCTCTGTTTAAATTCGCGTCAATAATTCGTTTCATATATTTATTCTAGCATAGTTTTTCAGAATAAATTGAAAATTTGGTATTATAAAAATAATTTATTGAGTTAGTTCAAACAAAACACCATTTGTTCTTTCATTAAAACGTAGGAGAAGGCATGTATTACATATTTCTGTGGCTGCTGCAGCATGCCTCAATGTAACTTTTTTTGAAAAATTTTCTTTCTCTAAATAAATCTGATATTATAATGTATGATTATGGATAATAAGAAGAAGATAATTATTACATCGGCCGTCTTGGGATTGTTAATAGCAGGGTGTCTTACCGGTGCTGTTATACATAATTCCCCTGCAAAAAATAACGAAATTTATAAAGAAGCGCTTGCAGATATGTCTGAAGAAAACTATTCTAATGCTTATTATCTGTTTTCTAAAGTTGGCTTCCTCTCTGCCCTTAAGCCGCTTGCAATTTACCATCAGGCAGAATGCGCCGACAGGCTCGGAGATACAGAAGCTGCAGTTAAGCAGTACAAATTTTTGTTCAAACTTTATCCCCGCCATATACTGAGTGTTAAAGCAAAATACCTTGCCGCTCAGGATCTGGTCGAAAAAAATCCCAAACGCGCTAAAAAATATTTTGATCAAATTATAAAACACTATCCGGATACGGATTATGCTATTGCCGCAGAATACTATTCAGGACTTCTTTTGATGAAGAAATATACGCAGTCGGTAGATGCAATTTTTCCGAGATCTGAAAAAGATAATGTTGAAAGCCATTTTCGTCATTACCTGAAAAAAGCTCCGTCAGGCAGGCTCGCTTTGAATGTTGTTAACAGCTGGCTTTCACTCGACAAACCTATTTCAAAAGACGACTACCTGCTTATGGCAAAAACCTACTACCTTTTTAATGACTTTGCAGGTGCGGATAAAATGTTAAAGAATGTGGATATTCAGGAGGCATGGCCGCTTGAAGTTTTGAACGCCGATGGCATGGGGAATTCTGCAAGGGTAAAATATCTTACGGAATGGGGGCTGAAAGACAATGCTAATTATGTTGAAAAAGAAGATATTTATAAGGCTGTTGATGTTTATATAAAGCATGCTCCGTCAAAATATGAGGCCGCTGACAAACTTTATAATCTTTCGCATGGCAAAGGAAAGGACTACATCTGGGATTTAAAATGTTCGTACGCTTTGCAGGAATACAAAAATCAGTGTTATAAAAATCTTTATCTGACTTTTCCAAAGGGAGATTTTGCAGATGACGCGCTGTCGCAGGTTTTTCTTGCAGCTGCAAGAAGCTCGGACGCTGCTAACGCAAAGAAAATCGGGCATGACTTTTTGAATAAATTTAAAAAATCAATTCACATGCCGATGGTCATGTACTGGATGGGCAGGCTTTATGAAAAAACAAACGACTACAGGGACTATATGAGCTATTACCGGAACGTAATTGCAAAGTATCCGGATAATTATTACGCTTACCGTGCCTATCTTCATCTTAACCATACACCGGGGCCGATTATCACAAGTTATATAAAGGAAGCACCGGTTCTCTATCCTTACAAAACAAAACCCGCAATTATTGACAGACTCGTGAAACTCGAGGATTTTAGTATTCTGGAAGAATATGCACAGAATGATGAGTTTTTAAAAAGCTGGATTTTATACGAAAAGGGTGATTACTGGCATTCAATGGTTGTAGCAAGAGATGCAATGGAAGCTCTTGCAGTTAAGCCTGACAAATATGATTTGAGATGGCGGCTTGTGTATCCGGTTCACTATTACAGTGATATAAAAAAATATGCAGATAACGCCGGCAATAATCCTCCGTTAATGCTCGCCATTGCAAGAGAAGAAAGCTACTTTAACCCGGATGCAAAAAGTGCTGCGGGCGCTTCGGGATTAATGCAGCTTATGCCTGCAACAGCCTCTGAAATCGCCGCGAAGCATGGCGTCAAAAACTATAATCTATTTAATCCTCAGCATAATCTCATGCTCGGAAATTACTATTACGCTTTTATAAAAAGCATGCTCTCGGGCATGGATGTTTCATCAATTGCAGCCTATAACGGTGGTGTTGGCTCTGTCAACAGCTGGCAGAAATCTATATTCTACAACGATACCGATGAATTTGTAGAACAGATTCCATATCCGGAAACGCAGTACTATGTGAAAAAAGTTTTCAAAAGCTACTGGAATTATATAAGAATTTATAATGGTAATTCCGAATAGCCGTTTCTGTCTTTACTAATTCGGCATGCCTTAATAATAAAAAATCCGCTTATATTTTTAAGCGGATTTTTTAAGCCATGACTTTAATTTATTTACATCATATTCTTTCTGATTTTTTCTTTAGCTTTGTCAATCTGTTTGATGCGCTTTTCTGTAGCTTTAACCTGTTTTGCAAGAGCTTTTCTCTCTGATTTTATCAATTTATACTGCGCATCAATGTCAGAATATTTTGCCTTGTAATTTAATAGTTCGTTCCTGACCTCAACCTGAGCATTGTCAAGCTGCAGAATAGCGTTTTGCATTTTGTTGTTTCCTGTCAAATCGGTGTTTGATGATGCTGCTGTAGCCGGAGTAGTCACCGGAGTGCTTGTTGATGTACTCGCAACAGTTTTTGTAGATGTGCCCGGATAACTTACATCATCAAAATTCAGCGGCGTGAAAGCATTCCCGTCAGCCAGAGCAGCTCCTGCGCAAACTGTAATAACCGCCATTGAAACCATTAAATTCTTAACTGTTTTTATCATGAGAATTCTCCTCTCTTTCATGTCGATAATTTATCACATGTAGTATATATGATAACAAATTTTTCATGCTCCTCTGTTCAGTGTAGAAAAAATTTTTACTACTGGAACTTTTTTAAATAGAATTCATCTATAAATGTATATGTGCAGTTTTTTGTTAAGCAATGTAAAGTGCCAAAACTGTTGCTGTATAAGGGTTTTATAAAAAATGTTATATTTTTATCAAACATCATGATTGATTTTAAAATTTCTTTTGCATAGAATTAAAGACGTGCTCAGTGCACAGCGAACCTTAAAAAATAAAGAACAAAGTTAAGATTTTAAAGATTTTTTGTAAGTTTTAAATTTGCCACTTGACAAAAATTTTTGAGGAATTTAAAATTACAAATGTGCGAGTTGCACACCGAACCTTAAAATAAATAGCTAAGTAAAAATTTAAAAAGATTTTAAAAAAGACTTGACAAATAAAATTGAGGTTATAAACTTAAAGATGTGCCAAATGCACAATGAACCTTAAGAAAAAGTTAAGAAGTTTAAAGATTTTAAAAATTAAAACTTGACAATAAAAATTTAAGTAATAAGATAATAATTGCCGCAAGTTTTGAAGCGGCTTCGGGAAAGGGAAACCTAAACCGACTGGAAGTAAAAGGTTTTTAATCTTCTTCCGTGATTGCCCCAAGCATCTAGCTTGTGTTCTGCAAAAAACAAAATTGAAGAAACTGCCGAATGATTGGTGGCTATTATCTTGAGCCTGAACATTGAAAACAGAATAGCTGAAAACAAATAATACTTGTTAATTCATTAAAATGATTCAAGACAAAACGCAAAGCGAAAGCTAGCAATTAAATAAAGTCGAGCAGTTAATCTTTTAGCGAGATTAACGATGGACATAAACTTTCTGACAATGGAGAGTTTGATCCTGGCTCAGGACGAACGCTGGCGGCGTGCTTTATACATGCAAGTCGAACGTGAATCTGGCTTCGGTCAGAGGAAAGTGGCGGACGGGTGAGTAAAATGTAGAGAATCTGCCCTTGAGCGGGGGACAACAGATGGAAACGATTGCTAATACCCCATATGAGGTAATTTGGAATAGTTATCTTGAAAACTCCGGTGCTCAAGGATGAGTCTGCATCTGATTAGCTAGTTGGTGGTGTAATGGACTACCAAGGCGATGATCAGTAGCTGGTTTGAGAGGATGATCAGCCACAATGGGACTGAGACACGGCCCATACTCCTACGGGAGGCAGCAG
>CALVBB010000028.1 GCA_944325705.1 Candidatus Gastranaerophilales bacterium
ACGCTAAGCAAAGCAAAAGACCAGCGCGATGCACTTTTGCGTTCATTAGCTACTGAACTTTTTGTACACGGTGAAATTAAAACAACTATGGCCCGTGCAAAAGCATTAAGACCATACGCTGAAGCAATTATCACCCTTGCAAAAAAAGGCGATCTCCACGCAATCCGTCAGGCTGCAAGACATATTTATAACAAAGAAACCGGCAGCTATATGGATTTAGCAACAGGAGAAGTGTTTGAAGCACCGGTAGCAGACAAAAAACTGGCACCTCAGACAGTTCTTAGAAAACTGTTTGTTGTAATCGGCAAAAAATATTCAGACCGCAAAGGCGGCTACACAAGAATATTCAGATTACCGCCAAGACGCGGCGATGCTTCTGAAATGGCTTTAATCCAGCTGGTATAAGCACAATGCGTTATGCCTTTAAAGTTCAGTATATCGGTAAAAACTATGCCGGAAGCCAGATACAATTCAGAAACGGCGAACAGATAGAAATACCGACCATACAGGGCGAACTTGAAAAGGCTCTCAGTACTTTGATAACAGGTAAACGGGGTAACAACTGCTCAAGCTTGCAAAAGCTGGACGGGAAGAAAACACCGTTAGAAAACCGCAGTTGCAGCGGGAAAGGAAATGAACGTAGCAACGCAATCAATACCTCAGAAAATAATATTGAAGGTGATTGCAAAAGCGGAAATAAACCAATAATAAGACCGGTAAAAACAGTCTTTTCCGGACGAACAGACAGAGGTGTGAATTCATTAGGTCAGGTCGTTCACTTTGATACAGATAAAACGATTGTTGCTTCTGAGTTTATGTATCATTTGAATGAAATTCTGCCTCATGACATTTCTGTCACGGATTTGAAAGAAGTCAGCCCTGATTTTCATGCACAGAAATCCGCCAAACGGCGTCATTACAGATTTGAGTTTATAAATCGTAAATGCAAAAATGCTTTTGACGGCGATTTGATGAGGATTAAGTATGAAATTAACATCGAAAGAATGCAGGAAGCCCTGAATTATCTCAAAGGCGAGCATGACTTTTCAAGTTTTAAAAGTTCCGGAACGCTGAACCCGAGCAGAGTCTGTTTTATCGAGAGCGTCGGATGCAGGAGAGCCGGCGACCGGATTGTGATTGATATTACAGGGAACAGGTTTCTCTATAATATGGTGAGAACAATCGTTGGAACCCTTCTGGAAATAGAAGGACATAACCTGCCATCAAGCCACATGAAAGATGTGCTTGATGCAAAAGACCGCCGTAAGGCGGGTGCAACAGTCAGTCCATACGGATTGACACTTATAGAAGTACAATATTAAAAAACATAAACGGAGACGAATAATGAAAACATATTCAGCAAAACCTCTGGAAGTTGAAAGAAAATGGTATCTGATTGATGCTGAGGATGAAATTCTCGGCAGATTGGCTGCCAGAATTGCCAACATCTTAAGAGGCAAAAATAAACCTGAATACACTCCTAACGTTGATACCGGTGATTTCGTTATCGTAATCAACGCTGACAAGGTTCGTGTAACAGGTAACAAAGAAACTGATAAGATTTACTACCACCACACAGGATATCCGGGCGGTTTGAAATCAGCAAGTTTCAAAGAATTAATGGAAAAGGACGGAACTCTTGCTATAGAAAAAGCAGTTAAAGGCATGCTCCCTCATAATACACTCGGTGCACAGCAGTTAACTAAATTGAAAATCTATGCAGGAAGCGAACATCCGCACGCTGCACAAAAACCAATTGTGTTGGAAAAGGAGGCTAAGTAATGGCAGATAAAGAAATTATGGCAACAGGCCGCAGAAAAACCTCTATTGCAGTGGTAAAATTAGTAAAAGGCAAAGGCAGAATCTTTGTTAACGGTAAAACTTTAAGAAACTATATCGGTAACAGACCTGCAGTTGAAATGTTAGTATATAGACCGTTAGTTTTAACTGACAATCAGGAAAAATATGATGTTCGAGTAAAAGCTGTAGGTGGCGGTGTCGTTGCTCAATGCGGCGCTATCAGACATGGTATTTCAAGAGCACTCGTAAAAGCTAACGAAGAATACAGAAACGTTTTAAGGCTTGAAGGTCTTTTAACCCGTGATCCGCGAGTTAAAGAACGTAAGAAATACGGAAGAAAAAGAGCAAGAAAACGCTTCCAGTTCTCAAAACGTTAATATTTATATCAAATATCAAAAGAGTACCTTTTGTAAGGTACTCTTTTTTATTGCACTTAGCGTTAATGACTTTTTGTACAGCCATATCGACCGAGTAGATCCTGAAACTAGTTCAGGATAACATATTTTTGCCTGCTTACTCCCTTTTGGAACTATACACATTAAGAAATGTAACAAAAAATACAAAACGTGAAATTGAACTTTTTAAAAATACTTTATAAGAGTAAGAGAGAATAAAAAACATACGAAGGAGAGCAAAAATGTCTTTTTTAGCAGTAGACTCACAAAAAAGTTTGTTCACGTTGCAGAAAAACCAGCTTCAGTTTGAACAAACACTGGTAATGAATCAGGCAAACTGGGTTAGCAAGGAGATGGGATATGTATCCCAGCAGTACGATGAAGAAGGAACTTCCGGCGAATTAGAGGACGATCCTTATTACATTACACTGCAGCAGCAGGAAGAGTATCTCACAACGCGGCAGGATACGCTGGATACCCAGATTAACCTTCTTGATAACGAGATAAGCAGTATGAAACAGCTTGTAACAAACAACATCAAGAACAGCTGCGGTCTCAACCTTATCGGCGGTTAATAAATAAGTAATAAAAATAATTTAGAAAAATAAAAGAAGTTTGTGGTGAAGTGATAAAATGCTTATGTGCCCGAACTTCTTTTATTTTGCAAACAGAACAATTCAACAGTATTAAGCATCAATGATGCGATAGTCATAGGTCCAACTCCGCCGGGAACAGGCGAGATAAAAGAGGCAACTTTAGAAGCGGCTTCAAAGTCCACATCCCCGCGGGTTTTACCAGAAGAATCCTTATAAATCCCCACATCTATCACCACACAATTCGGCTTTAACATATTATCTTCTATTAATTTTTCACCAACTGCAGACACAAGCACATCTGCAGTTTTTATTATGTCTGCAAGATTTTTTGTATGGCTGTGACAAACAGTAACTGTAGCGTTACGGTTCAAAAGCATCATTGCCATTGGTTTTCCTACAATATTTGAACGCCCGACAACGACTGCATGTTTGCCGTCAAGTTCAATATTATATTTATCAAGAAGCAGCAGAATACCTTTCGGAGTGCACGGGTAAACATAGGGTTTTTGTCCGGCAAAAAGTTTCCCGAAATTTTCTGCAGTGAAGCCATCCACGTCTTTGAGCGGAGAAATTGCATTTGTAATTTTTTTACTGTCAATATGACCCGGCAGAGGAAGCTGTACAAGAATTGCATTCACATTATCATCATCGTTTAATTCCTGAATTTTTGCAAGAAGCTCCTCTTCTGTAACGTCATGCGGATAAGTCAGAACAAGCGAATTAATACCGAGTTTTTCGGCAGTTTTTTTCTTGTTATTTACATAAATAGCACTTGCATCATTATTCCCGACCAGAATAACACATAAAGATGGTTTTTTCTCAAACGTATCAATTTTAACTTTCAACTCTTCAAGAATTTCGTCTCTTAATTTTTTCCCGTCAAGAATTTGAGCCACCCAGCACCTACACTTTCTCCTGAGGCAGGTTAAGCCTGAAATAAAACTGCTTTATTGCATCAACAACAATATCAGAATCCCTTTTAATGGAATTTTCTTTTTCAGTAAGTGATTTATCAAACGGAATAACGCCAAGAACATCAAGTTCGTATTTTTTCAAAAGCTCGTAAACTGCTGTTATGTCACTATTTTCGACCCTGTTAATCACAACCCCGAGCTGATTTCCTGCGGCATATTTTGAACTAAACAATTCAATGCGTTTTGCAAGATGCGCTGAGGCTTCTGTAGGATTTGCTACAATAATTGTTGTATCAATTTCAGTATCAACAAGCTGGTTAAGGTATTTCAAATCAAACTCACAGTCAAAAATTACTATATCATACCTTTCGATGAGTTTTAAAACAGCATCGTTAATTTGGCCTGTAATCGGACAGCGGCAGTCTTTTGAACCGACAAACCACGAAACAATAATATCAACATTGTCATTCAGCGGCACAAGAATATCTTCCATGGCCCATTCAATAAACTCCTGTTTTGACATGTGTTCCGGAATACCAGTTTTATATTCGTGTTTCCCGCTTCTGATACCGTATATTGTATTGCGAATGTCAAGCCCGAAGCTGTGTCCGAGTTCACCTGCCAGATCGTTGTCAAAAAGCAGTATAGATTTATCAGGAAATGCTTCCTGAAATATTTTTAAAAATGCTTTTACAATTGTAGTCTTGCCGCTTCCACTTTTACCGGTTATTGCTAATTTACAGGTCAAACTTTGTACCTCTCTTTTAAACTGTCTGACAAATTGCGTGTTAACATCATTGCCTTTTCTGCAAGAACAACCGGAAGTGAGCCGGCGCCACAGGAAGGCGTAATAATCGAATTATCTATAACAAGTTTTTCATCAATCCCTTTTCCTGTCAAATATTTTACAGCTGCAACAAACTTCTCTTCCAGAAGTTTTTCGTCTGCCTGCTCAAGCGCATCTTTATCAAGAGTAGGAACAACACCCCAGGCAATTTTACCGCCGTTTTTAAGAAAACCTTCAACATCAGCTTTAAAAAGGCTCAGGTTTTGCGCAAAACTATAGGCATCAAGATTTATAATATTTATCCCGCTTTTAATAGGAACACGCCAGTCGCATTTTCCGCAGCAATGAATAGCACAAAGAGCACCCGCATTTTGAATTATACCGGCGACCTCACTAAACATATCAATAACCTCCTGCTGAGAAATAGTAACATAAGCAGAGGTTCCAAGCTGCGATATAGAAGGTTCATCAATAAAAATAACCGGTACTGTATCAGGGTTTGCATGTTTGATTTCTCTAATCTGCCAGAGTGCCTTTATTGTAAGGGTTTTGATAATAATTTCTTTTAAGGTTTCATCGTAAATAGCGCATCTGCCGTTCTTATCCACAAGTGTTGTCGAAAGTGTAAACGGCCCCACAATCTGACCTTTTGCAAATCCGGGTCTTTTGTTCTTGATTATTTTTAAAAATTCAGGAATGGCAGCAGAAAATAACGGAGAAATTGCATATTTATCAAGCGCAGGTGAATTTATATCTGATATAATTTCTTCATAGTCAGTGAAAAACTGCTCCAGATCTTCAAAGAATTCTTCATATTCAGTATCTAGAAAGACTTTACCGTTTTCTTTATCAATAAAAAATGAAGGCATGCCTTCCAAAAACTGGACAATCATGTCTTCATTTTTACTAATTTTTGCAAGCTGCGGCCAGAAAGGAATATCGAAATATTTTTCAACCACATTCATTGCATCTTGTAAATTATTATGAGGCAGGGAACCTATCGCTAAACATTCAAGCTTTAGTTTTGATAAATTTCCCATTAACCCTCCTATCCAATACTGTAATGTATAGTTCTGCATTTTGAGCGTTTTCCTGTTAGTAGCGCCCGTGGTGGCCTGAGTTTCCATCTTCTTTCCCCCCCACCGACAGCCAGAAACAGCTGATAAGCTTATGCTTATTCAGAAACTTCTTCTTCAACAGCTTCTTTTAAGATTTCAGAAGCAGTAACAGTAACTTTCAATTCAGTTTTAACTTTAGAAGTTAATTTGATAAGCATAGTATATTCGCCTACTCTGTTGATAGGAGCGCTCAAAGAAACATTTTTTCTGTCAACTTCAATACCTGATTGAGCGTGAAGTTCTTCAGTCAATTTTTTAGTAGTAATAGTACCGAACAATTTGCCTGATTCCCCGGCCTTAGCGCTCAATTTCAATTCAGCAAATTTTTCAATTTTTTCAGCAACTTCAAGAGCTTCTTTGTGAAGTTTTTCCTGTTTAGCTTTAATTCTTGCTAAATTCTGCTCGCGGTTTTTAACAGCGCCTTCTGTTGCGATTTCTGCAAAATTCTGAGGCAGAAGGAAGTTTCTGGCATAACCGTCTTTTACATTAACCATATCACCGGCTTCGCCGAGGTTTTGAACATCTTTTTTTAATATAACCTGCATAGTAATTCTCCTTTAGTATTTATATTTCTGCATGTAAGCAAATGCTACAACAAACAAAACGCTTTGTCGAGAGGTTTTTAACAAACGTTACATTAATAAATCTTTTATTTCTATAGTAAAAGGTGCAAAAGTGATATAAGCTTATAACCTATAACTTCATTCGCTAGACAATTATAATATGCTCAATCCAAAGCAAGTGAACTCGCTTACGCTCAGACAGCACTTGTTTTGTCGTTATTTCGCAGAACATTGTCTGCTCACTGCGTTGAGATTATAAGCTTATATCACTTTTGCATTTAACCAGCAGCATTATTTTATTGCCGGAAAAAGGTATTTAACCCCGTCATCGCTTCTCCAGCGCACATAGCCGGTTTTTGGAACCCTGTCCATATCCATAACACTCAGTAACATCCAGTTTCCGCGGATTACATTTAGATTTATTTTTACGGGCGTGTTGATTTCCGCAAGAACCTTTGAGGTGTCATCCGCAGAACCGCGCATTTCCCTAGCAGTTTGCGGGGCGCCGGTCAGAATAAACAGCCCGTACTTTTTGCCATACATACTATAAAAATTATACCAGCTTGAAAATTTATACGGGTCATCCTTCTTCATCCAGCCGCGCTCGCCTGTTTCGTTATTATATAAAAGTTCAACCCAGTCCTCGGTTTCGTCGGTAACTGCCATAAGCGCAAGGTCTTTTGATGTTTTCAACACAACAAATACTTCCGAGAACTTCAAATCAGACGGCTCAAGCTTTTTATTATCCCATTTGATAACCTTAATTATCGGAGCTTTGTCATCCGGTGCAGACCGCAGAACTATTGTATTCCCGACCTGATAAACCCCGAGAGTATTTGTGTTGGAAAGACTGACAATTGAAGGCATTACATCAGCCGCTGACGCAGCAATTGCCAGCGAAAAAAATAACAATACTGTAAGTATTACCTTTTTCATAGAAAACTACTCCCTGAAAGTTATATCAGCATAAGTTTTTTGAAGTTTTTCTCTTACTGACAGCATCTGCCTGTCGATAACCTCATCGGTCAGAGTTGCTTTTTCATCCTGCATATAAATTCTGACCGCAAGACTCTTATAGCCTTTTTCAATATTTTCGCCCTGATAAACGTCGAATACTTCGCAGCCTTTGAAAATATTCTGCTGAACTCCGCCTTTTATTACGCGCTGAATATCGTCATAAGTCACATCCTGTCCGATAACAAACGCCAGATCTCTTTTTACTTCAGGGAACTGCGGAAGCTGTTTAAATCTCGGAACTGTTTCTTTGATAATTCCAATTAAAGCGTCTAAATCAATGTGGAAAATAAACGCATCCTGATTTAATTTCATCTTATCTTTCAAAAGCGGATGAATCTGGCCGAAATAACCGATTGTTGTCATATTTTTGCCGAGAATATTCACTGCAGCACTTCTGTACGGGTGAAGAATTTCAAGTTTCCCTGCAAGAGGGGATTTGTCATAAGACACAAGTTTAATCCTCTTTTCCACACCAAGTTCGTTAAAAAGATTTTCAAGAATTCCCTTAACTGTATAGAAGTCAGGATAAGTTTTTACCTGCCATTTAGAATTTTCAACATCACCGGTAATAACACCTGCCAGCACTCTTGTTTCATTAACCCCTGTATTTTTTTCATCAGGAGCACCGCTAAAGTCGTAAGTTTTACCTATTTCATAGGCCCAGAAAGTTTTCTGCCCATTGTCATAATTGAACTTCAAACAGTTAAGCACACTGGCAGCAAGAGTTTGTCTGAGCATAGCGCTTTCCTCGCTCACAGGCTTCAAAACTTTAACAGCTCTGTCATCCTCGTAAGATAGCATATATTTATCCAACATAGGTTTTCCGATTAATGAAGTTGTTACGATTTCATTCAATCCCGAAGAGAGCATCAATTCATGAACTTTCTTTATAACCCTTTCTTCAAGAGTGATTACAGGAGTCTGCATTTTATTCGGAAGAGTCGGAGAAACTTTATCATAGCCGTTAATACGCGCAATTTCTTCAATCAGATCAATCTCTCTTGTAACATCACAGGCTCTGAATGACGGAACAATAAATTTTGAAGCGGCAACATTCCCGCCGAGTTTTTTAAACCCGAGATTTTCAAGTATGGAATCGCATCTTTCAGGAGCAATCTCACACCCGAGAATTCTTTTTACCTGAGTGTAACGCAGGGTAATTTCAATTGGCTCAAGCGTATTATCGCCGGCTTCTACAATACCTTCAACTTTAGCATCAGCGCATTCTACAAGAAGCTGCATAGCGCGCAAAAGCGCAGGTTTTACAGCCTCAATATCCACACCGCGCTCAAATCTTGCACAGGCTTCGCTTCTGTAGCCTACGCTGCGCGATGATTTTCTATTGCTTGCAGGCGGAAAATATGCTGCTTCAAGCGCAATAGCTGTTGTATTGTCATCGATTTCGGAATTCTCGCCGCCGAAAACTCCGCCCAAACATACCGGTTTTTCTTTAGTCGCAATAAGCACACTGTCATGCGTAAGCTGACGTTCAACCCCGTCAAGAGTAACAAGGGTTTCACCGTCCTTTGCACGTCTTACGCACAAATATCCGTCAAGCTTGTTCAAATCAAACGCATGCAGCGGGGTGCCGTATTCAAGAAGAACATAGTTAGTAATATCAACTACGTTATTTATTGCGCGGATACCTGATGAGATAAGTCTTTTCTGCATCCAATCAGGCGACGGCTTAATTTTTATATCTTTTAAAATACCTATTGAATAGTATTTGCAAACATCTTTGTCAATAATTTCAACTTTGAATTTGTCTGTGGAAAAATCTCTTGCCGCCTCAAGCGGAGAAAACTTCAACGGTGTATTAAAAAGAGAGCTTAATTCTCTGGCAACCCCGATTACAGACATCTGATCGCCTCTGTTTGCAGTCGGCGCAACATCGATAATTGTATCTTTTTCAAAACCTAAAACATCCTCAACATTCTCGCCAACCTTAACATCAGGGAAAATTCTATTGAGAATAAGAATACCGTCCTCCTCCTGATAGTTGCGTTCGGCAACTCCGAGTTCATCGGCAGAGCAGAGCATTCCCTGAGATTCCACTCCTCTGATAACAGCAGGGGTGAGAGTAAACATTTCGCCGGTTTTTCTGTTCAGAACCTGACTTCCGACAGACGCATAAGGAACAATCTGACCTTCTTTAATATTCTGCGCACCGCAGACAACTGTTTTCACTCCGGAACCTGTATTAACTGTAACAAGGTGAAGATGGTCAGAGTTCGGATGATTATCAATCTTTTCGATTTTAACTGTTTTGATATTTGTAAATCTAGGTTTAACTTCTTCGATAGCTTCTACTTCCAGCCCGCTCATGGTAAGCTCATGGGCAATCTGTTGTTCATCTTTGTTTGATAAATCTACGAATTCGTTTAACCAGTTGATTGATACTTGCATTTCTTTAATTCCCTCTTAATATTTATTATACTCGTGATTTTATTGTATAACAAAAGAATTTCAATGTAAAATACCCTGTAATCCTGCGGCCATTTTGTAAATATATTTAAGCTGTTTATCATCCAATCTATGCAGTTCTGAAATAGTTCTTTCCATAAGTTCGTTTCTGCTGATTTCTTCTTCAAATTCAAAAAGTTCGGCGTAATCAATATTCAAAACCTTACAAAGCCTTTCAAGCAAATCGCATGAAGGAAAGCTTCTTGCAGTTTCTATAAACGAAATATGCCGCGGCGCAACATCAACAAGTTCAGCAAGCTCCTCCTGCGTAAGACCGCATCGTTTCCTGATAAGTTTCAGCTTCTGCGCAAAAGATTTCTTTAAGTTCATACCGCCTCTTTCTGTTTTTTAATGCTTAAGCCGTGTCACCATACGACTGGTTCTATTCAAAAAAATATTAAATTTAATCGGATAATCTTAACAGGAACAATAAAGTAATATAATATTGAGAAAATACGAAATATAATTTATACTTTGTATATAAAAGGTAATTTTTTGAGTGATATTTATGAAAAGATATACAGGATTTACGTTAGCTGAAGTTTTAATTACTCTGGGCATAATAGGAGTAGTTGCGGCAATGACGCTTCCGTCGCTTGTCGGCAAATACAAAGAAAAACAGCGTATTTCACAGGTCAAAAAGGCATATTCTGTACTTTCACAGGCATTTCTTATGGCAAAGAACGAATACGGCAGCCCTGAAAACTGGGGTTTGAAAGATTCTAATACCGGAGAAACCGACGATGAAGGCAACCCTGTATATGATTACGCTAATTCATCGGTTATTGTAAGAAACATTTTTGCAAAATACATAAAAAATACCGGCAGCCGACCACATACATTCAGAAAATACGTTTCTCTTGACGGCAAAAATTACAATAGTTCAAGCGGTACGCCAATAATTGGAACTACAAACAGCGACAGCCTTTTATATCTTGCAGACGGAACCATTCTCTTTTTCGGCTGGATGAATGAGGGGTGCGATTCTATCCAGACATCCTGCGGTGACATTTATGTATTTTTACCGGAACGAGATGCGCAGCTTGGAGTTAGTGAATTTAACTTCTATCTGTCGCCGGAAGGGGTAAAACCTTACGGACATCAAAACCATCACTACACATTTAAGGATTACTGTGATATAACAAACGCCAGCGGCAAAAACTCGACACAACAGGGCAGAGGCTGCACAGCATGGGTTCTTGTGAACGAAAACATGGACTACCTGCACTGTACGGGGCTTGACTGGGACAAGAAAACAAGCTGCAGGTAACAATCCTCCCGCTGCTGCTTTTTTGCAAGCGTCTTAAATTATCATTTTATCCACAAAGGCTATAAACAAAGTAGTTTTTTATGGTAAACTTTATGTATGAAAAGAGCGGGTTATGTTGTCTTAAGTTTTATTGTTATCACGCTGCTGCTGAAAGGCTGCGTTAATATTGATACTCCCGAGCCCCCGCGCCGTCAGACGGAAACGTCAAAGGTTGAAGAAATTATTAATTTCCCGCCTGACGACAAAAATGTAACAATTAACGGAGTCGACTATCTCCAGTCACAGGCTCCTGTCGGCAAATTCGGCGGAACTTTAACCGCTTCCACTATAGGAGAGGGGCCGAAAACATTCAACCCGTTTAATTCAAAAGACAACATCTCAACACTTATGTCAGAGATAATGTATGACGGTCTCCTCACAACACATCCTGTTACAGGACAGCCAATACCGAAACTTGCAAAAGATTTCACGGTGAACGGTAACGATTATATTATTCATCTCAGAAAAGGCATTAAATGGTCGGACGGCAAACCAATAACCGCTGATGATGTTGTATTTACATGGCAGAATATTATCTTTGACGGGTTCGGGAACACTTCCGTAAGAGATTCAATAGTCGTTGACGGAAAGCTTCCGACTGTCAGAAAAATTGATGATTACACAGTTGAATTTAAAACTCCGGAGCCGTTTGCACCTTTTATAAGAATGCTTTCAAATCCGATTGCGCCGAAACATATTTTCATGCCGGCTGTTCAAAAAGGCAAAGGATACTTTGATACATTTCTTTCCACAAATACTCCTCCCGAAAAATTTGTCACCTCCGGCGCCTTCAGACTTAAAGAATACGTGCCAGCACAGCGTGTTGTGTTTGAGCGCAACCCTGATTATTATATGATTAATACAAAAGACGAAAAGCTGCCTTATCTTGATAAACTTGTCTATCTTATTGTCGGGGATATAAACAATGAAGTTCTGAAGTTTGAAGGAGGAGAACTCGACGTTATAGGGCTGCAGGGGGCAAACGTTGCAAGATTTAAGGAGCAAGAAAAGCATTCGGATTTCACCGTTTATAATCTCGGTCCAAATACCGGAACCATGTTTCTCAGCGTCAATCTCAACAATCGTAAAAATGATGAAGGTAAATATAATGTAGAACTAAAAAAACAGCGCTGGTTTCAGGATATAAATTTCAGACAGGCAGTGGATTACGCCATTGACAGGAAAAATATGGTGCTGAATATTGCAAACGGTCTGGGGGCCCCGCTTTTTACGGCAGAGAGCCTTAACTCCATCTTCCTGAACAAAGATTTAAAACCTTACGAACGCGACATTGAAAAATCAAAAGAACTATTGAAAAAATCCGGCTACAGATGGGATAAAAAAGGGCATCTTCTGGACAGATACGGCAATCACGTTGAGTTTGACCTTTATACAAATGCAGGAAACACTGAACGCGAAGCCATCGGCGTTATGGTAAAACAGGATCTGGAAGATTTGGGGATGAAGGTTAATTTTAAACCTATAGAATTTAATTCTCTTGTGAACAAACTTGTTAATACACTTGACTGGGATATGGTGATAATGGGGCTTACCGGCTCTCCTCTGGAGCCGAACGGCGGGAAAAACGTCTGGATGTCAAACGGAACGCTCCACATGTTTAACCAGCGTCCGGCAAATTACACGAAAGATGACCGTTATTCGTGGGAAAAAGAAATTGATGAATGCTACACCAGAGGCGCACTTGCTACAGATTTTGAAACCCGAAAAAAATTCTATGACAAATATCAGGCAATAGCTTATGAAGAAAAACCTTTTGTCTATATTTATTCACCACTTGTAATCACAGCAATCAGAAACAAATTCAAAAATGTATTTCCGACATCCCTCGGCGGGGTTACGCATAATATAGAGGAAATTTATATAAATTCCTCGCCCCTTGCGGGAGAGGATGCTCGAAAGGCAGGTGAGGGGTCGTAATGCAAATACTAATCTACATACTAAAGAGAATACTTCAATCAATACCGCTTTTAATAATCGTATCAATCATAAGCTTTTTCATAATAAGATTAAGCCCGGTAGATCCTCTTGCGGAATTAAGGCTTAATCCTTCGGTTTCGCAGGAAACACTTGAAAACGAAACCAGACGCCTCGGACTGGATAAGCCGATTATTGTTCAGTACGGCAAATGGGCAAAATCATTCTTGAAAGGTGATTTAGGTATAACATCAAACGGTGAACAGGTCAGTACGAAATTAAAAGAGAGGATACCAAACACTCTGCTTCTGACAACAATCGTAATATTTCTCACCTGGCTTGCAGGCATACCTCTCGGGGTTCTTGCGGCTTTGAGATGGAAAACTCCTCTTGACAGAATGCTGACAGTTTTGACGAGTATAGGAATGGCAATTCCGTCATTTTTCTTTGCTGTGCTTCTGTTAATTTTCGCGGTCAAAACCGGCTGGTTTCCGGTCGGCGGCCTCACAAGCTCTAACTTTCTTGAAATGCCATTTACCGCTCAGGTACTGGATATTACACACCACTTAGTCCTTCCAGTAACTGTACTTTTTACTATTTCGCTAGCAGGGCTTCAAAGGCAGATGAGGGCTAACCTTCTTGATGTCCTTGACAGCGATTATGTCAAATTTGCAAGGGCTAAAGGGTTGAGCGAGTTTGATGTAATATACAAACACGCATTAAGAAATGCTATAAACCCAATGATTACGCTTTTGGGATTTGAATTTGCAGGCCTTTTAAGCGGGGCTGCGCTAACTGAGTATGTTTTTCAGTATCCGGGGCTCGGCAGGCTAATTCTTGAGGCGGTTTTGAAATCAGATATAAATTTAGTAATGGCGTCATTAATGATGGGAGCGATTATGCTTATCTTAGGCAACTTAATTGCTGATATTCTTCTCATTATCACAGACCCGAGGATCAGGGTGAGGGCATGATTAAAGAAGTTTTTAAACAATTAATGAAAGATAAATTTGCAAAAGCTGCCTTAATTGTTCTGGCAATAATTTATCTTGCGCTATTTTTTGCAGACTTTCTTGCTCCTTATACAAAAGATTTTTCGGACAGAACCATGGCTTACGTTCCGCCTTCAAAGATTTTTGTAATTGATGAACGCGGAAAAATTTCAAGACCTTATACATATAATTACGTAAGAAGCTTTGATGAAGAAAACCTCAGGATAACTTACGACTTTGACAGAAGCAAAAAACATTATCTGAAATTTTTCGGCAAAGGCGAACCGTACAAATTTTTAGGTATAATCCCCATGGAACGACACCTTGTAACAACGGATAAAGACGGCAGACTCTTTCTTCTTGGAACTGATATTAACGGCCGCGACGTGTTTTCAAGGCTTCTGTTCGGCGGAAGAATTTCAATGACAATAGGATTTCTTGCACTGTTTGTACTTTTTCCGATAGGGCTTTTGTACGGAGGAATTGCAGGGTACTTCGGCGGGATTGTGGATACTCTTATGATGAGGTTTGCAGAAGCCGTCATGTCAATTCCCAGCTTCTATCTTTTGATAATACTTGCATCAATTCTGCCGTCCGGAATGACAAGCGTCCAGAGGTTTATGCTGATTGTAATAATTTTAGCGCTAATTGGCTGGGCAGGATTTGCAAGAGTTGTCAGGGGAATGGTGCTTTCAATAAAAAATCAGGAATTTGTACAGGCAGCAAAATCAATCGGCGCCTCAAGACTTCGCATAATCGTAAAACACATACTTCCGCAGACTGCAAGCTTTGTTATAGTGGCAATGACATTATCAGTTCCGTCTTATATTCTTTCGGAATCCGGTTTGAGCTTTCTGGGGTTAGGCATTCAGCAGCCTGATGCAAGCTGGGGAAATATGCTCAAAGAAGCACAGGAATACACTAATATTATCTACCGCCCGTGGCTTCTTACTCCGGGATTTTTAATTTTTGTTGCGGTGCTGGCTTTTAACCTTATTGGTGATACAATAAGAGACGTGTTAGACCCGAAAAGCAAAGTGAGATAGAAAATAATGATAGAAAATATCCTGAACAGCACCGGATTTATAATATTTGAAAGAGTGCTCATGGCAGTTCTGCTCGGATTTTCCATAGGACTTGAACGCGAAATGACAAACAAATACGCAGGCTTAAGGACAAATATACTTGTCTGCGTCGGAGCGTGTGTATTTACAATTCTTTCTATCTACGGGTTTCCGACATTTGCCGACGGGGATAACGTTCTGGTGAGCAATGCCACCGGAATAAGAGATACTTCCAGAGTTGCAGCACAGGTTGTAACCGGTATCGGTTTTATAGGCGGCGGTGCGGTATTAAGACACGGTGCCACAATTTTCGGACTGACAACAGCGGCAACTCTATGGATTGCCGCAAGTATCGGAATGGCATGCGGTACAGGGATGTTCGGACTTGCTGTCATATCAACCGTGCTTTCAATTATAGTTCTTGTTTCAGTCAGAATGTTTGAAAAAAATGTTCTTGTCACAAGCACAAAAAATCTTAAGCGGCTTAAACTAGAACTAAAATGCCAGAAAAGTTTGTCAAATGAAATTTATGATTTTCTCGTTGAAAAGTATCCAAAATTAAGAGAGATTTCCAAAAAACAGAACAAGCAGGACGATGAACTTGTTAAAATATCTGTTGTAATTGATATTAATATGAAAAAACCTATCCAGAATATCTACAAAACACTGCAAAAAGTTGAAGGGATTGAATCTATTTCCGTTCAGGAATTTAACGAATTATTGTAACAAATTTTTAACAAAGCAACTATATAGTTAAAGTTTTCCTTTCATCTTGCCGTAGAACAAAGTGTAAGTTAATACACGGAAATATTGAAAGGACTCTGGTACACCTATGGGAATGGCGGCCTCACAAGCTAGACTATTAAGCATAACCGCAAGGATGACAGATAATGAAAATTCCGCGCAGGATATTTCATATTCTAAAATCCGGCTTGCCGATCAGACAGAGCAGGTAAACACTGACTACCTGAACGCTCTTAAAGCTACCAAATTGACAGTCCTTACCGGATTTAACGGTTCTGAAGAAGTTTATACAGATATTTCCTACAACCTTATGACAGGCTACAATACTCTTGCTGCCGGCCAGCAGTATGTTGTTACAGACAAAAAAGGCAGAGTGCTGGTTACCCAGAAGCAAAAAGAAGCTTATGAAGCAAGCAACGGGTATTTAAACGGATTTTTAGCAGCATACGGTTATTCACAGGCAGATATTGATATTACACAAAACAGTGATGCAAGCGATGAAGATAAGGCTCTTGTAGAACAGAAAATTCACGACGCGTGGGATCAATACCTTACCGCTGTGGATTTACATTACGGGGATGAGGAGCACGGGCTTGATTTCGGGTTTGTGTCATTCTCAAATGATCCTTACGACGGATATGCAACTTACACAGACCTTGCAACAGGCGAAACAAAAGCATTAAACTACGAAGGCACCACTCAGGAACAGCGAGAATTGTATGACTATGCCGTTGCACTCACAGAAGCATATTACGGAACATCTGATTCTGCGAACAAACTTGACACAGCAGCAAAAGCTGAAAATCAGACATTTATTGGATATTTGACCAACATCTTCAACAAAATGCAGTCAGCGGGATATTACGTCGAAGAGGACGAAACAAAAACCCTCAAAGACAACGCTTGGTTTGAAGAAGGCTTGCGTTCAGGAGATTTGCAGCTGGAATACTACTCCGCTACTGAAAAGAAATTCGTTTCAACTTCAATAGATGAAGATTCTTCTATTCAGGAGGTAGAAGATGAACGCGAAATTGCAATTGTTGAACGCGAATACCAGATGAAGTTAGAAGAAATTGAACAACAGGACACAAAATATGATATGGAACTGAAAAAATTAGACACAGAGCACAACGCTCTGCAAACAGAATACGATTCTGTCAAAAATGTTATTGACAAAAACGTAGAAAAATCCTTCCAGATATTCTCATAACCGGAAGGGTTGAACAAAAGTTTTTTATTGATTCCTTTTCCTTTATTTCCTTATTAATTTTCAAAATTTCCCCTGCCACTTTTTATCAAAAAGTGGTTTTTTCTTATGACTAATTCATATCACTGCCGACAGTATAATCTACATACTCAAGCATTTCATCAAGCAGTACAGTATCTATATCTGATATATAACTGTAAATTCTATCAGGCGCAATTACAAAAAAGAACACATCAGCACCAATCTGGTTCGGGCCTTTCATCCCGTTTCCGTCAATAATAAGCTGTCCGCACTGATATTGCTGAGACACCACCGGTATTCTGTTTCCGTCATCATCAAAAATATAATTTCCGTCAGCATCTTTTTCATAGTCGGTAAATGTTGTAAGACAGCTGCCTTCGTTATTGAATTTATGTAATGTAACACTGGAGCCATCCTGTAGGACTACTCTGTATCTTGCTTTCATATCAATACCGCGGCTTTTACCGTACCCGTCGTTTTTGGCTTTCGGGAATTTAACGGTATCAACAGTACACCCTTCAGTATTAGGAAGGCAGGTTTTCAGGACTTTCATATTTTTGAAAATAATATTTCCTGCATCATTAACATTGCCGCTATCAAAGATTGAAGCAATGTTCCTTGAATCACCACTCATCTCAAAAGCTGCAGAATTGAAAGCATTTTGAATTGCGGCATAAGACTTTTTAACCTGAGCAATCATAACCTTATCTTTATACTTCGCGACCAGCCCCGGTAAAGTCATTGCAGCCACCACACCGATAATCCCAAGGGTGATGAGAACTTCTGCCAATGTAAAAGCGGCTTTCCGGCAGGGCGTTAGCTCGTAAGGTGTTCGGAAACGTTGAGTTTTAGGACACCCCGAATAATCCAAAACCGGGGGAAGCAAAGGGGGATTTTTTATTAAAACCCTCCGGTGCTGTGTGCCTCC
>CALVBB010000029.1 GCA_944325705.1 Candidatus Gastranaerophilales bacterium
CTTTACAAAGTGCGTGAAGAACAATGTCCTCCCCTTGCGTGAGGACCGAAATCTTGGATTTCGAGGAGGGGTAAAAATAAACCATTATCCCCTTCATATATATCCGTTAAACATGAAGGGAGGAGGCACGATAGTACCGGAGGGTTTTGTTGAACAAATCCACCCTTCAACCTTCACCCGCCGAAAAGCGGCCTTCACCCTCGCTGAGGTTCTCATCACTCTCGGAATTATCGGAATTGTGGCCGCAATGACTTTACCTTCAATTATTCAGAAGCAGAATCAGAAAGAAGCAACCTCCCGCTTAAAAAAGTTTTACAGTGTAATGTCGCAGGCTATTATGCTTTCCGAAGTCGACAACGGCCCTGTACAATACTGGGATAAGCCTGATCAAATATTCGAAGAAGACGGTTCCTTTAACACTGCTCAAAATGATAAACGGGCCGAGGTGTTTTATGATAAATATCTGGCAAAATATTTGAAAATTACATCGAGAGACTATTTGAGAGAAGATTCACGTTTCAGGTTTTATACAAAATTCCCTGACGGCTCTATGGCATGGTATGGAAACGGAAGCTGTATTGATATAATTTATGACTACAACGGCGGTAAAAAGCCAAACTTGCTCGGGTATGACAGGTTTTCTTTTTTGCTGTGCAAAGACAGAAAGCCTGTGTTTGCTGGATTTAATTTAAATGTAGCAAAAGAATCCCGCACAGAAGCTATTGAAACCTGTAAAACTAAACCTCAGACGTGCACAGGAATTCTTCAGTTGGACAACTGGGAGTTTAAACCGGACTACTCTTGGCCTACAGTAAAAAAGTCTACTTATTAAAGTAGACTTTTTTATTTCCTATTAATTTTTCCCCTGTAAACTCTTGTTTAATGTCATTAATTTGTTGCTGAAATTTTAAGACTGTCAAATTTTGTGGATTCGTTATGTACGCGTTTTAAGTATTTTGTTAGTGATTTAGCAACCATCTGCGATCTTTTTTGTGCTTCCTTGTCAAGAATTTCAAAGTATTCGTCAATTGATGACATTATGTAATTTTTGTTCTCATTTTCCATATTCCCACATACCTTTCCTTACCTTAATTATTATATACAAAATTTTCATTTTAGCCAAGCAGAGTTTCCAGAATTTCTGCATTTTTTAATGCCTTTTTGGAATTTCTAACCTGATTTCTGTACATATAAGTTCTGAGTGCTTCTCTGATTAATTCTGAACGTGTACGATTTTCTGAGTTTGCAACACTGTCAATTTCGTCCAAAAATCGTTCAGGCATTGAAATTAAAACTCTTGCCATGTTAAACTCCTTTATTTTTCCCTTTAGTCTAGTATTCCCATATATATAAAGGAAATTATTACGTAAAAATTGCTGAATTTGTATATATTTTTTATGAAAAAGTTAACAAAACTTTATGCTGTACAAATATAAGATTTAAAACTCCGCAAGAATTTGCGGTAATGAAATATTAAAACCTTCTGACATAATAATTTTTGTCATTTTTCAACTCCTGTCTTGCTGCGGAGAGTTCTTTATCATCAAAGCCCTGCGATAAAATTCTTGCAGTTTTTTCGCGGATTGTGTATTCTTGAATATTTTTTGCCTGAAGCAAGATTTGCTTTAGAGTTTGAAAGTCCATCCTGTATGCAAAGTTGTAAATAGTTTCAAGACACCAGTAGAGTTTAAAGACTTCTTTGTTGACTTTGTATTTTCCGTCCTGAAAATCAAAATCTTTTACTGTATCAAGCAGAAGGTTTGTTCTTTTAGCGAGTTTTTCGCAGAAATATTTTGAAAATTCAGGGTTATTTTTGAGGTTAGAAACAGCTTCAATAATATTTCTGCAGATGTTTGCATTTATGTCAATGATTGCGTCAAGGAAAATGTCATAACTTGAAGTGTTTTCAAAGTAAACCAGAAGCTGTGGATTGCTCATGAACTCTTTTATTTTCAAAGAAACAGCTTCTCTGATTTTGCCGTCCTGTCCTGTAAGATTTGATATTAAAATATTTGCATCATCTTCCGATTGCAAGGTTTCAAGCCTGAGCGCGGCTGCCTGACGCTGTGCAATATTTCCGGTTCTGAGCAGATTAATGAGTTCATTGTGGCTCACAGGTTTACTCAAAAGCTCAAGCGCCATATTAAAATTCTCGTCTAAAGTTTCATAGTAAGTATTATTCAAATCTCAAGCCTCATCCTTTTATATGATTAATATAACATAAAGTATAATGAAATTTGCAGCTTATGCCGTTTTAATGTATTATATTGTTATAAGATAAATGTATGAGGAGATACATTATGCAAGAAGTTATCAAATTTTTAAAAGAAATCTTTTTAATGAAGCAGGAAGATAAAAAAATAGGACTGTGCCAGTTTAAAGCAAAAGAACCTGTTGAAAAACCGGTCAAAAAAGTTATTAAGCCTGCAAGCGAGGTTAAGCTGTCCGATTTGATGAGAAGAAGCTACTAATACTTGAAATATTATAAAAAATAGATTATAATAACAAAGACAGCGGAAAGCCAAAGAGCGGTCGGCTCAGAACGAGTATGAATGTTGTGAAAATTAAATAAAAAGCTTTTCTCGAACCCGCTCCCGCGCAGCTTCCGCAATCGCCTCAAAAAGTTTTTTATTTAATTGGGAATACAAAGTAAAAGTTATATGTCATCCTGAACTAGGTTCAGGATCTCAAAATAAAAAGTACACCAAAGAGGAATATCTATAAATATTTTCTCGAACACGCTCCCGCACTGCTCCCGCTATCGTCTCGAAAACATTTATAGATATTCCAGAAAAGTAAAGGTATAAAAAAGAAAAGGAGACTAAATAATGGAAAACGCAAGTATAGCAAGGGTTTTCGGGGGGGGGGCAGAATAGTTTAAGCTCCTTAACCGGCCTTGGGACAGGGTTACAGACTGGAGATTCCGGAAAAAATGGGTCCTGTTATAAATATGGCTTTACGCTTGCCGAGGTATTGATAACGCTTGGAATAATAGGTATTGTTGCGGCAATGACGCTTCCTACACTAATAAATAAATATAAACAGCAGGAAACAATAACCGCTCTTCAAAAGACATATTCTGTGTTAAATCAGGCGTTTCGTATGTCGCAGGCAAAAAACGAATCCTATGAATACTGGGAAGAAGCATATAAAATGGGGCCCGGAGAGTATTTTAACAAATACTGGCGTCCGTATTTTAAGATTAGCAGAGAATGTGAAACTTACAGCGGCTGCGGGTATGATGCAAGAACCCCGTGGACATATATGAACGGGCAAACCTCAGGTTTTGGGTGGTGTATCCTGATTTGAGGGCGACTTTTTTTACTCCGGACGGTGTGCTTATCGCAATATCAGCATTTACAAGCTCTAATGATATTAATAATGGCGGCGTAATAGATAATTCAATTTATGTTGATGTAAACGGTTCTAAAAGACCAAACCAGTACGGGAAAGATATGTTTATTTTTACACGTACTAAAAAGGGAATAATGCCTTACGGATATGATAAAGATGAGAAAGATATTGACAAAAATTGCTCAATTACAGGTGCCGGCTCCTATTGTGCTGCAAAACTATCAAAAGACGGCTGGAAAATGAAAGAAGATTATCCGTGGTAATCAGTATTCAATCCCTTTTCTGGCAGCAATTCCCGTATCCCAGTAATGCTTTACCGGTTTGATTTCTGATACAAGGTGGGCAATATCAATTATTTCCTGCCTTGCATTTCTGCCTGTGAGAACTATTTCCATCTCGTCAGGCTTATTCTTCAGCACTTCTAGCATTTCATCTAAATCAATAATACCCATATCAAGTGCAATATTGGCTTCATCAAGAATTATAAGGTTGTATTCATCATTTTTTATTGCCTTTTTTGCAAGTTCCCAACCTTCTTTTATAATGGATTCATCCTCTGCCGTTTTATTGTTGTTGTAAACGATTTTGTCAGGCCCTGCCTGAATAATCGTAAGATTCTGCGCAATTTCAGGCGAAAGGTTTCTGAAGGAATTTAGTTCCCCGTAGTCATCCCCGCCTTTCATAAACATTATTATCAAAACCTTCCAGCATCTGCCAAGAGCACGCATGGCAAGACCTAATGAAGCGGTTGTCTTGCCCTTTCCGTTCCCTGTGTATATCTGGATGTAGCCGTGTTTTGCCCAGTCAGGGTTTATTAAGTTGTTTTCGCAGTAATCTGTCATTTTATCTGAATTTATTATATATTAAAATCATGGTTAATAAAACAGACTTAAGAATTAGATTTAAATCAGCACGTAAGGAGCTTGATATTCAAAATGTAAGCCGGAATATCGAGAAAAATCTAAGAGCCTTTGAAATTTATAAAAATTCCAAAAATGTTATGCTTTTTTACCCGTTGAAATTTGAAATTAATCTCCTCGGGCTGCTGGAGGATAAAGGAAAAAATTTTTATTTCCCGAAAGTCGACGGTGAAAAGCTTATAGTCTGTCCTTATACGAAAGATACAAAGTTTAAAAAATCAGCCTTAAATGTTAGTGAACCTTGTTCAGAGCCGGTTGACGCTGAAATCCTTGATTTGATTATTATACCGGCACTTGCTGTTGATAAAGATAATTACCGGCTCGGATACGGAGGTGGATATTACGACAGGTTTTTAAAGCTGGTGCCGGATGCCGTGACGGTTGTTCCTGTTTGTGAAAAATTTGTTGTTGAAAAGCTTCCACATGAAGAATTTGATATTCCGGTGGATTATGTTATTACGGATGCGGAAAAAGGCCCGCATTTATGCGGACCTTTAAATGGTTAGTTTTAAGGATAGGCTGTCGGTATTAAACTTTTTGTTTAAGCTTAAGCTACATATTCAGGCTTCCAGTTCTGGGCAGATTTGTCCTCACCCTGTTTAACCGCGTCATATTCGGCTTCCAGAAGTTTAAGCTGTGTTTCAAGTTTTGCTTTTTCCTTGTGTAATTCTTCTTCCTGCTGATGCAAAAGTTTTTCTTCCTGTTTACCCGCTCGCTCCCGAGCCTGATTGTACAGGTTCTGGAAAATCCAGTTCTGATACATCATCTTCATGTTCGGATCCTGCATTTGCTGCATCTGCATTTGAACATGAGGCATCATCATAAGTCCTTGCATATTCTGCTGAGCACTCATCAGAGCTCCGTTGTGGGCATACGTCATAAACATAAGCTGTCTGCCGAACATAGAAGCCGGAGTATTCATCATATCACTCATAGACACTGAACCGTCCGCGATGTTGCTTGCGTATTGCTGCAAATCGTGGAGTTTTCGATTCATGTTCATCAGTCGATAGTTGAGTTCCTCCTTCTGACGAATAATCTCAAGTTTTCGATATGCGAAAATCAATAGAGACATCTTTTACCTACCTAATTTTTTTAACTAACCTTTTTAACCTTTACCTACATGTATATAAAAACATGCAACTCCGCGGAATTGCATGTTTTTATAATATTGTTAACTTTTGTTAAGATGAACTTTTTTCAATTACTTTGTCGATAAGACCGTATTCTTTTGCCTCGTAAGCCGATAAAAAGTGGTCACGTTCGCAGTCCTCTTTTACTTTGTTGTAAGGCTGGCCTGAATTTTCGGCAATGATTTCAATTAACATTTTCTTCATTCTGAGAATTTCTTTTGCCTCAATTTCAATGTCTGTAGCCTGACCTTTTGCTCCGCCGAGCGGCTGGTGAATCATTATTCTTGAGTTTGGAAGCGCCATTCTTTTGCCTTTTGCACCGGAGCAGAGAAGAAACGCACCCATTGAAGCAGCATCGCCGAGGCAAATTGTTGATACATCTGATTTAATAAGGTTCATTGTGTCATAAATTGCCATTCCGGCAGTTATTACACCACCTGGACTGTTTATGTACAGCATAATATCTTTTTCATTGTTTTCGCTGTCAAGAAGTAAAAGCTGCGCTACAATAGAATTTGCAACCTCATCATCTATTTCAGAGCCGAGAAAGATAATTCGTTCTCTCAACAGTCTTGAAAATATGTCGAAAGACCGTTCACCTCTTGACGATGCCTCAATTACGGTAGGTACATAACCCATAATTTTTAAATAAGTTTCTTGATCCATTTAATTCTCTCCTAATTATAAATATATTATATCATAAAATTATAAAGCATGTTAACAAATGTAACGAAATGCGTAAATCTTGAAATTAGTGGTTTGGGAATGTTTTTATATAAGTAAGAGAAATAAAAAGAAGAGAGGCGAGCATTATGGCTATTTCTAACATTCAGGAAACTTTGTTAATGTATACAAAACAAAAATCCATGCTTAACACAAAGTTGTCAGATGTTATGTTTAATCTTATGAATGCGTCACGTCAGAGTGCTGAACTTCAGGCTCAGTATAATGACAAACAACAGTATTACTATTATGAATATTACGATGCTGATGATACAACAACTTATCAGATGGTAATGGAAGAACTTGAAAAAGACCACGAATTTGAACTTGCTAACTTAAATTCCTGGGAATCTCAATTAGAGCTTGATAAGAACAACTACGAAACACGGTTGAATGAAATCACATCATTTGAGAGTACCTGGACTAAATTACTTCAAAATAACGTTAAATCAGACTTTACATACGGAGGTGCACAACAGTAAGTTAAAAATTAAATATCAAGGTTTTGAAAAAGCGGCAGTTTTGCCGCTTTTGTTATATTATAAACTTATGATAAATGAAAAAGAAAAACTCGGGGCATTTATTGTCCCTACCGGAATAGGGGCATCAATCGGCGGATATGCCGGAGATGCAAGCGTTTGGGCAAGAAGATTTGCGCAGCATTTTAAACTTATTGTGAACCCTAATGTTGTTAATGCCGGAGGTTTCTCGGGAATTACCGCTAACATGTTTTATATTGAAGGTTATTCTCTGGATGAATTTTTTAAGGGAAATTTGTTTTTTAAACCTTCCGGTAACAATAAAATCGGGGTTGTTTTTGACTGTGCTATCCCTCAGGATGTTTTGAATATTCACATAAACACGATTAATGCAGTTAAAACTGTCTACGGAGTTGATGTTATTGGTTTTGAAATAACTGATGAGCCGGCAGGGGTTGAATTTAGCCTTGATAAAAACGGGGTTTCCTCAGGCAGTCTTAAGTACCCGAAAACTCTTTTAAGGGCCTCTGAAAAGCTGCTTGCTAGAGGTGCTGACGCGATTGCAATTGTATGTTTTTTTGAAGATCCGGAAGGGATGAATGAGGATTACGCTCAGGGCTCCGGTACCGATCCTGTGGGAGGGGTTGAGGCAATTATTTCACATTATATTTCTAAAGAATTGAAAGTTCCGTGTGCGCACTCTCCTGCGTTTGAGGATTATTCAATCTCGGTGGATATAGTTAATCCAAAGGCTTCTGCAGAGTATATTACGCCTACTTTTCTGCCATGTATTCTTCTTGGGCTTTCTCAGGCTCCTCTTCTGTCTGTCGAGGGCGGAATTTCTGTTGAGAATCTGGATTTCCTTGTAATGCCTGCGGATGCACTTGGTTCTGTGCCGGTTTTTGAGGCTTTAAAAAGAAATATTCCAATTTATGCTGTTATGGAAAATTCTACTGCGCTTGATGTTACGAACGAAAAACTGTTTAAGTCCGGAAAAATTATAGAGGCTGCAACATATCAGGAGTGTTTAAATCTACTAACACAGGTTTAGTTGATATGTTGTAGAAAATTGAGGCTGCACTTTTAAAGTTTTCAGGCGAGGCGCTCACAAAAAATTCTTCCAGCCCTTCTGATTTTGAATCTGAAAGCATTCCGGACTTTTGCAAATCTTCTTTTATAAATTCAGCAAAAGCTTTTGAGGGGTCAATAAACAGACTGCGGTCAGCAAACATAGAGAGCTGCGGCAGAAGATAAGGGTAATGTGTACATGCAAGGACTATCTTTTCCGGATTAAATGAAAGCATTTCACCAAGTTTGTTTTTTATTTCACAAAGACTTTGTTTATTGTTTTCCAGACCGTTTTCAACAATTTTTACCCAGCCCGGGCAGGCAATTTCAACAACTTCCATTTCCGGATTGTAGCTGTGTATGCCGTTTTTATAGGCATGAGAATTGATTGTCGCGTGCGTTGCAAGTATTCCAATCCGTTTAACCGGTTTTGATGCCAGAAGTTTTGTCACTGACTGAATTATTGGATAAATCTTAAAGTTGTATTTCTCTTTAAGTTTTTCGTAAGTTACGGCTGAAGTTGTGTTGCAGGCCATAACAACGGCTTTAACCTGTTTTTGTTCAAAGAATTTAAAAATTCTATCCGCAAATTCAATAAGTTCTTTTTCTGATTTTTCACCGTAAGGCATATTTTTTGTGTCACCAAAGTAGAGGCAGTCCTCTGAGGGCAGAAGATTTCTAAACTGTTTCAATACAGTTAAACCGCCTACACCGGAGTCAAAAAATCCTATTGACATGTTATTTGAGCTGCTTGAAATAATTGTTAACGCCCTCCACTATTGCTTTTGCGGTTGCTTGTTTGCGTTTTTCACTTACAAGCTGTGCTCTTTCATTATCATTTGAAATAAATCCGATTTCAACCAGTATCGCCGGAGAAGTTGTATGATTTATTACATAGAATTTTGATTTGAAAAGTCCTCTATTTTTGGAATCTATGGCGCTTGCAAGTGATGAGTGAACTGTTTGTGCAAGCTGCATACTTTCCTGGTGGTAGTAATGAGTTTCAATGCCCGTGATTTCAGGACGGACACTTGAGTTTACGTGAATGCTTACGAAAATATCCGGATTGAATTTTTCAGACATTGCAACTCTGTCCGCAAGTGATACAAATGAATCTCCTGTTCTTGTCATTAATACTGCATATCCCTGTTTTTTTAATAGATCCTCAACTTTCTTGGATACATCAAGAGTAATATCTTTTTCGCTGGTATTATCTCTGATTGCGCCGTGGTCTGTGCCGCCGTGGCCGGCATCAATAACAACACGGTGTTTGCCTGCAGGAACTACTGGTATTACAACTGCTGTTCCGCCTGTTGCTGCAGCTGCCGCAGCCTTCGGTGTTGATTTTTTCGGGGCAACTGTTTTTACTTTTATAACTTTGCCGTCTGCGCCGAGGTAGGTGCTGACAACCGTATTTTGCTCAAGCGGCAGGGTTAATTTCATACCTGTATTCGGCAGAAGTGTTACCTGTGCATTTGCAAAAGCTGTTTTGGCAAATGTATTTTTGAAAGTGTATTCATTGTACTTTGAAATATTATAAAGATACAGAACAAGTTTATCGTTTGTTCTATCCAACCCGTGCACTACCGGATGGCTGAACGAAAGTGTCATTTCATTTGTTTGTTCATCAACCTTTTTATTCGCATAAGCAATCATATCTCCCTTGTTTGAGTAAAGGGTTTCTCTGTCTACTCTTTCTTTATTCGCAATTAGCAGCGACTGGTTATCGCTTGAATATATCGGAATATAATCTTCTACATTATTGGTCTGAATTACAACTCTTGCCTTGTTAACAACAAACTGTCCGACTTTGACAGTATCAGTATCGTTAATTTTGTATTCTTTGTTTCTAATATCCATAGACACAAGGGTGTTAGGCATATCAAAAACAATTCTTGACGGATTTGTCAATATCATTGGTTTTTCGATTGATACTGAGCCAAAGCCGTTAAACAAAACGGCATTGTGTTTCGGGGTAATTTTGTCTATATAATACTTTGTATTAAGTCTGAGTTCCTTTCTCTCTCTAGGATTTAAGATTTGGGATGCCTGTTCTATGGTAGAGTTGAACGCTTCTTGAATTTGACCGGCAATATCCTGTTTTTCCTCTGTTTTTTGAATTGTCGGGGTCGTAACTGTTAAATATTCATAGAAGTCGCTCGACGATGAGTGTTCATCCCTGTATGTATTCTGGTAATAATTATTATTCTCACAGATTGAATTTTTAAAGTGGAGAATAATATTATTTTTCATCCTTAAAAATTTTATGTTAGAAAGCTGATAATCGTCCTCAAAATACATTACAACGCGTACCACATCAGGGTTTGTTGTAAACTGTGAAATCTTTATCTGCTTAATCCCCTGGGAATTGAACGACCAATCCTGTTTTGGAATTGTCAGTACTGCCGAAGGAATGTCAAAATATGCCCTTTTCGGATTGTCCATCTCAACAAGTTTTATCTCAGGCATAATCTGCGAGTTTGTGCCGTCGAGTGCTGTCAGGATGATAACAGAATTTGAGGTGTCAAAATTTGCTGATGTTATTTTGAAAACATCGCCTGCAAAAGCCTTTGTGCACAGTGTAAATGTAATTAATAAAAATAATAAAATAAAATTAAATACTCTTCTCATACTATCTATAATATAATTTAATTGTTAAATTTTCAAATTGTAACAATTAATTTAATCAATAATGCCACGTTTAAGGGCAATGTAAACGGCATGGGTGCGGTTTCGTGCTTTTAATTTTTTCAGAATAGAACTTACATGAGCTTTAACAGTATGGGTGCTTACGAATATAGTTTCAGCAATTTCTCTATTTTCGTATCCTTCTGCAAGATAGCTAAGGGTTACTATTTCACGTTCGGTGAGTTGTTCGGATGTCTTTGCTTTCTTAACTCTCATGATTTTAACTGCCTCCTGATATAATTATCATACAGAAAACTGAAAGATAAAACAAATATATTAATAATATTGCCGAAAATGAACTTTTATTAAATACTCCGACGCCATCCTCCAAAAGAGTTGAAACAATACGTAAGGAAATACAAATTAAAAAATGGAAAGGGGCTCGTCGCCCCTTTCCATTCTAAAATGAACTTAAGTCAGTATTTTTAACTGATGTGTATATAAAGTATATTATTTATAAATAATTGCAATTTTGGGGGATATTTGTTACATTTGTTTACTTGATTTTATTGCTCATAAAAGTTAAAAAGTTTTACCGCGTGAATGTTAAGTGCATTTGATATTTTGTTAACTGTTTTTAGTGTTAAATTGCATTTCCTGTTTTCAATCTGGTTTATTCTGTGTTCCGAGATGTCAACCATTTCGCCGAGCTGTGCCTGAGTAAATTTTTTGGTGGCAAAAGACAGAATAATACCTGCCGGCGTGCAAGGAATTAGTTCCGGCAGCTATTCATTTGAAGGTGGTTGTATGACCAGTGTAGGCCGGGGCTGTACGGCATGGGTTTTGTATAACGAGAGAATATGGATTACCTGTACTGTGACGATTTATCCTGGAGCGGTAAAAAGAAATGTAAGTTAGTACAAAGGGGGCTTTCCGAAACCGGAAAGCCCCCTTTGTAAATTCATGGTTATTTCAAATATTCTCTAAAGAAAGTTTCAATTTTATCAAAAGGAATTTTTTCGAGATTATCGTATAAGTCAACGTGGTTTGCGCCTTCAACAATGTATAATTCCTTATTATCGCCTTTTAGTTTTTTGAAAGCATCTTCCGAGAAGTATCTGCTGTGGGCTTTTTCACCGTGAATCATTAATACGGCGTTTCTGATTTCGTTACTGTAAGCAAGTATTGGCATATTGATTAAAGATAGAGATGAAGTTACATTCCAGCCGCCGTTTGAACCGATTGAACGTTCGTGGAAACCTCTTTCTGTTTTATAGTAGCCTACGTAATCTTTTACAAACTGAGGTTCATCACCTGTTAACTTATCAGGCAGTCCCTGAGCTTTTGCGTAGGTGCCGTTTTTGAAATCTTCAGTTCTCTGTTTGTTAAGCTGTTCTTTCATTTTATAGCGTGCATCTTCGTCGATTGTGTCATTGTAGCCTTTTGCTGTAACCCTTGTCATATCGTACATTGTAACTGTCACAGTACCTTTAATTCTAGTATCAATTGCTGCAGCATTCAGACCAAATCCGCCGAAGCCGCAGATACCGATAATGCCGATTTTATCAGGGTCAACATCTTTATGATTGCTCAAAAAGTCAACTGCAGCGCTGAAATCTTCAGTATTAATATCAGGGGAAGCGACGTCACGCGGTTCTCCGCCGCTTTCACCCGTGAATGAAGGGTCAAATGCTAATGCGACAAATCCGCGTTCTGCCATAGTTTGTGCATAACGGCCGGAGCCCTGTTCTTTCACAGCGCCGAAAGGCCCGCTTACTGCAATTGCTGCCATTTTTTCAGACGGCTTTTCTTTCGGGGTGTACAAATCACCTGTTAATTCTATACCGAATCTGTTTTTAAAGTGAACTTTTTCGATATTTACCTTATCGCTTTTCGGGAATGTTTTATCCCAATTATTTGATTTTGCTTCGCTCATAAGAGTTCCTCCTGTAATAAATAGTACAAACAAAATTAAAAAACTTAAAAGTGCTCTTAGCTTCATAACCCTCCTTTCAATTAAACCGTAACATAACACCGGTGATTTTCAACGCAGTCGAGAATAGTTTGCGCGTATTCTTCGTGTTTGCCGTAGAAAATATGGGAAGCATCAGGAACCACAATCACCTGATTCTCTTCAGGATGCTTGCAGTATGAATTTATCTTTTGCATAAAGCCTTCAGGATTGTTGTCTGTCAAGCTGTCTTTCCCGCCTATAACAAAAGAGCCGTTAATTTTAATATTTGAAAGCGACACGGTTTCTCCTTCCCCGCTTATGACAGGACAGTTTTTAAGATTGTAGGCGTTATAAAATCCTAAAACAGTTTCCGCGGACATAGGTGAAAAACCTCCGAAAAGATAAGGAAGAATGTCGTGTCCTCTGCCTTCTTCTGCATACTTTTGCGCAAGTTCAATACATTTCATAACATCCGGCATAACTTTGAACCAGTATGCAAGATCAACAGGCGCGGATACGATAAAATAACCCACAAAGTTATCGGAAGTGTTTCCGAGGTAATGGATAATCTTATTCGACCCGAGTGAATGCCCTGCAAGAACAATATGCTTAAAACCTAAATCTTTTGCATATTTTACGTAACTTTCAACATCTTCATACACAAGCGAAAAATCATCAAACACAACCCCTGTGTATCTTTGTTTGTGTATAGAAAAATCCGAATAAGCAATGCAGGAAAAAGCATCCATAGCGTGTCCTGCGATAAATGCTATATTATTCCGGCTAAGTAAATCACCGGTTGCCGTCAGAAGGTCATTCTGGAAAACATTTGAACAAATTCCGCTCATCATAATGACAACAGTGTCCATTGAGGCATCGCCCCACATTGCTCCTTTTAATTCCAGACCTCTCGGCGTATTAACTCTTACTATTTCCATTTTTAATTCTCCTTTTATTACTTCTAATACCACCCGAACAGGCTTTCGCCGCCATCGAGCGCCCTAATCTTTTTCAAATCTTCTCCATCCAGCGTAAAATCAAACACATCTATATTTTCCTTTAACCTCTCTGGTTTGGAAGATTTCGGAATAACCGGAACCCCTGTCTGAATTAAATATCGCAGCCCGATCTGACCTGTTGTCCTGCTGTATTTTTCAGCAATCTCTTTTAACACGGGATTAGAGAAAAAGTTATTCCTGGCGCAGGCAAAAGGACTCCAGGCCTGCATTTTTGTTCCGTTTTCTTCAAGAATATTCTGCAAATCCTGCTGTCTATAGAATACATGGCACTCAACCTGATTAACTGCAGGAATAATTTCGCAGTGCCTGATAAAATTCAAATACTGACCTTTATCAAAATTAGAAATTCCGAGCGCTCTGAGTTTTCCGTCCTGATAAGCCTCTTTCATTGCCTCATACATAGATAAGCTCTCGCGGTACGGCTCATGGATAAGCAGCAAATCAATATAATCGGTCTGTAAATCGTTCAGAGATTTTTCAATATCTCTTTTGGCTCTTTCATAACTTGCACTTGGAGAATACAATTTCGTTGTAATAAACAAATTTTTTCTGTCAAAGTGTTTTATCACGTTGCCGATTTCTTGTTCGTTTCTGTACATTTGTGCTGTATCAATTAAGTTGTAGCCAATCTCAATTGCTGCGGCGACAATTCTTTCGCAGGTGCTTCCGCGCAATGCGTAGGTTCCGAGCCCTAATACAGGCATTTCTATTCCGTTGTTAAGTTTCTCAAATTCCACTTATGACACCGCCTTTTGAGTGTGTTCAAGACTGTATATCAGATAATCCAGATAATCTATTTGTTTCTGGCTTATGTGTAGCTTATTCAAAAGAATTTTTCTATGGGCAGACAATAATTTTAATTGCTCGGAAAGTTTTCCGCTTTCGCAGAGCTGGAAAAATTTGTTAATCAAATCCTGATTACAATCTGCGTCTTTCAAGTTTTGAAGAATTTTATCTCTGTCGTCTGTCATAAAATTTAACTCCTATTTTTTATTATTTACGATTTTCTAAAAATAGCAAATACTTATATTAAATAATTAAAAATACTTGACAGGCATAATTTGATAATATAGCATAACACTATGGAGATAAGAGTATTAAAATATTTTCTTGCGGTAGCCAGAGAAGGCAGCATAACAGGAGCAGCAAATTCATTGCATCTCACACAGCCGACGCTCACCCGACAGCTTCAAGAACTTGAGCGGGAATTAAAACAGCAGCTTCTAATTCGTGGCAAATACAGGGTTACCCTGACTCCGGAGGGAATGATTTTGAGAAAAAGGGCGCAGGAAATTGTCGATATGGTTGAAAAAACCGAAGCCGAATTTCAGGCTATCTCGGATACTCTAAGCGGTGATATATTTATTGGCGGTGGTGAAACCGATTCTATGAAATATATCGCTGAAATCATTAAAGATATTCAATCTGATTTCCCGGATATAAAGTTTCATATTTATTCAGGCAACGCTGAAGATGTAATGGAAAAACTTGATAAGGGGCTTCTCGATTTCGGGCTGTTAATTCAGCCGATTGATTTATCAAAATACGACCATATAACACTTCCGGAAAAAGATGTCTGGGGTGTTATTCTGCGAAAAGATAATCCTCTTGCTCAAAAAGATAACATTGTTCTTGATGATTTAGCCGGAATTCCGCTTCTGGCCTCCCGACAGATGTCACCTAAATATTCAAAAGACAGTGGTTTCCTTGACTGGTTCGGGGATAAATATGATGAACTTAATATAACAGCTACCTATAACCTTGTTTATAACGCAGCAGTAATGGTTAAAGCCGGTGTAGGCTGTGCTGTTACTCTTGATAAGCTTGCAGATACCTCTGACCAAAGCGAACTCTGCTTCCGCCCACTGAAGCCAAGACTGGAATCCGGACTTGATATTGTTTGGAAAAAATATCAGGTGTTTTCTCCTGCTGCAAAACTTTTTTTGGAAAAACTGCAGGAACGCTTTTTGTAATTTAAATTACCATTTCCTGCGATGAATTTTTTGTCCGGCAATAAATTCAACCTGCTCTACAACGGTTTTGTCATCAGCAGGATATCCGAGGCCGATATAACACGGCATTAAATAATCATCAGGAGCTCCTACTGCTTTTGCAACATTCAACCCCTCATCCCCGACTGGAATTCTCATTGAGCAGGCAAGCCCCTCTGCAGTTGAGGCAAGAAAAATATTTTCTATAACACACCATATAGAGGAAAGAGGGTTTAGTGAACTTACTGATGAAGGTTTCATCACTCCGGAGTTTGATTTGAAAAACGGTAAAATAATATGCGATGCGTTATATAGCATTGAATACTGTTTCGGCATGGCATCAGCATACATTTTTTGCTGCGGAGTACCGTCTACAAGTATTTGTTTTAAAATTTCCAGCTGCGGCTCCACCCCTTTTTTAATGAATTGAAGTGCATTTTTCTTGTCTTTTTCTTCCTGCAGAACCACAAACTCCCAGTTGCGTAAATGGTCATGCGTCGGCGCCTGTAGTCCTGCATTTATAATTTTTTCAAGAATATCATCCGGGATTTTCTTGTCTTTAAAATCTCTTGTTATGCGCTTTTGTATATAGCTTCATATAATTCCATAGGATTTCTCTCCTCTATAATTAAAATTATATTATAAAAATCTGTCTTTTAAATTATTAATTATCTCCTTTGAAAAACCATAATATCATAGCAAAAGCATAATTAGTTGCTTTCTTTACCGAGTACAGATTTGTCTGTTGATGTCGTTGGTATGAACATTTGCGACAAGTCTGTTTAAATATAAAATACAATCTCTTTGTAAAGAAACACCTTAAATGATTATTTGTAACACTCAAAATGAGTATTTAATTTTATATATTTTTTTATTATATAATTATAAAAATATATAATAAAAAAGGTTATTAATGATATTAAGAAAATTTTTAAATAGTGAAAATATTCCTATAACAACAATTAAAGACAAAGATAAGGAAATAAAATTAAAAGGAAAGCGATATTTTTATAAAGACAAATTAAAAAATCGCTATATACTAGAGATAGATATATTGCCAAATGATGTTAAAATCGGCTTTTAAAATATTTGGAGTGTCGTGGAAGTATAAAATTTCGTTTTTCTTTTGCATTTTGCTGAATGTTTTCCACGGTACAAATTGAATTTTTGATGTAAAAGAGACATTGTTATTTTGCATATTTCAATAAAACCAAAACATAGAAAAAATTGCTTTAAATTTGGAAATAAAGTACATAAATAATGGAATGTAACAAAATGTAAAGGTAAATTATAAATGTCTTAAACCCTGTTATAATGCCTCTATAATACAATATGGTGGTGTGGGATGGTGCAATTTTTATATACAGATATCCTTTATTTAATTATAAAAACAATTTTACAAAAATGGAGGATATTAGAATGAGCGAACCACAAATTACAAATTTTCATGGTATTAAAATCGAGGGATTTAAAGGCGTTTCTTCAAGAAAAGAGAACGAAGGTTCTGAAGCTTACGGAATTCAGCCCAATACTATATACACGATATATACTGACTATGGTATATTTGAAATAAGTGATACTCAGCTTAAACGTATAAATGAAAACCCTCGGGCATATAAAGAACCGTCTATATTCCGTAAAGGATTTACGACTACAATACAGGATTTGGAATTGCGTAGTATTAAAGGTACTGACGAAAAGGATTTTTACAATATTGACAATTCCATTGTCGATGATATTGATTTAAAGGATGGAGGTAATGACCAGGTTACTGTTAGTGGTGATAGTCTGGTCGGGAAAATTTTGGGTGATATGATGGACAGAATCTTCCTTATGGGCAAAAGTCGTGTTCAAGGAACTAACATTGATAAAGTTATTGATATGAGAGAGAATAAAGATGGTTGGGTTCCTCTGGATGATAACGGAAATGTTGAGCATTAATATTACCAATTAATTTTGCTAATTAGAACATATAAATATGCTTAATTAGAAATAAGAATTTTAATAATATAAAAAACAG
>CALVBB010000030.1 GCA_944325705.1 Candidatus Gastranaerophilales bacterium
TCAGCCCTCACTACCGAATACGATACAGTTAAATCTGTTATCCAGAAAAATATTGAAAAATCCTTTAAACGCTATAATGCTTAAATTGTAAGATAATTGAATGGTTGAAGGGATTATCATTAAATATGTCATTCTGAAACGTCAATCGTTGCAGCTCACATGAAATATGACTGTTCAGAATCTCTTACAGTAACATTAGTATTAGTTTTCTTAACACACTCCCGCCCTGCTCCCGCTATCGTTTCGAAAACTAATACTAATGTTCGTGAATTAAATGCAATCTTTCGTCGAATTAGTAAATCCGACCTACCACCGCCGGCACCCGCCCCGCAGAATGACGGATATTATTTAAACTGCACTTAGCATCCTAACGTATTTTTATTACACCTCAGCTACCGGCGGAACATCAATACGCTTTAACCGCTGTTCAATACGCCTGTACCATTTAAGGTGCTGTTTAAACAAAATTTTATATTCCGAAATATCTCCTGATGCAATCTTATGAAACTGTTCATCACACGTTTCTGTCATACTTTTTTCAAGGATATGCGTAAGCGCTTTCCTGTCAATTGAACTGTCAGTAAGCTCCATCCGCCTGCCAAAATCAACCACAACTTCCGGTCTGTTATCTCTGAAAAAACAGTAATCAACCGCAACAGGGACAAGGTTAACCTTGCCGTAACGCTTAACCGCGTTTTGCGCTATATATGCAAGCCCGGTTTGAAATTCAAATGGTCTGTAATGCGGCGGTCTTATTATACCCTGAGGGAAAATACACAGAATATTCCTCAAATCACCGACAACATCAACAGAATACTTTAACGCTTTCATCGCTGACTGGGGAGATTTCTTGCAAACAGAATACCCTCCACCGCGCCTTAACAGCGGGAATCTATTCAACTCCTCTATCATCAGCCTGATTTCTTTATGAAAAATTCTGTGGGTAATATTATACATGACAATACCGTCCCACCAGTTGCAATGCGGGGCGTAAAGAATTGTAGGAACACCTTTTTCCATGGCACCTTCAGCACCCCTGTATCTGAACGCGTAAAACCTGTTCTGAAGCATATTAAAGAAAAACAAACTTGCTATGGTAAGCCAGAATTTGTTTGTCTTTGCAGGTTTAAATTTCTCCTCTTTATTCCTCAGCTTTGTCGGCGGGATGTCAGAATATAATTGTTCCTCTACACTCATAAAAATATTGTACTCCAGTAAAACAAAATAGTGAACACTGTCTTTAGTAATTTTAAGAAATTTTAACCTCTTTATGATAAATAATTTAACAATGGTTTGACATGCCTGAATGGTTATTTTAGGATTTTTATATACAGAGGAAATTGATGTGTAATTCATCAGCTGTGCCGCAACCGTGCCCTCTTTTGCATATTTTATGTAAAATGGCCTCTCCGGAGTAAAAAATGGAGGGAAAGCCGGAACACTCGGAAAACCCGCACACCGCGAGCATCGGTGAACGGGAAAATATTTTTCCGGTTGTCCTCTGATGTCATAGAATAGCAGAGGATTTTTAAATGCCATTCGGAGCAGTACAAACAAACAGCGCAAGGATAGGAACATGCCCGCACGGGCTTCCGCAGGGTGCATGTCCTATTTGTAACGGCATGGGCGGAGGAGGCGGAATGCGCAAGGCTGATTTTTCCGCAAAACCCGGCGAGATGAGCTGGAATGAGTGCGCTGCTATCGGAGCATTTCTTAAAGCACAGCAAAACGCAAAACTCCAGCGGGAACAGGATGCCGCAAACTTTGCCAGACAGGCAATAGCTTTCCAGAATGCAATGACAAACGCTTCGCAGAGAATGGCTTCCCTTGCACAGTTTTTTACTGCGAACACTCCGGCGGTTATTGCAAAACCTGCAAACTTTATACTTAACACCTTAATCGGCGGCACCATTAACGCAGTGAAAAATCTTCCCTCAGCTGTTTCTAATGCGGTTCAAACACTCTCACAGAAGCTTGCAGATATTTCTGACAAACTGACAGCAATGGCCGGAGAACTTAAAGCCGCAATAAATAAAAAAATATCCGATGCCTTTCAGGATTTCAAGAAAAAAGTAAAATCTATTTTTGCAATTTTCAGTCCGCAGGATACTGACGATGAAGAAAAGAAAATTGATGAAACAAAAAAAGCTTTCCAGCTTAAAACATTTATACACGATCTTTACAACAAACTAACAAACGAAAACAAAAAGGATATAGAAAAAGATGAACATTAACCAGTTTCGCGACGGTGAAACTCTCAGGCAGCAGAGAAACTTAACAGACCCGCAGCGCAGAACAAATGCTTATATAAAAGAAGGCGTTGTCGTTAATAATTTTATTAAGGACAAAACAAACAACAGCGTTAACCTTGATGAAACCTGCGACACTCTCGTAATTTCAGATAACGTTACAATGCCTGAAAAATTAAATGAAAATATAAAGCCGAAAGAAAAAAGTCTTTTACCTATAAGCGCGATAGCTGTAGGTGTGATGGCAGGGGTAACACTTCTGACTGCATTCATAAGACGCAATGCAAAGATTAATCTGGATACAGCCACCAAAAAACTGGAAACCCTTCCTTCAACAACAAGGAACGTTGCGATTAACGAGGAAACCCATCAGGCAATCTACAGAATGATTAAAAACCCGACGCCGAAAACAATTCTGGCAGGAAGCGGTGTTCTTGCGCTTACGGCAATGGCTTTTATGGGAAAAACCTTTTTTGACGGCTACAAAGAAGTCTGGGTTAAGAAAAAAGAAGCCGATATTCAAAAAAATCTGCAGGAAAAATTAATAGATATTGAAACGCAGTCCTTCAGCGGGAAAATTCAAATAGTCAGGAGTATGCTCTCCCAAAAGGCAAAAGAACTCGGCAAATACGTTTCCGCAGAGCCGAAAAAACCAAAGACTTTCGGCGGCATAACTTTTGGTGAATCCGCACCCGCTGTAGAAAACAATTACGACAGCAACCTTAAATATTTTCTTCTCGGAGCCGGAACTCTTGCGTCTATTGTCGGGCTTGCTTTTCTTGCGATGAAAAACCTTAACGCCGGAAAAAAACACATTGACCGGTTTATTGAAAATAAAAAAGGCACACTCAGACAAATTATTAAAACGTCAAACGACAGTACAAAAGCTAACGACAAAATAACTCTGAAAGCACTTTTCCAGGATGTCGATGCAAACAAAGAATATATAGAAGCATCCCTGAAAAAACTTAACTGGCAGCCTGAGGAAATTGAAGATTTCACAAAAGAAGTTTTGAAATCCACAGCAAAAGTAAATGAAGCAATGGGCGGCGACGGTTCGGACAAGACTACTTTCTATTCTCACGTAAACGATTACAGGGCGCATCTTTTCAATTATCTTCTGAACACTGAAAACAAACAGTTTAAACAGCTTTTCTTCGGAATAACCGGTCTTACGGCATTCAGCTACGGCGGAAAGCTTACCGGAGATGCAATCAAAGAGGTTCAGGTTAAAAAGATTAATGCGGAAACCGAAATCAACCTTCAGAAACGCCTTGTGTCAACAGAACTCAGAAACTTCAAGTCCAAAAAGGATTCTGCAATTCAGCCGCTGGTTGACGAATTTTACAATCAGGTGCGGCTCGGCAAGCCTAAAGAGGAATTGAAAGTTATGGCAGATAATATTCTGCTGGAAATTAAAAACGGCCCGCCGTTTGTCTATTCTTAAAAAACAGAGGGATTTATGTGTATTCAGCCTGTTAACAATTTTAATTATCAATATCCAAAAACACCTGTTGTCATCCAGCCGGCAGCAGGGCGAAATTACTGCTGTTTTAATCAGGCAAAAACCGACTACTTTGTAAAGCAGAAGGAACTGGGGCTTCCTTATTTGAAAGAAGTCTTGAAAAATTCAAAAAATGAAGACCAGATAACAGAATCGCTTTATATTTTAGACAGAATGATAGAAGTCGGCACAAAAGGGGTTGAAAAGATGTATCCTGTATTGTCACGGTTTAACAATTCACGTTCGCCTAATATTCAGACATTTCTTGCCGGAATTTACAGAAAAATTCAGGTGCCTGATGCCTTCGGCCCGCTTGTGAGTATGCTTATCCAAAATTCCCTGAATCCTCAGCCCTCAGTATTTGATCCGAATGAGGAAATCGGCGGCGCAATTCTTTCGTATCTGTCTGACAGATTCAGGGGGTAAAAGACGTTAAGACGATAAGTTCAACAAAAAATGAAGGTTGAAGAGTGAGGCGTGAAGCGTTATCTATTTCCCTCGCCCTACGGGAGAGGGTGCCTGAGGCGGGTGAGGGGTTTCCTTCAAAACCCTCCGGCACTATCGTGCCACCTCCTTTTACTAGGGAGGTAATTATTCTAACCCCCTTTTTTAAAGGGGGCATCAAAGGGAAATTTATTATTAAAACCCTCCGGCACTGCGCACCACCTCCCTTAAATATGGAGGTTAGCCAATGGTAGGTCAGAGTAGGTTTGGCTTTCAGCCAAACAATAAAGCTCCCGCCCTGCTCCCGCTATCGTTTCGAAAACTAATACTACTGTTACGGATAACTGGTGAGGAGTGATGGGGCTGCCATAGCCTCCTTTGTAAAAATAACTTAACAAATCCGGATATTTTCTAAAGTTTATCTGACATAAAGCCGTCAGCAGATACGGAGGCATTTTCATGCAGATAAACGGCTCAAATTTATTACAATATACCGTTATTAAAAAAGAGGTTAAAGCCTCTGATTCTGTTACTGCAGAAGCCCAGATTAACGATGTGGAGGTTGTAAGCAAGATAAATGTTTCAGACTATGATCTTGCAAATCAGAGCGTTTCACTGGATCTCGACAATATAAATATAGTAAGTAAAATTAACTATGTTCCGCCGACAGATACAGTTGAAATTAACGGAAAAACCTCCGACATTTCGGATGTAAGTTCTGTTCTAAGTACAGATGAAATTAACAATGCCTGCGACCAAGTTCTTCACGCACCGGAAAACACATCAGAACCGACAGTAATAAGCTTTTCCTCTACGTATAAAGATTTATCATTATCAACAATCAGCCATATTAAACAGGTTATCTATGATCTTCACCACAAAGGTTCCGGCGGAGATATTGAAGGCGGAGGAGAGGTCGACCCCGGAGGAGAAACCGAATCCGGCGGCGAAACCGGCAGCGGAGATGACGACGGGCCGGAACTCGAAGAACCTGACCCGACTAAACAATCATTTATTGATGAATTTAACGATACAACTTCAATGTTTGAATACCTGAATACTCTTGATTCCAGCATCACCGCAGAATCCGGTATTACCAGAGCACAGCTTGTTGCACTTACACAGAACGAAAACTGGGAAGACGACAACTACGACTTTTTCGGAATGCTGAATAGAATTTTTGACGTTCTGGATAAAGACGATAATTCAACACTATCTTTTGAAGAAATAAAAGACTTTATCGGAGATGAAATCGGCAGCAGTGCAACAACATATAAAAACAAAGTAAACAGCTATGCAGCACAAATTCAGGCAGAATACAGTACACTCTCAGACCAGAAAAAACTTGAGTTTGCACTTGAAAAAACTGAAGAATATCTGGAAGCTGCAGGACTAACACTACAATTGAACGCACTTAACAGATTATTAAGCCAGACAGATTTGCATAACAGCATAAAAGTCGGTAATATTGCAATTGCTGATTTAAATGAGGGCAATACATCCGGCTATTATACACTCGGTTCATATATGTGCCTTGCCGGAGCATTTAACTATGATTACAACGGAACAACTCATGAAGTTTCTGTCTGGGCATCTGATGATGATCTTGCGAGTGACGATCTGGGGATAACATTAGACAGCAGTCTGCTTGAGAAAAACTGGTATGAGCTGGTTGATGTACTTGTTCATGAACTTACACACGCAACAGCATCACAGTTTTATACTCAGGACTCAACTGATCCTTATGAAACTGCATCACTCACACAGAGCAATATCCTTGAACTTTATAATATGGGATATATTGATGCCACAGAATATCAGTATTATATCGATAATTGGGCGTCGGTTGTCAGCAACGCAGATGACATTAACCGGCTTTTCTATCTTGCAAGCTGTGCATGGGGTGAATATGTCGCTTATCAGACAGACGCTGACTACGTTGACAGTATTGCAGGCGACGAGTTTGATGCCGCCAATATGACAACCGCAGTAGACGGACCGGATGAAAAAGAAACTATTGAGAATCATATTGATGCAGCATATAACTATAATGAGGACGGAACGAGAAAAGAAGCGTACGAAGCAGTTCCTGATTGGCAGTGGTGGACTTACGCATAACTTGTGCAAGTCTATATAATATTATATAATTCTTGTGAAGTGAGGTTTTATTTATGGATATTATTAAATTAGAAAACCGTCCTGAAATCTGTGACAGGATAGATTTTGAAATAAAAGACGGTAAAATTGCTTATATAAATTTTTCACTCAACGGTGAAAATGTTCTGAAAGATGTAAAAGAGTTACTTACAGAGAGTGACGTTTCTGAACTGGATAACACAGAGCTTGATGAAAAATACCATGAGGTTATAGACGAACTCAAAAAAGGCATCGAAAAATCCGCCCGCCGCTCGCAGATAAAAAACGGGATTTTAAAGATAAAGAAGTCTTAGTCATTTTTGTTGGGCTGAAAGCCCAACCGACATTCTCATCGCCTTTTGTTGCACTTAACGTCTTAGCGTCCTAACGACTTTGACCTACTATCTTATCGCCTTATTGCTTCATCGCCCTTCACAAATATTACGACATTGTAACAAAAACCGTATAAAATTAAAGTTTGCTGCCATGATTGCCGACAATACTTATGTATAAGTATTTTAAAAGAAAGGATAAATCAGACAACCATGGGTATGGCAGCTTCACAAGCCAGATTTTTGGGACTTACAGCTCGAAAGAATAACGTCGAGTTTGAAGGTCAGCAAATCAACCAGCAGCGTACTGCGCTGTCAAATGAATCTGCCAATTATTACAATGATTTATTAGGTATGTCTGTTCCTGTTCCGCCGTCTATTGATGAATATACAAAAACAACTTATACATTCTCAGACGGTGCTCTTATGAATCAGATTACAGCAATGATTGCACAGCCTGACGGTACATATACAGTCAGCTATCTTTCAAAATGGCAGGATGATTTTACCCCTGTTGCTGCAGCCTCAAGTGTTATTAACAAAACTGATGAAGGCTACTTTATCGGCGCAAACCAGTTGAGAACTCTCGGTGAGGAGCCGACCGGCGCAACCGTTCAAAATACAATTAAAATTGACGGCAAAACTTATACCGTACAAAATGATGCCGGCGGATATTTTGTTGAAAAACCTGAAATGGTTCCCGGTACAGAATTGTGCACAGCAGAAGAAATTGCCAATTTTGAATACTATCTGTTTGACAGCGAATATGAAGATGCTCAACAGGTATTCAAAGATACCGACGGAAGCTTCTATACAGGCGATGAAACCGACAAAACTACACTTACCGGAAAAACCGAGGATGACCTTGTAATCTGCCTCTGGGACGGCTCTAAAGATGATCCGGATTCTGCGGTTACACTTGTAACTAAAAACGCAGAAGGACAGTACGAAAAAGAAGTTTATAAAGAAGAATTACAAAAAGTCTACCTGACAGAAACTCAGGTTAACAGCATTACAAAATATCCTGAAATGGCCGGCTTAACAAGCGAACAGGTACAGAATCTTCTGGAAGAAGAACAGGCATACCTTGTTTTGCTCAACGAAAAGTACAACAATGGCGATCAAACCGGCGAATGGTACGTAAGATATATTAAAGATTCCTCAACCGGAAACAGCGTTCCATACTTCTACAAAAAGACTGATGTAGAGGATAAAACCCAGTATGTGGACGGAGTTTCCATAAACAACGTCAATTGCTACACCATCGGCAGCGATACAAAAATTGAGGAAGTTAAAGCTGTAGGTGGCTGCAGAGTAGAGCAAGATACTTCCGGCAGGTATATATCACTGACAATTCCGGACGCTGACGGCAACGATGTAACTTATGCACTGACAACTACAACACTTACCGATCAGGACGCTTACGACGATGCCATGAACCAGTATGAGTATGAAAAATATACTTACGATCAAGCAATTCAGGATATAAATTCCAAGATTGAAATAGTTCAGGCTGAAGATAAAAACCTTGAACTAAGACTTAAACAACTCGATACTGAACAGGATGCAATTTCTACTGAAATCGATTCTGTATCAAAGGTTATCGAGAAAAACGTTGAATCATCTTTCAAAACCTTCGGATAAGAAAAGATGATTAACAGATAAAAAATTTCCTTTCCCTTTTTCCTTTTTCCTATTAATTTTCCAACGACTGACTGATATAGTAAGTCGTTTTTCTTTATGTTAAGATACTCTTATGAGTTTTGATAAATCCTATTCACAAATCTGCGGAACAGTTCAGGAGGAGCTTGAAAAATTAAATGCGGAGCTTGAAAAATCAGTCTGCGGGGATACCCCGCTTCATTCAGCCGTAAGAGATTTTCTTCTTGCCCCGTCTAAAAGGATACGTCCGCTTGTAGTCTTTCTCTACCTTAAAGCCAACAAAATTGAAGTCAGCAATGCCCATATCAAATTACAAACCGTCACCGAACTAATTCATAACGCTTCGTTAATTCACGATGATGTAATTGACAACGGAAAACTTCGCCGTTCCCAAAAAACCCTTAATTCTGCATTCGATAACAGACTTGCTGTTATATCAGGCGATTACATACTTTCGGTTACACTCCGGAAACTCGCTGAATTTAATTCCCCTGAACTAATAAAAATTTATTCTTCTGTAATTGAAAAAATGTGCACGGGTGAAATTGAACAGAACTTTTTAAGATACAAAATTACAGACATCGCAAAATATATCGAAAAATCTTACAAAAAAACCGGAGCATTATTTGAATCGGCACTTAAAGCCTCCATTTTTCTTGAAGGGCTTCCTTTAGAAAATGCAGAATTTGCAAAACTTTTCGGCATAGCCTTCCAGATACGCGATGACCTGCTGAATATTACAGGTCAGGACAACACAAAAGTGTCTGCAGACATTCAAGACGGAATTTACAATGCCCCTGTCATATTTTCCGGCAGCGCTGATAATCCATCTGCAGGGATTGAAAAAACTAAATCTTTGTTATCTAATTATATAGAAAGAGCAAAACAAAAAATTTCAAACCTTGAAAATAACCGTTACAAAAGAGCAATGACAGAGCTTCTGGATATATTAAAAAATGAATGATATTAAAGAAAAAGTGAAAAACTATTACGAAAAACACAAAGCAGGAATAAAAGAAACTGTTGAAACCGTAGTATTTGTAATAGTTATGGTAATTATAATCAGGTTTTTTGTCGGAGAAATCCGCTGGATTCCATCGGGTTCAATGCGGCCTACCCTGATTGAAGGCGACAGAATTTTTGTAGAGAGATTTTCAAGGTTCTACAAAACTCCTGAACGCGGCGACATTATGGTTTTTTACCCGCCGTTTGAACAGTTAAAAAATACTCCTCTAAGAATTTTTGCAAGACTCACCGGCTTTTTCTGCAAAGATATAGCTTATATCAAACGTGTAGTTGGAATGCCGGGGGACAAATTTGAAATTAAACCGGACGAAAACGGTAAATACACCGTTTACATAAATGACAAACCTCTCAATGAACCTTATATAAAAAGCCCTTACGATTACCAGCCATGCACGGAAGCTATGATGTGCGGCCCGGCAGTAATCCCTCCTAAACACTACCTGATGCTAGGCGACAACAGAGGAAACTCTCAAGACGGAAGATACTGGGGACTTCTGCCGGAGGACAGATTTATAGGCAAAGCAGTATTCCTTTTCTGGCCGCTCCCAAGGATTAAGACACTCACACATTAGAAAAAGACGATAGGACGCTAATTGCAATAAAAGGCGATGAGATTGGCAAAAAAGTAAATCGTGAAGGGTGAGGAGTGAAGCTCAATTCCCTCTCCCCTTGAGGAGGCGGACAGGCAAAGAATGCGCCTTGTGAGCCTGCTTCCGGAACACAGTGCAGGTGAGATGGGTAGGTGAGAGGGGTTCCTATTGCCCTCTCTCACTGTGATACAAAGGGACCGCTGAGCTATGCGAAGCGAGTGACCCTCCATGTATGCCTTGTGCCTTTCGCCCTCTCTCTTTGTGAGAGGGTAGAATTTGTTAATAAGCGTGATCGAATTTACAAATTTGGGAGAGGGTAAACCCTCCGGCACTATCGTGCCACCTCCCTTAGGAAGGGAGGTAATTATTCTAACCCCCTTTTTGTTAACATTTCATTGCAATAAATTTTAAGATTATTGTACTCCCCTTGAAACCCTGCCGAATAAAACTATTAAGTATAGTTTTGTGAGAGGTAACGAATCTCTGATTTCGAGGATGGGTTACCAATGAAAAGTTAACAGACGCTTGATAAAGGGAGGGATTTTTTATTAAAACCCTCCGGCACTGCGCACCACCTCCCTTAAAAATGGAGGTTAGCCAATGGTCGGCCAGTAGGTTGGGCTTTCAGCACAACCATAAAGCTCCCGCGCTGCTCCCGCTATCGTTTCGAAAACTAATACTACTGTTACTGAATAGCCAAAGGAGTTGTGTCGGATTAGTAAATCCGACCTACTCTTGTCACCTTAACTTACGACATCAGATGATAATACTTCATGTAATTTGCCATAATCTCAGAACTTGTCGCATTTGCAACATTTGCTTTTACAGTCTGCTCGCTGTCAGTTTCTGAAGTTTTCTTAACCTGCTGTGTTTCCTGACGCCTCTGCTCTGCAATTTGTTCTGTCTGAATATCAGATATAAATTCTTCAACAGCTGTTTCTATCTCTTTAAGTTTTGCCCTGTCGCCGGCGTAAGAACCTGTAGATTCCACACCCGCTTCGGTCAACTCTTTTAACACCTGAGCCCACTCATTATAATTAGGAACTGAGGCACCCTGTGCCTGAGCCGCAGCCTGCGCTTTCCTGAGTTCATCCTCGGATTCAATACCGTCTACTCTATAAGCCATAATTACTCTCCTTACTAGTAACTATATATATAAAGTACAGGCATTTCACCGGTTTTCAAAAGATAAAAATTTTGTAAAAAAAGTTAACAATTAAAGCTTAAAATCCAGAAGCTCAGATATTCGCATACCAAAAGCCTCCGCAATTTGATAAAGATTAGTATACCTGATGTCAGTGTTTCCGCGCTCAATTTCGCTGATTGCACGCCTTGACACTCCGGATATTTCTTCGAGAGTTTCCTGACTGATCCCGCGTTTCCTGCGTTCATATTGTATTTTCTGACCTAACTGTAATAACCTGTCATCTTTCATATCTAAATCCTATGTGATTGACAAATTTATAAAAATGATAAATAATGTTTATATGAACAAAATAATGTTCAAAATAACATTATTACACATGGAGGTTATATGAAAAAAGGACAGATTTACGCTGGCAGAGTTTTTTCGGCACACATTGCAGATTATCGTAAAACTGCGTTTACACTGGCAGAAGTTCTTATTACACTAGGCATAATCGGTATTGTTGCAGCAATGACCATGCCTAATATTATTGCCGGCTACGAGAAAAAAAGTACAATTACAAGTCTTAAAAAAAGTTACACCGTACTTAATCAGGCATTCAAACAGTCGGAAATTGATAACGGAGAATCAATAAATTGGGAAATAGGAAGCTTTAACGCTACAGAATACTTTGCAAAATACTGGAAACCTTATTTGAAAATACTACACATCTGCGGCACAGCAGAAGAGTGCGGTTATACCTCAAATACACCATGGTATCACTCAAACGGGTCTCCGGAGGGGATACACGCAATTCTAAAAAGCTGGAGAGAATCTGTAATTCTTGCTGATGGAACATTTATGAGCGGGTTCACCTATGCCGGAATGTATGATAATCCTGATGAAAATAACTCAGAAGAGTACAGCCAGGGAGCAAGTTCACAGATACTTGTCGACATCAACGGCGGGAAAAAGCCGAACAAATTCGGACGTGATGTATTTTATTTTGTCAGAGTAAACGGCAAAGGCGTATTGCCTTACGGCTACAATGACGATGATGAAACGATAGACAAAGACTGTGCTAAAAACAACTTTGGCTACAAATGCGCTGCAAAAATTATAAAAAACAACTGGGAAATTCCGGATGACTATCCTTGGTAATTTGTTTAATTAAAAATAGAATAATTAAAATTATTAAGAAAACTTTACAAAAAGACTAAAAGTTGCTTTAAATATGGTTTTTAAACATGCTTATATTTATTGATACTGTGGCGTTATTAAAAAAACAACCATAAAGTTTTTTGAGGTATTTCCATGGAAAAGCAAGCAAACCGCTTGCATTCAAATATTTTGCAAGTAATATTATATTGTACCCTTAAAAGGGGTAAATTATGCACATGTGAAATTAGGCACAAACCTTTTATGGCAAGCTGCATTTAATAACAAGTAAAAGCCGAAAATGAGGAAACTATGTCAAAAGACGTTATTGAAATAGAAGGCACGATAATTGAATCCATGCCAAATGCAATGTTCAGAGTAAAACTGGAAAATGACCACGAAATTCTGGCGCATATCTCAGGAAAAATCAGAAAAAACTTCATAAGAATATTACCGGGCGACCGCGTAAAAGTCGAAATGACACCTTATGACTTGAGCAGAGGCAGAATAACCTTCAGATTGAAATAACACAGAAAAACATAAGCCGGCGCTCCGGCAGATACGATTAACAGAAAATCTCACGATATTATAAACGTAAAGGAAAAGAAAAAATGAAAGTAAGATCATCAGTAAAACCAATGTGCGATAAATGCAAATGTATTAAAAGAAAAGGCAGAATCGCCGTAATTTGCGAAAACCCTAAACACAAACAAAGACAGGGTTAAATGCGGTAGCCGGTGTGAAGCCGCGGGGCAGACACACGTGAGTGTGGCTGGCAGGCGGCGAAACATAACGATGCCGCCGTTGCGACGGAAACGTAAGTGGACGGAGCGAAGCAATCTTTGATTGCACAGGCGGATAAATGAATTAACCCGTGGAACCTGCGCACTTAACAGCAGGTGGAGAGGAAGTATTTATGCCTCTTACATAAAAAAATCTAACAACAAGAAAAGGAGAAAATTAAACAATGGCAAGACTATCAGGGGTAGACTTACCTCGTAACAAAAGAATGGAAATCGCATTAACCTATATCTACGGAATAGGGCCTACAAGAAGCAAAAAAATTCTTGCAGCAACAGGGATTTCACCTGACTTAAGAACAGACGATTTAACAGAAGAAGATATTAAAAATCTGCGTAATGAACTCGCAAACTACCACATTGAAGGTGACTTAAGACGTGAAGTTTCAATGCACATCAAACGCCTTCAGGAAATCGGTTCATACAGAGGATTGCGCCACAAACGCAAACTTCCTTGCCGCGGGCAGAGAACTAAAACTAACGCAAGAACTCGCCGTGGTAAAAAAGGCTTAGCTATCACTAAGAAGAAAACTGTATAGCGGATTTTGGCAAGTACGGGCTTGAGTGCGCTGTGAATGGTTGCGACCCTTAACAGAAATAGCGGGCAACAACAAAGCTAACACAGCACAGCCCAATAAGAAACATGATAGAATGAAAAGTTTCGAGTTGCTAATAATCCAAAACAAATGAACAATCAATAAGAAAAACTAAACTAATAAATATAAAGGAAAGTAAAAATGGCAAGACCAGTAAAAACAAAGAAAAAAGAAAAGAAAAATGTATTGCAGGGTGTTGTACACATTCAGTCAACATTCAACAATACAATTGTAACTTCTACAGATACTCAGGGTAATGCTATTGCCTGGGCAACAGCAGGAGCCAGCGGTTTTAAAGGTGCAAGAAAAGGCACTCCGTTCGCTGCACAGTCTGCTGCAGAAGCTGTAGCTAAAAAATCAATCGATCAGGGTATGAAAAAAGTTGAAGTTCATATCAAAGGCCCTGGTTCAGGCAGAGAAACTGCTATCAGAGCAATTCAGGCAGCAGGTCTGGAAATTACGTTGATAAAAGACGTTACTCCAATCCCGCACAACGGCTGCCGTCCGCCTAAGAAAAGACGTGTTTAATTAAAATCAGGTTCCCTGATTCTAATTAAAGTTGAAGCGTTGAATGGCTGAACTGCTGAAAGGTTAAAATATATTTAATTAATCTGTTCAACCATTAAACCTTTAACCAGTTCAACTAAAGTACAACTGCGGGGGCTTGCTGAAAGCCAATAAAGCAAACCATAGACGCCCCGCACAAATTAAAGGAGAAATTAAAAAATGGCAAGATACACAGGTCCAAGTAATAAATTATTCAGAAACAAAAAAGTTAAAGATTTGTCAAACAGAAAATTAACTTCTTCTATGAGGCAAACAGCTTCAGGCCAGCATGGCGCTGTAAGAAAGAAACTTTCTGAATACGCTATTCACTTAGCAGAAAAACAAAAAATCAGATTTACATACCTTGTAAGCGAAAAACAGTTTGCAAAATACTACAACGAAGCTGCAAGAAAAAGCGGTGTTACAGGTACAATTCTTTTACAGTTATTAGAATCGAGACTTGACAACGTGCTTTACAGAGCAGGTCTCGGCGTAACCCGCAAACAGACAAGACAGATCGTTAACCACGGTCACGTCCTCGTAAACGGTAAAAAGGTTGACATTCCATCTTACCTCGTAAAACCGGGTGACGTTATCACAATTAAATCAAGAAGCACCGCATTCTTAAAATCAGTTCTGGAACTGATAGATATGGCGTGCGCTCCAGCATGGATGACTATCGATAAAGAAGCATTAAAAATCACTTTCGACAGAATTCCGGAAAGAGAAGAATTAGATCCTGAAATTAAAGAACAACTCGTAATTGAATATTACTCGAAGTAGCAGGATTTTTGGCAGAGTGAGGGGTTCAGCCCGGAACTTGCCACATCCGGTGCTCCGGTTGAGCGGCAGCAAATTGTAAAATTTGCGAACCTCAAAAGAAGCAGAAAAGCCGGATAATCCTGAGAGCAGTTAAAATCTGTTCACGGAGAAATCCAAAATAGTTATTTAACAACTAGGAGATAAAATAATGGAATTAAAAATTAAATGCGTTAATACGACAACAAGTTCAGACGGTTCACAGTACGGTAAGTTTGTAATTGAACCTCTGGCAAAAGGTTTCGGTACAACTATTGGAAACTCTTTGAGACGTGTATTGTTATCAAGTCTTGAAGGTACTGCCGTAACTTCAGCCAGAATTGAAGGTATTACACACGAATACACAGCTATTCCGGGCGTACTGGAAGACGTTATTGACGTAATGCTTAACTTAAAAGGATTGGTTGTAAAAACCGATTCGAAAGAAGCCCAGCATTTAAGAATTGACGTTGACAAACCGGGTCCTGTACTTGCGAGTGATATTCAGCTTCCGGCAGGCGTAAAAGTAGTTAACCCTGACTGGTTAATCTGCACAGTAGCAGACGGCGGCAGCTTCCATGCTGATGTTATTGTTGAAACAGGTAAAGGCTATGTTGCTCACGATGTTCCAAGGGATTCTAAAGGAATTTCAATCGATGTATTACCTATCGATGCAACATTTATGCCTATTAAAAGAGTAAGCTACAACGTAGAAAACACCCGTGTAGGTGATTCAATTGACTTTGATAAGTTAACTCTTGAAATCTGGTCAAATGGTTCAATAGAAGTAACAACAGCATTAAGTCAGGCTGCAAACCTTTTAATCGACCACTTTATGCAGATTGCATCTATAGCAGGTCAGCCGTCAGCGGCTCCTGTTGCTTCAATTGACGAAAATGTTGAAGATGATGCCAATGTTCCCTCTATGACAATAGAAGAACTTGAACTTTCAGTAAGAGCATACAACTGCCTGAAACGCGCAAGCATCAATTCAATGGCAGAATTGCTGAAAAAATCAGAACATGACTTATTGAACATTAAAAACTTCGGTAAAAAATCTTCTGATGAAGTAATTGAAAGACTTCATCACTTCGGTTTAGACCTTGCTCCAAACCCTGAAGTAGAAGAAGAAGTCGGTTAAATTTTCTGTTGAGTGAAGGGGGGCAGCCCCTAACTCGCTACATCTAAAGCTCCGGTTGAGCGGCAGCAAATTGTAAAATTTGCAAAGCTAAAAGAAGGAGCAGGATAGCCGAATAGAAATACCGCTGCTAAGACCGAAGCGAAAGCGGATTAGCGGACAAATCTCTGATTTGACAAGCGGAAAATAAATATAATATATAAATAAAAATAATAATTAATATAAAGGAAAAGCAAAATGAGACACCAAACTAAAAAACATACGCTAAGCAAAGCAAAAGACCAGCGCGATGCACTTTTGCGTTCATTAGCTACTGAACTTTTTGTACACGGTGAAAT
>CALVBB010000031.1 GCA_944325705.1 Candidatus Gastranaerophilales bacterium
CTAAACGCCCTCAAACTTTATTCACTTGTCAACTCTGTTTTTAGCTCAGTCGGTAGAGCCTATTTTGAACTTACGCTACGTCTCCGACTTCACTGGGCAACTGAGCTAAACGCCCTAACCCCGTGGGGTTGTCTTTCGACATTTATTATCGTATCAAAAAAATTTTTGCTGTCAATATATTTTTTGTTTTTTAATCATCAATCAACTTAAAACCTTCAGGAAGCCGGCTTTCAACTTCTTGTGCAAACGCTGTAAATGTCATGCCGAAAGCATTTGCAAGCTTCCATAACGTTGTGAACTGTACATCTCTTGTTCCTTTTTCAAGTAATGCTATTGAACTGTTTGAAATGTCATATTCATAGCTCAACAATAATATCCCCTTATTGGCAGCAAGTCTTTTTTCTTTGATGATTTCTCCGACTATTCCTAAAAGCAGCTCTTTTTTAGGATCAATAAACTTTTTTTCTTGTTTCATATTTACAATCCTAATAAGATATGGTAAATTAGTTATAGTTAATTAGATATAGTTAATTAAACATAAAGGGGACGAATTATGAAACAAGCATTCACACTTGCAGAGGTTCTGATAACTCTCGGCATCATCGGAATTGTTGCAGCACTGACACTACCTGCACTTATTTCATCAAATAGAAACAAGCAGCTTGAGACCGCTTTAAAAAGAAGCTATTCCCTCCTATCACAGGCATTGAACATGTATCAGGCTGCAAACGGTGAACCGGTTACTTCCGAAAATATTGGGGAATATGAATTAAAGCCAATTTTAATGAAATATCTTCGTTATGTTAAAGATTGCGGAAAAGGGACAGATATTGATAAAGCTTGTATTCCTAATTTGGATGCTGGCGGCGATAAATATAATGATGTTAAGCGAACTTATAAAACATTTAGCGGAAAAACTGATATGTATTTATACAATATTGATGACGGGCAATTTGTTTTAAATGACGGGACCCTTATTATGCTTGAAAATTCTCCGGTTAGCGGAAGCCGTATTTTGATTACCGTTGATGTTAATGGATATAATAACCGTCCTAACAGATTAGGACATGATGTTTTCCTTTTTCAACTTGGCTCTGACGGCAGACTGATTCCCGGCGGCGCTGAAGGTACAGCCTACTACTCTAAAAATGATACCTATTGTTCATTAACGTCTACAGGTAACACAAACGGTGCGGGATGTACCTATAAAGCTTTAAGCGACAAAGATTATTTCAACAACCTGCCTAAATAATTCGTGTTATAATCCTTATATGAATATCAACGACGAATTGACGGTTACAATTGAAAAGCTTTCTAACCTTGGAACAGGAATTGCCCGTGTTGACGGGTTTGTGATTTTTGTAGAAAACGCCTGCCCTCAGGATGAATTAAAAATTAAAATCACAAAACTAAACAAAAATTATGCAAACGCCAAAATCGTTGAAATCTTAAAGCCGTCTCCTCACAGGGTTGAGCCTTTCTGCGCACTGCAAAAAGTTTGCGGGGCATGCCAGCTGCAGTTTATTGATTATGATTATCAGTTAGAATTGAAACGGCAGATTGTAGAAGATGCAATGCGCTCTATCGGAGGGATTAACCTTGAAATTCCGGAACCTGTTGCAAGTCCTGAAATTAAAGCTTACAGACACAAAGTTCAATATCCTGTTGCCCAGACTAAAGTGTCAAAACGAATTCTGGCAGGTTATTACAAAAACAACAGCCACGAAATTGTTAATATCAAACACTGTCCGATACAGCCTGAAATTTGCGACAAGATTGTCGAATTTATCCGCGTTAAATGTTTTGACTTTGGAATTTCAGGTTACAACGAGAAAAAGCATGCCGGCGATTTAAGACATATTGTTCTGAGAGTTTCGGCAGCAACCGGCAAGGTGCTTGTGACACTCGTTGTTAATTCTAAAAAAGTTTTTCCGTGCTTGAAGGATTTTTGCAACGAGATTTTTGCTGAGTTTAAGGAAGTGTCCGGCGTCTGCGTGAACTTTAACACTAAAAACACAAATGTAATCCTCGGAGAAGTTACAGAATGTGTATGCGGGAAAGATTTTATAAAAGAGAAACTTCTTGATAAAACATTCCATATCGGTGCGAACACTTTCTTTCAGGTAAACCCGAAAAGCGCAGAGAACATTTTTTCTTATGTAAAAACTTATATAAAAGATAATTTTGAAAATCCGACAATACTTGATGCGTATGCCGGAATTGCAACATTTGGAATAAGCATTTCTGATGTTGCGGGAAAAGTTGTTTCCGTTGAAGAAAATTCTGAGGCAATTGAAAAAGCGCGGGAGGTTCTTGACCTTAGTGATATAAAAAATGTTGAACTACACTGCGCGGATACTGCGAAATTCTGCAAAAAAATAATGCGCAAATTTGATGCAATTATCCTTGATCCGCCGAGAAAAGGCTGTACTAAAGAATCACTTGATGAAATTTTGCGCCTTTCAAAAAGCACTATTATTTATGTAAGCTGCAACCCTGCAACGCTTGCGCGGGATTTGAAATATTTATGCGAAAAAGGCTGCAGCGTTAAAAGCATACAGCCTTTCGATATGTTCTGTCATACTTACCATATAGAAAATGTTGCAATTATTCAGGTTTAACAGTTTTTGCAGCCTGACTTTCAAGTGCCTGTTCACCGTATTTAGCAATAGTTTCTTTCAGCATGTCCTGCGCTTTTGCAATTGTCGCTATATCTTCTGCTTCCATAACCCGCAGACGCTCCATATAGAATTTCCGGCGTTCTTTTATTTCCTGTGCGGTAATCGTTTTGTCCTCACGTGACTGGTATTCTGAAGATTTCTTTATCATTCCCGAAATATAATCGTCTGACTTAAACATTTGTCTTGCTTCTTTATAATACAGAGGAATCTTCTGTCTGATACCTGACATATATCCGTCAAGCATTTCACAGTGCATTTTACTTATCACAACCGGAAGTTTTTCTTCTCCACGAATTTTTGCATCTGCAATATAAGCGTTCATAAACAGAGGTTTTGAAATATCTTCCCGCAGTCTTGTCTTAATTACGTCAATATTATTTGCAATTCTCCTACCCGGAGTTTTCTCGGCATAATTTTTACTCAGGTTGATGTGAAGTTTTCCTAACTGTCTTGAAATATTATAAACGTATTTAGATTCAAGTTCTTTTGCTTTTGAATAGTGCGGGCCGTAAAGCATTATTAATTCAAGCGGCTGCCTATTTTCTTTTTTACCCTTCTGGCTAATCGGCACAAACCTCATTTGATAATCAGAATATGTGCTGCTGCGCGGTCTTGAAATTTCTGCTTTTTTAAGGAAAGTCCCGAGCGGCTCAAGGTCATCTTCAGTAATCCCGTTCTGGCGAATTTCAAGATCAGGAACCTTTGTATATTTTCCTGTTTCCGGGTTATATTTTCTTATAGGGGCTATTTCATAACCATTATCTTTCATAGCCTCAAGAAAATTTTTAAAAGCAGGTATATTCTGCTGATCAGTCCAGTAAACAGTTCCTCTTACTGTATCCTGCACATATCCTTGCCTTTCAAATTTGTCCATAAAAGAAGCGCGTGATTTTATGGGGTGCTTACTGTTGTAAACCTCATCGTATACAAATCCTTCCTCTTTCAGTTTTGCACAGGCATTTTTTAAAGCCCTGTGGAAATCTCTTGCATACTCTACGAATTTTCCCATCTGGGAAAAATAAGATTGTTCTACTGCATTCACTATAATACTATCAGATTTGTTTGGAATTTTCCCCGAGAATGAAACTGTATCTTTTGCCAGAGTATGTGAATACTCTGGCATAATAACAGCGCTGTTATTATGCTTCGGACTTTTGTTCAAACTGCTGCTACTAAAATTCGGGATAATTTGTATATTCATAACACACCTTTCACACTTACTCTTATATTAAACACACTGAAGATTTAAAAATTACTTTTTTATAACGATTTTGTGCATATTCTTTACATAAATTTACAAGCCAAAACTTTTGTAAAACAGATATGTTTGTATTAACATGTAATCGTGGTTATAGATTAAGTATAGCAGATAAACAAGGAGGTTAGGTAAATGCCAGGAAAAACTATAACAGTTGATGGTAACTACGCTGCAGCGCATGTTGCTTATGCACTCAGTGAAGTATCTGCCATCTATCCTATCACTCCGTCATCCACAATGGGTGAATGGATTGATGAATGGGCATCCCAGGGTAAGAAAAACATCTGGGGCCAAACTGTCAGAGTCGCTGAAATGCAATCAGAAGCCGGTGCTGCAGGTGCGGTTCACGGTTCACTTGCTGCAGGTTCTCTGACTTCAACATACACAGCATCACAGGGTTTATTATTGATGATTCCTGTAATGCACAAAATGGCAGGCGAAATGCTTCCGCACGTAATCCATGTTGCGGCCCGTGCAATTGCTGCACAATCACTTGCAATTTTCGGTGATCATTCTGACGTTATGGGCTGCCGTAACACAGGTTACGCAATGTTAGCAGCAAATTCAGTTCAGGAAGAAATGGACTTGGCTTTAGTTGCACATCTTTCAACTTACAAAGCTAAAGTTCCGTTCCTGCAGTTCTTTGACGGTTTCAGAACTTCTCACGAAGTACACAAAATCGAAGAAATTTCTTACGAAGATATTGCTAAATTAGTTGAACCTGAATATATTGAAGAATTCAGAAACAGAGCTATGCGTCCTGAAGCTCCTATTTGTAAAGTTGGTGCTCAAAATACCGATGTTTACTTCCAGGGACGTGAAACTGTTAACAAATACTATGATGCAGTTCCTGATATTGTTCAGGAATATATGGATAAAGTTGCAGCTGTAACAGGCAGACAGTATCACCCGTTCGACTATGTCGGTGCTCCGGATGCTACTGATGTTATCGTTGCAATGGGTTCAGGCTGTGAAACTATTGAAGAAACTATCGAATACCTTAACGCTAAACGCGGTACAAAATACGGTTTGGTTAAGGTTAGATTATACAGACCGTTCGATGTTAAACGTTTCATCGCCGCTCTTCCTTCAACAGTTAAACGAGTTACTGTTCTTGACAGAACTAAAGAACCTGGTTCTATCGGTGAACCTTTATACCTTGATGTTGTTGCAGCTTTGGAAGGCAAAAATATCAGAATTATTGGCGGACGTTACGGTTTGGCTTCTAAAGAATTCACTCCGTCAATGGTTCTCGCTGTTTACAAACACGCTGAAAACAACGGCTTCCACGGATTTACAGTTGGTATTGAAGATGACGTAACTGAAAAATCTTTAACAGTTGTTGATCATATTGTTACAGAACCTGAAGGTACTACAAACTGTATGTTCTGGGGTCTTGGTTCTGACGGTACCGTCGGCGCTAACAAAAACTCAATCAAAATTATCGGTCAATACACAAACAAAGATGCTCAAGCTTACTTTGCTTACGACTCTAAAAAATCTTTCGGGGTTACCGTTTCTCACTTGAGATTTGGCGACAAACCGATTAAATCTACTTACCTTATCACAGCTCCTGACTTTGTATCATGCTCGGCTCATGCATACATCGGCAGATATGATTTATTAAAAGGTATTAAAGAAGGCGGAACATTCCTTCTCAACAGCCCTTGGTCAAAGGAAGAAGCTTTCTCTCACTTAACCAGAGATATGCAGAAAACTATTATTGATAAGAAAATCAAATTCTACAATGTAGATGCTGAAGCTCTTATTGAACAACAACCTGGCTTGAGAGGTAAAGGTGCTAACACTGTTATGATGGTAGCATACTTTAAAGTTTCAGGAATTATTCCGTTTGAACAAGCTCTTGAAGGTATGAGAGAAATGACTAAGAAAACCTTCAAGAAAAAAGGCGATGATGTTGTTAACATGAACTTAGCCCTGATTGATGCTGCTGTTAACGCAACAGAAGAAGTTGTTGTTCCTGCATCACTCGACGGCGTTGCATGTGCGGAAGATGTTAAATTGATTCCTGATGACGCATCAGATTTTGCTAAGAAAATCATTGAACCTTCAATGAGGCAAAAAGGAGATGATATTCCGGTATCAGCAATGTCTATTGACGGCGTTATTCCTACCGGTACAGCTTGCCTTGAAAAACGCGGTATCGCACCTCGTGTTCCAAAATGGAATCCTGAATTTTGTATTCAGTGCGGTATCTGCGCATCAGCCTGCCCTCACGCAGCTATCAGAACTAAATTGATTGAAAAGGAAAATCTTAAAGATGCTCCTGAATCATTCAAGACAGTTCCTGCAAAACCTGCTCTTGCTGATGAAGAATTCAAAGTACAGGTATACTGCAAAGATTGTACAGGATGCGGTGTTTGTATCGATCAGTGCCCTATGGCTAAAAACCCTGAAAAAGCAGCTCTTAGCTGGTCATCTATTGAAAAAGAAGAAGCTGCAGGCGAAATGGCTAACGAAGAATTCTTCGATGCTCTGCCTGACAACGTAATGGGCAAAAACACTACTAAGACTATCAAAGGTGCTATGCTCAGAAAACCGTTGTTTGAATTCTCAGGAGCCTGCGCAGGATGCGGTGAAACTCCTTATGTTAAACTGGTTTCACAATTGTTCGGTGAAAATGCTATCGTTGCTAACGCAACAGGCTGCTCTTCAATCTACTCAGGTACATTCCCGACAATTCCTTATACAAAAACCAAAGAAGGTCGCGGACCTGCCTGGGCTAACTCACTCTTTGAAGATAACGCTGAATTCGGTTTCGGTATGAGATTGGCAGTTGATCAAAACAGAGAAACTTTGAAAGCTTATGTTGGAAAAGTTCTTGAAAATGAAAAAACTCCTGCTGACTTGAAAGAAGCACTTGAAGGTGCTATGGCTCACTTCGATAATTCTAAAACTGAAGAAGCTGTTGCTGCTCAGGAAAATGCTAAGAAAGTTCTTGCAAAATACGCTGATTGCGGATGTCCTGATTTAGCAAAAGTAAGAGAACTTCAAGACTACTTCACTGATAAATCCGTATGGATTATCGGCGGCGACGGATGGGCAAACGACATCGGATACGGCGGTATTGACCACGTACTCGCTCAGAATCAGAATGTTAATATTCTTGTTCTTGATACCGAAGTTTACTCAAATACAGGCGGTCAGGCTTCTAAGTCAACTCCTACCGGTGCTGTTGCTAAATTTGCTACAGGCGGTAAGAAAACTTACAAGAAAAACATGGGCTTGATGAGTATGTCTTACGGTTACGTTTATGTAGCATCAGTTGCTCTTGGTGCTGACAGAGCTCAAACTCTTAAAGCATTCCAGGAAGCTGAAGCTTACAACGGACCTTCAATCATCTTTGCTTATGCACCTTGTATCGCTCACGGTATCGATATGTCTAAAACTCAGACAGAACAGAAACGTGCAGTTGAAGCAGGATACTTCCCGCTTTACAGATACAACCCTGCAAATCCTGACGCTCCGTTCACATGGGATGCTAAAGACCCTAAAGAAAGCTATCAGGACTTCATTAAGTCTGAAGGCCGTTACAAATCACTGCTTAAAACAAATCCTGAACACGCAGCAGAATTGTACGCTCAGGCTGAAGAAGATGCAGCAAAACGTATGGCAGTTTACAAAGCTGTCGGCGAATTGATGAAGTAGACAAGCGTACGTTAAATAAAAGGAAAGAGGTGTCAGAAATGGCGCCTCTTTTTTATTCTTATATTAACCTGCAAAATATGTAACATAATATTACAAAATTTTACATGGCTATAAAGTTTTACCTTATCTATGCCGTCACATTAAAAGTATACAAAGAAAAGGAAAAAATGACCCATGGGCATGGCAGCAGGACAGGCGAGATTGTTATCGATAACAGCGCGAATAAACCACAACGAGTTACGAGCGCAGCAGATAACTAATGCGAAATTACGCCTATCCGACAGCACACAGGCAGCCAGCGACGAGTATATAAAAGCATTAAACGACACGCAGCTGCAGTTTATCAGCTACGACGCATCCGGAAACAAGATGACAAGCGCATTAACCGGCAACAGTTTATCGTATTACGGAGAACTCAAGAACCAGTACGGTTTAATAAATGCAGCCGGCCAGATTATGGTAAGCGAACTAGACGGACACAACTTTGAAACCAGTGACACTCTCGAAGAGTTTCTGGACAAATACGGGCTTCTCTCTCCAGAGGGGCAGGGCACAACAGTTCAGGTCAAAAACCCTGAATATGACGCTGCATGGGATAATTATTATAAAGAGCTTGAAGAGTGGAAGCTCGATGAACCTAAGCGTGAGGATTACATTTCTCATACAGAGGTTCCGAGCGAAGATAACGAGCTATATCAGAAATTTATAAATACCGGAGGTTGTTTAAGTGGCGCTATAGGTGGTTCAAATTGCTATATGCACGTTTTATCTGACGCAATAGGCCCTGGAAAACATACAACCAGTGATGGAAATGAATTTTATGTATATACAGATATTGACTGGAACTGGAATTCTGCTAAACATGGTGAAGAAAACTTTAAAGAAGTAACAGAAGGTTTAAAAAACGCTTATTGCTCAGGATATGAAGTTCCTGGAGGCTCTGAAACAATTACAACCTCTTATGGAGAAGTCACTGTTGGCGGTCCGCCGTCTGATCCAAATATGACAGTGTATCAACGGGCTGTTGATTTATTATGGGAAGTTCATACTGATTATGACGGGTCAGCTACAGGTGGAACAGCAGACCCTGATCACCTTGCGATGTTTTGGTATTTTGTTGAACATGACTTAAAACAGCTTGCTATGGAAGAAGTAGAAGTGTTTGACGAAGAAGGCTACACAACAGAATATGAAGAATGGCTGAAAAAAAAGCCAGACACCCCTGAAGTAGACATGTACATAGATAAAGTAGTACGCCAGCTGACTGACAATGACAAAGGCCAGTGGTACATAAACCTTTGGCACCGAATGAACGGAGAAAGCGACTATAAATCAGGTTATATGAATGATGAAGATTACACTGAAGACGCGGGCTGGGTATCGGATTCCAAGACCAACGAGAACTATGTAATCCTCGAGGACGGCCTTATGAACAGTCCTGAGTGGCTGGAGTTTGCTTTGAAAAACGGAGTAATAACCATAGAGCAGGTACAGTACAGCAATCCAACCGAAGAAGGTAGCGGTCTTTCAGACGTAACCTGGACGTCGATAGAATACAGCTCAATAACCGATATTTCAGAAAAAAGTGTTGAAGTCGAGCAGACCAAGGCAGAGGTCAAATACAACAAGGCGTTGAAAGAAATCGAAGCAAAAGACAAACAGTATGATATAGACCTGAAGAACCTTGATACCGAGCACAGTGCATTGCAGACCGAATACGATTCCATAAAGAGCACCATAGACAAGAACGTTGAGAGAAGCTTCAAGGCGTTCTCGTAAGGTAAGGCGAGCTTGGGCACACCTGCCAACCCCAAAGCCCCCTCCTCAAAATCGAAGAGCCGTTACCTTTCGCAAAACGATACTCAATCGTTCCCGTTCCGGCCATTTGCGGGGCGGGCGGCAGTGTCTCTTGGGGGAGGACATAAAAAACTGTAGGTCGGATTTATAAATTCTCAAAAAAAGACGTTTAGACGCTAAGTGCAATAAAAAGTGAAGGTGTGAAGAGTGAGGCATGAAGTGTTCACAAATGCCCTCTTTCACATTTGTCGCATAATCTTATTGTCTTAGTACCCGAAGGACCTACTCTCTATAGCTTTTTTTAGAGTCCTACCACCGGAGGCTTATTATTCTGCGGGAACCTGCTCAGCAAGAGCTTCCATAACATCTTCTGTTCTGCCGTTAGCCGCAGCCTTAGCTAGTTCAAGGTTGGCTTCATTTTCCGGGAATTGTCTCAGAAAATCATTTTCCATCTGCAATTCTCTTGCACGCATTTTTGCAATATTTAACTGTTTTTCTTTTAAATTTGAATAATTTTTGCTATACTCGCTGCTTTCACGGTAACCGCTTGATAATGAATGGATTAAAGTCCCGAGAAGCAGAGCATCAGGAGCCCATGAGAGCGCAACTTTTCCGGCTTCTTTTATGGCAGAAGGAGTCTTTTTAATAAGACTTCTGATCGGTTTTGCCATAGTTTCAAGAGTTTTAGACTTATTTATTTTTTCTCCGAACTTACCGATTTTTCCGGTAATTTTAGCCATTGTTTCAGGTTTAATCTTGCTTATAAGTTTAGAAATACCTTTCGGTGCATAATACAATGCAGCTAACGCTACACCGATAGTTCCAAAGAAAGAAAGCACCGGATTTTTCTTCTCAAATTCGTTTACTGTTTCAGATTTTTTTGAAATCAAATGCTTTCCGCTTATAACAGCATCAGCGATACCAATAGTCAAGCCCCAACCTGTAGCTGATTTTAATCCGTTTGCAAGTTTTGCGGCTTTGCCTGACAATTCTTTTGCGAATAAGGTTGTTTTACCTTTTGTTAAAAGTGCTGCAGAAAGTCCTGCCACTACCGGAATAGAATAAAACATAGCATTGTTTATTTTGCGGTTTCTTTCCGGATTGACTTTCTTTAAAGTTTTATGTAAAGCCAGAGTTCTGATATAATTATCATCCTGGGCTATCATCTCATCACGTTTTGAGGTAAATCCTGTATTTGACCTTATAGACTGAATCTGCATATACACACCTACACCTTCACATAATTATTATACCATATTAAAAACAGAAAGTAAATTTTTTTGCTATTTGTATATATGATTTTAAAAAATGTTTACAATAAAATTTATTTTATTTATTATACAGGAATGAAAAAATTTTACATTCACACAATGGGCTGCAAAGCCAACCAGTTTGAAAGCGCGGTCATCATAGAAAACTTAGAAAAAAACGGGATTTTGCAGGCGGATAAAATAGAGGATGCCTGTATTTATATACTGAATTCCTGTACAGTTACCGGCAAAAGCGACAATGAAGCTTTGTATCTTTTGAGAAATGCAAAACATAAAAAAACGGACATAATAACAGTTTTAACCGGCTGCTTTGCTCAGATTGAAAAAGAGGCACTTTTGAAAAATGATTTTATCGACTATGTAATCGGTAATGATGAAAAACTTCATATTTTTAATTTTCTTCAAACCGCTGAAAGGTGCCATACCAGGGATATTATGGCTTTGAATACTTTCACTAAAGCCGAACTTGCCGGAACTTCAAAAACCAGAGCGAGCCTTAAAATTCAGGACGGATGCGACAACCGGTGCTCATATTGTATAATTCCTTTTGCAAGAGGGAAAAGCAGAAGCGCAGACATTGATTTTATTCTTAAACAGATAAACGAATTTTCCAGAAAGGGTTTTAAGGAAGTTGTTTTGACCGGAATACATATAGGGTTGTGGGGACGTGATTTCGGTCTTACCCTGCTTGATCTGTTAAAAGAAATTGAAACCGGTACCACGATTGAACGCTACAGGCTCGGTTCTCTCAATCCGCTTGAGATAACGGATGAAATACTTGACTTTCTGCAAAACTCCGAAAAGTTCTGCCCGCATTTTCATCTGTCGCTCCAGTCCGCCTGCAACAAAACTTTAAAATCAATGAACCGATTTTACAAAGTTGAGGATTACCTGAAACAAATTGACAGGATAAATGCAATGTTTGATCTGCCATTTCTTGGAAGCGACATTATAACAGGCTTTGCCGGAGAAACTGATGAGGATTTTGAGATTACACGCCAGAACCTTGAAAAATCAGGGTTATCGCAAATTCACACGTTTCCGTACTCAAAAAGAGCCGGAACCATCGGGGCTTCAGCACCTGATCAGGTCGATGATAAAGTTAAAGAACAGCGGGCTGCAATTGTAAAAGAGATTTCAAGAAAAAAACTTTCTGAATTCATCAATAAAAATATCGGCACAGTCCGTGAAATATTAATAGAAAAACATCCGGACAAAAACGGGTTTATGAAAGGTATCACAAGAAATTACCTTACAGTAATCACAAATTCTAAAGACCTGTCGATTGCGACAAGTCTTAAGAAAGTTAGAATTACAAAATACGAAAACTGCAAAATTTTCGGAGAACTTATTTAGCCGGCACTGCGGGTGCTGATAGACTGCCGGAAAATCCAGCAGTTAATAACTTACCTTGAACGGATAATCGTCAGGTATTGTCCAGTTATTATTTTGAATTATTGCAGTACAGTATAAACCGTTTCCGTTTTTGCATGAGGCCGGCTTACCACTGTATAAAGTATCATTATTTCCGTCCCAGCTTACTTTATAGGGGTCCATTCCTTTATTATAATGATACTTCCAACTGGTTCCTGTACCTGACGGGTTAAAAATAAATCCAAATTTACATCTGCCTAATCCCCCGGTTTTGGTGCCATACCGGTTAATACATTTTTGCGGATTACCTAGATAGAAGTACCAGTCTCTTGAATATGCAGTTTCAGGCTGTAACGCACTTCCATCTGCAAAGTACATTATAAAAGCCCCATCTGAAAGTGTATCTGTTTTTACAACCTTCATATACGGTATCAAATATTTTTTACACCATTTCTCAATTTCGGAAGAGCCTTCGATTACATTACCTTCCTCGTCAAAAAATGCACCGGTTAAATCCTGATACCAAACCTTTTTGTCTCCGTAATCCTTTTCTGCCATAAGGATTGCCTGATTTATTGCGGAATAAAACTTTTTCAACCGGGTTTCAACAACCTTATTGTTATTCTTCTGAATAAGCGCAGGCATTGTAAGTGCTGCCACAATACCAATTATGCCCAGCGTAATTAACACCTCTGCCAGTGTAAAGGCAAGTTTACCTGAGCCTCTGCACAGCTGCAACAAACCTTTGGGCATGATAAAATTAAATTTCCACTGCCGCAAAAAGCCACTGATTATAGAGATTTTTGCCGTACAAGCCGACTGAAACCCTGTGCCAATACCGGTTAAGGAGCTTAAACTACTCTGCCCCCCCCCCGGAAATCCTTGCTATCACTGCTTTTTCCATAATTTAATCTCCTTTTGATTTCTGCTATGTACATTTTTATTATATACTATTTCACAAGAAATTTCAACAAAAAAAGTTCCCCCGAATAACGGAGGAACTTCTCAATATTTTTATTTTTATCTGTCTCTCAACTTTGCAAGCAGTCTGAGCATTTCTATATACAGCCATACGAGAGTGACCATAAGTCCGAATGCACCGTACCATTCATATTCTTTCGGAAGCATTCTGTTTGCCCCCTGCTCGATAAAATCAAAATCAACAATTAAATTTAAAGCAGCTATACCTACAACAATTATGCTAAATACAATTCCAATAGGGCTTGCTGTAAATATCTGCGGGATTCCGCGCCCGAAAAAGGACGCTATAATCTGTATAAGATAAATTATTGCGATTGATAAAGTTGCAGTAAAGATTACTGCTCTGAATTTGTCAGTACAAACAATCACTCTTGACTTGTATAGCAGTAGCATTGAAAGCATTGCGCCGAAAGTTGCAGCAACAGCCTGAATTACAAGCCCGGCATAAGAAGCTTCAAAAAATGCTGAAATACCGCCTACGAAAAAGCCCTCGCATACAGCATATAAAGGCGCAAGTATGTTCGCAGCTTTTCTTGTAAAAGCAAGAATTAATGCAACAATAAAACCTGCAACTGCACCGCCGATACATAACATGGACGCTTTATCCATAAAACCCTGAAATACAAGCGACCAGGTATATGCAGCAGGTACAAGCACCAACGCCAGCAAAATTAAAGTCTTATTTATCGCCCCGTTCACAGTCATAGGCTGCGCATCTAAAACTCTTTCCGCCTCTAAAAAGTTATCATTTAAAATAGGATTTGACATACACACTCCTTTCCTTCTCAAAAAACTATGTTATAATAAAAATATTATAACACAAGTTTGCTGTTTGCACTATATTGGATAAAGGGATAGATGTTTATAGAAAATTTTAGAAAATTCATTGAGTATTTCGGGGAAGGAAGAAAGCTAAAACTCTGCGGTTTTACTGTTTTATCGCTTATCGCAGGCACTCTGGAATTTGTCGGAATTGCGCTTGTTTATCCGTTTATAATTATGATAGTAAGACCTGATGCCGTAACCGGCTCAAACCTGTATATCAGACTTACAGGAATTACTCACTGCTCAGACCCAACAATTAATGCGCTAATTTTAGGACTGCTTGCTCTGGGACTTTTCATATTTAAAAATATTTACATGATTTATTTCTATTACCTGCAGAGCAAGTTTATAAACAACTGGCGAAGAAATATCTCTAACAGATTTATGGAATATTACATATTTTCAAATTACAAAGACAGTATCAAAAGCTCTCAGTCAGATAAGTCCTACGTTCTGACAACGCTATGCACTCAGGCGGTAAATTCTTTTATCTTTAGAATTTTAACCTTAATAACTAACGTAATTATAGTTTCAATGGTAATTTTGCTGATTTTGATAAAATTTCCGGCAGCAGCAATCGCAACAATTGTTTTTGTTGTTGTAAGCATGCTGCTTCAAAATAAATTTTTCAAACAAAAAATGTCCGAAATAAACAGCAAAATTAACAAAGAAAACTTAATAATGAACGATATACAATATACCAATATTGAAAATCTTAAGGAAATAAAAATTCTGTCTGCAGAAAAAGAATTTTATGAAACTTATTGCAAACAAGCGGAAAAAGTTACTTTTTATCAGGGCAGGGGCGAATTCTACGGATCAATCCCCCCTTATATTATTGAAATTCTTATTGTTGCATCATTAATAATTCTTGGAGCCTTCCTTGCGTTAAACAATATTAACAACCAGCCTGCCATGATTGCTTCATTCTCTTTAATTGCAGCTGCGATATTTAGAATTGCTCCGGCGCTCAACCGTATACAGACTTCAATTATAAATATTTCAAACGGACGCTCTTTTGTAAAATCGCTGCTTAAGGAATACGAAAAATGCGATTTGAAACACTTTAAACCGGTATACTCAGAAGCAGCAAGCAAATTTTACTTTAGAAATGCCATTGAACTAAAAAATATCAACTTTGAATATAAATCAGGAAAACCCGTATTAAAAGATATTAATCTAAAAATTAATAAAGGTGATTTTGTAGGGATAATCGGACTTTCCGGAGCCGGGAAATCGACTTTGGCCGATATTTTAATGGGGCTTCTGCCGCCAACCTCAGGAAATATTCTTGTGGACGGAAAAATATTATCCCCGGAGGAAACTTCACAATTCCGCAGAATAATCGGTTATGTACCGCAGGAGATTAAAATTTTAAATAAATCATTCAAAGAAAATGTTGCCTGGGGTGTTAAACCTGACAAAATTGATGTAGACAGGGTTACAAAAGCCTTATACGATGCCCGTCTGTATGATTTTGTAAAACAATTTGAAAACAACGTAGATGCAGTACCTTTTATAGGCTCAACCGGAGCCTCTCTCGGACAAAAGCAGCGTCTGGCAATAGCCCGTGCACTTTATACAGAACCGGAAATTCTTATTTTTGACGAAGCTACCTCGGCACTTGATGTTAAAACCGAGCATGAAATAACAGACATGCTCACAGAATTAGGAAAAGAAAAAACAATCATTGCAATTGCGCACCGGCTGTCAACTTTAAAATCCTGCAACAAATTAATCTACATGAAAAACGGTGAAATAGTTGATACAGGTACATTTGAAAGCTTATCAGCCAGACATCCGGATTTTGAAAAACTTGTAAAATTATCTTCAATAAAGTAACAAAAAAAGACTTTACAATAAAAATTTTTTATTTTATAATAATTACATAAGCCTGCAGGGCAGGCGTGAAAAGTAGGGGGGCTGAGAACGTCCTTCTAAAAAAAGTAAATAATCTAAAAAATAATCCTCAGTAGCTCAATGGCGGAGCAACCGGCTGTTAACCGGTAGGTTGTTGGTTCGAGTCCAACCTGGGGAGCCATAAAGGAGATGTCTTTTGACATCTCCTTTATTTTAGTTTGCCTGATTTCATAATGTAGTTTTTTGTCCAGGTTGATTTGTACGGTTAGATAGATTATTATGGTTTGACAGACATAGCAGGTATGCTTTGACAGACATTGCAGGTGTATTTTAATGTCCAGTTCGTTGTCTATAGAATAAATTGTCGGTTGGACATACTTGCCCAACAACTCTAAACATTAGCCGTCGGAAGCTCTGTGATGCAGTGTTTTTAAACTGGACTGAATCGGACTTTATTAGGACATAAAATTACAAAAATATTTTTAAATAAGCCTGTAATTTAATCAAATTCCGGAAATTCCAAAGTCCAATTAATGTCCAAATTTATCGTTGGGCAGGTATGCCCAAACCTACAAATCTAATTTGGGATTTTACATTGTTGGGCTGAAAGCCCAACCTACTACTAT
>CALVBB010000032.1 GCA_944325705.1 Candidatus Gastranaerophilales bacterium
GCTGGTTTCGCTATCGCTCACACTGCGCCCTCCCGAAAATCCGCTTTTACATTGGCAGAAGTGCTGATTACCCTCGGAATTATCGGCGTGGTCGCTGCGATGACGCTGCCGACTGTTATGCAAAATTATCGTAATCATGTTGTAGAAACACGTCTGGCAAAGTTTTATACAATAATTAATCAGGCTATCAGGCTTGCAGAAGCTGATTACGGCGATAAAAGTTACTGGTTTGAAGAAAATGCAGGTAACTCCACTGCGTCAGGTGATGTTAATGAAAAATATGAATGGTTTAAAAAATATTTTTACCCTTATATGAAAATTATAAAGTACAAACAGTTAAAAGGGGCCACCTCCGGAGTTTATGTTTATTATTTGCCGGACGGAAGTGCTTTTGCAAGTGTTAACGGCGGTCAAGTTAACCGTGACTGGCTTTTCTGGCCTGGAAATCCTGATAAATGCCCGTATGACGATAGTTCAACCGGAGTTTGCAGGTTCTGGTTTTTCTATTCTCCCGGTAATGAGTATGAAGGTACCTCATTTTACAAAAATAAGGGTGTAGAACCATGGCGTACAACTGCTAATCCTGATGATTTTCTTGAAAACTGTAAAACTTCAACTCACAGATACGATTGTACTGCCCTGATACATGCTAACGGATGGAAAATTCCTAAAGATTACCCGTTTAAAGTTAGATATTAGATAAATTATAAAAATATTCGGGCATTTGCCCGAATATTTATGATTCAACGTATTCTCTTAAGCGTTTGCTTCTGTTCGGATGGCGGAGCTTTCTGAGAGCTTTTGCCTCAATCTGTCTGATACGCTCACGGGTTACGCCGAACAGCTGCCCTACTTCTTCAAGAGTTCTCTGACGTCCGTCATCCATGCCGAAACGCAGTCTTAATACGTCGCGTTCACGTGGAGATAATGTGCAGAGAACTTCTGCAAGATCTTCCCTCAAAAGTTCCGACGCAACTGTTTTTATAGGAGCATCCGCCTCTTTATCTTCAATAAAGTCTCCAAGGCGGGAATCTTCTTCCTTGCCGATAGGTGTTTCAAGTGAAAGCGGTTCCTGTGCAATTTTAATTATTTCTCTGAGTTTCGGTATAGAAACATTCATCTCAATTGCAAGTTCATCTTCGGTAGGTTTTCTTGAAAGTTCCTGCGCGAGGCGTCTTGTAACTTTTTTAAGCTTATTAATAGTTTCAACCATGTGGACAGGAATACGAATTGTGCGTGCCTGATCGGCGATTGCTCTTGTGATAGCCTGTCTAATCCACCATGTTGCATAAGTTGAAAACTTGAAGCCTCTTTCGTGGTCAAACTTTTCAGCAGCACGGATTAAGCCGAGGTTGCCCTCCTGAATTAAGTCTAAGAAAAGCATTCCGCGGCCTACATATTTTTTAGCGATACTGACAACCAGACGCAAATTTGCCTGAACAAGTTTTCTTTTTGCAATAGCACCCGGTGTGCCGCCTTCAAGAATTTTTCTGGCTAATTCAATTTCTTCATTTGCAGATAATAATTTTATTCTTCCGATTTCTCTTAAATAAAGTCTGACCGGATCATCAACCGCAATTCCTTTTGGAACTTCAATTTCACTCTGGTTTTCTTCTTCATGGGTATTCATCATATAGATGTCATCCATGTTCATTTTATGTTCCATTTTTTCTGTAACAATATCTTCAATGTTATCGGTGCTGATGTCCATGTTCATGTAATTAACATTGTCAGCTTCTGCATCAAGCGGGGAATCCTCGTCAATTTCATTCAAATCAAGGTTATCTTCATCAATAACGCTAATAATAGAGGAGTTTGGTTGTCTTTTTTTAGTCATTCATTTTCTCCAATTTTAATTTATTATTTATCTTATCTCTAAGCTGCATCTGAAATTTTAAGGCTTCGGTTTCGTCTTCATCTGCATTTTTATATAATTTTCGCATCTTTTCTTTTTCTTCTTCCCACTGACATCGTTTAATGCGTGCAACATTTTCCTGAATTGCACATTCAAAGTCTTCGGGTTTCAGATTTGTAAACGCCTCCGATGTACTTATAAGGTCGGTTAAAACCTGCTGTATATCAGGGTTTTCTATATATTCAGTGTACAATTGCTCAATTAATTCCTTTACATTATTTACGGTACAGATTAATTTGTCAATTGTAGATTTTACATTTATTAATGTTTTGTTGGAAAAGTACGAATTGTCAATCATTTCATTAATTCGGGCAAATGTAAAATGACTGTCGGGTACAAAAAAAACACTCAACAAATTTTTTTGCGCTTTTTCAGAAATTGTTAAGCTTTTCGTAACAATTTTTTTAATTTCTTTATCCTCATTGACCTGCAGATTGTTTGCGGAATTCATTTTACGGATTTCGTTTTCCAGCGCGGTTTCGTCGATTCCTATTGCATCGGCGACCATTTTAGTGTACTCGGAACGTATAATTTCATTATTTATTTCGTTCAGCACAGGAATAAGCATTTTTATATATTTTGTTTTTTCCTGCGGCGTTTTGTAGTTGTGCTTTTCTTTCAGCAGGCTGTTTATCTGGAAATCTATTAAAAGCGGTGCATTTTTAACAAATTTTTTGTAGCTTTCAGCACCGACAGAGCGGATAAATTCGTCTGGATCTTTGCCTTCAGGAGGCGCGATAACCCTTATTTCGCAGGAATACTTGTCCTGTGAGGCGGAAATATAGCTTTCGTCAAACTGTTTAACATCTCCGAGGCCTTCAAAGGCTTCTTTTATAATATGCGCCCCCCTGTCAGTAGCTTTCTGTCCGGCGGAATCAGTGTCAAAAGAGAGGTAAATTCTTCTTGACTTTGTGTAGCGTGACAGAAGTTTTACATGATCCGGTGTAAGCGCTGTTCCGCATGAGGCTACTGCATTTTCTATTCCGTGCGCCTGAGCGGAAATCACATCAAAATAGCCTTCCATAAGAATTACGCCGTCTTCCGCTTTTATTGCATCTTTTGCGGTATAAAGACCATAGAGGAGTTTGCTTTTGTTGTAAATTATAGAATCCGAAGAATTGAGATACTTAGGGTTCTGGTCTTTTTCAAGCGCACGGGCTCCGAAGGCAACGTAATCCCCGTTTTCATTCTGAATAGGTATAATAACACGGTTTCTGAAGCGGTCTATATACGGACTTTCTCGGCCGGTTATTACCAGACCGGCTTTTTCAAGCACTTCTCCTGAAAAGTCTTTTTTCAAAATATTATAAAGTGTTGTATAGGATTTCGGGGCAATACCGAGGGTAAATTTTTTTATAATATCTTCTGAAATCCCGCGTCCTGTAAGATATTCAAGAGCTTTATCCCCTTCTTCGGAATTTTTATTCAGCAGCAGGTCGTGGTAAAATTCAGCAGCTTTTCGGGAAGCATTCATCATTTCGTCGCGCAGCCCCTGAGATTTGTCCGATTTTTTATAGCTGTCGGGCATTTCAAGGTTGAACCTTGCGGCAAGTTCTTTTATCAGGTCAATGAATTCCACACCCCTTGTTTGCATTATAAATTTAAGCGCATCTCCGCCCGCTCCGCAGCCAAAACATTTGTAAATTCCGAGTTGAGGGTTCACGGAAAACGAGGGAGTTTTTTCCTTATGAAACGGACATAACCCCCAGTAATGGGAGCCGTTCTTTTTTAATATAACCTGTTCTGATACTACTTCAACTATATCAAGGCGGTTTTTTATTTCTGCAACAAGTTCTTCTAAAGTTCGGGTCATACTTCCACCTGTGACAACATACTAGCATTAATAAAATTATTCTTCAATAATATTTTACGGAATAATCCCGTGTTTATATGAGAGAATTTTTCTATAAATTGTATATAAAAAATATACCCTGTCAGGTAATTGTATTGGTGAAATTAATACATAAAATTGACATATTATGCAAAAGTTAATAGAAAAATCCTGCGACAAGAAGGTTTTATTTTTGGAGAATATTAACGGAATAAATTCGGTTAAAGACCTGTCGTCCAGAAGGCTCTGCATAATAAAAACAAATTTTCAGGATTTACGTATTTTAAAGGATTTGATGAAGAAGTATCCAAAACTTGAGGTCTGGCTTACGTCCGAGAGAATCTCAAAAAAGGAAATTCTTGCTGCAAACCGTTTTGGCGTAAAAACGGTTATACCTTATCCGTTTGACACAAAGATTATCAGTAATTTTTTTAAGAAGAAAGCTAAAAAAGAGCAGGAAGTTCCTGTCTGTACCTGTTCAGACCGCCTTAGGGGTTTAAAGGTGATGATTGTTGACGATAACAGGTTGAATGTGGAGCTTCTGGCAGAAACGCTTGCCTCATCGGGGCTGGATATTACAACTTTTATAAACCCTCACGATGCTGCAGAAGCCGTTAATAAGGAGAAATTTGACCTGTTTCTGCTTGATGTGATGATGCCTGAGGTATCGGGATTTGATCTTGCAAAAATTATCAGGGCATCGGTGTTTAATGCCACTGCTTTGATAATGTTTATATCAGCACTTTCGGATTCAGACACTAAGATTCAAGGCTATAATCTGGGTTCGTATGCTTACATTGAAAAGCCTTTTGACGTAAATGTGGTTCGCTCGCAGATTTTTAATGCGCTTAAGACAAAGTGTCTTAATGATGCAATAAATAGAACAAAGGATGATTTCTTTGCAATGATTGCTCATGATTTAAAATCTCCGGTAAATTCGGAAATTGCTGCGCTGGATTTGCTGATGAGGTCTTACGAAAATTCAGACGACGTATTTAAAAGGGATATTGTCTGCGATATTTCCGTTGCGACTAAGTACATGAAAAATTTAATAGATAATGTTCTGAACAAATACAAATTCGACAACAACCGTAGTGTGCTTTCTAAAGAAAAGCACTCGCTTAATCTTCTTGTTATTGAGAGTATTGAAGAAACAAAATATCTTATGCGCGAGAAAAGGCAGAAGGCTGTTTTTCACAACAAAACCAAAAAAAGTAATGCTATGGTTGATTTTCTTGAGATAAAGAGAGTTCTGCACAATCTTATAATGAATGCTATTGAAAATTCTCCGAAAGATACAGCAATAGAGATGGAGCTTTCTGAAAACAAAAAGTATTTTGTATTTTCCATAAAAAATGAAACAAACGGGTACACAAAGATTAACCCCGATGAAATTTTCAACAAATTTATGACTTATGCAGTTGAAAACAAACGTGTGGGTTCAGGGCTGGGGCTTTATATTTCCAAAAGAATTGTGGAAGCGCACGGCGGCACTATAAAAGTTGTTGTCAAAGAACCAAAGTTTGTAAGGTTTGTTTTTACGCTGCCAAAAGATGAAGGGCAATGAGGCGCGTACGATAAAGTGAAGGGTGAAGAGTTAGGTGTGAAGGGTTCAACTAATACCCTTCCCATGCGGGTGAGAGGGTCCCGCAGACGGGAGAGGGTACAGGAACAGTAGTATTAATTTTCTCAACACGCTTCCGCGCTGCTCCCGCTATCGTTTCGAAAACAAATACTACTGTTCCTGAATAGTAACATAGGTAGGATATACTAATCCGGCAATGGTTTTTCTTCTAAACCCTCCGGTGCTGCGCACCACCTCCCTTAAATATGGAGGTTGGCCAATGGTAGGTCAGTAGGTTGGGCTTTCAGCCAAACAATAAATTAAAAAACTAGTTCAAATAAAGCATTAAATATTAATAAAAAGAATATATAATATCCGGTATGAGTGTACAAATATTAGCGGAATATCTTGAATTTTTAGAGGTGGAAAAGGGACTTGCAGAGAACACTCTGGAGGCTTACAGACGGGATCTCGGCTTTTTTCTGGAATTTTGCGCAGGGCGTGAAGTTAAATCCATGAACGATGTTACCCGTCAGGATATTAATGCTTACGTTCTCAGGCTGCATGACAAACATTACAACGCCGCAAGCGTGATGAGAAAAGTTGCCTCCCTCAGAGGTTTTTTTAAATGGATGTGCGCAAACGAGATTTGTAAAAATAATCCCGCCCTTACTCTTGAACAGCCGAAACTCCCCAAACGCCTCCCGAAAGTCATGACAGTGGAAGAAATTGAAACGATTTTAAACCAGAATCTGTCTAAAATTCAAAAAGTTATTCTGGAGCTTCTATACGGCTGCGGCCTCAGGGTGTCAGAACTTGCAGGGCTGAAACTTACGGATATAAACATCAACGGCAAATACCTTGAATGTACCGGCAAAGGCTCGAAAGAAAGGCTGGTTCCTCTCGGGAAAAAAGCGGTTTCTGCTTTGAAAAAATATTTACCAGAGCGGGATTTTATATTGCAGAAGTTTAATCTTGCCTCTAAAAGTCTTTTGATAAACGATGAAGGCAGAGTTCTGAACAGACAGGATATTTATACATTCATACACGAACAGGGTGAAAAAATTCACAAACACATTTCCCCCCATACACTCAGACATACTTTTGCAACGCACTTACTTGAAAACGGAGCGGATTTGCGCGTTGTGCAGGAGCTTCTCGGGCACAGTGACGTTGCGACAACACAGTTATACACTCATATAAGCAAAAAACGCCTGAAAGAGGTTTATTTTGCAATCAACGGGAGGTCTTGAGAAAAGAACTCTATGCTTGAACTATTTGTGACAGGAGTAAAACCCCGTTCGGGAAAAACATTTATCACCGCAGGACTTGCCGCGACTATGCAGAGTCTTGGATATTCTACTGGGGTATATCTTCCTGTGCAGACAGGCGCCGTGATGGAGGATGGTTATATTCAGGCGCCGGATTTAATCTTTGTGAAAAGTATGGACTACAATATTAAAACCTGGTGCAGCTATATTTTTACGAGTAAAAATCTTCCCTGTATTGCTGCCGGTGAGGAAAATCAGGTTATTGAAAAAGAGGTAATTCTTCAGGATTTTCTGAGTATTTCGGAAAAATACGAATGCCTTATGGTTAACGGTTCGGAAGGGCTTTCTACCCCGTACGGCAAAGATTTTCTGGAGGAAGATTTAATAAAAATTCTTAACCTGCCGCTTCTTCTGGTTGCCTCCCCGCGCCAATCTTCTTTTAACGATATTCTAATGACTATAAACCATGCCAGAGAAAATAATATTCTCATCCGCGGTGTAATCCTTAACGACTGCCCGTTCAACACTCAGGATGCAAATATAAAAAATCTTCCGCGTATGATTGAGGAATACTCCGGCGTGCGCGTTCTCGGGATTATTCCGCATATTGAAAATATAAGATTTTTTAAGCCGCAGGATATTATCTCTTATATTCTGACAGGCGTTGATATTGAAACTGTTTTTGATGTAAAGATTGCTAAATTAAGTTTATAAAAATTAGCAAAAAATTTTTTGTTTGTGATTTTGTGTTATTACTTTAGTAAACTGAAAGGATATTTTATGAGTGTTTCTGCAGTAAATAAGTTTTACCTGAGTTCCATGCAGCCTGCAATGCCGCAGACAAAAAACGTAAAAAATACACAAAACCCGAAAAATGCTTCTAAAACAGAAGCAATAAGTGCAGGAAAAGCCTATACGGCTATAGCAGCCGCCGCAATCGGAGGTCTGGCAATAGGGAGTATTATTGTAAGCAGAGGCAGAAACTGGCGCTTAAGACAGGTGGAGGAACACCTCTCGGAGGCTTTAAAGAAAAAAAGTAATGCGGAAGAAGCTTTGAAAAAATATCAGGAAGAAGTCGCAGGGCTGATTGACGGTTCAAAATCTCACGATGAAATTTCTTCTAAAATAATAGAGGAATACCGCAAAAAAATTCAAAACCCTCTTAATTATAATCCAATGTCGCCTTACACAGGTGTTAGAATAAACAGACCGCTTCCGGATGATGTAATTCCTCTGCCGGAAAAGTTTATTCCGGCTAACATAAGGACTGATATTACAGAGCTTAATATTCCTGAATTTGCAGAGGGGCAGCGATTTGAGTTTGAAGTACCTATGAACGGTAGAGCACAGATTACAAAGGCTGCAAACGGAAAATTTACCCCTAAACCGCTCAGCGAAACTACAATAACCGAAACTTACGCGGATTCTGTTGTGTGGGATAATGATAAAGTAGCACGTGATATTATGCAAAACTTCTATGACGGCCACGGTCAAACGCTTGACGGAGTTAAGATGGTGTTTGAACCGGCTGCGGAAGGAAGATATAAGGTCAGAATTGAAGGAAAATCAACATACACGCCTGATAAGGCTATTCTTCTCGGAGAATCCTCAAAACAGAACGATGCAAAAGCTGCCGGAAACTTCGGCGAGGGCTTGAAGATGACTGTTTTGAAGGTTCTGAAAGATTCCGGAGCACAGAATTTTGCAGTAGGCTCTGACGACTGGAAAGTTACCTGGCAGTTTGTTTCAGGCAATCTTAATAACAAACGCGTTCTCGGCTATAAACTTGACAGAGTTGACCGGTTTGACGGCAACTATATTGAGTTTGAAACTAATAACATGGCACTCTTAACATCTTTAAGAAAAACAATAAACAGGTTTTACCACTCACATAACACTGATTTTAAAGCTCCGGATGTTGAGAACGGTTTAATCGGCATAAAATTGCTAGGCAAAGACGAGCAGGGAGCGTTTTATATAGCCGGTCAGCGTTATCAGGTAGATAATTCTTATGAAGGACTGAACGGGGTGACAATATACTTAAAAGAAAAACCGCCTGCAAAATCAGGTGATACCGTTGTTTTTGATCCGTCACGCGACAGAACATCATTGAACGCCGAACACCTCAAGGCTATAGGGAAATATATTGCAAGCAGCAGCAGAGTTTCCAAACAGGAAGTTGTTAAAATGATACATTCGTTGGAAAGATACTGGGGATGGGCTCCGGGTGAGAAATATAAAAAAGAAACAGCGTTTCTTGAAGGTCTGCTAAGCGGCGCATTTAGTAAGGATGTTCATATAAAATTCCCTGAAAAATATGTTGCACAGGGTTGCTGCACATCGCTCGAACTTATTGAATCTCTGGAACAGAGCGGTTATAAAGTGTGTAACAGTAACTTTAGTTATATTGGAATGCCTCAAATCTCGGATCTTATGAATGCAATCAGAACGCATAAGCCTTTACAGCCGTCGGAGGTTGAAAAACAGAAATTAATTCTTATCAAAGAAGGGGTAAATGTATTTTCGCCGTATCTTGAAAAGAAATACTTTAATCCGGAAGAACTTGATACAAAGATATACCTGTTTAATAAAGATGCAGCAGAGGAAAGCCGGTTTTATGAAGATACAATGGCAGAAGCAATAATAGATTATAATGTCCGCGGAGATAAGGAGGAATCAAAAGGTTTCTGGATAGATAGGGATTACCTTGCCACCGCAAGCTTTCCGGAAGCTCTCGGAACCGCCCTGCACGAGCTCTGCCACAAATTCGGAGGGGATGAATCTTCAAGTTTTTCTTACAGGCTTACCGATGTACTGAAAGAGGTTCTTTCCTCGGCAGCAAACGACGCTAAGGGAAGGACACAACTCAAACAGCTTCAAACCCTATGGGATGAACTCTCTAAGAATTGTTAAACTTTGTAACAGTATATCGTTTTTATATAAAATAAAGTCAATTTTTCTTAAATAATCTTTTTTATTTAAGTATAAAGAGGTATAATTTCTGTATGGATGAGAACAAAGAGAGAAAGTTAACAGTAATAGAAAATGCTGAAACTGAAGTGAAACCTGTAGAAAAGCAGACTATTTCGCGTCAGACAAACCCTATTGTGAAAAAATTGCTTTTTTTCCGTCATGAAAAGGCCTCAAAGTTTAGTGTAAAAGATTTGTTTAAGAAGTAACTGTCATAATGATTAAGTTCAGGCGGCTCAGAGAGCAGGCTGAGATTTTGATTACACAGAGCTGCTCTTTATTAAGCTCTCGGGTGAGTTTCGTTGTAAACGTCTTTCAGGTGCTGGGTGGAAACATGTGTATATATCTGCGTGTTCGATATGCTGGCATGACCTAAAAGCTCCTGTACAACACGCAAATCCGCTCCGTTTTCTATCAGGTGTGTTGCAAAGCTGTGCCGGAATACGTGCGGGGTAACGTGTTTGGGAAGTTCTATTTTCTCTACAATTTCGTTTATAACATTTCTTATTGTACGCGGCTGGAGGCGAAAACCTGTATTATTAATAAAAACAGGCGAGTCCTCGCTTTCTTCCACCCTGTAACCCTTTGCGACAAGAGGTCGTGCTGTTTTTATGTACCTTTCAAGATAAGACTTGGCCCTGTCTGTTACAAGAATAATTCTTTCCTTTGAACCTTTTCCGAAAACCCTGATTTCGTTGTTTTCAAGGTTTAAATCCTCAAAATTCAGTCCGCTGAGTTCTGATATACGCATTCCTGATGCCCACAAAAGCTCGAGAATTGCCCTGTTCCTGTAGCCCGCAGGAGTTTCAATCTTTGCGTTATTTAAAATTTGCTCCACCTCATAAGGGGTCAGAAATTTCGGCAGCTGTTTCGGACGCTTCGGCGTTGTTAAATTCATTGCAGGATTCGAGTTAACTTTTTTTTCACGGTACAGAAATTTGTAAAAAGTTCTTAATGAGGCAATTTTCCGTGCAATTGTATTTTTCCGGTACTGAAATTTTTGAATAAAATGCAGGTATTCTCGAACTTTAGAAAAGTTCACATCCTCACAACCGGTGTCTCCGAGCCACAGAAGATAATCCATAATGTCTGAACAGTACGCTCTGGCAGTGTGTTTTGAAAAATTCCTCTCCACCAGAATGTATGTTCTGAATTCCTCTAAATCGTTTTTTGAGCTTGAATTTAAACCCGTCATTTGCATTATTGATTTTTTCCTGTATATATTATACAATACTCTTAGCAGTTTTAAAATAGTAAAAATGTAGTAATCGGAGAAAAAATGAATTTTAAAAAATTATTAATAGCATCACTTGTTTTCGCAAATTTCCTGGGGTTTTCTGCTGTGTATTCACAGGAGCTTCAGGCTAAAGTCGCGAAAGGTGCTGCTGTTAACCGGAAGTATGCAAATATTGATAAGATGATAGAATACAACAACTACAAGGAAGCCGATGCTGCATTAAGAGATGTTTTAAACGCTCACCCTGATGATGTTGATGCAAAAACCCTTCGTATAATCTGGATGGCAAAACAGCATAAACTTGCTCCTGCCCAGCAGGAATTAGATAAGATGCTCAAAAAATATCCGAATAATCCGGCTCTGCATTACGCGCAGGGTATTGTTTATATGAAGCGCCAGACCTCTTCTGACGTTGAATACATCAGAGATACAAGAGAACTTTTGAACAACGCTATTAAAGAATTTGTTAATGCCGTCAACCTTGACAGTAACTACTATCAGGCATATAACGCAATGGGTGTTGCAACTTTAAAACTCGGAAATAAAAAAGATGCAAAAGAGCTTTTCCAGACAGCATTAAAGATAAATCCGCAATACGCAACAGCTTACGACAATATTGGAAATATTGAGCTGATTGACGGAAACCTTGATGAAGCTGAAAAAATGTTTCAGCTTTCTTTGAAATACAATTCACACAATCCGACTGCTATGTACCACCTCGGACAGGTTGCTGTAAGACAGAAAGATTACTCGAAAGCTTTGACCTGGCTGAACCATTCTCTGCATATCAACCCGAATTCATCTCCTGCATTGACTTTGCAGGGTGAATGCTATCTCGTTCAGGGTAACCAGGCTGCTGCAATTAATTCCTTCAAAAAAGCAGTTATGGTTAAACCGGAAAACTCACGTCCTTACTTAAATCTCGCGAATGTTTACGAAAAACGTTCTGACGCTGAGTTCGCTATGGAACAGCTGAAAACGGTTCTTGCAATTAATCCTGGCTACAAAGATGCTATTATGCGTGTTGCTGACCTTTCTCTTGAAACAAGAAAGTATGAACAGGCTCTCGATTACTATTCAAAACTCGTTGATGACAGCCGTTACGGCAATGATGCTATTGTCGGGCTTGCAAATACCTATTACGAAATGTCAAAAGACCGCGGTGACAACGGTGATATGACTACAAATAAAGAACTCTACCTAGCTTATGATTATATAAATCAGGCAATAGAACGGGTTCCGTACAGGCTTGATTTGCACCTTGCAAAGATTAAGCTTGCAAGGCTTACACACCAGCTTCCTATGTCAAAAGACAGCCTGAATTATATTGTCCAGTCGGCTTCAAACAACCTGATGGATTCTGTTATCAAAGGCGAGGCTTACCTTGCACTGGGCAGAGAAAAAGATGCTGTGTACACATTTGAAAACGCTATTAATTTTGCGGACAGCGTGGATGACCAGCTTTATCTCGCTGAAATCCTTGTTCATAATAAACAGTTCAGAACTGCCAGACTTGCACTGAAAAAAGCTTTGATGAAAGATCCGGATAATATTATTGCGAAAAACGGTATTTCATATATTGATTTATGCGAAATTAAATCAAATGAATTCTTTGATGTAGCGCAAAGACAGTTTAAAGAAGAAAATTACGCATCTGCAATTGAATACTGCAACCGCGCAATAGACTTTTACCACAACGGGCCGGCTATTGCCAAGCTGAAAGCAATGTCTTATGAAAAAGAATTAAATTATCAGGGCGCAATAAAGTATTATAACCAGTACCTCTCATTCAGCCCGAATGCTTCCGATAAAGAGGAAGTCCTCAGAAAAATAGCAAAATTTAAAAAGAAAATCTAAAACCGGTGCTTGAATGCGTCGGCTTTGCTTTATGGAGGGGCGGCGGAACTTCAAGCAGAAACAGACGGTATAACCGATAAAAACCAGACAGATTAGGGAAATGAAAAAATTTGATATAAGAAAAACATTTGAAATATTTTGGAAAGAACCGCTGAGTATTTTAAAGGTGGGACTTTTCCAGATTGTGAACCTTCAATCCAATATTTTCAGCCAGAAGAAACCTGCCGTGAATATTGATTTTTTGAAGGATAAAACACAGATAACAGTCGTAGACAGTGACAAGATGTACAACCTGTTCCAGACAGTTTTAATAAAGCAGAAACTTAAGGAGCAGCAGCAAAAAGCATTATCGGCAAAATGAGCACAAAATTTTTGAGCGCAAAGTTTATAATCAGTGCAGAAAAACTAAGTCAGTGTCCGGTGTTCGGACTGCCTGAATTTCCGCTTCTCGGACGTTCTAATGTAGGAAAGTCCTCTTTTATCAACGCGCTTGCCAACCACAAAAAGCTTGCAAAAACTTCAAACACCCCCGGAAAAACAAGATTAATCAATTTTTTTAATTTTTCGGATAAGTTTATGATTGCGGATTTGCCTGGCTACGGTTATGCAAAAGTGTCTAAAGAAGCGCAGAACCGCTGGCAGAAGTATCTTGAAGAATATCTTTTGAAGCGTGAGGAGATAAGTTCGCTAATACAGCTTGTGGACGGACGTCATGAGATACAGAAGAATGATTACCAGATGCGCGAGTGGGTTGAAGCGTACGATCTACCGGTAATTACAGTTGTGACTAAGATGGATTACGTGCCTAAAAATAAGGCGATGCATGTTATAAAAATAGTAGAAAATGAATTCGGCGGAATTGTTTTGCCGTTCAGCGCCGTAGATAACAGGTATAATGAAAGCATTTTTGAGTTTCTTTTGAAATAACCGGAAAATTTCAGCATTAACATTTTGCCATCCAATTCTGTACAATGTGGTTTGAAAATAATAATTATACCACCGGATTTGACATACATGTCATATAAAATAGGAACAGAAAGGATACAGAATGAAATACTTATTAAGAAACAAAAAAGTGGAAGCTTCGGGTTCTAAAAAACAATTAATCGCATACGTCAAAGAAAAATACAAAGATGAATTTCTGATAAAAGAAAATGCAAAAAAGTTTGACACGGATTTCGGAAGTTTTAAGTTCACAGTCGAAGCTCTGGGGCTTGAATTGTCTGATAAAATGAGAAATTCCGAGTATAATAAAAAACACAGGAGGTAATATGCTTGTAGAAGGCAAATACACAAATGCTAAAATCTATGCAGAAACAATAGATGAAGGCACTAAAGAGCAGACAAAAAATATTTGTAACCATCCGATTTTCAAAGGCTGTAAAGTCAGAATTATGCCGGACTGCCACAAAGGCAAAGGTTGCACAATAGGTTTTACCTCCCAAATGCCGCGGGGTGAAGAGATTATCCCGAATATTATAGGAGTTGACCAGTCCTGCGGAATGTATGTTGTAAAACTCAAAGAATCCAGAACTCTGAATGATTATGCAAAACTGGACAAAGTAATCCGCCGGAATATTCCGACAGGAACAGGGGCAAGAAAAGAAGTAAGCAGAATTATTCCTGATGAATTAAAAGAACACATCCGTCAAATCGCAACGGATTTTCTTGGAGAAGGAAACAAAGACGATTTGCTAAAAATCGGAACTCTCGGTTCAGGAAACCATTTCATTTCAGTTGAAAAAGGCACGACCGGAACTTACTTGATAATTCACAGCGGTTCAAGAAACTTCGGCAACAAACTTGCCGTATATTTCCAGAATATTGCTATAGAAAAGAACTGTTACGGTGAAGGTTACTTAAAACAACTTTCATTTTTGACTGGTAAAGATGCGCAGGATTACCTGATGTGTGCGGATGTATGCAAGGATTATGCCCTCTGGAGCCGGAAGGTTATGGCAGAGGAAATTCTTGGTAACATGAACTGGAAAGCAGACGAAACCTTTGAAACCATCCACAACTACATAGGTGATGACAAAATAATAAGAAAAGGTGCAATTTCAGCTAAAAAAGATGAAAAAGTTTTAATTCCTCTGAATATGGCTGACGGTTCATTAATATGTACCGGTAAAGGAAACGAGGATTGGAACAGCTCTGCCCCGCATGGAGCCGGAAGATTGACAACCCGCACGAAAGCAAAAGAAATCCTTACAATGACAGAATACAAAGCACGGATGAAAGGGATATATTCAACTTGTATTTCAACCGGAACGCTGGACGAATCCCCGATGGCTTACAAAAATGCTGATGAAATAATTCAAACAATCGCTCCGGCTGCTGAAATTATTGATCATCTTAAACCTCTGTATAACTTTAAAGCCTCTTAACCGGTCAGATGTTAAATAATGTTCACCACTTGTTTAATCGTTTTCCACGTAGAGCGTAGAGGTAGGACAAATAAACATGCTGAGATTTGACAGAATTTTTTCCGCATTTTGCATTTAGGTTGATTGCTGTTTAATGATTTTGTTTGTATTTTATTAAATTTTTGCATTAAAAAAGCAAGGCCTGAAAGCCTTGCTATTATTGTCTTTTTAAATATGGGCCGCAGTGGACTGTCTTGCTCACTCGCGATTAACGGCAATTCCGCATTTTGTTTGAAGTGATGAAATCACTTCAAACAAAACTGCTCCAGCCTCAGCTCGTTCGCGCTCGAACTACAAAATGTGCTTCTCTTCCTGCTGCAGTATAAATCAACTCTCACTATAAGATTTAAAATACAAGAAGCTGAGATAAATTTAAAAAAGTTAAAATTTCCCGTACGGGAAATTTTATGCTAAAAGTTGTTTCTAAGTATGTATTTTTTACCGTTCGGTAAAAAATATTGATTTTTAGATGAAAATATTGTAAAATTTTACCGATAGGTAAAAAATGAATATTACAGATACTAAAAAACTGGGAGCATATATTAAAAATGCCCGTAAGGAACAACATCTTACACAAGCAGATTTGGCGATTGCTGCTAATGTCGG
>CALVBB010000033.1 GCA_944325705.1 Candidatus Gastranaerophilales bacterium
AAAAGGGGGATTTTTTATTAAAACCCTACGCTGCTGCGCGCCGCCTCCCTTACAAGGGAAGTCTTTGCCATTACCCCGTTTGATAAAATGGGGCAGGGGGGATTTTATTTCCATCAATTTCCGCCAAAATGTACGCCAGCTTAAGGCTTTGCAGCTCTTTGCTGCCTGTATCCCTTGCTCTGTGCCGGTTAAGGAGCTTAAACTACTTACCCCCCCCCCCGAAAATCCTTGCTATACTTACTTTTTCCATTGTTTAGTCTCCTTTGATTTATTTCTTTTATTACTTTTCTCTGGACAATCTATAAATGTTTTCGAGACGATAGCGGGAGCAGAGCGGCAGCGTGTTCGAGAAAACATTTATAGATTGTCCTCTTTACTTTAATTATATCAAATCTTCCGCTTCTTTTCAACATGTAATATAAAACTTTTTGAGGCGATAGCGGGAGCAGAGCGGCAGCGTGTTCGAGAAATCATTTATTGCTTTTCCTATTTATTTTAATCCTGCCTTTTTTATTATAATCTATTTTCTGAAAAATTTCAATCAATAATCAACACTGCTGTTTTGACGATTGTAATCAATTGTCTGCTGCCGCATACGCTGAATATCTTCAACAGCCTTATTAACTTCCTGCTCAACGCTTTCCTGCTTAATAGAGCTCCCGCTCATACCGGCACCGCCCGACACGTTACGCAAAACTGGCATCATCATTATTAAAATAATTGATATAATCAAAAGCCCAAGTAATAAAGAGATTGCTCCCATTGCAGGTAATTTTTTCATCAAATTCTCCTAATTTAATTTATTTTTTTTAATAAAAAAAGTTACAGCTTCTTCTATGGTTTTCGGAGTTTTCAAAATGTCATCATCAGGAGAAATTCTGCGTGTAGAAGTTTTAACAAAAAACCTGTTATAAATTGTTAAACCGCCCCAGATGAGAACACACGATAAAACCACACCAGCCATTGTGATTGCAAATTTTACAAGCGTATCCTGAAACGCATCATTTTTTACCGGTGTACCGGCAGGAAGTGCAGGTGTATGCTGTGCTACCGAATCAACGCATATACCTGCATTTGCCGAGATAACCACCATTACTGTCAGAACCAGAAGTCCTGCAAATATTAATTTTTTATTCTTCAACTTTTTCCTCGCTTGCGGCCGATTTTTTGGAACGTGAACGTTTTGAAGTTCCTCTGTTCGGCCTGCGTGTCCGTTTTGGTTTTTCTTCTTTTACTTCCACTGTTTCTTCCGGTGCAGCAGCTTGCTCAGGTTCAGCCGGAATTTCTTCTGGAACAGCCGGTGAATTTTCAGCAGCTTCAGAAGCCTCAATTCCGGAAGTTTCTTTTTCTTTTGCTTCCTGCTCTGCTTTGGCGTCAATCAGTTCTTCTGCAATAACAGGTTTTATTTCTTCATTAGGTTTCAAAACTGTTTCTGCAGTGTGAACATCCTCTGTCACAACAAGCGGTGTTTCAACAGGCTCAGCACCTTTTTTCTTATCAAATTTTGAACGTCTTGTACGTTTTTTATTTTCGCGTTTTTCTTCTTCCTGAGCCGCTTCAACGGAAGGATTTTCCACTTCTATTTCTACCGGCTGTTGAGGCTGAATTTGTTCTACCGGAATTTCTTCCGACTGCGGTCTGTTGTTAGCCTGATTAGACTTGGCAGACTTTTTCATTACACCAACCGGAAGCTTAAGTTTGGCGGCTTTAGCCCTGTATTCACCTTCCGCAGTCGGGGTTGCAAAATTGAATTCATTCATAAAATAGCCGGTTCCCTGACAGTGCGGGCATTTTTTTGTAAATATTTCAGACAGAGATTGCCCCTGACGGTGGCGTGTTAATTCAACCAACCCTAAATCAGAAAGCTGACCGACCTGAGGTTTAGCCTTATCCGGCTCCAGCGCAATTTCCAGTTCTTCCATTATAGCAAGCTTGTCGGCGCGCGACATCATATCAATAAAGTCAATGATAATCATACCGCCAATGTTTCTTAAGCGGAGCTGGCGTGCGATTTCATGTACAGCTTCTATATTAGTTTTCAGAATTGTTTCATCCTGAGTGGAGGAACTTGTAAATTTACCGCTGTTGACATCTATTACTGTAAGCGCTTCTGTTGTCTGAATGAACAAATAACCGCCGGATGGCATATTAACTTTAACATTCAACGCAGCTTTAATTTCTTTATGAATATCATAAGCTACAAGAAGCGGTTCAGTGCCTTTGTACAGAGTAACATTAATATTTTTGTTTATATGCCAGTTCTGGAGAATATTCTGAACTCTGCTCATAGCAAAAGCGGTATCCACAATAATTTCCTTAACATCTTCGGTGCAGGCTTCTCTTATAACCCTGTAGAGCAAATCCTGATCCCTGTAAATCAAATTCGGCGGGGTTAAGGTTTCAGCAGATGTAATAATATTATTCCATTTTTCAAGAAGTATTTCCAAATCCTCCTGAATATCGGCTTCAGATTGGCCTTCGGCTTCTGTTCTAATAATTACGCCGACGCCGACAGGCTTAATCAGGTTCATAATAGCTTTTAATCTGGCTCTTTCTTTAGAGCTTTCAATTTTTTTACTTACACTGACACCCGGCTCATAAGGCATAAGAACAAGAAATCTTCCCGGAAGGCTTATCTGTGTTGTAACCCTCGGGCCTTTATGACCTGTAGGTTCTTTTACAACCTGAACTACAAGCTTCTGTTTAGGCGATAATTTTTCTTTCAACGTTCCTTTCCCCATAACATCCTGAGCATGGAGAAATCCCATTTTATCTGTTCCTACATTAACAAAAGCTGCATCAATACTCGGCAGAATATTATCGACTGTTGCAAGATAAACATCACCCAGCAAAACATCCCCGCGGTGAATAAAGAAATCCGTAACCTTATTACCTTCAAGAACAGCTGCTATATTGTCACGTTCGGCAATAATAATTCTTTTTGCACTGTTCTGCTGGTCTTTAAAATTTTTGTTTTTTTCGTTAGCCATCTAAAAAATCCTCTTATAATTCCTGTAAATTTCTGTCAAAGAACCTTACTCTTTTTATATTGAATGCAGTATCCGGAGCTATAATATTCATTAAAACATCTGCTCTTAAAGCCGGAATTTCCTTTGCATCAACTCCGCTTACATTCTGCGGCGACTGGCTTTGACCGGTTTTTAACACTATGAATAAACTGTTATCTTCATACCTGTATGAATGTATGGAAGCCTTAATGTCTATTTTTTTAAGTAAACCTTTTTTGTTTTTCTTCTCGATAAAAATTTCTTCAGAAGATAAAACTCTGTCTGTATTATACTTCAATGTTTCAAAATCGTAAACCTCCTGCTTGAAAACAGTAATCTTATATTCAGCCCATTGTACAGTAATATCAACAGCTGGAGCCGATTTATCAATTTTTACAATACTTAGTATTTTAGCTTCCGTCGGCAGAACTTTCTCTAACTTTAGTTTGAGATTTTCTTCTGTAATATCATCAAAAAGTTCCATATCAACGAGTTCGCAATCACTTTCCACAAACAGCGGAAGCGCAATCCCCATAGAAATTTTCATTGTCGGGTTGAACCCCTGTGAAAACACGACATCCAGATCTGTTCTTGAAACAGCTTTGAAAAAAGTATTCTGCCAGTCAAGATGGGAAAAATATCTTAAAATACCTGATTTTGTAAGCTTAAGCCTGTATTTATAAATCGGTCTGTCATAATGTTTGCAGGTTTTCGGATCAACCGGCTCCTCTTTAGTAATCTTTTGCGCCTCAACACCTGCTTTAAAAGGTTTTGCCATAACTTTATGTGTTGAAAGCTCAGAACATACGCCGCAGTTTACACAACTTTGCTGGCAGGTCGGGACAAGGTGCGGACTTTTCGAATTTACAGCCATTGCAGCATTATATTCTTTCTTAAACCACTCTTTATCCACACCAATATTTATGAAATCCCAAGGAAGCGGCATTTCTAAATCATATTCTTTTTCAGCAAGTCTTGCAAGGTCAATATTTAATTCTTCCGCGGTTTCCTGCCAGATATTTTTATTAAAATACTCTCCCCACGCATCAAGGTAACAGCCTTTTTTGTAAAGTGCTTCTACATACCTGCAAAGACTATCATCCCCGCGTGTGAGAACAGCTTCAATCTGCGATACAAATTTTTCATGGTAATTAATTTTAATGCCTTTTGTATTTTTAAGAGCATCTTTCAAATAGTGAATATGTTCTGTGACTTTATCAAGATTCATCTGCCCGCACCACTGAAACGGTGTGAAAGGCTTCGGCACAAAAATAGAAAGCGTACATGTTATATCCATGCCATGCGTCAGATTTTTTTCTTTTTTAATAAGTTTGCAGCGGTATTTAATTGTTTTTAAAAGATTAGCCATCTCCTCCATATCTGCAAGAGTTTCTGTCGGAAGCCCGCAGATGAAGTAAAATTTTATTCTTGACCAGCCATTTTCATAAAGCGTAGTAACAGCATCAATAATCATTTCCTCTGTAATATTCTTTTTGATTACATCGCGCAGCCTCTGGCTTCCGGCTTCAGGGGCAAGGGTCATTGTGGATTTTCTTACACTCTGGACAAGGTTTGCAAGCTCCAGGTTAAACCCGTCAATACGCTGGCTTGGAAGGGAAACAGAGACTTTTTTCTTATTAAAGTCAACAGAAAGTTCCTTTATGACTTCATTAATATTTACGTAATCGTTAGAAGAAAGGGAAAGAAGCGAGTATTCATCGTAACCTGTGTTTTTGACAAGTTCTTTCGTAATTTTAATAATATCCTCAGCAGGTCGTTCTCTTACCGGAAGCGTAACATGCCCCGGCTGGCAGAAACGGCACATTCTCCCGCAGCCTCTGCGGATTTCAACAACGGCTCTATCCTGAACTGAGGAAGAAAAAGGGATAGGATATGATTTCAGGGCAGTATCGTAAGTTAACTGTGCAATTCGTTTTGTAACATTGCCACCTGTGAGTTTCGACCAGCGGCCGGAATTTTCACCGGCACAAAGGGCTTTTATTCTTTCACTGCGAGGCAAACCTTTTGTTCTCTCCAGAATGTCGCAAACCTCAACAATACTGTCCTCACCGTCACCAATCATAAAGACATCGATGAAATCTGCCATTGGAAGCGGATTAAATGCGCATGGCCCGCCTGCAATAATTATCGGGTCATCATCTATTCTATCTTCGTTTCTGTAAGGGATTTGCGCCATCTCCAGCATCTTTAAAACAGTAGGATACGCCATTTCATACTGGAATGAAAACCCGACAGCATCAAAATCTTTAATAGTGCGTTTGCTCTCAAGCGCATAGAGAGGTTCCGGCTTAAAATCCGGCTCTGGCGCGTAAACTCTGTCCGCCATCCAGCCGTCCTGCCTGTTGACTAAATCATACAAAATTCTCACACCGAGATTACTTATGCCTATTTCATATTTATCTGGAAACGCAAAAGCAAAGCGGACTTTTGCGCTGTCAAAATCTTTGTTATAGGATAAAAACTCCCCGCCCACGTACTGGTAAGGTTTTGTACACCTGAATAATGCGTCATGGTATTTTTCAAAAAAACAATTCATATTTCAACTTTCTTTTAAATCATTAATGCTGTTCGGACATGCCGGAAAAATTTTCAGGACACATGTAAAAAAGATATCACAGGTGCTATGCCGGCTCATCCGGAAAATATTTTTCTATCTCAATAATTTTTCCGTCGAGAGTATTTTCCTCAAATGACTTAATAAATCTAAACAAATCATTATTCGGAACATCATAATTGTAAAGAACTGTATCGCCTTTATATTCTCTCATAACCCTTACGATATAATGGCATTTTTCAGCGTATTTAAGGAGATGTTCGGGATTAAATTTGTTGCCGTTAGCGTCCTTATCAATTCTGACATAGTTAAAACCTGCGTAAAACTTTACCTTCTCTTTTGTAGCAGGCGGAAGATTTTTGTCATGTCTTGAGAAAATATTTGTAACTTTCCGGTTTATTTCATCAGTCATCGACACATCCCTTGCATTATGCTATACATTTGATTAAACTATAATATATAAAATTTGTCCAAATGTAAAAATATATAAAGAGATTTTTGATTATGGGAAGAAACATTGCGCAGAAAGTAATAGATAAAATCAGGGGTAAAAATCAGGGGTAAAAATCCGGATGTAAATCTGCCTCTAAAGCTCAAATCCGTTGGCGGACGGGTTATTCACACAGGGGGGGGAGGCTTGCCTTAATTGCAGAGCATCTAGCTTTAGATACTCCTCAATTGATATGCCGCTTCGGAACTGTTGAACTGGAAACGGTCAGACAATTTTTGAAAAACGGATTTATAGATGATAAGCAAAGACGCTGGATGTGCGATACCGCAGGATTTTTTCCTAACAATCATGATTTAATGATAAAGTTTGCATGTGAACAAATATTAACAGCAATGAAAGTTGATGTTCTGGCATGCCGTGTAGAAAAATTTGAAGTTGAATTCATACAAAAATACCTGCATCAGGAGCTTGAATTAATGGATATGAATGCTATATCCCATCCTATGCTTTTTGACAACCCGTGGACAAAATACCTCAAGGGTAAAAAGGTGCTTGTAGTGAGCCCGTTTGAAGAAACAATACGAAAACAATATGAAAAAAGAAAATTACTTTTCAAAAACCCTGATGTATTGCCGGACTTTGAACTTCTGACACTGAAAGCAGTTCAGGGGATAGGTGACAGCAAAAAAGAGTTACCTTATAAAGACTGGTTTGAAGCGCTTGAGGATATGAAATCAAAAATTTCCGGAATTGATTTTGATATAGCATTAATCGGGGCGGGAGCTTACGGAATGTTTCTCGGAGCGCACTGCAAAGAGCTAGGGAAAAAGGCAGTACACATGGGAGGTGCAACCCAGCTTCTGTTTGGAATTAAGGGCAGGAGATGGGACACTTTCTTTGAAAAAACATTATATAATGAAAACTGGACCAGAGTTTCACAGGAAGAAACACCGGCAGGACTTGAAAAATTTGAAGAAGGCACTTTTGCATACTGGTAAACAGGTATTGAATGTTACAAAATTTTAAAACTATAACCAGTCGGCTATATTATTAATAAATTACTTGCAATTTTATAAGTTATTAACGATAATTTATAATTATGAGAATTAAATTTATACAGAAATTGATTGATAAACTAAGAGGTAGACAGTTTGTTAGAACTGAAAATAATACTCTGGCATACAATACAAAATTTATCTACAAAGATAATGATGCCTCAGATATTATATCATCAATTATTATTTCCGGAAAACCAGCATTAATTTGCAGATTTGGTACAACTGAGTTAGAAACTGTCAGGCAATTTTTACGTCACCGGAAAAAGAAAAAAAAATTTGAAGATTCACAGAGGTATTGTATGGAAAAATTTTCAGGCTTCTTTCCGCTTGATGATTATAATTTAACAAAATTTTCGTGTGAATTAATAAATTTGACAAGAAACATTGATGTTTTGGGGTGTAGAATTGAAAGATTTGAAGAAGAAATGTGCAATAAATTTCTTTCCACAGATGCTAAACTAATAGATATAGAAGCTACAAACTCAATTACACTTGAAAAACACTGGAGTAGATTTTTAAAAGGTAAAAAAATTTTAGTTATTCATCCTTTTACAGAAACAATAAAAAAACAGTATGCTAAAAGAGAATTATTATTTACAAACCCTGAGATTCTGCCTGAATTTGAACTTATTACACTAAAGGCAATCCAGACTGTCGGAGATAATAAATCATGCTACAATTATGCAACGTGGTTTGAAGCGCTTGAGGACATGAAGTCTAAAATCTCCAAGATTGATTTTGATATTGCTTTAATCGGCGCCGGCGCTTATGGCATATTTCTTGCTGATTACTGCAAACAATTAGGTAAAATTGGCATTCATTTAGGTGGAATAACACAACTTTTATTTGGAATAAAAGGTAAGCGCTGGGATCATACATTCACAAACATCTACAATGAACACTGGGTAAGACCGTCAAAAGAAGAAGTTCCACTTGGCGCAGACAAAATAGAACCTGACAGGGGCGGCAGTCCTTACTGGTAAACCAATTTATATACTACTTTTCTGCGTTTTTCTCAATATGCTCTATAATATCCAGAGCAAGCTGGGTTCTTATTTCATCCGGAGCATGCTTTAAATATTCCATGGCATGCGAAACCTTGATATTCTTATCGTACCAGCGGCGCAGAATATAGTTATACTGCTCATCCAAAGACATCTCAAAATCAATATCCTTAAGCTTATCAATTACATATTCCGCACACACTACCTGCAATTCTTCATCCGCCTGCTCTAACATTGCCACCGCTCTGCTTAATACAGGTTCCACATCATACCAGCGCTTCTGCATTCTTTCTTTACTCCTTGTTTTGTAACACTTTACTTTATAATACTATAAAAATCCTCAATTTGTAATATAATTAACAACAAAGGAGGTTTTGAAAGATGAAATTGGCTAAAATGCTTGATATAACAAGGTTTTCACCCAGGGGGGGGGGGCAAAGGAACCTCTAAACTACGGCGACAGATACATTTACACCAGAGTCGAAGGCGATGAAATAATTAAAGAACAATTAGAAAAAGACACCCCCTGCCTGATTGCAAGATATGGTTCAGTTGAACTCGCTACCGTCCGCGAATTCAAAAGGAATAAACGTAACCGCAAAATTGACGTTTTTAGCACCCATCAAAGATATTCAATGACGAACAATTCAGGATTTTTCCCTGTAACCAATAAAGCTCTGACCAGATTTGCCTGTGAATTAATAGATGTAACAACAAGAATTGACATTCTGGGATGCTGGTTCAGACCGTTTGAAAAAGAAATGTGCCTGAATTACCTGCCAGCAAACGCAAAACTTACAAATATTGATAACATCTGCCCTATACTTTCAAATACTCCTTGGACAAAAATACTTGAGGCGAAAAAAGTTCTTGTCATACACCCGTTTACAGCCTCTATAGAAAAACAGTATAAAAAACGTGAACTTTTACACAATAACAAAGATTTGCTGCCTGAATTTGAATTAATTACAATGAAACCGGTTCAGACTATAGGTGATAATATTGCTAATTACAATTACGAAAACTGGTTTGATGCCCTTAACGATATGAAACAGCAGATTAAAACTATAGACTTTGATATAGCACTAATCGGCGCAGGTGCATATGGCATATTCCTTGCTGATTACTGCAAATCACTGGGCAAAAAAGCCGTACACATGGGTGGAGCTACCCAGCTTTTATTCGGAATAAAAGGGGCAAGATGGGATAACTGCGGTTTTTACAATGAATACTGGGTAAGACCTTCTGAAGATGAAAAACCTTTAGGAGCCGAAAAAGTCGAGTGCGGCTGCTACTGGTAAAAAATTTATTAAAAACTAGAAATGTTATATCTATGATGTATAATACAATTATGAAGAAGGTTATTGCTTTATTTTTGTTAATATCATTTCTCGGGCTTCAAACACCAGTGATAGCAGATCCGGTTTTTGAAGGTCATGCCGAAATGTCCGATCAGTACAGACAGCTGGAAAGCGACCTGTTCACAGGACAGGTTGAACACATGGAACGTCCTGATGTTATCCACATGACAGTTTCGCAGGTGCTTGATTCAAACATAAATATAGAAGGCGATGAGTTTTTTGCAGAAGTTGTAAATGATGTATCCGGAGAAGCCGGTGTTCTTATTCCAAGAGGAACTATAGCTCATGGAAAAATTTCCAGCACAGAAAGCGCAAAACGCCTCGGCAGACCGGCTCAGATTTCTCTGGAATTTGACTACTTAATCACACCTGACGGCAGAGAAATTCCCATAGAAGGGAAAATGTCAACAAAGCTTAATCCTGTTGCAGAAACAGGTAAAATTGTTGCGCAGGATCTCGGTTACACTGTCGTTGGCGGAGTTGCAGGAGGATTGCTGGCGCTTAACTGGCTCGGGCTTGAAGCCGCAATAGCTTCTCAGGGTTACACCCTTGCCGGAGGCGCTGCTGCCGGAGGGGTAATCGGACTCGGGATGGCGTTAATGCGGAAAGGTCATGACGTTTTAATCGCTCCGGGCGACGAAATTAAGGTAAAAATCAATACAAAAGTTCCGCTTCCGGTATATAAAGAAACCGCGCTTCTCCAGCATGAACTTTTTTACCCCGGACTTGATATTCATATAAGCGACATTAAACATGAGGAAGATCCTTTCGGAGAGGTCAACACAATTACACTCACTATAATGATTTCAAACATGTCAGACAAAACCTTTTCAGGGCTTGACATGGCACTTGTAAATGATTATAATTCTGTATTCAGACCCTCCATTTTTGGCGACACAAAGATTATGTTTAAACAGATTAAACCGGGCGACAAAGTTGCAGGCTCTATATCTTTTGCCGTCGACAACATAAACAGGCGCTTCTGGCTGACATTTTATGACAGAAGAAATAAAAAACCCCTTTCTAAAATATCTCTGGACAACGCCTACAGAAAAGTTTCTCTAAAAACTAAAAAAAGAAATGACAAAATAAGAACAAGAAAAAAGAACTTCAAAAAAACTCCGGATATTCTTGATATGGATCTTGAGTAAATCCGGCGGTGCGGTTTAAACCTTTCAACAGGGTTTTTATGCGGCACATATTTGTAAACATTGATTAAACAATGGCTTGCAATAATTTGTTTATATGTTACAATGTTAGTAATTCATTTTATTAAAGAAAGTAGAGGAAAATATGGCATGCGGTAAGTTAGAAATCGACATTTTAAATTCAATCTGGAAACTCACAGAAAACTTTGAGGACAGAGATATTTCTATTCAGGATGTTGTCGATAATTTATCCGAAAATGGCATTGAAAGAGCTTATACAACAATCAAAACCGTAATGGACAGACTTACCGGCAAAAGCATTCTTGTAAGATATAAGGTTGGTAAAAAATTCTACTACAAAGCAACAATGAACAAACGAGAAATGGCTATGGAATCGGTTAAAGAAGTTGCCGGGCAATTCTTTGATAGTGATTATGCCGGCATGATTAGATTTATTGAAGCGGAATTTGGCTTAGTAAAATAAAAAATGGATTTGGAAGTTGAAAACCGGATGCTGGTGTCAGAACTTATCAGAAAAGTTCTGGTTGGCGTTCTGACAGTAAGAGAAGCAGTCACAATGTTTCCGTTTGACACGGACGACAAAAGCATTGAGGCGGCTTATCATGCGCTTATACATTACGAGGCTGACGAGGACTTAAGAAAACGCGATATTATGTACAAGGAGGAACAGGATGAGTACCTTGAACTTATTTTCCAAACTCTCGCAAACGGGGAAAACCTTCCTGACAATATCATAAGAAACTATGAAAAATACTACCCGAAAGCAAATATTCCGCACCGCCACGACACTATGGGCGCTATTAAGAGCTTTTTCAGGTTTTTGAATATTAAGTAAATTTATGCTACTCTAAAGCTATGATAGAACTTCTAATTTTATACATAATTTTAAACCGGGAATTCACAATGTACGGAATACAAAAGGGGATTGAAAATGAATTTTCGCCCTACACCCGTCCGAGTTTCGGTGCTTTGAAGCCTGCATTGAGAAGACTTGAGTTTAACGGGTTTATTTCTACAAGAAAGATGATGTCTGATGGAGGTAAACTTTCTGTTTACTACTCTATTACAAAAAGCGGTGAAAAAGAGTTAAAACGACTGATTTCAGAAAAGCTCAGCGACAACCCGCTCCAGTTTGCAGCAAACGCCAGAATTAAACTCTGTCTTGCAGAGCTGCTTGATAAAGAAGCGAAAAAAAACCTTTTCTTTGAAATTAAATCACTTGCAATGAAATTCAAAACTGATGCCGAAAAGATTTTGAATGATGAATACACGAAAAAAAATTTTTATCAGAAAATTATCCTTGATAACACTATGTGTGAGTACAAAAATCTGATAACAATCATAGAAGGATTTGAAAAAGACAATGAGCGCAATAGTTAACAAAGTTATTGAAGGTTCTATTGCCGAAGAACTCGAAATCGAAGCAGGCGATGAGATTGTTTCTATTGACGATACGCCAATGCTTGATATGATTGACTACAACTTTTTGTGCAAAAGTGACTTGCTAACACTTGAGATAAAGAAGAAAAACGGCGAAGTTGAAGTTATAGAACTGGAAAAGGATTACGACGAAGATCTTGGCATTGTATTTGAAAGCGCGGTTTTTGACAGGGTAAAACCATGTTTAAATAAGTGTATCTTCTGCTTTGTAGACCAGCAGCCGCAGGGGCTGAGGGATACCCTTTACATAAAAGATGATGACTACAGGCTTTCCTATCTGCAGGGAACTTATATTACGCTTACAAACCTTTCGGAGAAAGACAAAGAACGGATTAAAAGAATGCATCTTGGACCGTTTTATGTGTCTGTTCATACAACGAATCCTGAATTAAGAGTGAAAATGTTAAGAAATCCGAATGCCGGCAGGGCTCTTGAAAATCTTGAATGGTTCAGAAAAAATAAAATCCCGTTTCATGCCCAGATTGTATTGTGCCCGGGATTGAATGACGGAGAGGAACTGGAAAGAACACTTTCAGATCTGGCAAAACTGAAAAATACGGTTTTGTCCACAGCTATTGTTCCTGTAGGAATTACTCAGTTCAGAGAAGAAAAATTGAAACAGGTTGATAAAAACTGTGCTGAAGAAACTCTGCAAATTGCGTCAAAATATAAAAGAGTATGTTGCTCCGATGAATTTTTTCTGCTTGCAGGGAAAAAAATCCCGCCTGCAAAATATTACGGTAATTTTTCGCAGCTTGAAGATGGAGTAGGGTCTATCAGAATGCTTCTTGAAGATTTTAAAGGGCTTGATATTCCCCAAAAAATTAATAAAAAAACAAACATTCTGTTTGCAACATCTTTTGCGGCAAAATCAGCACTTGATATAATTTCGTCAAAGCTTAATAGAACCGAAAATCTTACGACGGAAGTAGTTCCGGTTAAGTCAAACTACTGGGGACAGGATATTACTGTGGCCGGTCTTATTACTACTGAAGACCTTATTGCGGCATTGCAAGGCAAAGAATGTGACTTTGTTGTTATTCCTTCTGTTATGCTCCGTCCTTACAGTGAAGATTTTCTGGACGGACAAACACTCTCTTATGTAAAAAGTAAAACTAAAAAAGAATTTTTCGTCATTAATAATATATATTCAATGAAAGAACTTGTAGATTATTTATCGGCTTTGTAAAATTTTAT
>CALVBB010000034.1 GCA_944325705.1 Candidatus Gastranaerophilales bacterium
GGCAAAAGGTTCAATATCGGGTTTTAGAGTGTTGAGGGCTTTCATTGAGTTTTCAAACTGTTTATACCAGAACTGAGAAACCTCCTGAGGAGTTTTGTTTTCTTTTTCTGCTTTTTTAAGAATTTTGTCATCAACATCGGTTACGTTACGGCAGTAGGTGACATCATAACCTTTGAACTTTAAATATCTGTATAAAACATCCCAGGTAATATAACATCTTGCATGGCCTAAGTGTGCATAATCATAAACAGTCGGGCCGCAGACATACATTTTAACTTTATTATCTTCAATCGGAGTAAATTCCTCAATTTTATTGGTAAAAGAATTATGTAATTTCATCGAATCATCCCTCATCTTAACACCTCCGGAACAAATCTAATCCGGCAGGGCTGTGTCCGGTTTAATTCTAACACAAAAAAATTTTTCAGGTGCGATTAAACCTCCGGCAAAATGATTAATTTTATTTCCGGCAAGACAGTTTAAAAGAATAGTAAAATGGCAAGCCCTCCACTCATTAACTTACTTTCGTGTCACGGACTAAAAATCGTATATTCCATTAACCGGCTGATTTATTTTCTGCTGTTTAAAAGGCGGGGTAAATCCCCGCCTCTACTGACTGATACAACTATTCAGGTAATCAATCGTACTAACTTTTTCATCGTATAAGTATTTTATAAAATTTAAATACGCCTCGTCATAAGAGGTTATAACAAGATTAATCTCAAAGCCGTCCGTGCAAAAAGGTTCATAATCATAGACAACATAGCTGTTATACTTACTTTTCCACTCTTTGCGTTCAACACGGCTGTTGTTTTCTTCAACAATATCTTCTAACCATGATACGATGTCTTTATTCACATTTTTCATTTCCAAGCGATTGTATCTGCTGCAATCGTGATAATTATTTCCCGTTAACATACCAAATACTCCAAAAAACTTATATTGTGATTGTAAGTCTTTTTGCAGTCCGAATAATCCCCTTTAAGTCTAAGATAAAATAGTAATATATGCTAATCTTTTTTAGCGCAAGATTGCAATTTTATTTTTCCTGTTATAAAATTACGTATCAGAGAATTGTGAGGTATGTTATGGATGAAAATTGTATTTTCTGTAAGATTATAAACGGCGACTTCGGCACTGAATTTGTTTACGAAAACGAACACCTTGTCGTGTTTAAAGATATTAACCCGAAAGCGCCTGTACACCTGCTTGTAGTTCCAAGAGTTCATGTTGCATCGTTAAACGAACTTGAGGACAAAAATCTTATGGGCGAACTTCTGATGGGCGTAAAAGAAGCCGCAAAAAGGGCAGGCCTGAAATCTTACAGAACTCAAATTAATACAGGAAAAGAAGCCGGTCAGGAGGTTTTCCACCTGCACATTCACGTTTTGGGAAAATAGTATCAAAGTAAATTTTTGTAAACATATACAGGAATAACTTAAAGTTTAAAGTATAAACCTCCGATAAACTTTCTAAGATTATATGTGTAAGGAGGTTTTGTATGAGTGAGGATTTTTTCTCAAAAAATAACGAAATTTACAAAAAAACACTTGAAACATTAACCGGCAGCAAGACTGGAAATATCGGCGGGCCTAAAAAAAGGGCAAAAATAAATTCTATACTGGCAGCAGTCAACAGAATTAATATTGAAAATCAGCCGAACACGGGTAATCAAGCACAAACCCGTATTAATCCTGACGGCTCCGGTACAAAAGTTACGCAAAGAAAAGACAAAAAGGGCAACTTAATCACCGAAACCGTAACGATGGGAGCCGGCGGAAAAGTTTTGAGCAAAAAAGCAACGGTGAAAGATAAAAAAGGCAGAAATATACACACCTCTCAAATAAATTACACCTATGACAAAAACGGAAAACTCAAAAAGACAAACGCTTCCACAATAAACAGCCATGGTAAAACAACACAGGAAAACATCTACGGGCCTGACGGCAAGCTTCAACACCAGAAAAAAGAAACCATAACCATCAAAGACGGCAAACGCCTCAAGTCACATGCCGAAACTGATTATAATTATACAAACGGCAAACTCTCCTCAAAGACAGTCCGCGGAACCGATACCGTAGGAAAACCTTTTGAGTCAACAGATAATTATGAAGCAGACGGCAAAACGCTAAAAAACAGGACCCAGAGCTACTATAAACGCGGCGCCTTGCATAAAGATTATTACGAAGGTGAAAACCTGACAAACAGAACCCGCGGCGGTCTGCCTTCAACAAGAGTTGTTTATGAAACAGACGGAAAAACAGTTAAAGAAACAATTAAAAATGAATTTGACGAAAACGGAGTTCTTATTCGCCGTGAAAAATATGACAAAAACGGCAAATTGATAGAGGAACATGACTTCTCAAAAGTTGACGGACATTTTGATACCGCATACCAGATAGGTAAAGGTGACTGCTATCTTCTTGCATCAATAAATGCTCTGAGCCAGACAACAGAAGGTCAGGAACTTTTAAGACAGAATATTAAAGAATCCGTTAACAAAAACGGGGAAAAAGTTTATACAATAACCTTCCCAGGAGCTGAAATCGCCCGTGCATCTCTGATTAACGGAACAGGTGAGGTTAAGATAGGTAAACTCCCGGCAGACAAAGTTCATATACAGGGTTCTTATACCGTGACGGAAGCCGAACTTGAGGCTGCTGCAAAACGTGCAGGAAAAGACTATTCCGCAGGAGATAAAGATGTTCTTCTTTATGAAATTGCCTACGAAAAATACAGAAAAGATGTGGCTCAAACAATAAAGGATAATAATATCAATCCCAGAAAGACACAGTATATTGCAGGACTCGGCATTGCGAATGTCTCCTCTGAAGATAAATTAAGCGGCGGCAATGCTGCGGAAGCAACCTTTATATTAACCGGACGTCAATCCGATACATATATACCTCAGCATCCGCAAAAAGCACCGACCTGTTATATTGATGCAGATATGAATATGCATGTTACTGATGAATCAGGCAATCTTGACAGTAATTTTAACGGGAAAGCAATGGCCGTTATGGTTAATAATAAACCAAACAATGATGTTGACGGAATGCTTGCTGATTTAAGAGAAGATTCCCGCGATGGTAAAATAGATAACTATGCGGCCACCGCAGGATTTACAGTGTCTTCACAGGAAGTGAATGGTCAGGTAATTAGCGGCGGCGGGCATGCTCTTACAATAGTAAAAGTTACTGATGATGAAGTTGTCCTTTCTAACCCGTGGGATCCTGATACAAATATTACCATGACAATAAATGAATTTAAGAAAGCTGCAACACTGGTTACCTGTATAGAACTTAACCCGCAGGAACAAGCACAAAACAATCCAAGTAATTCTAATAATGTGGGCGGGAAAATACAATCGCTGCTATCCCAAATGAATTCTTCTCACCCGCCAAGACCGTATTTATCGTCAGGACAAAGAGAAAATTTAAATTCCTTTATTAACAGATATATTGAACAACAGGGTGTTACTCCCTCAAAGGCAAACTTTCAAAAAGTCCTCAACGCCTTAAGACAACTTAACCCCGATGCCGTAAAAACAGAAAACGGAGAGCTGTATCTGGACACAGGTACAGAGATTAACCTTCCGGATTTCGATGACATATAAAAAGAAAAGAGAGGTTTATTCCTCTCTTTTTTATTGTATAATTTTTTAGAGGTTTTTACTTGATTTTTTAGAAAGGGAATTGATAGATGAAAAACGGAATCGAAAACGGATATTATCACGAAATTACGCCTGCAGGCTTCGGGATTGCAATCAAAGCGGGAAAGGTTTTATTTTCTAAGCAGTCAGACTTCCAGAAGGTAGAAATTTTTGAAACAGAAAGCAGCCTCGGAAGAGTTTTAACACTTGACGACTTAATGATGACAACCGAAGGCGACGAGTATCATTACCACGAAATGATTGCGCACATACCGATGATGAACCACAAATGTCCGGAATCCGTTCTTGTCATAGGCGGCGGCGACGGCGGAACCGTGAGAGAAGTATTAAAACACAAAACCGTTAAACGCGTAGTTCTCTGCGAAATTGACGGAATGGTAATTGATGCCTGCAAAAAATATCTGCCGACAATTTCCTGCGGGCTTTCTGACCCGAAAGTTGAAATCCTTGTTCAGGACGCCATTGAATATATTAAAGATAAGAAGAACGAATTTGATATAGTTTTAATTGACAGCACAGACCCTATGGGGCCGGGGGAAGGTCTGTTTACGGAAGAATTCTACACAAACGTAAAAAATTCCCTGAAAGAAGGCGGAATTGTTGCAGCGCAATCAGAAAGCCCGTTTGTAAACAAAGAAGAAATCAGAAAAATGTATAACTTATTGAAAAAAGTATTTCCGGTATGTTCAACCTACACGTCAAATATTCCTACCTATCCGGGCGGCTACTGGGCATGGGCATTTTGCTCGGAAACTGTCCAACCTTTATCTTACATAGATGAAGATCGCTGTGCAGAGATTACAAAGACATGCAAAATCTATAACAAGGATTACCATCTGGCACGCTTTGCGCTTCCGAATTATTTGAAAGAGTTACTGTAGGGCTTTTGAAATCTTCAAAATGTCATCTTCAATAACATACTTGACTTCATCCACCTCGGGATTAATTTCAAGGAACTGGATTATTGAATTTGATATATAAAGCCCGTAACCGTTACCGCTTTTATTAAATTTTTTTATCAGCAGGTTTTGATTATTAACATCAAAGCCTGTTTTTATAATTTTAAGGACATTTTTATCCATCTTAAACAGCACCCTGCTCTCGGAAGGATTCACCCCGAGAAGCTTCAAAACATCCTTCGGCATATAAAGTTCCCATCCGGTACCGCTCGGTACCAATTTCCTCTGCATTTACAATCTCCTAATCATATTTTATTAATCCGGTAAATTATTCCCGCACTGCCGGTTAAAACCTGAACTTCCGGAAGCTCCAGTTAAACCTATTGACAAATATATAAAGGAACAATATTAATAATTTGTAGATTACATTTAGGTGACATAAACATGACAAATAAAATTAAAAAATCGGGTTTCACCCTTGCGGAAGTGCTTATTACATTAGGAATTATCGGGGTAGTTGCAGCAATGACACTTCCTGCTCTGGTTGGCAAATACAAAGAAAAACAGCGGGTAACACAGCTTAAAAAGGCATATTCCATTTTAAATCAGGCATTTTTAATGGCAGTAAAAGATTACGGAACGCCTGACAACTGGGGGCTTGTCAAAACAGCCACCGGCGAAGTCGACGAGGAAGGCAACCAGATTCTAGACAACAGCGGTTCCATCAAAGCGATGGGCATTTTAAAAAAATATATAAAGCAAAAATCATTTGCCGAAAATGAAATTATTGGTTATGTAAGATCACTTGACGGCCGTGAAGCATGGTGGCCTTGGCAAGCCTCATCCGATAAATATATATATATTGCAGATGGTACAGTCCTTGCCCAAGGCTGGATTTCATCTTCTGACGGCTGTCCGAACGACAAATGCGGCGACTTCTGGGTTGTATTCCCATCCAGAAATATGAAAATCGGTGTTGATGTATTCAATTTTGCATTTACGACTAAGGGTTTTGTTCCATTCGGTTCAGAAAATGATACAAGTAATCCTTTCCCTAAGAAGTGCAGCATGACAGACACTTCTGTCGCTGTGGACCAGCAGGGGCGCGCGGTTGTACGGCATGGGTAATTTATAATGAGAATATGGATTACCTGCACTGCAATGACCTTGACTGGAACGGCAAGACAAAGTGTAAGTAAATCCGACCTACCTCTTAGCGTCTTTTACTTTCCTGCCGCCTTTTTAATTTCCCCTGTAATTATATCCACACACTTTTCCCACGAAAATTCTTTGGCGCGCTCAAGGCTTTTTTGAATACACTGCTCTCTGAAATTTCTGTCAAAATACATCTTTTCATAAGCTGCTATGAGTTCTTCATTTTTATAAGGGTCAATCCGGATTCCGGCATCTCCTATAACTTCCGGAAGCGAGGAAACATTTGAGGTTATAACTGGAGCCCCGCACTGCATGGCTTCCAGAACAGGCATTCCGAAACCTTCATAAATTGACGGGTACACAAACATTTCCGCCCCGCTGTAAAGTAAGGCTAAATCCTCATCCGCTACATAACCGATTTTAAGGATTTTGTCCTGAAATTCTCTAAGGTCAGAAAGTTCTTTTTCAAGTTTTGGCTGAAACTGTTTTACCTGTCCTCCGCCAAGTACAAATACAAAATCGTCTATATTATTTTTCTTTATAAATTCAACGAAATTTTTTACGGCAAAAATCAAATTTTTTCTTGGCTCAACCGAACACAAACTGAAGATGTATTTTTTGTCCTCCGGAATATTATATTTTCTTTTAATTTGTAAAATCTTTTCTTCATCCGTCGTTCTGCAAAATTTTTCGTCTGCCCCTAAATAGGCAACCGTAATATTTTCAGGTATTATAGAAGGGGCATATTTTATAAAATCATTTTTTGTAGAAAGAGAGTTTGCAAAGTAGAAATCCTCTTTGTTCAATGATTTGAGAAGCCGCCTGAACCAATCGCTTGAGAGATTAATTTCATTGTATAAATCCTCAAGAATTACCGGTATTGTGTCATGCAGGAACAGAAATTTTTTGATAGTTTTATCTTTTTCTACCTCCTGCGGAATTATTTCGTACGGAGAAAAATAAGCGTCATACTCCTGCAGTTTTTTCTTAAACGCAGGGCTGTCGTTTCTTATCCGGTCATATATATGAAAGCTTCTGAATGCAATAAATCTTACAGCTTTTTTTAAAATATTATCTTTTATCTCCGGCGCTTTGCGGAACTTGAAATTCATGGAGGCAAGCAGCCCTATGAGAGGGTTTGTAATATCTTTCACTTCCATAAGTTTGAACTGCCTGAGCATTTCATCCTGTTTCATAAGCTGCTGCATATAAAGGGTTCTTTTATAGTCGCAGTATAATGTAACTTCAAACTCCGGATGATTAAGTATTTCTTTTAAAATATTGTAGGTGACAAAATATACACCGCTTCTTTTCTCGTTTTTTTCTGAAAAATAAGAAAGTAAAGTTGCGTCATATAAAACTTTTATCTTTTTGTCTGCCATCATACCCCCGCACACGTTTTCTCAAAAGAAATTGTACCACAAAATGAAACTATTCCATATATTTATGATATAATTATGACAGATAAGGTTAATTTAAGGGGAGAATAATGTCAATCATCATAATGCTTTTACTTCTGAGTGTACTAATCCTTGTTCACGAAGCCGGACATTTTCTTGCAGCAAAAATGTTCAAAATGCGTGTGGCAAGATTCGGTTTCGGCCTCCCGATAGGCCCTACACTCTGGGAAAAACAAATCGGAGATGTCAAAGTCCTAATCCACGCCTTTTTGCTTGGCGGCTACGTAGCATTTCCGGATGACGACAAAGAATTGAATCTCCCGAAAGATTCCCCTGACAGGTTTTTGAACCGCCCTGTCTACCAGCGGCTTGTGGTGGTTTCAGCAGGCGTGTTCGCAAACGTGGTGTGTGCATTTTTAATTGTAGTTCTTGCCGCCGCAATCTGGGGCCACATGCCATCCGGCAGGTATGACATCTATGTAAAAGATATTGTCGCTGATAAAACCGCTTCAATCAGTCTGTCCGGAATTCAAAAAGGCGATAAAATCGTTGAAATTAATGAAATGCCCGTTACAACAAGCACTGCACTTGTTACAACCTCACAGTTAAGCAAAAAAAATGACGGCAAAGCTGACGAAGCTTTCATAAATGAAAATTATGAAAAATTAAAAAAATTGAACCCTGTTTTTGAAAAAGACGAGGTAATTCCAAATGATATTCTGGTAAAACTTCCCGAACGAAAAACAGAGGCTCCGGTCAAGCTAAACAGGAATGTTTTAAACGGTCTTGAAAAATATAAAGACATGCAGCTTTCACTTTCCGATACCCAGAAAATATTAAGAGATAAGCTTACAGAAAAAAAATACATAATTTCAGACGGAACATTTACGCTGAATGACCTTGCTTATGCACTATCTGACAGTTCCCGCCCGGTGTACATGACAGTCCTGCGCGGCGGAAAATTGATAGAACTGAAACCTGTTTATCCGAATGAGGACGGCATTATGGGGCTGCAAATGGAAATTAAGGAAGTTCTCATTCCGACAAAAAATTTCAAATCAATTATAGTCACAAGTACAAAATACCTCTGGGAGCAGACTTCAATGCTTCTATACGGCTTGTATCAAATATTTACCGGAAAAATTCCGCTCAAAGATCTTCACGGAATTGTTGCGATTACAAAAGTCGGCGGTGATATAATTGATACGAACGGAATGTTCTCAGGCTTACTTTTAACAGCATTGATTTCACTGGATCTTGCAATAGTAAACTTTCTTCCTATACCGGCGCTTGACGGAGGGCATGTCCTTTTCCTTCTAATAGAAAAACTCCGCGGCAGACCGCTTGATGAAGAAACTGTAGACAAAATAGGAACCGCAGGCTTTATGATACTGATAGCGCTCATGGTGCTTGTAGTATTTAACGACATTTATGCTCTTATCACCCAAAAGCTGTAAATAATTTGCATTTACATGAAAAATTTGTTATAATACGAGAAAATTTACACACAAGGGGTGACGATGAGAATAAATAAAAATGCGTTTACACTTGCAGAAGTTCTGATTACAATAGGCATAATCGGTATTGTTGCAGCGATGACCATACCTGCTCTGCTTGTTCAGAACAGAGAACGGGAAAATACTGCAAAACTAAAAAAAGCTTACAGTTCAATGGCACAGGCAATTACAAGGGCCACGACCGATTTCGGAACCCCTGATTTCTGGGAGCTGACAGCCAAAGACAGCGATGTGGGCGCTGAAAATATAGTAAAAATTCTCTCGCCATACTTTAATGTAAATAAGATGTGTTCGTCAGATTTGAACTGCTGGCCGGATACAACAACAAAAAAATTAAATCTTGACACAGACGACAACTTTAAAACAAATACAAAATATGCGGCATTCACAACTAACGAGGGCTCTCATTATGCTTTTAATGTAGAAAACCCTAAATGTGAAGCAGTATTCGGGACAACAAAAGCATTAAAAAATGTCTGCGCAACCTTCACAGTCGATGTTAACGGCAGCAAAAACCCTAACCAGTTCGGATATGATATATTCAGATTTTACATAACAAAGTACGGACTTCAGCCATACGGTCTGGAAAAGGATACCTCTTATACATTTAAAGACAACTGCACCAAAGGGGCAGACGGTTACGGCTGCACAGCGTGGGTAGTATTTAAAGCAAATATGGATTACCTCCACTGCAATGACCTTGAATGGGACGGCAAATCCCGCTGCAGCGGTCTGGACAATTTAAAATACAACAGCGGACTGTAAATTATACCAAATTTTCCAAAACTGTGTTATTATATTACCAGATATTCCTGCTTATAAAATAAATTCTACAGATACGGAACTTTTCCCGTAAAATTACATCTAATACCATAGGCTTGAGCTTTTTATGAGTTAGGGATAATTGGAGGAACAACTAGAGAATGAGAAACTTTATGAAAAAAAGCGTAATATTTTTAGGCGTATTTATTTTTCTTTTCGGCTGCGTAATCCGCAATAACGTAATGGCATATACGCCTGTAGATTTGTATGATCAGGTCTGGAGATTAATTAACGTAAAATTTGTCGACCAGACAAACAACGCACAGGATTGGAGCAAATGGCGCCACAAATATGACAACCATATTGTTACAAACGATGATGCTTATGTGGCTATCAACACTATGATAGCGAGCTTAAATGATCCGTACACCAAATTCCTTGACCCGAAAGAATTTGCGGAAGAAACAAGTTCAATAAAAGGCTCACTCAAAGGTATCGGTATCCAGATTGCTGTAAAAGACGGAAAATTAACCGTTATTGCTCCGATTGAAGATACTCCTGCCGAAAAAGCCGGTCTGAAAGCAGATGATGAAATTCTTGAAATTGACGGCAGAAGTACAAAAGGGATTACTGTTGACAAAGCCGCCGATCAGATTAGAGGGAAAGAAGGCACTAAAGTAAACCTTTTAATTAAACGTAAAAATTCTGAGCCTAAACTCTATTCAATTACCCGTGCGGAAATCGAGATTAAATCAATTTCCCAGAAAATTCCGGAAAATATCAAAATGCCTGAGGATATTTCATACATAAGACTAAGTTCTTTTATAAGCCGTAATGCCGCAACAGAATTCAGAAGTATTCTGGAAAACAGCGCCGGCAAAAAAGGTTTTATAATAGACCTCAGATCAAATCCGGGCGGACTGTTAAGTAATGCAATTTATATCTCTGATATGTTTCTGGACGGAGGAATAATCGTAAGCACGGTAGACCGTGACGGCTACAAAGAAACCCAGAGAGCAACAAAGGGGTATGTAACGGATAAACCTGTAGTTGTTCTGATTAACAAAGGTTCGGCCTCGGCAAGCGAAATCTTCTCCGGTGCAATGAAAGACAACAGACGCGCCGTAATAATCGGTGAACAATCTTTCGGCAAAGGGCTTGTACAGGAAATAAACAAACTTCCTTATGATGCCGGCATTAATATCACAATTCAAAAATACCTTACACCGAACGGAACAGATATTAACAAAAAAGGCATAACACCTGACATTACCGTCAAACTTACGGAAGAAAACGTTAAAAACAAAGACGATGTCCAGTTAAAAAAAGCAATAGAAACTCTGCAAAAGATGACAAACGGACAGGAAATTGCAAACTACTAAACAATAATTACAAACTCAAAAGGCTTCGCGTAAAATCGTGAAGCCTTTTTCGTATATATTTAAACCTCCTTAGCTGCCTTATGTGCGAAAAAGTTACAATTTGTACGGGTAATCGTCTTTAAACTCCCAATTATCCCATTCCAGCAGGCCGCTGCAGTAATACGGATTGCTTTTACAGCCTTCTAAACGTTTTTCTCTTGTATTAAAGCTTCTATTTTTGTAACTGTAACTTGTAAAACAGCGATCAGGAATGCGTTCTTCTCCTCTTTTACAGAGTAAAAAAATGAATTGGTCAATCCCTTTTTGATTAGGTTTTTTCTCGCCATTAATATCAATAGAAATGTCAACGCAATCTCCAACTTTTGCATTCATAACAGAGCCATCAGCAAGAACAAGACTGTACCCTTCAAGTTTTTGATCTTTTGATGTAACCCATTCTTTTTTACCGGATTTTAATTTCATAAAAGGAGTAAGATATTTTTCTACAAAGGCCTGTGAAGTTTCGTAATTTTGTGCAGCATTTTCTTCAATATCATAATCACCTATCTTTTCGTATTCCCAATCAAGACAGGGGCCATTTTTCAGTTCAGACATCCTAATAGCCTGCTGCATAGAAGAATTAAACTTTTTCAGACGCGCGGTAGCTTCGGCTTTTCTGTTGTTGGCAGTCAGTGCCGGCAGCGTCATCGCAGCGACCACGCCGATAATCCCGAGGGTAATCAGCACTTCTGCCAATGTAAAAGCGGATTTTCGGGAGGGCGCAGTGTGAGCGATAGCGAAACCAGC
>CALVBB010000035.1 GCA_944325705.1 Candidatus Gastranaerophilales bacterium
CTAAAACTTAAACACAAAGCCAACTTTGCCGAATAATCTTTTTATGCGTTCAGATAAAATGTCCCGTTAAATTACACGTTTTTTAACAGTTAAATTTCTTAAATAACAACCTGATAAAATAAAAATCTGGGCCCGGAGGGATTCGAACCCACGACCAAAGGATTATGAGTCCTCTGCGCTACCGCTGCGCCACAAGCCCAGATTTTATATTTTGTTTTCAAAGTTACTTTCGCGGCAGTCCTTCTCATTGCTTTAATATTATAAAAAAAACGCCGCTTATTAGGTTTCTTTTCAATCTCCGGCTGTCAGGCATACACCGGCTACAAAGTTTAATCTATCATCAAAACAACAAAAAATCAAGCCTTTTACAGTTTTATTTTTTCATGTGCTATAAGCTGATTTGCACCAATAATTTGTGAATATAAATTGGCATTCACTGTTGAATTTGAAGCGACTACGCTGTTGGACACTGTTATATTATCATCAACTTTGACATTATCCCATAATATACAGTTTTCAAGAACAACATTTTTACCTAAAGTACAGTTATCTCCGATTGTACAGTTTCCGATTATTCTTGTGCTTTCAGGCAAAATACTCCCAGAAATATAGGCTCCTTCACCCTTGTTCAAAATTTTACTATGGTTAAAACTGCACAAGCCGTTAAACAAATCCTGTGTTGACTGCTCGTACTGTTCAAGCGTGCCTATATCTGTCCAGTACTGATTAATTTTAAATGTATTGATTGAATGCTCCTTCAAAAGTTCAGGGAAAACATTCTTCGCAAAGTCATAGAACGTATTTACAGGAATATAATCGAAAATTTTGTAGTTAAAAATATAAATCCCGGTGTTAATAAAATTACTTTTTGCCTCTTCAACGCATGGTTTTTCTTGAAATTCTGATATAAATCCATCTTTATCAGTTACAACCACTCCGAAATGTGCAACTTCTTCAATAGGGATCTGCTTTATTCCGATTGTTGCGATTGCACCGGACTTTTTATGAATTTCCAATCCCTGCAACAAGTCGGCATTTGACAATCCGTCTGCTGAAAGAACAAAGAAATCTTCCCCTTCATTAAAAAAGAACTGGCATTTTTTTAAACCGCCGGCAGTACCCGAAAGAGTTTCTTCTTTTATATATTCAAAATTAATCCCAAAGTCGTTATTTTTATATCTTTCAATAATTTGTTCAGCGAGATAGTAAGTATTTGCCACAACATCTTTAACCCCGATTGCGGCAAGCTTTTCCATCAAAATATCCATGACCGGACGGTTTGCAACCGGAACAAGAGGCTTTGGAACTGCTTTTGTAAGCGGATCAAGCCGTGAACCGACACCGGCTGCCATAATCATTGCTTTCATATTTTCATTAACCATATCCATTATTGCTTTATATTCGCATAAAATTAAGAATATTGCAAATTTATTAATAAAATATATTGTAAAATTTTTATTCTTGAAGTATACTAAAAAAGTAAATTTTTGTATAAAAAAACTTTGGGTTTATAGGCTCAGTTGCCCAGCGTAGTCGGAGACGCAGTGTAGTTCATTATAGACTCTACCAGCTGAGATATTAATCCACGGAAAAAACTTAATAAAAACTTTGGGCTTATAGCTCAGTTGGTAGAGCAGTTGACTCTTAATCAATTGGTCGAGGGTTCGAGCCCCTCTGAGCCCAAGTTTTTTACTTTATCCGATTTTTGTTTTTTGTTGGCTCTCACTTCATATTTTTTTGTTGGGAAAATATGATTTGGTTCTACCCTCCGGGCATCCTGCCTCGTTAGGCTCGTGTCACTCGCCTACGATGCAAGCGAAACCCGCTGTGACCAAGGGTTATATATATAACAGTTTTGACAGCCCTTCAACTAAGTTTATAACGTAGGAAAAACTTTTAGTGGAACATCATAAGTAACGGGCATAAGTAAATATTCAATAAAAGTATTTGATATTTTTCACAATATTGTTTAAACTTAAATTGAACCCAAAAGGAGGAATAGCAATGGCAAAAAAGGTTGTGATTATTTCAACAAGCATTAGAAACGGCAGCAATTCCGAAATACTTGCCAAAGAAACAGAAAGAGGCGCTAAAGACTCAGGTCATGATGTCGAATTTATTACACTGAAAAACAAAACCCTTAATTTCTGCAAAGGTTGTCTTGCCTGCCAGAAGCTCGGTCACTGCGTTATTGATGATGACGCAAACGAAATTACCGAAAAAATTAAAAATGCCGAAGTGGTTGTATGGGCAACTCCGGTTTATTACTACGAAATGTGCGGTCAGATGAAAACAATGATAGACAGAGCAAACCCGCTTTTTGCTTCTGACTATAAATTCAGAGAAGTATACCTTATAACAACTTCTGCCGACGGAGATGATGCCGTTAACACCGTAATTAGCGGGCTCAACGGCTGGATTGCATGTTTTAACGGAGTTAAGTTTTGCGGTTACGTTAGCGGCGGCGGGATTGACAGCCCTTCTGATGTGCAAAACCATAAAGAGCTTCTTGAAAAGGCTTACAACCTCGGTAAAAATATCTAAAAATTCTTCTTAAACCTGATAACTTTTTCGGGTAACCCGATATGGCATAAAAATCCGGAGCAAAAATCTTTGCCGCCGGATTTTAATTTTGCAGGCGTTTTCTTGTGACAATAAGAATTACACCGGCAAGAATCAGGACAACACCTGCAAGTATACGCGGCGTCAATTGTTCATGGAAAATTAGCACACCTATACAGATAGCAGTAAGCGGTTCCAGCGCCCCTAAAATCGCTGTAGTTGTAGAGCCGACAAGTTTTATAGACACAGTAATCGTTTCAAGCGAAATAATCGTCGGCAAAAGGGCAAGCCCCACAGCACACCCTATCTGCAGAGGTGTTGAGATTAACTGAAGTTCGGTACAGAATTTTAAATTAACCACATACACCAGCAGACCGAAAAGCATTATATAAAAACTAAGTTTATCTGTTTTTATATGCTTAACTGTTTTTATATTTTTAACCCCTACTATATAAAGCGCATAAAGAAGCGCAGAAAGCAGCACAATAAGAACGCCGTGCATATTAAGACTCGCATCAGGTTTACCACGGTAAAGAAGTACAATTCCGGCAGAACTCAGCAGTATCGAAAAAATCACGGTTTTAGTAATTTTCTCTTTAAAAAATAACGCCATAATAACAGCCACAAGAACAGGATATATAAACAGGATTGTACAGGCAATTCCGGCCTCAATATGCTTGTAAGCCTCAAACAAAGTTAATGAGGAAAACGAAAACAGCAGAGCTAAAATAAACAGAGGGAAAAACTGCTCACGCGTGATATTCAGGGAATCTTTTTTTACAAATTTAATCCAAAGACCGTACAGAACAACCGCAAAAGCATACCTGTAGAATAGCACAGAATTAACTCCTATGCCTGCTGCAAAAAGCGGCAGAGCGAACAAAGGATTTGTACCATAACTTACAGCGGCGGCGGCTCCGTTAATAAATCCGATTGTACGTCTTTTCATATAATTTCGGCTCCCCTCCCAATTTCTGTGTGTAATCTTTAAACTTTTTCTTCTCTCAAACGTTCAACAAAATGTTTTAATCTTGCTATCGCTACTTTTAAATTTTCAAGCGAATAAGCATAGGATATTCTTAAAAAGCCTTCTCCGCTCTCTCCGAATGCTGTTCCCGGAACGGCAGCAACTTTTTCTTCTTTCAAAAAACGTTCCGCAAATTCTTCACTTGTCATTCCGAACTCTTTTATACACGGGAAAACATAAAAAGCGCCGTAAGGCTCAAAACATTCAAGCCCCATTTCTCTGAAAGCATTCATTAAAAATCGTCTGCGCTGATTATACGCCTGACGCATTGTTTCTACATCATCATCGCCGTTTTTCAAAGCATCAACCGCCGCGTACTGGCTTGTAGTCGGCGCGCACATAATCGTATACTGATGAATTTTTGTCATCTGCTTTATTAATTCAGCCGGCCCGCAGGCATACCCCAGCCGCCAGCCGGTCATCGCGTAAGCTTTTGAAAACCCGTTTATCAAAAGAGTTCGTTCCTTCATGCCTGAAATATTTGCAATAGAAACATGCTTTCCCTTATAAGTCAGCGCGCTGTAAATCTCATCAGACAGTACAAAAATATCTTTTTCAATAATGATTTTTGCAATTTTTTCCAAATCTTCCCGTTCCATAATCGCGCCTGTTGGATTGTTAGGGTAAGGAAGTATCAGAACTTTTGTTTTATCTGTAATCGCATTTTCAAGTTCCTCCGGCGTCAGACGAAACTCATTTTCTGCCTTAAGGTTTATTATAACACTTTTTGCTCCGGCAAGGTAAGCACATGGTTCGTAAGAAACATAAGACGGCTGCGGAATTATAACCTCATCACCAGGATTTATCATTGCTCTTAGACCTATATCAATAGCCTCTGAGCCGCCAACCGTCACAAGAACTTCTTTATTCGAATTATAATCAAGATTTTGCACACGTTTCAGGTAATTACAAATTTCCCCTCTGAGTTCTTTTAAACCTGAATTTGAAGTGTAAAAAGTTTTTCCCTTTTCAAGCGAATAAATTCCTTCGTCCCTGATATGCCAGGGAGTTTCAAAATCCGGCTCACCAACGCCAAGTGAGATAGCGTCTTTCATTTCACTTACTATATCGAAAAATTTTCTGATACCTGACGGCTGAATATTTTGAACTTTATCCGAAAGAAAATTCCTCATGGAGTAATAACCTCTCTGCTGTCCTCCTGCTTCTTATCCAGAATTGTGCCATGGTCTTTATATTTTTTCAAAATAAAATGGGTTGCGGTACTCAAAACACTGTCAAGTGTTGAGAGTTTATCAGAAACAAATCTTGAAATTTCCTTAAGCGTTTTTTCTTCAAGTGTAACAAGAAGATCGTACCCGCCCGAGATAAGATAAACCGCCTTAACCTCCGGATAATTGTAAATTCTTTCCGCAATATGGTCAAACCCCTGTCCGCGCTGCGGGGTAACCTTCACCTCAATTAACGCCGTAACCATCTCAATAGAAGTTTTTTCCCAGTCTATAAGCGTATGATACCCGCAGATAATACCTTCGGCCTCAAGCTTTGCGAGTTCGTTTGCAACATCTATTTCCTCCGCACCGAGAAGAACTGCCAGTTCTTTTAAATCTATCCGGCTGTTTTTCTCAATTATTGACAACAATTCTTCTCTCATAATTTTCTCCTGTCTATATGCTGCGAAGCCATTGAACCGCTGTAATTAATTTTACAATTCTAACTCTGGAATTTATCAAGCAGCGCGGTAATCTCCGTAATTTTCTTTTTAGCTTCTGCCTGATTTGAAAAAGATTCCACTACACAATTTTCAAGATGAGTTTTCAAAATATTGCTTTCTACAGATTTTATAGCGGAACGAACAGCCTTAAGCTGGATTAAAATATCAGGACAATATCTCTGCTCGTTAATCATCTTTTTAATTCCTTCAAGCTGGCCTATCGCCCTGTTTAAACGCGGAATTTCGTGTTTATGGCTCGGGTTATGGTGTTCTCCGCAGCAAGTATCTTTATTGTCATTTTCCATAGCAGGATTATAGCATAAAAAACGGAGCAGATAAGCACCTGCTCCGCAAAAATAATCCTTCTGTATTATTTTTTTTCATTGTCCGTATTGTTGCAGCAATCAGGACAATGACAGGTTTCCCCGTCGCACTTGCAGTTGTCGCCGCAGGTACAGTTAACACATTTGCATTTTGGATTTGAACATTTTGCCATAATAATCCTCCTTTTATTATACCCTAATGGGGTATCATCATCTGTTAATATTATACCCATTATAGGTATATTTGTCAAGTGTAATATTACGGGATATATATCCCAATATTACTTACTTTCATAAAAAACCGAAGTGTTGTATATTTCAGGAATAACAAAACTACCGGTTTTTCGTATATAATTAAGGGGTTTATCAGGCTTTAGGTGCAGGTTTGCTTCCGCCGTCGCCAAAGAGCGCGCCGAGTGCAAGTATTGTGCCGCCGGCAATTGCACCCCAAATACCTGCCTGCTTCCATTTAAAGTTTTTGACTGCATTTTTCAGAGTTTCAGGAGCATCTTTTATGAAGGCTTTTGCTTCGGTATCATAATTCTCCATGATACCTTCTTTTATGCCTTCCCTGAGTCCTTTAACATAATCATCCTGACCTTTGACAGCGACGTCTAAACCACCCTTAAGTGAGGCTTTACCGTCTTTAGCAATTTCTTTTATTTCCTTGGCAATTTCATCTTCCGTACCTTCAAAACAGAATGCAGCTTTGTTTTCTTTGATGAAATTTTCCAGATCAGCTTCAGAAATGTTGTCACTGAGAGCGTTAACTTTTCCCTGCAAAACTTTTAACTGCTGAAGATGCTTGCGGTTATACTCTAGGCTTAACTCATTAGCTGCATTTTCTGCATCTTTTGCAACCTTTTTCATATCTATCTTTTTAAATTCTTCTTCTGCAAGATTTACTGCTGATTGAGCGTCTGCCTGAACTTTATATTTATCCGGCAGCAGAGCCTTTTCAGCATCAGTTAAATCGTCAAGTTTTCCTGAGGATGCAAATTTTTTGATAGCATCATAAGTTTTCTGATCCGGAATATCTAGTGCTGCAAATGTCGGACTTTTCAAATTTTCAAGAATTTCTTCTGTTGCACCCTTGATATATTCTTTACGGGCTGACTTGTCCATTGCATTAATCAAACCTTCTGCAACCTCACCGTTTTTATTGACAGGTTTAGCAAAATAATAACCTGCCGCAGCTGCTGCACCACCGCCTAAAGTACCTGCTGCCAGTACAGGCATTAATGAACTGCTCCTCTGGAAAGTATCTCCCTGTGCGCCTCTGTTGCCCTGAAACGCCGGATTTGAGGCTCCGGTCTGCCCTGTCTGCTGTGAAGCGCCTGACTGCTGTGCCATTCTGTTGAAATACAGCGATGCCAGAAAATCATCATTCATAGCATTGTAAGGATTGTAATTTACACCTGCAATTTCTCCTGCCATAATAAACATTTAACCTTTCACTAAAATTTAGTAACCTAACCTTATAATTCATTAAAGATTTTTTCCTCAAAGAAATTGCTTTTTTATTAAAATATCATGTTACATAAGTTTACAAAACAGATTTGCAAATTCCGGGAATGATATATCAACCCACTCAAATCCGTTAATTTTAACAGGTTTTTCGCACATCAGCCCCGCAACATACAAACTCATAGCAAGCCTGTGGTCATGATAAGTTTCAACCTCGCATCCGCCTTTTAAATTTGACCTGCCGCGTACAATAAATCCATCCTCAAGTTCTTCTATCTCAGCACCTAGCTTTCGAACTTCGGCTACAACCGCAGCAATCCTGTCTGATTCTTTATTTCTCAAATCTCCGGCATCTCTAATAACCGTCTCGCCCTCAGCCTGTGTAGCAAGGGCAGCAATAACAGGAAGTTCATCTATCAAACGCGGAATAATATCACCTTTTATCTCACATGCCTTAAGATTATCCGTATAACAAACCTCTATATCTCCGACGTCCTCGCCTGCAACATTTTTTTTATCAAGAATTCTAAGTGCGCCGCCCATTTTTTGCACAACTTCAAGGATACCTGCACGGGTAGGATTAAGACCAACATTTTTAAGAATAATTCTTGAGGAAGGTACAATCAGCGCAGCTGCAATAAAATATGCAGCAGATGAAATATCCCCGCAAATATCAATTTCAATCGGAGCAAGCTCTGATTTCTGAATTGAAACGGAATTACCCAAAACAGTTAAATCCGCGCCCATAGATTTCAGCATAAGCTCTGTATGATTTCGTGACACAAAAGGTTCTGTAAAAGTGGTTCTGCCTTCCGCAAAAAGCCCTGCAAGAAGAATACAGGATTTCACCTGAGCCGATGCAAGCTTTGAATTGTATTCAATTCCATTCAATGGTGCGCCTTTAATCTGTAGCGGAGCATGCCCGCCATCGGAAAAAATCTTAGCCCCCATAAATTCAAGAGGCTCAATAATCCGCATCATAGGACGTTTAGAAAGGCTCTCATCACCGGTTAATACCGAATTGAAATTTTGACCTGAAAGAATTCCAGAAATAAGCCGCATTGTTGTACCAGAATTTCCGCAATCCAGTGCAGATAGCGGCGATTTTAATTTGCCGTCCGAAATTACATAAAGCACACCGTCTAAAAATTTATAATCAACACCGAGCGCACAGCAAACACTAAGCGAAGAATGTGGATCCTGCCCGCCGGAAAAATTACGTATAACAGAGCGGCCCTTGGCAAGCGCGGAAAATATAACAGCTCTATGTGAAATAGATTTGTCAGAAGGAATTACAATTTCTCCGCGCAAGCCATTTTTTATCTTTTCAACAATCTTATCCATAAGTCTTTCCTGTAGAGTAATTTTATCATAGAATTTTGGTTATGGAAAATATTTTTCTTGAAACAGAACGCTTAATTCTTAGAAAAATGGATGAAAAAGATTTCAGTGAAGTTGCGAAAATGCTCAAAAATCCACGGGTTATGTATGCGTGGGAATATGAATTTGATGACAATGATGTTCTTCAATGGATAAAAAAGAACAGAGAATTTTACAAAAAATATAACCTTGGATTTTTTCTTGCAATTGAAAAATCAAGTCTGAATATCGTTGGCCAGATTGCCTTAAAGCCGGATACAATTGACGGGAAAAAATATTACGAAATCGGTTATATTTTAAATGAGGAATGCTGGAATAAAGGTTATGCTCGAGAAGGAGCAAGCGCAATGTCAGACTACGCCTTCAATATTTTGAAAATCGACAGCGTAATATTTGAAATCCGTCCGGGAAACACAAGTTCAATAAGAGTTGCAAAACATCTAGGAGCAAGTATCACAGGTGAATTCATAAAAAATGTCCGCGGCAGAGAAATGAAACATTTAATTTACACTCTAAAAAAATAATTGGAAATAAGAAATGTTTATGCTAAGATAAAACCACAACAAAATAAATAGAGAGGTGTCCGAGCGGTTTAAGGTGCAATCTTGGAAAGGTTGTGTGGGGGCAACTCCACCGTGGGTTCGAATCCCATCCTCTCTGTTTTTAATAAGGAGAGGTGTCCGAGTGGTTTAAGGTGCGGATCTCGAAAGTCTGTGAGAGGTAACACTCTCCGTGGGTTCGAATCCCACCCTCTCCGTTTTTATCTGTTTTATTCGCTGTTGGTATATTTGTTGTAGTTTTTTGTCCATTTCTTTACAAACGGGACATTTTGCCTGAACGAATAAAAGGATTATTCAGCAAGGTTGGCTTTGTGTTTGAATTATGGCGGTCGGAAGTAATCGTTTTATGC
>CALVBB010000036.1 GCA_944325705.1 Candidatus Gastranaerophilales bacterium
TATAGATTGTCCTCTTTACTTTAATTATATCAAATCTTCCGCTTCTTTTCAAGTTGTAATATAAAACTTTTTGTGGCAATAGCGGGAGCAGTGCGGAAGCGTGCCCGAAAAAAGTTTTTTATCTAAACACGATATACCAGACTTTTTGCAACCCCTGCGGCTTCGTTAAAAACTTTCTCATTAGTCAGAAAATCACTACGCTCTATGTATTTTTTCACAAGCTTTCTGGCAAACGTTCCTACAGCTATTCCGTGGTAATTTATCCAGCACAGTTGTGCAAGTTCGGCGGTTTTAGAGTTTGTTCCTCCTGAAAGCATTATGTAGACAGGAAGGTTCTCATTTTGTACAAGTTCTGCCGTCGCAACCGCCTGCAGCGTTGTTTTGTAATCATCCCTGCCGCCGCTCATTGGAAAACCGTCTGCCTGAATTATCGTTGTCATAGGCTTCCTTTCTGCAATCATTTCTTTTATCTGCGAAATCATTTTTTCATCGCTTAATTTTCCGCGTGCAGTGCAAATACTCAGCATTCCGTTGAAAACTTTATTAATATAAGCCCATTTTTCCATGGTTTCAGCATCGTTATCATTCATTGCATGAAGTTCTATGCAGTCTATTCCTTTTTCTATCAATGGCGGCAAGACTTCCCGCAGGTCAACTTCCTGTGAAATATACGAAACCGCACCTTTTGAACAGACTTTTGCACACCTGCCGCAGCCGATACAGCGGATTGTTTTAACCTTATGATACTTAATCGCACCCTGCGGACAGATTTCATCACACTTACCGCAGCCAACGCATTTTTCGTAATCTATTCGGGCTTTATTAACATGCGGATCGCCCTTAATTCCGACACTTACGCAGATATATGCCTCACGCCCTTTCAGGGCACGTTTTGCAGCATCAACAATTTCAGGCTTTGCAGAAACATCAAAGAACCGGCAGCCTGCGGCATAATACAATGCAACAAGTTTTTCAACTTCCGCAGCATCCTCGTTTCCAGCACCGCACACCAGTTTAAAACATTTGCCGTCCAGAATATCCGAGAGCATTATTTCACCATATAATTATATATAAGTTTTGATGCCTGCACTATAAAATCTTTTCCGGCAGGAGAATTGTAAGGACGGTTAGCCAGAATAACGACAATATACTTTTTACCGTTCGGCGTGTAGACAATTCCTGCATCGCCGAGCATCTTCCCTATGTCGCCTGTTTTGTGAAGAAATGATGAGCCCACACCAAGCCCTGCCTGAATAAGTCTGTTATTTTTAACATGTCCCATGTAATCAAAGATTTTCTCACGCGATGACATACTTAAGAATTCGGGATTATCTATGTTATAAAGCATTACGGCAAGATCACGCGCTGTGGTGTGGTTGGTGCCCTGCAAATCCGGAAGCCATGTTTTTACATGGGTATGCTTCAGCCCCCAATCTCTTATACCCTGATTTACATCTGTCATAGAGCCGATTTTCGACATAATCATGTTCGTTGCGGAGTTGTCGGAATCAGTTATCATAACCCTTGCAAGCGTATCCAGCGAGTATTTTGAATTCGCAGCCTTAAACTGTAAACCGCCTGAACCTTCCGAACGGTAATACTCTGTCAAAGGCATTTCATCATACAGCGACACCTGATTTAAGTCAATTGAGCGAAATAGCTGCAGCAGAACCGGAATTTTTATAATACTTGCTGCTGAGAAAAGTTCTGACGCGTTTACATCGGCATAGTTTCCGGTATCGTAATCCCAGACATAAACAGACGGATGTATTGATGGATAGGCTGCCATAAGATTATTTATGCCGTTTTCAATTCCGACCATTCTTGCTTTTTCAACAAGCGGTTCCATCAGAGGCTTTTTAACCTCTGCACTTCTGAAAACAGGCTCATTATTGAACAAATGGTTAGAAAGGTAATTCACAGTCGGAAACACAAGCTGCTTATAGTCTGCCCTGACCTCAGGGTAAGGTGATTTGAATATCATGGATTTTGTAACCCTGTGAAATGCGGAAGGCAAAATTGTACAACCGATAGTAAGCATTATTCCAATCGAAATAAACCGGTGGATTGCATTGTATTTTTTAATCTTTTTCTGATTAGGAACTGGACGCTGTCTTTGCACCCTCCGCGGCGGAACCGGCGTTCTAACAGTCGAAACATTACGGACTTCTCCGTAATAATATCTATCATGCCTTTCGTATTTCCGTGCTAATTCCGGCATTAAAACTTTCCTCCAAATCTGATCCCTAATCCGGTGAATTCTTTTTACAGCTTGATTTTTTGCCTGTTGTTCACCTTATATTTGGATAATTATTTTATCCTTAATGATTAATAATTACATCATACTATATGTTACCCGCACGGGCAAGAAAGTTACAAAATTTTTTACATTTTTGTATAACAACTCACGCCTAACCGTTGCAAGTTGCGTACATAAAATTAACGGCGCAGAATACTCTGCGCCGTCATTATCTTTTTCATCTTCCAAAATATTACGCCCCGTTTGGGCATTTATAATAAAATTACGAAACCTGCATTTCTTTCTCGAATCCGAATAAAGAACTTACAGATTCATCATCATGAATTCTTGAAATTGCCTGACCCAAAAGAGGAGCAACCGAAAGCTGATTAATATTAGGAGGCATTTTCTCCATATCCAGAGGAATAGAATTTGTTACAATACACTCTTTTATCGGTGCATTTGCAAGCCTTTCAATCGCAGGGCCAGAGAACACCGGATGGGCTGCACATACGTAAACATCTTTTGCCCCTTCGCGTTTCAAAAGCTTTGCAGCCTCGCAGATTGTGCCGGCTGTATCAATAATATCATCAAACATAACGCAAATTTTATCTTTTACATCACCGATAACGTGTGAAGCAATTGCCTCGTTGTGCTTGTCGCGACGCTTGTCAATAATTGCAAGGGTGCAGCCGATTGATTTTGCAAAGTGTCTTGTTCTCTGAACTCCGCCGGTATCAGGGCTTACCGCAACCATATCATCAGGATTTATGTTTAAACTCTTAATATAATTTACAAGAATAGGAGTTGCGAAAATATGGTCAACAAGAATATTAAAGAAGCCCTGAATTTGTCCTGTATGCAAATCCATTGCCAGAACTCTGTCAACGCCTGCCGTAGTTAATAAATCAGCAACAAGTTTTGCAGTAATTGCCTCGCGGCCGGAAGTCTTTCTGTCCTGTCTTGCATAGCCGTAGTAAGGAATTACAGCGGTAATCGTTTTTGCGCTCGCGCGTTTGAAGGCGTCAATAATAATTAATAATTCCATCAAATTTTCGTTAACAGGGTTGCAAAGCGGCTGAATAATAAAAACGTCATCTCCGCGGACACTTTCTTTTACCTGAACGTAAATTTCCCCGTCAGCAAAATTTTTAACAAGCATAGGGCCTATAGTTGTGCCGAGATAATCTGCTATTTCCTGAGCAAGTTTAGGGTTTGAGCGTCCGGCAAAAAGTTTAATATCATGTGTCGGATTAATCGCGCGTTCCAACTGCGGAAATGTCAATTCTGAAACCATTCTTCCATTATCCTTTCTGTTGTTTTACAGGTGCCACGCCCGTGCTTGCTCTGATTACACACGGTTGACGGCTTTGCATGGATTATTATACCCCCTGCAAATGCAAAACACAATCTTTTTTTTAAGTAATATTACATATTGCAATTTACATCACAAAATATAAAAACTGATAAAAAAATTTTTTTGTGCGCAAATTTTATCCAATGAGTAATCCGCACGCCGGCTTATCTTCTCTCGTTAACTTTAATCAAATGCCAGCCGAAATCGGTATGGATAGGATCGGAAACTTCGCCGACAGGCATAGAAAAAGCCTTACGTTCAAATTCAGGAACCATCTGACCGCGTGTAAAGTATCCGAGATTTCCGCCGTTTCTGCCGGACGGACAAAGAGAATATTTTTGTGCGTAATATTCAAAACTTCCGCCTTCATCAATATCTTTTTTAATCTGGAGCGCTTCCGCAGCAGTTTTGACGAGAATATGGCTTGCATTAACCTCGGTAAAATCCTCATCCGCAAACGCCATGCCTGTCATCAGTAATATAATCGCAATTATTTTTGTAAAAAATTTAATCATAAAAGTATCTTACTACAAATTTTTTAAATAGCAATCAGATAATTGTACAAGGTTCAATTATAAAAAAGACGGCTGTTATCAGCCGTCTTTCTCATTTTAATTATAAAAACTTAACCTATAACCGGCGCAACGAAAGTTCTTGCTGCAAGTTCTTTATCAAGCATTAACAGCGCTTTTTTGTCATCTCCGATAAGCTTCAATGTTGCAAGAACACCGCCGACATTTGATTCTTCCTCAACCTGTTCTTTCAAATACCAGTCTAAGAATGAAAGCGCTGCACGGTCTTTAACATCTTCTGCAACATCCATCAGGGCATTAATTTTTGAAGTAACAAGTTCTTCGTGTTTGAGGACGTGTTCAAAAACTTCCAGAGGAGAAGCCCATTTTGTTTCAGGTTTTGCAATAGCTTCCAGTTCAACCTTGCCGCCGCGTTCGTGAACATAATTGAACATACCCATAGCGTGTGCGTGTTCTTCCTGAACCTGAACTGTCATCCAGTTTACAAACCCTTTAAGGTTTAATGATTCAAAATATGACTGCATTGAAAGATACAAATATTCTGAATACAATTCTGCATTTATCTGTTCGTTAAAAGCTTTTTCCATTTTTTCGCTAATCATTTTTCTTACCCTTTCCTATTTCCTCTAATGCGGTAAAGCTGCTGCGCCATATATTGACGCCGGATTTTCACCTGACACCTGAAATTTTAGCACGCTTATACAGCAATCAGGTAAAAACTTAAGCATTTTTTAACATTTGAAATTTTTCTTCAAGAGAGGTTTTATTAAAATTAATTTTTGACGCGATAATCGGATGCCTGTACTCGGCTTTGTTAATAGAGCGGGCATCCACTATCGGAGAAGGCGGCATAATCGACCATTTGTAAAGCGAGGTTGACATTCTCCGGAAGAATTTTTTAAGCCATTGCATTTTTTGTTCATGTGAAATTTTTTCTTTTGTTTCATAACGGAACTCTGCATTAATCATATCTCCTATTGACTGGTGCAGATTTTCCACACGCCAGATTACTTCATCCAAAAACTCGTAAGGCATTAAGGCTTCTTCCGCAAGCAGCGGCTTGTTGGTTTTCGGATTTATAGCAAGCTCTGCCCCCGGACGTTTGGCAATAATCGCCTCCGGAATTGCGTTTTTCTTTTCGCGTTTTTCGTTCATCCATCTTGCAAGCGCAAAAAGTTTTGTCTTGGTGACATCCGCAATCGGTGCAAAACCTCCTGACATATCGCCGTTTATTGTAGCATACCCCATATAAAGCTCAGATTTGTCCGAAGTTGCAATAGGAAGTGTTGCCTGATACTCGTTTGCAATCCCCCACAAAATCAACGCACGCGAACGCGCCTGAATATTATCGTTAGTAAAGCATTCCTTATAGCGGCAATCCCATTTTTTATCAACATCTGCAAAAACTTCGTCAAACTTTTTACGGGTTGCTTCATACATATCCTTTATAGAAACTTCCGCAAAATTAATCCCCAGATTCTCTGCCAGTTCTTTTGCATCATTCTTGCTCTCTGCACTTGTAATCTTTGACGGCATACTTATCCCGAGAACATTTTCAGCCCCGAGAGCGTCTGTCAAAAGCACAGCACAAACTGTAGAATCCAATCCTCCGGAAAGTCCGAGTACAGCACGTCTAAACCCTGTTTTTTTAAAATAATCGCGGATTGACTGAACTATTGTAAGATAGGTTCTCTCTAAATCCGGCTCATGATCTAAGGTAAACGCTTTTTGCGAATTTAAAGTTTTTTCAAGCCCCCTTGGAAGCGGATAGATTTTTCCGGACGGATTAAAAGGATACACCACAAAAAACTGCTCCTGATACGACTTTGCCATGGCGGTAAGATTTCCTTCCGCATCATAAACCCTGCTTGCACCTTCAAAGGATAAACACTCTCCCGAGCCGACCTGATTTGAATAAACAATGGGAGTTCTGTGTTTTTTTGCGGCAAAAGAAAGCATATTATGCTTTAATTGTTCCTTTTTAGCCCTTGTAATTGATGCCGACGGATTAATCAAATAATCCGGATGCTGTTCTCTCACAACAATTTCTACCGGATCTTCCTTATACAAATTTTTATCAAAAAACCCGAAATCATTCCAGCCGTCCTCACAGACTATAATACCTGCTTTTTTACCGTTCAGTTCCACAATCCTTGAAGCACTGTTAACCGGTGCAGGTTCAAAATGTCTGTAATCGTTGAATTCCGCGTAATTCGGCAGAAGCGATTTTCTTATAACCTGCTGAACTTTGCCTTCAGCAAGAACTGCAATTGAGTTATAATAACTTTTTCCGGTTTTTTGTTTATTGATTTCGACAAATCCGATTATAACTTTTACACTGCCGGTAAGACCTGCAAGCGCCTCAAGCCACTCAACATTTTCTTCCACCACAACAGGAAATCTGTCAATAAAATCTCCGATTGGATACCCTATCAAATACATTTCCGGAAACACTACAGCATCAATCTTCAGCCTGTTTGCCCACTCAATCCATCGGGCAGCTTTTTTTGCATTATGTTCAACATAACCCGAAACCGGATTTACCTGCGCAAGAACAATTGACCCCTCAGGCAAAAGTCCGTTAAGCTCAGCGGCAATTTTTTCTCTTTCTGTTTCACCCAGGGAATTATCTTTTAAATCTTTATCAATTAAATCGGTTAGTTCGTAAATTCTTTCCATAGTAATTATTTTATATCACAAAAACAAAGCCGCCGGACAAAAATTTTTCAAATTAAATGACTGCTGGCGTGCCTGACATACACGCCAGCATTAAAACTCTCAGCCGCTCACGCGCCCCCCCTTACAAGGGAGGTTTTAAAATTGCTAAACCCTAGAATTAATTTATTACCTCAACTCTTCCTGTTGCATGATTAAAATGACATTTCGCAATATAGAGTTCATTGCTGTTAACGGCATTTTTAATAATTTTTGAGTTCGTAAGGAGAAATTCTTCCACCCAGAATGTATGCTTTTTGGCAAACTCTGTAGAGCAGACAGACGGCCCATAGTTTTCAATAACGGGATAAACGCATTTTGCAAAAGCTTTGAAATTTTCTGTTACCTCCGGATAATTTTCTGCAGCAAACTTCATAACCCCGCAGTCATCGTGCCCCAGAAGCAACAGGAGCGGAACATGAAGCTTTTTAACCGCATACTCAAGACTTTCAACGACATTCGGCCCTGTTGTCATACCGGCAACCCTCACCACAAAAAGTTCACCTATCCCGCAGTCGAAAATAATCTCCGGCACAACCCTCGAATCCGAACACGTAAGAACTGCCGCAAACGGTGCCTGATATTTCTCAAATTTTTGCAGCGTTTCAAGACTTTTTGTCACAGCCTGAGGGTTCCCGCTGACAAAATTTTCGTTGCCTTTTAAAAGTTTTTCTAGTTCCTGTTTAGCCTTATCAATCATATCCGCCCTCCTATTTAAGGATTATAACATAAATCTAATCAATTAATTTATCATGCGTTATTTAATTTCCCACTTTCTCTGCATTCTGGAAAGTTCTCCTGTTCTGGTTAAAAGTCCTATGAGATAATTAACCTTTGCTTTAAGTCTGTCAGATTCCTCTCCCCTGCGAAACGCAACCGCATAAGGTTCTTTTGAATATCTTTTCGGAAGAATTTTCACGGATGAATCATCCATCGCAAGCCCGTACAAAAGAGTATCATCAGCAAGCATTGCATCTGCCTTGCCGGCCTTTAAGGCTTTATACCCCTCTATATAATCGGTGTACCCGACAATTTTTGCATCCGGAACATTCATCCTTAAACTCATTTCGCCGGTTGAGCCGTAAACTATTATGACCTGACGCCCGTTAAGCTCACGCAGCGATGTAATATCGCTCTTTGCCGGAACCATTATAGCCTGCCCCGCCATAAAATACGGAATCGAAAAATCTACAACCAGATGCCTCTGGTCTGTTACAGAAAGCGTTGCTATCAGCATATCCACTTTCTTTGTTGTAAGCATTGAAATTCTGTTTGATGCTGTCACCGGCACAAATTCAACGGCCTCCTCCGTTGAAAAAATTTCCTTTGCTATTTTCTTGCCTAAATCAACGTCATATCCAACAAGATTACCGGTAATATCTTTGTACCCGAAAGGCTTTGCATCACTTCTTACCCCTACAATAAGCTTACCGCGCTTTGTAATCACATCCATATCATCAGCAAGCTTTTCCTTCCCGCACGCACATGTAAATAATGCCACAAGCAAAAGTGTACAAATCAGTTTCTTGAACATACAGCTCCTTTTCTTATTTGATAAAGACATAATACTTTAAATATTAACGCAAAGTCAACAAATGCTTTAAAAACCAAATAGCCTGACAGGATAACCGCTTACGGTAATGTTTATCAAAATAATTGAAGTACATAATCAGATATAAGTTTGTTTTTTAAACTTTTTTCGGGTTTTTCAATGTAAAAACCCATAACACAAGGAGGTAAAAATGACAATTAAAAAACTTACTGTGGCAGCTGCAATTGCCGTTGGAATAGCAACGTGTTCCTTGA
>CALVBB010000037.1 GCA_944325705.1 Candidatus Gastranaerophilales bacterium
ATTGTCCTCTCTACTTTAATTATATCAAATCTTCCGCTTCTTTTCAACATGTAAACAACTTTTTGAGGCGATTGCGGGAGAGCAGGCCCGAGAAAAGCTTTTCATTTACTTTTTAATGTTCTAGAATATTTTCCGCTGCCTTTTTATTATAGCATTATTTTTCAAATAAAAAAGCCTCTATACAATGCAGAGGCTTTTTATTGCAATTATGTTTCTATCTTTGACCGTTAAAAGCCTGCAGTCCGAGGTATTTTGCTGCAGAACCCAGTTTCTGCTCAATCCTAATCAGCTGGTTGTATTTAGCCATCCTGTCAGAACGCGAGGCTGAACCGGTTTTTATCTGTCCGCAATTTGTCGCAACCGCAAGATCTGCAATGAAGGTGTCCTCTGTTTCTCCAGAACGGTGTGAAACAATAGATGTATAGCCTGCACCGTGCGCCATAGAAATTGCGTTCAGAGTTTCTGTAAGCGTTCCAATCTGGTTAACTTTTATAAGAATAGAATTTGCAACCCCGCGGCGAATGCCCTCGGCAAGCCGTCTTGTGTTTGTAACAAACAGGTCATCGCCTACTAGCTGACATCTGTTGCCTATTCGTTCCGTAAGCATTTTCCAGCCGTCCCAGTCCTGCTCTGCCATGCCGTCCTCTATCGAAATTACAGGATATTTGTTCACCCAATCATTCAGAAAATCTACCATTTCATCCGGTGTAAGCGTTTTGTTTTCACCGGCAAGCTTATAAAGCCCGTCCTCGTAAAATTCTGACGATGCAACATCCAGACATATTTTCACCTGAGAGGTATTATATCCGGCTTTCTCTATCGCCTCAAGAATTACTTCAATACCTTCAGCATTTGACCTCAGGTTAGGTGCAAACCCGCCTTCATCCCCGACGGAAGTGGCAAGCCCTTTACCGTGCAGAACTTTTTTGAGTGTATGGAAAATATTACAGCCCATCTCGATTGCATGCTGAAAATTTTCCGCACCAACAGGCGCAATCATAAATTCCTGAAAATCTATGTTATTATCGGCATGCGCCCCTCCGTTTATAATATTCATCATCGGAACAGGCAAAGTAAGCGCGTTTATTCCGCCGAGATACCTGTATAAAGCCATATCGTAACCCTTTGCAGCCGCCTTTGCACAGGCAAGAGATACCCCTAATATTGCGTTTGCACCGAGCTTTGACTTGTTTTCGGTTCCGTCCATGTCAATCATAAATGTATCTATTTCTCTTTGGTGGGAAGCCTTTTCGCCGATAAGTTCCGGTGCAATAATATTATTAACATTATTCACCGCTTTCATAACGCTTTTGCCCTGATAGCAATTTTCATCCCCGTCGCGGAGTTCATGCGCTTCATAGATTCCTGTGGAAGCGCCCGACGGCACTGCAGCTCTTCCTTTTGCACCGTTTGTAAGCTTAACTTCAACTTCAACAGTCGGATTGCCGCGTGAATCCAGTATCTGACGCGCATAAATATCTTCTATAAATGTTGACATAACCACTCTCCTTTACCATTAGTACTCTGTATTTGTCGTAATTTTTGCATAAAATTTTACTTTATGCAAGTGGACGGTTATGCGATTTTGCCTTAACTTTAAATACAATATGCCTGATACTTGCCATATACCCGACAAACACCACCGTCGATGCGCTTACCCAGGCAATCGGCCCGGAATAAAACACTCCGACATAACCGAATTTTATTGCCAGATAAACAGCGGCAAATGACCTCATGACAAATTCGGCAATACATGCAAACAGCGGGAACATCGTTTCCCCCATACCTTGCAGAGCATTTCTGTATATAAAAATCTGACCGAGAAAAAAATAAAAAATCGTGCTTATTAAAAGATAATTATGCGCAATATCAATTATTTCCTCTGAAGCTGTTCCGATAAAAGCACCTATAATATCAGTTCCCCAGATACGCATAACAAAAGCCATCAGGATACTTAAGACAATATTAATCGTAGAAGTTTTTATAACCCCGAGTCTTATCCTCTTAAACTTTTTTGCACCGAAATTCTGAGCAACGTAAGATGCAAGCGCAACCCCGAATGACATCATCGGAAGCGTTGCTATCTGTTCAATTCTGAGTGCTGCTGTCAGCGCGGCAATTACGTTTGCACCGAAACTGTTACAAACACTCTGGATAATTATAATCCCGAAACCTATTATAGAAAACTGCACCGCCATAGGAAACCCTATACGCAGGTGTTCGTAAACGGAATCATAAAACTTTTTATCAAATTTTACATGCCAGTCGCTCTTTTTTAAATGCAGTATCGGAAACTTATACTTTACAAAAACAAGGCACAACAGCACGGAAATTAATTGTGAAAGGTTCACGGCAACAGCAGAACCCGGAACACCCATGTGAAAAACTTCAATAAATAAAAGCGCCAATAGAATATTAGCAACAGACGCAAGAATTAAGAAGTACAACGGCGTCTTGCTGTCTCCGAGCGCCCTGATAATCCCCGCGAGAAGATTATAAAACGTTGCCGTAATAAGCCCTATTACGACAATTTCAATATACCAGTACGCATCATGATAAATATTCTGAGGCACATTTAGCCAGTGCAAAATCGGGTTCATAAAAATTGTACAGACAACAGAAAAAATTAAAGTAACAATTGTGCTTAAAATAGTAGAAACGACCGCCGAATCTTTCACACCATCGTAATTCTTCGCCCCGTACCTCTGCCCTGTCACTACTGCAAACCCGTTTGTAAACCCGACAATCACAAACATTATAAGAAAAAATAAAGGCGCCACAGCCCCGACAGCGGCAAAAGATTCAACACCGAGAAGCCTGCCTACAATAACAAGATCCGCAATATTATATAACTGCTGAAAAATGTTACCGATTAACAGCGGCACTGAAAACATCAGTATTAATTTTAACGGCTCCCCCTTAGTCAAGTCTTTAATCATATAATTTTATTATATAGCAAAAAAAAAGATAGTATGTTAAGTGCAATTTAAAAGTGAAGGGTGAATGGTGCACTAATACCCTCTTCCTATGAGAGAGTGGTAGGGAGAGGAGGCAGCGCAGGTCTAATCTGACAGAAAAAGCAGTGAAGGGGATTGTAAAGTTGAACGGGTAAATGGTATGTACGGTTGCCTTTTGTTGCACTTATCGTCCTAACGTCTTTTGAAATACTACCTTATTATATTATAAAGCTGATATAAAATTCGCAAATTTTTATTATCTGTCTGTATATCGTTGATAAGTTCCTCCCTAATCTCATCAAGACCTTTTTGATGCTCAAAATCAAATAAATCTTTCGGGCTGACACCCAGTGCATCTGCCAGTCTGCCTATTTTTTCAGCCCTGATAAAACTCTTGCCGCACTCAATTTTACTCAAATTACGTTCGGCAATCTCAATCATCTCTGCCAGTTCTTCCTGCGACAATCTTTTCTTTAATCGTAATTCTTTTATTTTCCGGCCGAAAAGATATTTTATATCGTCCATATAACCTCTTTTTTAAAGTATATATTTTCCTCACAATACAAGTAACGATATAAAACATACTCTCAATATTGACAAAGTATTTAAAAAATAGTATAGTTAGATGTATAAAATTGTATTTGATTATGAAAAAGTATCTTAAAAATGGAGGAACAGTTGAAAAAAGCGTTTACTCTGGCAGAAGTGTTGATTACTCTTGGTGTTATAGGTATTGTTGCCGCTATGACGCTGCCTGCTCTTGTTCAAAAAAATAGCGAAAAAGAAACTGCAGCAAAATTAAAAAAATTCAACAGCACAATGAATCAGGCTTTTATGCTGTCAAAAAATAAAAACGGTGATATTGAAAACTGGGGGCTTACAAAGGCAGGAGAAACTTCAACACCGACAGACGAAGAAATAATAAACGGTAATAATACAAGAAACAAATTCTGGGAAATAATGTCCCCATACCTGAAAATTGTTTCCAGATGCAAAGCAGGAACAAATGAGTGTACAGCCTATAACAGATACTCTCTTGACGGTACTTCCTTTAGTACATTCACTCCGTATATTATTCTTTCAGATGGAATATATATTGTGGGCACAACATTATTAAGCAGCTCTTGCTCGGAATACCGCGGAACTTCCAGACAGCTGCAAAATGTCTGCGGGAAAATTTTGTCGATGTTAACGGATCCAAACCGCCTAATAGCACAGGTAAAGATGTGTTTTTATTTTATTACACAAAATACGGATTTATGCCAATGGGAACAGACAGCGATAGCACCAATTCATTTGAGAATTCTTGCAATATAAATACAAAGTCTAAGCTAAACGGATATGGATGTACAGCATGGGTTATCTACAATGAAAATATGGACTACCTTCGCTGTAATGATTTAAGCTGGAACGGCAAAATAAAATGTAATTAAAAAAAGCTTGAAATTTAATTTTGTTTATGAGAAGATTAAAGCTGTCGGTTCCGCATGGAACCGGTGGTAAGTTTAACAAATCCGGTAGGGCAGCTCCATGAGCGAAGTTAACAGGTTACTTAATTTGTGAAAGCGGCGCTCGAAGCAACTGAGCCGGTTGATAATTGAATAATCTTTGAATATACTTGGCTGGGTAGCTCCCGTGAGCAAAGCGAACAGGTTTTATAATTTGTGAGAGCGGCGCTCGAAGCAACTGAGCCGGTTGATAATTGAATAATCTTTGAATATACTTGGCTGGGTAGCTCAGTTGGTGAGAGCGCACGGCTCATACCCGTGAGGTCGAGAGTTCGAATCTCTCCCCAGCTATTTTTTATTTGTTTTTGCACAAGTTTTTTAACTAGTGAGCGCACGGCTCCCTCTCGCAAAACGATTATCAATCGTTTTGCTCGGCACAGTCCGTGAGGTCGAGAGTTCAAAGTAATGTAAGTCTGATTAAGAAACTACATCTTTATTGTAATATATTTTTATATTTTTGTACTTTAATGTCCAGTTTGTTGCCTTAATAATAAAAGTAGGTTGGGCATACTTACCCAATAATACTAAATATTAGCAGTAGGAAGCTGTGTGATGCAGTGTTTTTAAACTGGACTTTATTAGGACTTGGATTTACAAAGGATACTTTTAAATTAGCCTGATGCTTACTCAAATCTAAGAATTTTTACAGTCCAATTAATGTCCAATTTTATCGTTGGGCAGGTATGCCCAACCGACATGTCCAATAGAGAGTTTCTTCGGACATTTGAAAGACAAGATGGATTACAAAGATTGTAAATCATTAGAAGAAACACGTGACAAAATAGATGAATACATTTATTATTACAATAAT
>CALVBB010000038.1 GCA_944325705.1 Candidatus Gastranaerophilales bacterium
TCAGCCCTCACTACCGAATACGATACAGTTAAATCTGTTATCCAGAAAAATATTGAAAAATCCTTTAAACGCTATAACGCTTAAAAAATAAAAGGCCGGTCATAAGACCGGCCGGATTTGACAACAATGAAACTTTTTTATAAGGTTTGTACGCTGCGGATGGTATAAAACCCGCCGGCTATCCTATTTTCTTTTCAAAATCTTTGCCGCCTACTATTTTTAAGTGGCGCTGTTCGCCTTCTCCGACACTTTTGCTTGTAAGATTGTGCTGTTCTACAAGTTCGTGCTGCAGTTTTCTAATCTGCTGGTTTTGCGGCCGGAGTTCTATATGTTCCGCTCCTGCAAGAATTTTGTTTATGGCTGACTTTGCCTCATCAAGCGCTCTTTCTGCGTCATCATAGTAACCCTGAAGCGTTTCGGATGTTTCTGTTATTTGCAGTGCATCTTTCAGAACTTTTTGTATCTGTGCCATTGAGTTTGTCTTTATGTAAAACACCTGCAGCCTGTAGTCGTTTGCGGTTGAGAGAATTTTTGCCCCGCCTTTTGCAAAGTTTTTGTGCGCAATTACAATATCTGCATCATCGAGGTTCCTTGTTATCTCTGCCTTCAAGTCAAGCCGCTCTATTACTTTTTCAACAATAGTCCGCGAAACTGCATAAAGATAAATCTTTTTGAAATCTTTGACTTCATCCACATATTTCTGTCTTGAAAAACTGTATTTCAAACTGTCTGAGGGCTGAATTTTCTTCTCAAGCCGGTTAATCTGTTCTGTAATTGTCGGCTCAGGCTTCTGTTCGGGCTGCTTTGCAGGCTCTGATGCCTGTGAGGTGTAATCCTTGTCAACTTTTCTTATCTCAGGTCTTATCGGCCAGCCTCTTAAAATATAATCCACTGCCTCTGCCGTGTCTTTGTAAACCGCCAGAGTGTTTCTGTCAATAATTTCTATTACAATGTCAAATGTCGGCTGTTTCTCTCTTTCAAGAACCGTTTTCTGCGAAGCTCTCCGCCTTGCCTCATCATCTCCAAGTGTAACAGACTGAATTCCGCCAACAAGGTCAGATAACGTAGGGTTTTTTATTAAACTCTCAAGGCTGTTTCCGTGAGCGGTTGCTATGAGCATAACCCCTCGTTCAGCAATGGTTCTTGCAGCCTGCGCTTCTGCTTCTGTTCCAATTTCATCCACAACGATAACTTCCGGTGTGTGATTTTCGACCGCTTCTATCATTATGTCTTTTTGAAATTCGGGTTGGGTTACCTGCATACGTCTTGCATGTCCTATTGCGGGATGCGGGGTGTCGCCGTCGCCGGCAATTTCGTTTGATGTGTCTACTACAACAACCCTTTTCCCGAGTTCGTCCGCCACAAGCCGTGAAATCTCTCTTAATTTGGTGGTCTTTCCGACCCCCGGGCGTCCGAGAAACAGTATGCTTTTATTCATCATACAAATATCTTTTATACAAGCAATGGTCCCCGTAACAACTCTGCCAATCCTGCATGTAAGACCTATCACTTTTCCCTGACGGTTTCTTATTGCACTGATTCTGTGGAGTGTTCCGGGGATCCCTGAACGATTATCCGATGTAAATTCCTGTATCCTGCTCGTTATATACTCAATATCCTCAGCAGTCACGGTTTCGCTGCCAAGATACTCTATCCTGCCGCCCGCATGCCGTATCTCGGGGGTTCTGCCTATGTCCAGAACAATTTCTATCACATCCTCCATCTGGTCATAGCTTATGTGTCTTTTTACCTTTGGCGGTAAAATTTCGGTTAATCTGTCCAGATCGTTTTGAAATTGCAGGTTGCTCATTTTCTTTATTGCCTTTCTATTTTGTTGTTTTATATATACAAAATATGATTATTGGCTATTTAAAATATGTCTAATATATATTTTCTCTCTCCATTTATATTATACCACTTTTTAAAAATATTTCCTCGATAAATGGTACTACATCCTTAGTAATTTTTACAAAAGTTAATAAAATGGAGGGTTTAAAAGTGTTGATTTTACACGTTTTCAGCCTGACAGCCGTAAAATTTTCTAATTCAGATGTTATGAAAATTGTTTAACGTGGCATAATTGTATTTTCAGTTTGCTTAATATAAGTTAACGTATCTTATGAATGGAAAATGTCCGCAGCACCTCAACAGAATAAGCCGCCATTGTTCAGACTAAAACAGTTTTAAAAGCAAGTACTGTCTGAGCGCAGCGTGTGCACTTGCTTCTGGTTGAATAAGCAGTAGGTTTGTTAAAATATTTTATAAGGGTTCAGAATATTATCAGGGTCAAATGTCTTTTTTATAAGCCTCATATAATCCAGCGCCGTGCTGTTAATTACTTTGTGGATGTAACCACGTTTAAGCGAGCCTATCCCGTGTTCGCCCGAGATTATACCGTCAAGTTTTGCAGTGAGATCGTATATTTCGGATTTTGCAAGCTTAAACCTTCTGTATTCATCCTCATCTCTGTAATCAATTGGAATTTGCGGGTGAACGCTGCCGTCACCGACATGGCCTACCATGCAGACAGTTAAGTCGTATTTTTCACAAATTTCCCGGATGCCTTTTACAAGTGCTGCAAGATTTTTCCGCGGAACTATTACATCGTCGGTTGTTACATTCGGTTTTAATTTTGCACACGCACCCATTGACGAACGTCTGGCCGTCCAGATGCGGTTGTAATCTTCTTCGTTTTGTGAATATTGAATTTGGACGGCGCCGCAGTGTTCAAGGATTGCAACAATGGTTTTTCGCTGCTGCTCAATTGTGTTTTTAAAGCCGTCAATTTCGATTACAAGAGCAGCTTCTTTATCACACAGAAGCCCTGCCGGATAAAATTTTTCGACGGTTTTAATTGCATTGTTATCCATAAAATCAAGTGTTGCAGGATAAATATTCTGTTCAATAATAGAATTCACCGCATGTATAGAATCTTCTATCCTGTCAAAATAAGTCATCAAAACCATTCTCGCTTCAGGTTTCGGAATTAATTTCAGTGTAGCTTCCGTTACAATTCCGAGAGTTCCCTCCGAACCGACAAAGAGGGTTGAAAGATTATAGCCTGTGGCATTTTTAATTGTATTTGAGCCTGTGCGCAGGATTTCACCCTTTGCGGTTACAACTTCCAAATCAAGTACGTAATCTTTTGTTGAACCGTATTTAAAAGTTTTTGCACCGCCAGAAGATTGGGCAATACTTCCGCCGATTGTGGAAACCGCAAGATTTGAAGGATCAGGCGGGTAGAAAAGTCCGAGTTTTTCTGCTTCCTGCTGCAGATGTCCGACGATTACTCCGGGCTGAACGCGTGCTGTCATATTCTCACGGCTGAGTTCAAGAATTCTGTTCATTTTTGAAAAGTTCAAAATAATCCCCCCGTGTTCAACCGTGCAGGCTCCGACAACATTTGTGCCCGCTCCGCGGCATATTACCGGAACTTTATATTTTGCGGCAAGTTTTACTACCTCCTGAATCTGTTCTTTTGTTTGCGCAAAAACAACAGCATCAGGCAGATGCTCAATTTTTTTTATGTTTGAAGCATCCTGTGCGTAAACATACCGTTCTTCGGTTGTTGTTAAAACATTACCGGAAGTGAGGGCAGTCTGTAGGTCTTTTATTAATTTTTTGTTCTTATTCATCAACATAAGAAGTCAGCTTTTCTATATTCAGGCTTAATTTTGACAATTGATCTTCAAGTTTGTCGATTTTATTGAGTACATTTGTCTGGTCATTTTCTTCTATTATGGAAATAGCTCTTTCAAGTTTCTTTTCCAGCCTGTCTATCCTGCTTTGCTGTTCTTCAAACTTTTCTTCAATTGTTTTGATTAAGTTTTCTTTATCGGGAACTGTTTCCAGAAGTTCATCAAGAACCCCGCGCATGGCGGAGGCTTTTGAGGCTTTTTCATAAATACCTGAAATAGTTTCCGAGGTTCCGTCCATCCACTCGCCCAGATACAGCATAACATTTTTCAGTACTTTATTGGAATTTACGGTTTCCTCAACTTTTTCGTCAATCATTGAAAGTCTGTTTTCAATGTTACGGTTATCAAGTGTGGTAAGCCTTTCTTCAAGACTGCTTGTCCGGCGGTTAAATGCGTCCATGCTGTCGCAGAGAATTCTGTAAGACTCATCGGAATTCAGGAGAAGTTTGTTTGTTCTTGCGCTTATGCTTAAAATATCTTCGTTCAGTTTTTCAAAATCAGCTTTAATTTCAAAATCTTCTTCTTTCGCGAGAGAATTGCGCAAATCCTCTATTGATTTTGCTATACGGTTAATGTTAGCAGAGATAACCCCTACTTCTGCTTTTGAATTTGATGTTGAAATGTCATTAAGTATCATACGCAGTTTTGCAATATCTGTTTCAACATCCTGCAGCGTGTAGGAATAAAAATCCATATCATCGCCGGAATTTGTAATATTATTCAGCTGTTTTTTTACATCCAGAAGTGTTCTGTTAATTGCATTCGTTTTCTCTTCTACAAAATCTTTAATTTCTTCGGTTTCTTCCACAAATGAAATCTGATCTGTAACCGAAAGGATTGCTGTCATTACTGAATCTTTTATATCCTGAGTATTTTTCTCAAGATCTATTTCAGAAATGCCTTTTTCAATTTTGTTAATATCGGAGAGCAGCTGATTAAGATAATTGTCAATTTCTTGTGCATTTTCTGTGTCGTCAGCACCTTCAAAAAGTTTTCTCTGTTCTAAAATGAGCTGTTTAATATCTTCTATTTCATCTCTTATGTCTGTATCGTCGCTCATTGCGAGAATGTCAACTTTTTCGTGAAGAACTTTCAACATTTCAGAAACTTTATCAGTTTCATCATTATTTTTATCAATACAGTTAAAGAGTTCAGTCAATTTTTCGTCTACTTTTTCGGTAATTTCTTCAGTATTGTTCCTGTTGTTTGCCTGCTCCAGAAGTCTGTTTTGTTCCAGAACTGCTCCGTGAATATCATCCAGACCCGCCTGCAAATCCGAATTATCACTCATCGCAAGGACATCAACTTTGCTGTGAAGTGATTTGATTTCATCAGCGATACCCGCAATAGTATCAGAAATTTCCTCGTTAACTTCTGAATTGTCGCTCATGGCAAGGACGTCAACTTTGCTGTGGAGCGATTTAATTTCATCGGCGATACCTGCAATAGTATCGGAAATTTCCTCGTTAACTTCTGAATTGTCGCTCATGGCAAGGACGTCAACTTTGCTGTGGAGCGATTTAATTTCATC
>CALVBB010000039.1 GCA_944325705.1 Candidatus Gastranaerophilales bacterium
AAATTCTGGAGACAGTCATTCGCAATGGAGCCAGGACGGCGGAGCCCGGCGAATTTACAAAGAGAGCCTTTTTGAATGGGAGAATTGATCTGGCACAGGCGGAGGCTGTGGCGGATGTAATACAGGCATCAAATGACTACGCGCTGAAAAGCTCGCTGAGCCAGCTGGGAGGCTCTGTATCAAAAAAGATACGGGAGCTGAGACAAAAAATTTTGTATGAGATTGCATATATTGAATCCGCCCTGGATGACCCGGAGCATATTTCTCTGGACGGATATGGGGAAAGACTGGAGCAGGTCCTGCTTCCCGTGATACATGAGGTTCAAAGGCTTTTGGATTCTTCTGACAATGGCCGTGTGATGCGGGAGGGGATAAAGACTGTAATTCTCGGAAAGCCCAATGTAGGAAAGTCTTCTCTTATGAATCTGCTGCTGGGGCAGGAGAGGGCGATTGTCACAGAAATTGCCGGCACGACGAGGGATACACTTGAGGAGCATATGTCTCTGTCCGGCATAAGTCTCCAGGTTGTAGATACTGCGGGAATTCACAGCACGGATGATTTGGTTGAGCGGATCGGCGTTGAGCGGGCTATAAGGGCTGCCCAGGAGGCAGATTTGATTATTTACGTGGCGGATGGATCCCGTCCCTTGGACGAGGAGGATATGAGGATCATTGATTTGATTCAGGAAAAGAAAGCCATTGTCCTTATGAATAAAACGGATCTCCCGCAGGAGGCGGATCTGGCGCTGCTTGAGAGATTATCGGGAAAACGGGTGCTGCTTGTCTCTGCCAAGGAGGAGCAGGGACTTGATGCGCTTGAGCAGGAAATAAAGCAGTTGTTTTATAATGGTGATTTGTCGTTTAATGATCAGGTGTATATTACAAATGTTCGGCACAAGGAGGCATTGGAGCATGCGCTCTCCAGCCTGCTGCTTGTGAAAAACAGCATTGAGCAGGGGATGCCGGAGGATTTTTATTCCATCGATCTCACAGATGCCTATGAGGAGCTGGGGCGCATTATAGGAGAGTCTGTGGGGGATGATGTGGTAAATGAAATATTTTCCCAGTTCTGCATGGGAAAGTAGAATGCATGGAGGATGAGAGAAATGCCATATCTGGAGGAAGCATATGACGTTGTGGTGGTCGGCGCCGGACATGCGGGATGCGAGGCTGCTTTGGCCTGTGCGAGGCTTGGACTGGAAACCATTCTCTTTACAGTCAGCATAGACAGCATTGCGCTGATGCCCTGCAATCCCAATATTGGGGGAAGCTCCAAGGGACATCTCGTTCGTGAGCTTGACGCCTTGGGCGGGGAGATGGGAAAAAATATTGATAAAACATTTATTCAGTCAAAGATGCTCAATCAGTCGAAGGGACCAGCGGTTCATTCGCTGCGGGCGCAGGCAGACAAGCAGGAGTACAGCCGCCAGATGCGCCATACACTGGAGAATACAGAGCATCTCACAATACGTCAGGGAGAGATAGCAGAAATTCTGGTGGAGGAGGGAATTATACGGGGGGCAAGGACCTGCTCTGGGGCGGTTTACCATGCAAAGGCGGTTATACTTTGTACGGGAACGTATCTGCGGGCCAAGTGTATCTATGGGGAGGTGAGCAGCTATACGGGTCCAAATGGCCTGCAGGCAGCGAACCATCTGACGGATTCGCTGAAGGCAAATGGGATTGAGATGTTCCGGTTTAAGACAGGAACGCCGGCCCGGGTGGACAGGCGGAGCATTGATTTTTCTAAAATGGATGAGCAGAAGGGCGATGAGCGGATTGTTCCCTTTTCTTTTTCCACAGATCCTGAGTCAATTCAGAAGGATCAGGTTTCCTGCTGGCTCACCTATACAAATGAAAAAACACATGCGATAATCCGAGAGAATCTGGATCGTTCGCCCTTGTTTTCCGGTGTGATCGAGGGGACCGGGCCGAGATACTGCCCATCCATTGAAGATAAGGTAGTGAAATTTCCAGATAAGGAGCGGCATCAGATTTTTGTGGAGCCTGAGGGGCTTTACACAAATGAAATGTATCTTGCAGGGATGAGCAGCTCTCTTCCGGAGGATGTTCAATATGCAATGTACCGTACGGTGCCCGGATTGGAGCACGTGAAAATTGTGCGCAATGCGTATGCGATTGAGTATGATTGCATCAATTCCCTTCAATTGAAGGCTACACTTGAGTTTAAGAAAATCCGCGGCCTGTTTTCCGGCGGGCAGTTTAACGGCAGCTCGGGATATGAGGAGGCAGCTGTCCAAGGCTTCATGGCCGGTGTAAACGCTGCCATGCAGATTTTGGGAAGAGAGCCGGTCATCTTAGACCGCTCGCAGGCTTATATAGGAGTTCTCATTGATGATTTGGTGACAAAGGAAAATCATGAGCCCTATCGGATGATGACCTCCAGAGCGGAATACCGCCTTCTTCTCAGACAGGATAATGCGGATCTCAGGCTCAGAAAAATAGGGCATGCCATAGGTCTGGTTTCCGATGATGCCTATGAGGCGCTTCTTAAAAAGGAGCGCTTGATTGCGGAGGAAATTTCCCGCCTGCAGAATACAAATATAGGCGCGGGGGAGGAAACACAAAAGCTTTTGGAAAAATATGGAAGTACCCAGCTGAAATCAGGGATATCCCTGGCTGAGCTTATCAAACGGCCGGAGCTGGACTATGAAAGACTTGCACCCCTGGATGCTGGACGTCCCTCACTGCCTCCGGATGTCTGTGAGCAGGTTAATATTGAGATTAAGTATGAG
>CALVBB010000040.1 GCA_944325705.1 Candidatus Gastranaerophilales bacterium
CAGTTTTCTGGAATGTTGTGGCGAATCGTAGGAATCAATGATGACGGAACGATTAAAATTGTCTTAGAAGACAGTGTAGCAAATTTAATGTATGGCGAAGGTTCTTATGACGATTCTAATGTTAAAAAATGGTTGAATGATGTATTCTATAATGCGATTAGCAATAAAGACTATGTAAAACAAGATAGTACATTCTGTATTGATACCGTAGCGGATTTAAATAATCCGACATGCAATGAGCTAAGTGTTCCTGCACCGGTTGGAATGCTATCTGCAACGGATTATAAAAATAGTTTTGATGCAAAAGGAGAATCTTATTTGCTAAACATGGTTGGTTTCTGGTTTACGAATCATACGGGAACGGATACAAACGTCTGGGCTTCGTTTAGAGGAAATCCAATGAATTACGAATGGGACAATTTGGGAGCAGTGAGACCAGTACTAAATTTAAATGTTGACGAATTATATGTTCAAAGTGGCAATGGATCGTATGTATCTCCATACAAATTGTTTGACTATGAATACGGCAAAGAAAATGACAGTTTAAACACAAGGTTAATCGGAGAATATGTAATGTATTCCAATAACTCATGGCGAATCACTGGCTTTGATGCCGATGATAATATCGAATTGACTACGAGCGGAATTTTAAGAGACTCTACAGTAAGTGATATTTTTGCTGCATATAAAGAATATTTTGATTATCCAAAATTGGATCCAACTAATCCTAATAACTTGGGATATGTTTTAAATAATGAAGTTGCATTACAAATTAGTAGTCAATATTTATTGGAACATGAGTGGACAATTAAACAACTGTCTAACAAACCATATACAGAATTGGAAAGCTCCACGATTACTTCTTATGTAAGTGTTCCAAATAGTTCGGATTTATTCTCTGGCACAAATAGTAATTCAAATTATAAAACTACCCAATACTGGCTAGCAGATTATATTACAGATTTCAAACATACAGTAGCAGTGGTCAATTCTCTAAATGGATATGGATTTATAGTAGATTTAGCGGAATATGCAAATAATGGTGTGAAAGCTAAGATATATATTTCCAAAGATGCAAAGATTAGTAGTGGACAAGGTACAATGCTAAGTCCATATTATATAAAGTAAGAGAGGTGTAAATATGAAGAAAAGAAGAGAGAAAAAGAATAGTAATAAAGCCAATATGATTGCCATGGCAGTATTCTTGGTAGCGGTTATAATTTTACTTGCGGTAGAAGGAATCAAACTATACCAAGAATACGCAGGACAAACGGAATATTACACAATTGAAGAGCGAGTTGAAACGGCCCAAAACACATCGATTGCGAATGCCACACCAATAGGATGGGTCCGGGTACAGGGAACCAATATTGATTATCCATTGGTATATGAAACGACAAGTATTTACGAAAGTGGCGACGATTATCTTTGGACTCCTTATGTGACAAAAGAAGGAGAAAATCGAATGACGATTTATGGACATAACATTTTAAATGTATCCTCTAATCCATTAATTGCCGATCCAAATCAAAAAAGATTCGAACAATTAATGAGTTTTACAGACTATGATTTTGCTAAAGAAAACCAATATGTTCAAATTACGCTGAATGGCGAAAATTATTTGTACAAAATTTTTGCAGTTGGCTTTGTCGACACCGATGAAGAAAGAGGACTATACACAGATGATAGCAATGATATGAAAGAGTATATTGAACAAACAAAAGAAAATAGTTTGTATGACTACGATGTAGACGTAAATAGCAGTGATCAAATTATTTCCTTGATTACTTGTACAAGATATTTTGGAAATAATGAACCATCTCAGTTCCGGGTTGATATCAGAAAGGTAAGAGATGATGAAAAAATTACAAAAAGCAAGGTTACAACAACTGATAATTATGATATAATCAAATAAGATAGGAGGATATAAATGAGTAACGTTAAGAAAAATAGTCAAATCTTATTTGGATTTTTAAGCATAGTATTAGCAGTTTTCATCCTTTTTATGATTAAAAATGTTAGTGCTTGGGAAGATCCTACCAATCAAACGGGAAATTCAAACCAAATTTGTGTTGATGGTAGACTTTTAGAGGTCACAGCTTCAAGAACGGCATATCAATCACAATTGCAAGCGAAAGCGGGTTATATTGATTCTAGTGACCTAGTTGCGTTATGTATTCAAGAATATGTATTTGATGAAAATGGAGACTTAGTATTGGATAGACGCGGCAATCCACAAAAACAATGTATGACGTATGATGGAACGGAAATACCAATCACATTCACATATACGGATATTACGACACAAACAGGTGTCAGCTGCAAAGCAGAAAGTAGTTCCAAATTTGATGAGAATTACCATTTGAAAGATTCTGTTTCTTATTCGTGGAAATCATGCCCTGTAATAGGAAGCAATCTAGAAGGAATCCTAACAGATATGGACAAATGGGGACCAACAAATATTGCTAGCTCTATTACGAAAGAATTTAATTTTTCAACTCAGAGATGGAAAATCACACTATCAAATCTAGAAAACGTTGATGTTGTTTTAGTTGGCGGCACGGCTGATGCAGCTGGCAATACGACGTTTACTAACGCAGAAGGAACACCAAATTCAACAAGACTTTATTTGAATAGTACTCCTCAAAGTGGCTACGGATATTATAATGCTTCCGTTGTCTATACAGGCAATACTGGTGTATTAACTTTTGAAGTTACCCCTGGATCAGAATACTACTTTCAGTTAAATATTAGAACAGGAGATTGTAGTGGATCTGAGGTTGCTCACTCCAATGGAGCCACTTCTTCAGTAATTCCAAATGATGTATTAAAAAATAGTTCTACGTGTACTGATTATACAGCACAAGCTTTGGCGTTCAACCAAACTCTAATTACAAACTTATATAAGTCATTGGTTCCAGAATGCTATGATGATTCAGATATTGACTATATAAAATTGTCTAATGGAGACTATACAACTAAGGTTAACAATGCTTTAAGGACATTAACAACTATCAATGAATCTTTAAAAAATTCTAGTGGAAACAGTGTTAACACGGATCCTCTTCAATGTGATTTCGATGCATCACATAATACGCATCAGTATGTATACACAGAAAAACTAAGCAAATCTTTAGGGACAGGAACAAGTGGTAGTATTAATTCTTCTACAGGTGGAACAGGTTCCTTTGGAACATACTGGGATGCAATCTGTACAGAAACGATTGTAGTAAATTTTGATACACCTAAGGCACTAGATTATGCAGGAAAACCATTCGAATATAATTCTACAATTTCCGTTGTAAGAGAGTGTACACCGATTCAATTAAAAGAACCAGAATATAAACCAATGTGTTCTTATTCAGTTGAATGTTGGGGAGGTCCACCAAACCATACTGGAGGTGCTATTGCTGGACCAAACGAAGAGTTCGACGAATGTGTTCAACAATGTGATGGTGGCTCTTACACGCAAAGTTGTATTAATTCTTGCTATAATAGTGTATATGAAAACAACTCTACTGATTCTGTTATAACATCATTTAATTTCTTTGCGGATAATTATTTGAATGTTGAACAAACAGCATATTCTGATTATGATTTTAGCAACAATGTAGGCGAAAATTGTACTCGTGGTACATACAACTCATTGGCTAAACTTCCAATGTCTAGTTGCCACGTAGACGTAGGTAATAGAACAGCAAGTGCTGAAAATCAAAACTGTGATAATGTTTCTTGCATTTCTGAACATGGAATTAAATATATGTATTTGGATACATGTAACGGTAACGGAACCGTTTCAGGTGTTGCTTGTTATGAAGTATTTAGAAGTTCGACGAGTTGTATAGACGCATATTTGGGCGACGATAATCGTTGGTATTTAGATAAAGAACGTACAAATCTTTATACAGAGCAAGCTTCTATTGACGATTATGAAAAACAAATTCAAGATTCAAAAAAAGAATATGAAGCCTTGGTTCGAGCAATGCAATATTTCCAAGATAACGAAAGCGATATTTCATTAGCAATTATCGATTCTTACACCGGTGAAACTCATACGAAAGATGAGTATAATCCAGTGATTTTATATCAAGCAGAAGATGGAACAAGCTTTTTAACAAATAGCGAATTTAAATCTCAATATGACAGAGATGGAAGTCAAGGATTTAGTATAAAAGGTGCAGATCAACAAGTAACGTTTGACGACAAGAGACAAACAACAAAAGGGTTTACAATCAATAATTATACAACTACCAAGACATACGAAATAATTCTTCCAGAAGCATATGTATCCAATGTCAATATTGGTGACTATAAATACGGATTAACGACAGACGAAGAGAAAAAAGGATATTCGAATGGAGGAAATATGTATTATACTCATATTTTCTCACCTGGAATTAACGATGTACTTGTATGGCCTGACTATGTCAGTGTTGATGATTTAAAGACTGAGCATAACATTACAAATAATATACAAGTGCTTTATACAATCGGAACATGGAATCAAGTAAGTGATGCAATAATCAATTGTTTCTATGGAATTCCAGACAATTCGACTCCTATTGACTATGAACCGGCTTGCGGACCAAATGATATATGTGAACCAGGTCTGATTTATATATGGCGTACGATTGACTTATATGATATGTTCCCAGCAAATAGTACAATTGCATCTTCTACAAGTGTAAGACAACCACGTTGGAACTGGTCATCTGCAGCAATCGATGTAACGAATCAGCGATATCCTATTAATCCTCCAGAAGTAATGGATGATATTGAATCAAAAGGTGACACTATCTATGGAAATGCAGAAGAATTAGATTATCAGATCTACCTTTCCCAAAGCAGTATCAGGCAAATTCGTGAGTACAATAAAACACATGGGGCTTATACTGATTTTGAAGATATGAGATGTGAATATAAAGACGGTGTGTCCACCTGCTATAGTTACCTTTTAGATCATGCATCAGAATATGGCATTGAATTGAAAGAAAGAGGAGACGCTGGATGCAACAATGAACAGGGTAATCAATGTATTGACCCTGAATATACAATTACGAATGGAGGTTAATGTAAATGAGTAAAGGTGTAATGGCCGCTGGTATTATTATGCTAGGCATTCTTACTTTCGGCTTAATCAACATTATTTCAAATTATACATCTGGAAACGAATTGGACTTTCAACTTTTAAGAGATACAACG
>CALVBB010000041.1 GCA_944325705.1 Candidatus Gastranaerophilales bacterium
GCATGGAAAATTCGTTCACCCGCTTGCCCAGATGCAGGTCCGAAAGGTGGATCAGTTTCATGGAAAAACTCCCTTCCGAGGGTAGGATAGTGTGACGGCAGTTCTTGGTGTCTGCTACTATTATAACTAACACGTTCGTGCGGGGTTGCCCTAGACTCCAAGCCTATGGCGGATATCGTTGAGGCACTCTCCCTTGTACTTGAAGAACTTTGGACCGGCTATGGAATACTGCTTGCCGCTCAGGAGCTTTGCTAAAGCGGTTAAAGACATAGTTTCTCCATTATATTCCACGCTCCGATCACTAACAACGGTGGCGGTAATATTGGGGTTCTCGCCAAACTCAATTTTTGCCCCCAGGGGGATTTGACAGGCGCTAAAGGAGAAGTTAGTGGCACGTTCTGTGCTTTCAGAGTCGATTTCCTGTGCCTCGCGTTCGGCCACCTGTTCTTCCTCGGTAGGCGCTACTCGTTGTAATTTATCCACACAGCCGTGAATTTCAGCGATTGCCTCCAGAATTGAATAGGCGTCTTCCGGCGACATGGCGTAGAATTCACGCACCCTCTGCTTGCCGTTAAAGCTCTCGACGGCGCGCAAATTAGGATTCAGTTTGTCGATAATCGAGTGGATTTTCAGATCTGACAGTCTGGAGGAAACCTCGTATGTAGCGTAGATCCGAAAGGCATACGGAATGCACTCGCTTCGGTTCAGCTGTTTTAACCGCTTGTCAATGTCATCTGCATACCCAATTTTCACATAGTCCGGGAAGGATGGATTTGTTAAAATGTAGATGACTCCATTATTCTTTTCCATGTGGCCGCTCCTTCATCGTGGATAGAGAGAAACACCCCACCGCAACCGGCGACAGGCTCTGATTACTCCTTGATTTTCAGGAAACCCTGTTTGAATGCGTCTGGGAAAATAAAGCTCTTTTCTCCGCTGCTAAAGGTAACCCGAATGTGCTTTTTCGCTTTATCGATTTTTGTTACCGTGCCCTCACCAAAGCTCTTGTGGAGCACTTTGGACCCATCCTGAACATCTGGGACCACAATCTCCTCTTTCTTGACGGGCTGCTGTTGTGGCATGGTGCTGCGTATCCCATACTGTGCTGTAACAGAAGGTGGTGTTACTCTTGGCTTGGCTGGTTTCGGCTCTGAAACCGGTGTAGCGGGCGCTGGCTTCGGCGGTGCCGCTTCTGGCTTTTTCGGAAGTGGAATCTCCTCCACAGGCGGAACCTCAAAGATGGTGGGCGCTTCCATTGTGGACTGCTGGTTATAGAACAGCCGCTCATATTCCTCACGTTTGATGACGGTATCCCAGCCGCCCACGTCTTTTCCTGCGTGCTTATCAATGCCGGTGTAGGAAAGGCTGGCGTCTTCATAGCGCTTGAATTTGAAAATGGCGTCATTCATCAGGTTGGCATTAAAAACCCCAAGGGAGCAGAGCAATTCAAAATCCTTCACGTTAAGACCAGTCACTTTTTTGAACAGGCCAGGCTCCAACTGCGTGATGACATCTTTCAGAGACCGTTCACGGTAATCTGTCAGGTACATGAAAACAGGAATCCGGGTAGCAAACTTGATGAGCTTCTCCTGGATTTTCTTTCGCATGGATTTGTACTCTTTCTCCTCATCGGAGAGCTCCTTCTTTTCCTTGGGAGTCTTTTCGCCGCCCTCTTTCTTTGCCTTTTTCACGGCCTCGGACTTGTTAATTATCGTCTGAATGTCCTGATTCAGGGAACGGAAGCCCTCGATGCTCATTAGGGCATCCATGGCCTCCTTGCTGGCCATCAGACGGGACAAGGTATCGTTGTCCACATTCACCAGCAGCGCGGATTCCCACCGCTTTGCCAGCAGCGTGGCAGACGTACCCGCCATAGCAATATCCAGCACGTCCTGAGCGTTGATCTGCCGCATGGAGCTGCCATCGTAGGCCAGAACGGGCAGGAAATTGATGAATTCCGCCACCTTTTTCTCCGGGTTGGCTTCATTGACATCCAACCGGCAGCTATAGTCTGCGATCTGGCGGAGCGCACGATCTAGGGCAAAGTCGAACACATAGCATTCCTGCTTCATGATCTGGCGGTTGCCGAATTCGTCCTTAATCTCCCAGGGAGACTGGACGCGGAACGCAGTCTGGAAATAGGTTTCCGGACTTTTCAGGTTACGAAGCATAAACACACCAGTCCACGGCTTTACGGTGACGCCGGTGGTCAGCTTGCCGCAAGAGAGGGTGATGGTCCGCGTCTTGAGCGGGTCGCCCATATTCCGCAGAACGGGAGCAAGCGCATCAAGGCCAATACCAGCTTTAGGGCCGGCGCAAACGTAAATGTGGTACCGCTGGTTGAACCAATCGTTCTGCCGCTGCATCATCAGGTTATACATAGCCTGGCAGGATGCCACATTGGGAAGGAACCAGAGTGTATGTGCAAGGACGTTCAGCAGCCGAGTATCCGAATACGGCATGGGGGGCCGCTTGTCTTGTCCCAGCTTCATATCGTCAATGTTTGAGGGCAGATAGGAACCGCGGATCAGGTCCAGCCACTTCTGTACCTCGTTTTCATATACGAAGCGGGCCTCGTCACCTTTGCCTTTGGCAGAGAAAAACACATTCAGGTCAAACTCGTTGAACTCTCCCTGCATGGCGATCTGACGGATGCTG
>CALVBB010000042.1 GCA_944325705.1 Candidatus Gastranaerophilales bacterium
AGACAAGGAGGACCTGGTCCGCTACGTTTTGAGAGGGTTCAGAGAACGTTTTGAGGAGACAGTCCTGGCAGCGATGGATCAGGCAGGGGGATATTTTTTCGAGGTTCCTCTGCGACTGCTCAAGCAGCTTATGGATGAAGGAACATCCGGAGTGGGATATAAGATGTATAAAAATCTGTTCTCAGATTTGAATGTAGTCAACCAAGGCCAGATATTTGGAGGGGAAGGCTTTCATTTTCAGGATCCCCAGGATCTGCGCTCTGAGGAATTTATAAAAAAGCTGTATGACCGTCTGGACAAGATAAGGTGTCCGATGGACCAGGAAACCTTTGCATATACGGCGGAGATCAGCCTTCTGCTCTCCATGAAGGGCATTGCTCTTTATTATAAGGAGGAGGCGGACCAGGAGCTGATTCTAAAGACCGCGTCCAGGGAGCTTCAGATTCTGGAGCGGGGGGCCTGCACAGGGACAGAGCAGGATTGCAGCCAGAGATAATCATTTATTTCAGAAAGAGGAGAATATAAGAATGAGACAGCAGAACAAGAAGATATGCAAACATCGTTTGACGGCTATTTTAACAGCGGCAGCTATGACAGCGGCAATGCCATTTTCCGCATTTGCGGCAGTAAATCATCCGGATGACAATACATACCAGCCGCCCGAGCCGCCCGCACCAAATTATAATCAGGACTTGAGCCCGGAGTTTGCCTATACAGAGGAAAAATGGGCCTCCCTTCGGGACAATGTGATGGAATATGACGAGCTGGCGGATCTTATTCATGAATATAATCCTACTGTGCGCAGCAACCGGTCCACCTATGCGGATCAGAGGAATAAGGATTTGAATGATGTGTACGACGCCTATATGGATGATATTCAGGATATCTGGGATCAGGTGGATTCTGTGGATGATGATGTATCGGCGGCCAGCCTGCGCTATTCTGCTAACCTTTTGACGCAGCAGGCAGATAATAATTATCAGGATGCGGATATGGAGAAAATCCAATATGATCAGACAGAGGCGAGTCTTGTATATCAGGCCCAGCAGCTGATGGTGACTTATGAGCAGTCGCAATACAATTTGGAGACGCTGCAGAGCACCCGTGATTTGCTGGAGGCGCAGTACCAAGTGGCCCAGGCCCAGCAGGCTGTGGGCATGGCTACGCAGATAGATGTGCTAAATGCGCAGAAGAGTGTGCAGGATCAAGACAGTGCGATTCTCTCCGCGCAGAAGTCAGCAGAGAATGTACACCGAGGACTCTGCCTGATGCTTGGCTGGGACGTGGATGCCCAGCCGGAGATCATGCCGGTGCCGGAACCGGATCTTAGCCGGATTGATTCTATGAATCCAGAGGCAGACTCTCAGACCGCTGCGGCCAATAATTACGATGTGAAATATTATGAGAAAAAGGCGGGAAATTTGAGCAGCCAGGATCTGGTGGAGGCCAATCAGGTGGACATCCAGAATGCGAAGGATACGGCTCTTCGCTCCCTGCGAACCCAGTATGACACAGTGCTGACGGCCAGGGATGCACTGAACGCAGCGCAGATACAGCTGGAGACAGCGGCGGTTGACCTGAACGAAGCGGCGGTCAAAAAGAGCGTGGGCCAGGGTACAGAGCTGGAATATAAGACAGCAGAGAATGCTTATATTTCAGCTAAGAACAGCGTGAACTCCCAGAAGCTCCAGCTTCTCCTTGCGATGGAAGGCTATGACTGGAATGTAAAGGGCCTTACCACCTCGAATTAGAAAGGGGAGGAGACAGATGCGAATGATTCGGAAAGAATTTTTTAAGCGGACTGCAGCCGCAGGGTGTGCTTTTTTGCTAGCGTTGGTATTTCCAGCAGAGGTGCTGGCAGATGGCCCGGGGGAGGCTCCGACACAGGAGTATCTTGCCTATATGGCACAGCTTGAGGACAGCCATATGGAGTATGAGGAGATCCCCGATTTGATTAAGAATTTTTACGGCCCCATAAAAAGCGCTTATGACAGGATGGAAAATTCAGAAGAGGATCAGGCACAGATTGCAGTGGAAAGCCGGATTATGGCGAGGGATCTGCTCGATCAGGCGGAAGCGCTGGAGGATGCCATCGACCAGATACCGGCTTCAGATATAGTGGATGTGCAGACAGAGATTGTTACAAATCGGATGACGGCCAAACAGATGCGGAGCACGGCAGCATCTCTGGATCGGTCAATGGAGAAATCTGGGGCAAGAAATGAAAAAACCTTGAACCGGCAGCTCAACACACTGGTATACAATGTTCAGCTCCTCATGAACCAGTACGAGCAGCTCCTCTCTCAGCGGGCTGTGGCAGCTAAGGCACTCGAAATTGCGGAGACTGCCCGCCAGATCCAGCAGACGATGGAGGCTCAGGGACTGGCGGTGAGCGGCGATGTGCTCTCTGCGGCGGCCCAGGCGGCCTCTGCAGGGAGCACCTTAAACAGCCTGGATGACACAATCAGCCAGCTTTACAAAAGCCTGTGCAGCTTTACAGGGTATGACGCGGACGAAAACCCGGAGATTGGTCCGGTTCCCGCAGCAGATGTGGGGGCCATTGCCTCTATTGACGTGAACGCGGATAAGGAGAAGGCGGTGGGAAATAATTACGAGCTGATCAGTCTGCGGTCCTCTGCGGGCGGCGGCATGTCAGATCTCCAGGTCCGGACGACAAAGACAACAACACAGACAAAGAATAAGCTTCGCAATGTGGAGTACAGCGAGGATAGTCTGCGGTCCAGCATACAGACGCTCTATGATACGATCCTGGAGCAGAAGGCAGCCTACGATTCTGCGGCAACAGCCATGCAGAGCGCGCAGCTTACCTGGAATGCGGCGCAGCTTCAATGGCAGAATGGAAGCTTAAGCCAGCTGGGATATCTGCAGCAGGAGCTGGCCTATCTTCAGGCGCAGTCGGGATTTACCTGCGCAGATTTGGCTCTTCAGCAGGCAATGCAGAACTATGATTGGGCGGTGAAGGGCGTCACCGTCAGTGCGGAATAAGAGAAAATGTATTT
>CALVBB010000043.1 GCA_944325705.1 Candidatus Gastranaerophilales bacterium
AAAATACAATGCGAGATTCAGAATACTATCAGATAAATCAAAAGAAAATATTTCAAGCGAATATGGAAAACGTTTGAAATTAAATAGAAGTATTCAAGTTGAAGGAGCTTTCGCAGTTTTAAAGGAAGATATGAAATTGAGAAAGTTAAAAGTGCGAGGTAAAAGAAGTGTTTTAAGAGAGATAGGAATATTTTGTGTGGGCTACAATTTTAATAGATACATAAGCCGAAGGATAAGAAACTGCAAAGGAACAACACTTTATCCATTGAAAGCAGTTTAATTTAATTAAAAATTTAAACTATTTTTTTGTGCTACAGAAAAATAAATAAAATTATAAAATTTTTAGAAATCATAAAAATAGTTTCTATTTTTTTGGTAAAAAAAAGGAGCTGAGCAAATTAATGATTAAAAATTATCAATTTGCAACAGCCCCTAAAGGTAAAATATATAAAATTTGTTATAAATTATATAGCAATTAATCCTATTACTATAGCAAAGATTAACATGATAATACCAACAATCCATAAAGGAATAATACTATATTTTACATGTTCTTTTAATTCAACACTAGCTAGACCTATTGCAAGATATGTAGCTGGAACAAGAGGACTAACAAGTAGAGATAAATTTTTACCAATCAACATAGATATTGCCATATTTAAAGGAGTAACACCATAGTTTTGACCAATTTCTATACATAAAGGCAATAATCCATAAAAATAAGAATCTGTTCCAAGCATTGTTCCTAAAGGAAGAGCAACAATTCCCATAAGAATGTGAAGATATCTAGCAATTGTAGCTGGAATTATTTTTAAAAGTGGAATAGCCATAGCTTCTAACATACCACTTTGTCCTAAAATTCCAACCATTATTCCAGCAGCAAGCATTACAGCTGATACATCTAAAGCTGCAGGAGCATGTGCTTTTATTCTTGCTTTTTGATCTTTCAAATTTGGATAATTAACAATTAGTGCAATAGCACATCCCCACATAAAGACAAAGTATGTAGGAAACTTATTTAAAAGTAAAACTCCTAAAACAGCTGCTGTTAAAATAAAATTAAATAAAACTAACTTAGGTCTTTTTAAGTTTTCAGATTGTTTGTCTAAAGTGTTATCAACGGCTTCAATAAAAGTTATATTATTTTGAATTATACCTGCATTATGAAACTTTACTTCTTTAACAACCATAACAACCCCTAAAGCAATTGTAGCAATCATTCCAAGAATTTGAATAGGAATTAAAATATGCCATAATTGATTAGGATCCATATTAATAACTGCTGCAGCTCTTGCAACAGGACCACCCCAAGGTAAAAGATTCATAACTCCCATTCCACATCCTGTGATAAGAAGTAATAGTTGAGGTCTTATATTTAATTTTTTGTATAAAGGTAACATAGCAGGAACTGTAACTAGAACTGTTGTAACAGTAGCACCATCTAAATGAGCGAATATGGCTATTACAGCTGTAATAACTGCTATTAATATAACATTAGTTCCAGCTTTTTTTACTAATTTACTAACAAGAACATCAAACATTCCAGCATCAGACATTACTCCAAAGAAAGTAACTGAAAATATAAAAAGAATAGACATGTTACTAACCGTTCCGATTCCTTTTTGTATAAATTTTGTTACCTCTTCCACAGAAAAACCAGCAGCAAAAGCAGCAATAACTGGAATTGTAATAAAAAGAATCATAGGTATTGATTTTTCTTTAAATAAAAGATAAATAATTAAAAATAACATCAAAAAACCAATTATAGATAAATACATAATGTAGCCCCCTTAAATATAAAAATTAAAATTAATTAACTATTTTCTATTATAATTGATAAGACATCCAGCCTTTATTATATCTTTTTCTGTATTTGTTAAGTTAGAAACATATAAATTAATTTTTTTAATTGTATCTCCTAAAATATAGGCAGAAATATTTTTCATATCTCCACTTAAAACCTCATTTATATTAGGAATATAAATGTAATCTCCTACTTCAAAATCTGGAGTTTCTTTCATTTGAAATGGTAACATTCCCCAGTTAATTAAATTAGAACGATAACGTTTAGTTGCATATTCTTCACAAATATTAGCTAAACCACCTAATACTCTTTGGCAAGAAGCAGCTTGTTCTCTAGCAGAACCATCTCCAGGTTTAACAGCATAAATAGTACTTCCAACTTGTATATCTTTTAGCTTTATATTTTCTTGACCAGGAATTTGATTAATTTTAGATAATATTACTTCCAACTCTTTAGAAACTCCTTCTTTTCTATCTTTTTCAATTTTTTGTACATCTTTTGCTTTAGAAACATAATTAGGATCTCTTCTAGATAAAGTAAATTCAGCAAGTCCCAAAGGATTAGAACGATATGATGAAGTTTCTCCAGATGGAATAAGTTCATCAGTAGTTGTTACAGGATCCATTATTTTAGAACAAACTTTTAATAAAACATTATCAGAAAGTTTATCAATTTCAGGCCAATCTTTAATATTAGGGCCATATTTTAATTCAGCTTCAGGATTACCGTTTTCAAATCCATAATAGACTCTATTATTATAAGATGTTTCATCAAAGTCATATTCAGGAATTGAATGTTCTTTATATAGTACTTCTGCTGAAGTTAAAACTCCGCCATTAGCAGCTGTTGCAGCAATAGATCTTGCATCCATTAGTGCTACTGCAGACATTTGTCCAACACCAGGCTTTGATCCTTCTCTATTTGGAAAGTTTCTTGTTGTATGACGAATACTAAATCCGTTATTAGCAGGAGTATCTCCAGCACCAAAACAAGGACCACAGAATGCAGTTCTTATAATAGCTCCTGAATTTGTTAAATCACTTATTACCCCTTTCTTTAATAAATCAACAAAAACAGGTTGTGAAGATGGATAAACAGAAAGAGAAAATTCATCATTACCACAACTTTTATTTTTTAAATAGAAAGCAGCTTCTACAAGATTTGTATAATTTCCACCAGCACAACCAGCAATAACTCCTTGTTGAACCATAATTTTACCATCAACTATTTTATCAGTTAAAGAAAATAAATTTTTACCTGTTAGTGCTTTAGCTTCTTCTTCAATTTTTTTGAAGATTTCATAAGGGTTTTTATTAAGCTCATCTATTTCATAAACGTTACTTGGATGGAATGGGAGAGCAATCATAGGTTTAACTGTTGATAAATCGACGTAAACACAACCATCATAATAGGCAATATCTTTAGGATTTAATTCTTTATATTCATTTTCTCTACCATGAAGCTTTAAAAATTCTTTTGTATCTTCATCAGTTCTCCAAACAGAAGATAAGCAGGCAGTTTCAGTAGTCATAACATCGACTCCATTTCTAAAATCAGTTGTCATACTGCTAACACCAGGACCAACAAATTCAACAATTTTATTTTTTACATATCCTTTATTAAAAACAGCGCCTATTATAGCTAAAGCAATATCTTGAGGACCAATCCAAGGATTAGGTTTTCCATCTAGATAGATAGCTATAACTTCTGGATAGGCAATATCATATGTTTGTTCAAGTAATTGTTTTACTAATTCTCCTCCACCTTCTCCAATAGCTATAGTTCCTAGAGCACCATATCTTGTATGAGAATCAGAACCTAAAATCATTTTTCCACAACCAGCAAATTTTTCTCTCATAAATTGATGAATAACGGCAATATGAGGAGGAACATAAATTCCACCATATTTTTTAGCTGCTGATAATCCAAACATATGATCATCTTCATTAATTGTACCTCCAACGGCACAAAGAGAATTATGACAGTTAGTTAAAACATACGGAAGCGGAAATTTTTTCATTCCGGATGCTTTAGCGGTTTGGATAATACCAACAAATGTAATATCATGAGAAGCCATTGCATCAAATTTCATTTTTAAATTTTCCATATTATCATTTTGATTATGTGCTTTAAGAATCGAGTAAGTGATAGTTCCCTTTTTAGCCTCTTCTTTAGAAAGAACAGATTCAGTTACAATCTCTTTCCCGTTTAACAAAAAAATTCCATTTTCAAAAAGTTTAACCATAAAAAACCTCCAAATATTATTATAAAATAAATTTAAAATATATAACTAATAACAATACTAAATATAATTGAAGACAAAAGTGTTATAGAAACTCCTTTAAATAAAAGAGTTTCAAAAAGGCCATCTCTTTCTTCGTCAGAAGCAGAGCCTAAAATCAAACTTCCACCAGACGAAAAAGGTGAAATTGATGTAGCCTGAGCCCCAACTATTGTAGCTGTAAATAAAATAGAAGGATTTATTCCTGTTATATTTGCAATTATTGGAATAATAGGAAATAATGCGGGAGCAACAACACCTAATGTACTACTAAAAGAAGACATTATTCCACCAACAATACATAAAACAATAGGTATTAAAAACTTAGGAATAGAACTACTTATCCAACTAGATAATAGTTCTATAGTTCCAGCTTCTATAGCAACAGAGATAAGCATTCCAACACCACAAATCATAATAAGAGTATTCCAAGGAACTTTTGCTATAATCTCTTTTTCTTTTCCTAATTTCATTATAAAAGCAATTATTGAAAAAATAATGGCAATTAGTCCAATATCTAATCTACTATTAATAAATTTAATTAAAGAATTATTTGGAAATAGAGTATTTAGAATTGGGAAAATTAATACAAGAAATACCATTAAAAAAATTAGATTTAAGGTACTTTTTTGGATAGAATTAAATTTCTCAGGAACTTCTATTTCTAATTTCTTATTTTTTAATTTTGAAATATCTTTTATAATTAAAAAAGTTAAAACAATAATAGGTATAATTAGTGTTGAAAAAAATATAGTAGAAGTATAGGAAAAAGCACTACTTTGATAACCAGAATTTTCGATAAGGCCTTTAAAAATTATTCCACTGGCACTAGTCATAAAGTTTGCTCCTGCTAATGAACCATAGTTAACAGCTAAAGCTCCAGTTAACTTATTTAAGCCAGTTTTTTCACATAAAATTAAAGTTAAAGGCGCAAAAAATGCTAATACAGTAAAATAACCAGCTCCTAATCCAGCAATAAAAGTTGCTGAAAAAAAGATTGCAAATGGGAGTAAATATGGAAATTTTCTTGTTTTATATAGCATATGTTGTGACAATTTTTCTAAAGTGCCATTAGCCATAGGAAAATTGTAAAATATAGAAACAGCAAAAATAACAAAGAAAATTTTTATAGGCCACATAGTTATTACTTTTGAAGTGCTTATTTCTAAAACAAAACATCCAATTATATAAGCAAATCCAATAGCAAAAAATCCAGTATTAATTCTAGTTTTATAACCTAACGCAATAGCTATAACAATAGCTAGTACAACGAATAAACTTGCCACAGATTATCCACTCTCCTTTATATTCCTAAAAGTTTAGCACCATTAACTTTTGTCATTATATCAAGTTCTTCTATCGTAATTCCCTTGTTATAAAGATAAGTTACATATTCTTCAAAAGCGATTTCCCAATTAGGGTTTTCTACTTGTCCTCCATCTGTATCAACAATAATATTTTTACTTCCTATTTTTTTTATTATATTATAATTATCTTCTAAATTACTTTTGTAGATACCATTACCAAGTGGTTGAGCAAAGCATCTTTCAAGATAAACATCGTATGTTTTTACGAGCTCTATTTGTTGCTCTTCAGTTAGACCAACTACCCAAAATTCAGGATGGTTTATAAGGATTTTATTGATACCCATTTCTTTAGCTTTTTTTACAACTATGAATATTTCTTCTGGTGAAAGATGACCTGTAGCTAAAATTACATCATATTCTTTTACCAAATTTAAAACTTCAATTAACTCTGGGATAACTTCTCCATTAATTGTACAAGAAATACCGCCAGTTTTACCATATTTTTTCATATGATTTTCTGCACTTATAGTAGGTAACCAAACAATTTTAGCGCCTAATTTTAAAGCAGTTTCTACTGCTATAGGATTAATACCACCAACAGCATAATTAAGAACAATACCACCAAAAACTGTAAGGTTATTATTTCCATTATATAAAATTTTATTATGTTCGTTAACTAAAGAAGCTCTATTCATAGTTGTTCCATGATGAGACTTTATAACAATTGCCCTAGCTCCAATCTTTACTCCAGCCTCCATTAATTGAAAATCAGTATATGCTCTTTTTCTAATGTCAGGCCAAGAATGAACATGTAAATCGATAATACCATTTAGATTAAATTTAACAGAATTCAAACAAACTCCCCCTTTATGATTTTTTATAAAAGATAAAAACACCACCAATACATGTATACAGTATAAATTCTTTATATACAGTATACATTCTTTTTTGAAAAAGTCAACACTTTTTTTAAGAATATAATGTTTTATAACAATACTTAAAGTTTTATTAATAAATGAAAAAGTGTAAAAAATAAATAAGTGTTGACATTTAAAATAATATAAAATATAATAAAAATACCATAAATACTGTATACAACATACAAGTTTGAAAAGGTGAGAATTTTATGAAAATAAAAGAAAAGTTAAAAAAAGAAATTTTGTTTGGTTCATTTGTAACATTTGGATTAGCTGATATTGCTGAATATACAGCACTTTTAGGATTTGATTTTATTGTTGTAGATAATGAACATGGAATTTTAAATCAAGCAACTATATTAGAAATGGTTAGAGCTTCTCAGTGTCAAGGAGTACCAGTAATAGTAAGGTGTACTCATGATAATTCAGAAAATATTCATAAAGCTTTAGATATGGGAGCAGAAGGAGTTTTAATTTCAGTAGTAAATACAGCTGAGGATGCGAAAAATATTGTGAGAGCATCTTTATATGCACCAAAAGGAGAAAGAGGGATAGCTTTTTTTACTAGAGCAGCTTCATATGGAATGGTAGGAGATAAGAATATATATTTGGAGAAGGCAAATGAAAATATTTTTATAAGTATTCAGATAGAGACAGTACAAGCAATAAAAAATTTAGATGAAATTTTATTAGTAGAGGGTGTGGAAATGTTTTTTATAGGTCCAAACGATTTAGCAGCTTCTATGGGATATTCAAATTCACATCCTAAGGTTTTGGAGATAATAAAAGAAACTATTTCTAAAATAAATAAAGCTGGTAAGATAGCTGGGATATTTGTTAATAATTCTGAAGAAGGAAAACAAGCAATCAGTTGGGGAGCTAAATTTATTTTAACTTCAATAATACCATATATGACAAAGGGAGCTAAAGAATACTTAAAGGAGATTAAATCATATTAAAATTATCAAAATTTAATTTAAAGAATTAAAGGAGGAAATAGATGAAGTTAAAGATAACAGAGACTTCGCTAAGAGATGGGCATCAGTCTTT
>CALVBB010000044.1 GCA_944325705.1 Candidatus Gastranaerophilales bacterium
GAGCATTTCCTGCAAGTATTCAGGATCGTCAACTTTTTCGTTTTCAGTCCAGCCTTTAGTACAAATCTGGTTGAACAGTGCGTCATAGAACCCTGCTATTAACAGGTTATTGCCTGATGTGTCTATACCTGTTACGTAGGTGAAGGTGAAGAGGTTGTCGTCAATCAATGTACTTGTGTCAACCTGTTTTGTAACCTCGTAGTGAGAATTAGAGATACCTTCCATATACTGTGCAAAGTATGTGAGGTATGCTTTACACATATTGGTCAGGTTAAGACCGTAGGCATCGTTAAATTTATCGCCGGAATTCTGTTCTGAAACGTAACCAATATACTGGTCTACTTTACTGTTCAATTTCTTTCTTATTGAACTGTTGCTTCGTTTTTTGTCTGTACCGTGGTAAGCTGCGTTAGACCAATCAGCTCCTTCAGGTGTTGATAGACATTCAATTGTTGAGTAGACTTTGCTGCTTGCATATTCTAAGGCTGCCTGAGTATAAGGGTCGCCTGTATCTAATAATGCTACAATTGCAGCTTCCATTTCCGACCAGAAACTGCAGGTTGCGACCTTGTCTACAACGGAATAGTCGTACAGGCCGTTATTTCCTCGTAAGGATTTGTTATCATCTGCAATACCTCTTAAGCTGACGTTGCCGTTTAAAATATCTGCAAGGGACATATCTCCTGTTACACGCCCATCGCTGTCTGACAACTCTACGCCATCAACATAAATTTCCAAATCGGAACCACCTGTATGTGCTACTATATCAGTAAAATCAAATTTTACATCGTTTAGCATGTTCTTTAACTCTTCATAAGAACATTCAGCGGTGTTAACGTTTACGAGGTCGGTTGAACCTACGCCTGCCATCTGGTTGTACTTGGTTAATACTAAATCATCTGCTAATTTCTGGCTGATTACCCCATTCTCCGCCATTGCCTGAATAAACAAATTGCGCTGATCCGACGATGGCAGACCGCCTAGACCTTCCTGCGGTATCCCTGCTGCTTTTGCTGCCCGCGCAAGACCGGTGTTTAGGACTATTCGACCGGATGTGTCGGTTATCGGCGATGGAATATAATCGTTTAACGCCGATGGGCTCATCAACAAATTATACGACAGCTGCTGCTGTTGTGAACCGTTGCCGTAAAAATCGTAAACTAATTTTGTCTGGTTTATCGCATTCTGATACTCCTCGGAAACGTTATTCATGTCGCGGGAGAGCGCCAGCTTCTGGTGTGAAAGACGCATTGACTCATATTCACAGTCAGACTTTCTGGCTGTAATGGTTAATAATCTGGCCTGTGATGCCGATAAACCCATGTCTTACTCCTTTTTCCTTTCTTGTTTTTCTTTTAAATTTTGCATATTGAAAGATTAGGAAAAGTCACTAAATTTAAAAGAATTTTGAGTTGTTTGAAAGATTGATTTTGAGTACATTTTAAGTATCAGCACATGCCTAAAAAACTTTACACGTCTCCCTCCTATCCTATCCTATCCTATCCTATCTCAGAGTATAATTGAATTTCAGCCATTTTAAAACTCATCTTTACATTTTATTACAATTATATTTTTGTAAACTTTTATTACATGGTTAGCCTTAATTTTAAAGATTTAAAATATAAAATCCGTCATACTACATGAAAGATTAGGAAAAGTCACTAAATTTGAAAGGATTTTGAGTTAAACAATGGGTTTATCAGCATCACAGGCTAGATTATTAACCATTACAGCCAGAAAATCTGACTGTGAATATGAGTCAATGCGGCTTTCACATCAGAAACTGGCGCTCTCCCGCGACATGAATAACGTGTCCGAGGAGTATCAGAATGCGATAAACCAGACAAAATTAGTATATGATTTCTACGGAAACGGTTCACAACAGCAGCAGCTTTCGTATAACCTGTTGATGAGCCCATCGGCGTTAAACGATTATATTCCATCGCCGATAACCGACACATCCGGTCGAATAGTCCTAAACACCGGTCTTGCGCGGGCAGCAAAAGCAGCAGGGATACCGCAGGAAGGTCTAGGCGGTTTGCCATCGTCGGATCAGCGCAATTTGTTTATTCAGGCAATGGCGCAGAACGGAGTAATCAGCCAGAAGCTGGCGGATGATTTAGTGTTAACCAAGTACAACCAGATGGCAGGTGTAGGTTCAGCCGATTTAGTAAACGTTAACACCGCGAAATGTTCTTATGAAGAATTGGTAAACATGCTAAACGATGTAAAATTTGATTTTACTGAAATGCTTACCGATAATGGTGTTGGAAATCTTGACATATATGATTCTGCAACAGGTAATACCTTTGCTGATAATTATGAATGCTCGCTGGCAGATATTCTCAGGGGAGATATTGGAATCTATGGATTGCAGACTGATAACAAGAATGTTGATGGTTCTGAATTTGGAAGAAAAAGCATAGTTGATATGGTTGCTACCTCAAGTTTTTGGGAGCAGATGTTCCAACCAATTGAAACACTTCTTGATACAGGAGATCCTTATACTCAGACCGCTTTGGAATACGCCAGAACAAAAGTCATGGAGTCTCTTGAGGCTCTTTCCAATGATGCAGATGCTAAAGATAACGCTGCTGCTTCTACTGCAGATAGCCGTAGAGGTTCAGAACACCCTCAGGGATGGGTAAAAGATAATCATAACAATTATATAGGTTATGTTTACTATCATAACAGAGGTGACGATTATAACTGCGGTTACGGTTTAAGTCTTTCAAATATGGCCGAAGCTTATTTAACTTACTTTGCCCAGTATATGGAAGGTATTTCAAATTCACACTATAATGTTCAGGATGTGTATTCTAGTAGTACCCTTGTTTCAGACAACCTGTTCACCTTCAACTATGTAACAGGCATAGACATATCTGGTAACAACCTCTTAATCGCAGGGTTCTATGACGCTATGTTCAACCAGATTTGTACTAAAGGCTGGACTGAAAACGAAAAAGTTGACGATCCTGAATACTTGCAGGAAATGCTC